>NZ_JACFPS010000001.1:0-821366 GCF_016101865.1 Commensalibacter sp. B14384M2 | reverse complement strand
AATAACAAAGATGCCTCCATTAGCAGCTTGAACGGGGATGGAACACTTGCCATCGCCAATAGCCTTCTCAATGCGGGAAGTCTTTACAGTTCTAAGGGTTATTTAACTTTATCGGCATCTTCTCTGTCCAATTCAGGCTCTATATTCGGTAAAACAGCAACGCAATTATTAATAGGCAATCTCTTAACTAATGAAGGTTCTATTTCCGATACAGATAATACTTTAAAAGGCGGAATGATCCAGTCAGAAGGTGACATTAACATTGCAGCAAATTCTCTGAATAATACAGGGTTAATAAATGGATCAAAAGCGGTTACCCTGACATTGGGTGGAGATGTTATCAACCATTCTATGGGTCAGTATTCAGGCGTAATTCAGTCTGGAAAGATCATGCAGATGACGGCTAAAACCCTGCAAAATGACAATGGACAAATTTTAAGTGATGATAATTTACATTTAAATGTTTCTGATAAAATAAGTAATGGAGGATTTCTGCAAGCCAGTAAGGGATTAACGTTATCAACATCTTTTTTAGACAATTCAGGAAATATACTGGCGCTAGATGGTGATTTGGCTATTATACCCTCACAACTTATCCCTACTTTGTCATCAATTACAAATACAGGCAAAATTCAGGCAAATGGAAATATTATAATCAATGCTGCTGCCTATCAAGGTGATGATATGGCTTTATTGACAGCACAAAAGCAAATTCACGCTACCTATACTGGTAATGTTGGTAATAATGGCCAGATTGCAGCAGGTTCTGGACTGGATTTAATTTCTAATTCCTTAATAAACGGAATTTCAGGATTGATTTATACCGGTAATAATGATCTGACCCTGACTGTGATGGGGCAACAGGGATTATTTAATCAGGGAAATATTCAAACAAATGCTGTGGACAGTCATCTTTTACTAAATAGCCTAACCATGATTAATGAGGGCATCGTTTTTGCAAAAGGGAAAGCCACTTTAAAGGCTAATCAGCAGTTCATAAATCGGATTAACCAAGATCATGTTGGTCAAATTCTTGTTCAGGGAGGTGACCTGACGGTTTTTTCTTCAAAGTTTAACAATGCAGGAATCTTGATTGGTCATCAGAATTTACAGCTTGTTTCCTCCGTTCTGGAGAATAACGGATATGTATCTGCTGTTCGCTCATTAAATATCCAAACATCAGAGAGCACAGGTAATCAAACAACCCATTCTGGAATTTCCTTTAATAATGAAAAGCTTGCTTCTGGTTCATTGATTGGTGACACTGTTCAGATATCTTCACAGGTTATAGATAATGGAGGAGGATGGATCCAGGGAAAAAATACTGTCAATCTTACAGCTGACAGGATTGATAATAATCTTGATGGTGTCATTTTATCAACAAATGCGAACACAATATTGCAAGGAAGAGGATCGACAGTTCAGGAAAGTGTTCCAGTTAATATAATTAACAACAATCAGGGGAATATACAGGCTTTTAGTGATCTTTCAATTGCAGCTAAACAATTGAATAACAATAATGGTGTATTGACCAGTCAAAAAGGAAGTATCCGTATCAATCAAGGTTCTTCCGCTCTTGCGCTGGAACAGTTTTTAAATGAAAAAGGAACGGTTCAGTCTTTTGGTGATATAGATCTTGCTGTCAATCATCTTGAAAATTCTGCAGAAAGCAAATTTCTTTCTAATGGATTATTATCACTTACGATTGGTTCTGACTTTGTAAATCAAGGGAATTTATGGGGTGGAAAAGGTATAAATCTGACTGCATCTAACCTGGTTAACACTCAAAGCGGAATGATCAGTGCAGATCAAGGTTCTATTATTTTTAATATTCAGAAAGGATATTTGAAAAATCAAGGAATCGTTCAAAATATTGATACGTCAGGGAATATCTCTGTATTCGCCAATACGTTTGTGAATGATAATGGCAGAATATATTCCAATTCGGATATAAATTTACAAGCTGATTCTTTGTTATCAAATCAAAATAATGGAGAGATTACTGCCTATAAACAAGGAAACATAACGCTTTCTGCTTCCGCTTTGAATAATCAGGGGCTTATTCTTGCAGGAGGTCAACTTGTTGCTAATAGTTCGGCAGATATCAATAATCTTGAAAACGGTTATTTATATGGCTCTAAAGGTTTAGTTCTTAACTCCAATACGGCTATTCACAATCAAGCCCATGGTCAAATCGGATCAGACACAGGAACATTATCGCTTGTTGCGCCTCGTGTAACATTGGACAGATATGGGCAGGTTCTCACCTCAAATGGCATGGCAGATCTGATTGCTTTGCAAGCTCTAAATAATAAAGGATGGTTGCAAGCAAAACAAAGTATCCAGATTTTTACACCATCTTTGGATAATTCTGAGGGAGTAATTATCAGTACAAATGGTGGCACGACGATCGCGCAAAATCAAAATGGAAACGGATTAAATGAATTAAACAATTACAAAGGAACTTTGCAAGCTGCAACAGGAATGAACCTTTATGCCAATAATATAAACAATCAGGGTGGAATGATAATAACGCAGCAAGCTACTGATGAAAATGTCAGGGGGAATATGGTTCTTGCTGCTAACCGGCAAAATCAGGCACTATCCTTTTTAAACCTGAATGAGAACGGTATTATACAATCTTCAGGTAATATAGATATGCACGTCCTAAGCAATGGACTTTCATCCACCGGCCAGATTCTTTCTGCTGCCGCACTGAATGCAACAATTGAAGGGGATCTAAAAAATAACAGTATTATCTTCGGGGCGTTAGGGGGAGCAAATGAAGGTGGTCTGGTTAATCTCGATATTCATGGAGATTATGAAGCCGGACAGGATGGTGGGATAACCTCTAATGGCGATATTCATGTCACGGCAAGAAACATCATAAATAATGGTGTCATATTGGCCATGAATGGATTGGTCTTGGATGGGACCTCGCTTCAAAACAATCAATCTGGACTATTAAGTAGCGGAAACAACCTGACAATCAACATTAAAGGCAATAATGGACAAAACACGCTGAATAATTATGGGGTTATCCAGTCGGATTTGGGATCTATCGCCATGGATGTTGATGGGGATATAATCAACAAGGGAGGGTTAATTCGTACACAGAGCGCCAATGGGGATATTGCAATCAAGGCCGCCTCTTTTACCAACAGCTATACTGGGAAACTTGTTACGGAAACAATTGACAGCACTACTATCTATGATAAGGCTATTAACGATGAAGGACAGGAAGGATACGGAAAATCCAACAAACAGATAGCCCTTGAGGAAGACTTAAATACAAGTGGCTGGGGTGGGGATAGCAATTTATACAAATATTTTTGGAAAGGTAATGTAAAAATGATCAAGGTTTACGCTCCCAAAGATATGTACAAAGCGGATGGGACCCCAGCAAGTGGTTATTTTTACATGTTTCTATCCCAGGGTAGGGGTAATCCAAAAGCCAGGATTGAGGTGACGGAAACTGGAACAAGAACAACCTTGAAAGGCAGTTCAGCCATTGTTACGGCCGGTCATGACTTGATTATTGAAACTTCCGGAAAGATTGTCAATGATGTAAGCCATTTGGAAGCGGGTCATGATTTGACCCTGAATGCGTCATCCCTGGACAATATCGGGTATAAAGATGATATAACTTTTAAACTGGTATGTCACAATGGTAAACTTTGCCGATCCCTATATCCAAAAGATCCAGCCAATGCAGCCAATCCTCCTTATTCACATCCACCTCCATTAGATGGTAACAATAAAAATATTGCATATGTATGGGGGGATAGTTCATATAACCCCGGATTGAGCGGCACGATTATGGCAGGTGGAACCCTGATAGGGATAGTGGCCAATCAGGTTAATAACCGGACAATCAAGATACATGCATCTCCTGATGACTATGTCACGGTCAATCCAAGCCTTCCCTCGGGAAAACAATTGACATCTGTCCAGAGTGAAACGGGCAGAAACGGATTGAATGGGCCTGAAGAAGGTAATCTGGCCAATAATTCATCAAGTGGAAAAGGGGTAAACGGTCAAAACACCACGCTTCCAGGATATGGTGGGGTAGGCAATCCCGAGGGAATTGATCCGGGTTTGCATGTCCATCTTCCAGGTTTTAATTATCAGGGAGTGTCTGAAAGTGTTGACGATATACTCTCATCCATTGCCGGTGGACACGCTTTGTTCAGGCCTAATCCGGATATTAAGGGCAATGACACCGCCAGTATTGGTGAAATAACCGGAGGAAACATTCACAGTATCGATAACGGCAATATCAATAATAATAAAACGAATGGTAATATTAATATTAATGGTAACGGTAACAGCAATATTAATAGTAATAAAACAATTGGTAATATCAATGTTAATGGAAACAGTAATATTGACAATATCAGCAATAATGAAAGCCTTGCCAAACCCGGTACAGCCCCAGCCAAGGTAGGGAGGGCTGTTAATATCAACGATGCGGGCAAAATCAGTGAAGCTGCCACCCAGCAGGGTAAGGTCAATACAAGTGGCGTGCCGGAGGGATCAAGCTATCTTATTGAAACCCGCCCACAATATACATCCTTGCAGAAATTCTATGGGTCGCAATATCTGCTGGATCACCTGAATATTGCCGGCTCATATATGTTCCTGGGGGATGCAGGGTTTGACAGCAACTATATACAGCAGCAATATCTTCAGGCCACAGGGCACAGCTTTGTCGGTGGAACATATAACAATGCCGCTGATATGATGAAGGAACTTCTCGACAATGCCACCGATGAGGCCGACCAGCACGGGTTCAAATTCGGCACCGCCTTGACAAAGGAGCAGCAGGCCTCACTTGCGAAGGATATTGTCTGGTATGTTCCCGCGCTGGTTGATGGCAGACAGGTGCTGGTTCCCCAGCTGTATCTTTCACCAAAAACCGCGGTGATATCCGGTGCCGCCATCGTGGGCAAGGATGTCGGTATCAAGGCCGGCTCCATTCTCAATTCCGGCCTGATGGAGGGGACACACTCGATCGCGCTCACCAGCACACATGGCAACATCATCAATGATGGCGGAACCATAAGGGGCGGGGACATGTCCCTTAATGCCCAGAACGGCTCGATCATCAACCGCGACACGATCAACAACTATCTTGTTGAGGGGGGAACGTCCTCCTATCTTGGTTCACAGGGAAAGATCCTTGCCTCTGGAACCATGGGGATCAAGGCGAGTGACAGCATCATCAGCCGAGGTGGAAGCATCCAGTCCGGATCCGATATGGCGATGCAGGCCGGTTCGATCGATATCGGTGCGGCACAGCTGAATGCCGCCGCCTCCAGCGCCAGTTACGGAAAGCATGAAATGCTGGCCTTTAACGGTAACCAGACCAAGAACTATGGAACCATGGTCAGTGCCGGTAGAAACGCCATCCTGCAATCCACAAGGGGTGACCTGAACCTTGCGGGCAGCACCCTGAATGTCGGGGGTGATGCAGCCCTGTCATCCGCGGGCAATATCGGACTGAACGCCGTCACGGACAAGGGCCTCACCGATGTTAGGGGACATAAATCAGGTGCATTCAATTCAAGTTCGTTCGAGGAAAAAAGAGCCTATACCAATGATATTGGATCGGCTGTCATTGCGGGTGGACAAATCGGCATCACTGCGAAAAACGATGTTAGCCTGGCAGGGGCTATCGCATCCAAAAATGATGTTAATATCAACGCTGGCGGCAATATAACCGAGAACGCGCTCAACTATTCCAACGATACATATGATTATCACCAGACGAAGAAGTTTGGTTTCTTCACGAACGAGGCGCAATTGAGCGTGCAAATTGGCCAAAAGAACGTCACTGATAAAAAGTCGACATCCAATTCCCTGCATACGGCCAGTGACATTATCTCAACTGAGGGTAATGTCAACCTGAATGCAGGCAAGGATATCAATATCAACGGTTCCAATGTTATTGCGGGAAGGGATATCAATATGTCCGGAGATTCAGTGAACTTCAATGCGGTTCAGGATGTATTCAGGGGCGACCAGAAACATAAGGACAGCTTTACCGGGATAGGCCTGAGTGCTAGTGGCTTGCTGGCGAATCTTGCGAAGACGGGCTTTGCGGCGGCCAACACGACGGATGAGAGAATGGAGGCGCTAAACGCCGCGGACATGGCGAGCCAGGGTCTCAACGCGGGATTGGGGAAAAGCGGGATCCTGACGGGAGCGTTTGCCCATGGAGCGGCGACAGCCGTTGACTATAACCTTATAGGGATCACGGCGACCTTCACGCATTCATCGAATAAGAGTCACATGACGTCGACGACGGTCACGGATACCGGATCGACCATAAAGGCTGGAGAGAGAGTGAGTGTGAATGCGGTGAAGGATATCAAAGCCACGGCCAGCAGTATCAGCGGGAACGACGTGATATTCAACGCGGGCCGGGATATCAGCCTGGATGCGGGATACAGAACCAGTCGAAGCAAGACGACCAGTTCCGGAAACAGGGAGGATATAGGGGCGAATGCCAATGTGGGGGCGCACGGGTTTGCGTTTGGAGCGAGAGGTGATGCATCGGTGAGCTGGGGCAAAACCACGACCTATGGCAGGACGGCCATTGACACGGTCGTGAATGGAACAAACTCGATCACCATCAATAATGAGAACGGCAGGCTCGCCCTCAATGGGGCGCAGATTGTCAACAAAAATCCCGATGTGAAAAACGGGGATGGAACAATCACCAAAGGAACACCAAGCAACGGTTCCATCACCATCAACACAGGCAGCATGTCCATTGCAACGCCGCAGAATGTCAACAGGTATCACAGCAACAACAAGACGGTTGGCATGGAGTTCAGCACACCCCTTAGCGACTATCACAATTTTGGTGAGGGAAATCAGCAGGTAAGCAATGAAAAAAAACAAAATGACGTAAATTCTGATATAGAAAATATAAAAAATAATAAATCCAATTTTAAAAAACCTGACACGCCCTATACGAGTGGTGATTTCTTCGGGGACATACGTGTCATTGACAATGATTACGCGTCAACAGAAAAGGAGATGTCCGGACTTTATGCCGGCACGGGAGGGCTGAATGTCAATGTGAGGGGGGACACGACTCTGACAGCCGGCGCCATCACCAGTGCCGCCGATGCCTCCAGAAACCAGATCACCACAGGAAGCCTGCAGGGCAATTCAGTCAGGAACCATTCGATATGGAGCGGTTTCGATATCCAGATGAAACAAAATCTTGATACCAAATACGCTATAGATACGGTTGGCACGGTTGAGGGTGGTACTGAAGTCATAAGTATTCCTGGGAACATACTCGGGAATGGAACGGGCACGAGGATATCGGGCAACAGCATCGTTCACAACAAGCATTCAACGACTGAATCCGTGATCGGGGACAATATCGCCGTGAACGCGGGCAGCGTGAACGGTCATTTCTCGCATGATATCAACGAGGCCAACGGCTATATGGAGGACAAGTTCAATCCTGGCAAGATCAACAATGATTTCAATCTCCAGAACAAGGCGACAGAGGTCATGAACAAGTATGGCAACATGATTGTCGACACGGTTGTCAGTGCGAACAAGCGTGCGGAGAACGTGAAAAACGAAGAGGACAAACTGGATCTGAATCATGCGCTTTCAGAAATCGGCCTGAATAAGAAACCTGATGAATCCCTGATCAATGGCGCGAACGCCACGGCGATAGTCGGGGCCGCGTCCTCGATTGGCGGGGCGATCATGGGGGGTGGCAATGTCGGGCCAACGGCCGCGGGCGCAGCGGGTGGATTGGCTGGCAACATCATCTATAACCACTTCTTCCCTGATGGTCCTTTCGGAAAGGATGACAATAGACTAAATCCCAATAGTCCTAATTATCATCAGGGTAAAAAAACGACAGTAAGAAAGAATGTTATAAATATTGATGAAGCTTTAAGTAATTCAACTCAAAAACAAAATGTTAACGGACATAATATAAAATACGATGACACGACGGACATAAACAAGATAGCCAGCGGCATGATCCATACCGGTATCATTGGCGGTGCGAGTGCGATTACCGGGATCATGGGTGGCAGTGACAATCTCAATGGCACCAACACAGCCATTGACGCCATCACGGGTGGCCTGACAGGTCTTGCCCAGAATGCACCCAAAATTGAGAAGGGCAAAAACAAAGGCAAAAAGCCGGCCGGTAAAGCGGGACCGAAACCCAAAGCCGAACAGGCTGACAGAAACCCGGAGCGGACTGAAAAGAAAGGGGATACAAAATGAGACTTTATTCTTTGGCTAGTTTAATGATGCTGTGTTTATCTCTAACCGCCTGTGCCAACAAGTTTTACATTCCTATATGGAACGAGAAAGGGACTGCGAAACCCCTTTCCAAAACGGATGATGTAATCAGGGTCGTTGTTCCGGAAAGGTTGACAAAATATATAGCTAAAGCACGAAGTAACGATCCTGACGGATACGAAAATGGAAAGAAGTTGGCTGATTATATAGCTATGGCAAAACTGAATACAGAAGACAGGTTGCAAAATTTAAATTATCAATTAACGGATACCGGTCCGCATTCTGGTGGTGATGGTAAACCAAAAAAAATAGACTGGATTGATAGCCAGGGTAATACGCAATATGCCATGACACATGGAGGAAAACCAACCGTATTCGCATTGATTGATGCAAAATTATTAGATACATATAAACAAAGGTTTATAGCCTACGAACCATATTCAAGTGATCCAAGCACAGGTGCAACCACCATGTGGACAAGTAATGTCGATGAAGTCACCATGAATGCAGTAACCTATCACGTTAAATTTGTAAGACCTATTGGTAAGGATAACAAACTTTTACAATGTAATAATTCTTCTTTAAGTATCAATTTTTGTACTTATCCTGACAGTTATTGGGAGGATAGTATAAAAAACACTCCTTATTATGAGACAATTTTTGATGGTGTTGGAGTAATGAATACTAATGCAAGTGATCCCGACTATATCGAAAACCATTTGGTTTCATCGGTATTGTATCAATATCCCAACTTGCTGGGTAGAAAACGTGTCATTCAAATCAGCCAGCCTTTCTTCCAGGTAACCAAAATCACCGATGATAAATAAAACATCATATTCTCATATAATTCTCCCCTTTCAACAGGGACAGCTTTACGGGGATAGGCCTGAGTGCGAGTGGCTTGCTGGCGAATCTTGCGAAGACGGGCTTTGCGGCGGCCAACACGACGGATGAGAGAATGGAGGCGCTAAACGCCGCGGACATGGCGAGCCAGGGTCTCAACGCGGGATTGGGGAAAAGCGGGATCCTGACGGGAGCGTTTGCCCATGGAGCGGCGACAGCCGTTGACTACAACCTTATAGGGATCACGGCGACCTTCACGCATTCATCGAATAAGAGTCACATGACGTCGACGACGGTCACGGATACCGGATCGACCATAAAGGCTGGAGAGAGAGTGAGTGTGAATGCGGTGAAGGATATCAAAGCCACGGCCAGCAGTATCAGCGGGAACGACGTGATATTCAACGCGGGCCGGGATATCAGCCTGGATGCGGGATACAGAACCAGTCGAAGCAAGAGGACCAGTTCCGGGAACAGGGAGGATATAGGGGCGAATGCCAATGTGGGGGCGCACGGGTTCGCGTTTGGAGCGAGAGGTGATGCATCGGTGAGCTGGGGCAAAACCACGACCTATGGCAGGACGGCCATTGACACGGTCGTGAATGGAACAAACTCGGTCACCATCAATAATGAAATCAAATTATAAAAAAATATGTTAATATTTTTTTAACGATTGAATATCTATAAAAAATTAGATAATTTTGTCATTAAAAATGATATAAAAATTAATGGAAATAAGTTAATAAGTTATTATATAAAACGTATAATATATATTATGCCAACTAGCTTTATAAAAAATATATATTTTTATCAATTAGTTTTTTAAAATTTTAAATATGACTCCAACCTAATTTCCCCAATTTGATTTCATTATCATATTCATCCAAAATGTGTATTTGACCATTGTTATATTCTGTGCAATAGCCAATTTTTGTTAATTTGATACCAACACGTTTAGATTCTTCAAGTGCTTTATTTTCTTTGTTAACAGGTATTGTAAGAATAAGTTCATAATCATCACCGCCTGTAATATACGTTTGAAAATAGTCCTTTTGAAATTTTTTAGCCTCATTTGATAATGGTATTGAATTGGTATATATAATAGCGTCAACCCTACTTTCTCGAGTTAAGTGACTAAGATCCTGTACAAGACCATCTGAAATATCCATGGCCGCTGATGCAATTTGATTTAACGATAATTCAATCCTGGGTTGAGGTATGTGATAACGATCAATAAAATACTGATTGGTAGATATTTTACCATCCAAAGCTAATAAACCCATGGCAGCATCACCAATGGTTCCTGTCACCCAAATCCCGTCAGTTGGTTTAGCAGTATTTCGACGTATTGCTTGACCTTTTCTAACTTTTCCTAACATTGTTACTGATAAGGTCATATTATTCAAATTTTTTATTGTATCCCCCCCAAATAGAGAAAGACCATATTTCTTTTGATCATGGGCCAATCCTTTTGTGAAAAGATTCATCCACTGGTGGTTAAAATATTGATCTGGAAGTGATAATGCCAATAAATATCCATATGGTTTTGCCCCCATTGCAGCTATATCAGAAATATTACATCTCAACAATTTGCGAGCAATAAGATCAGCTGGATCATTTTTGAAAAAATGGACACCTTCAGACATAGCATCCATAGTCAAAACAATTTCTTCATTTTGATTCAAAGATACTATTGCAGCATCATCTGTGAGATCAAGAGCTTCAGGGCCACTTAATTTTTTAAAATATTGATCAATAATCTGAAATTCGGGTGGCAATTCCATAAATTAGGCCTTGTTTTGCATCTCTTTCCTTAAACGGTTAGCAAGATTATTTAGAATTCCATTAATCAATACAGATTCATCACCATTACTAAACGCATGTGAAACATCGATATATTCATTGATAATAACTTTTTTTGGTGGTTCAATATTATCAAGCAAAAGTTCTGTAACTGCAGCTCTTAATATGGCTCTAATAATAGGATCCAATCGTTGAAAAGGCCATTCATTTGGTAACGATGATTTAATTATTGTATCAATTTCTGGAGATCGATGTACAAATCCCTGAACAACAGAAGTAAAAAGTGGAATGTTAGGGATATGAGTTTTACCATCAATATAAGTTTCATCATGAAAATCAGGTGAAATACGATGAATCAGAAATTGCTCTATCAATAAATTTGCAGCTTTTTCAATACCCTGTTCCCATTGAAAAATAGCCTGGACCGCTGCAATTCGGGTTAACGTTCTTGGCCTCTTCATTATATTTTTTTGGTCGCTCATTATCATCCTAAAATTAAAAAACTTATATTAATTATAATCTACTATTTTTCATGATGTTCAAGGGTAGGAAGAAGTTCGGCAAAATCTTCAATAACCTGAAAATCACAGTAAACACTGGCAAAACGTATATAGGCAACCTTGTCAATTTTTTTCAGCATTTCCATGGTTGCACCACCTATAGATTCAGATGTAATAACATTGTCACCTAAATCAACAAATTGTTTTTCTAGTTTATTGGCAATCTGATCAATATCTGTAGCCCTAAAAGGACGTTTACGCATTGCAAGTTCGATTGAACGCACAAGCTTTTCTTTATCAAACGGAACTCTTTGTCCATTTCGTTTCAAAACCATCAAGTCTCTTGGTTGAATTCGTTCAATAGTTGTAAAACGCTGATTGCATTTAATACAAATGCGCCTACGTCGGATGGCAGTCCCGTCCTCTGTGGTGCGGCTATCCTTGACCTGGGTATCTTCATTTCCACAAAATGGACAGAACATTTTTTAACCTATATCCCTAATAAAATAATGAATGTAATAATATTTTATTAATAATAACAATAACGGATTAAAATACGGATATTGATATTAAATTTATCTTTAACTTAATAAAGAACATTGAAATCAAATATCAAGGTTTGCAACGGTCAACGCATTATCTACAATAAAATCTCTTCTTGGTTCCACAACATCACCCATCAATGTTGTGAAAATTTCATCTGCATTTTCAAGGTCCCCCACTTTTACCTGCAATAAAGTCCGTGTAGCAGGATCAAGAGTTGTATTCCAAAGCTGATCATCATTCATTTCACCAAGCCCTTTAAAGCGATTAATGGCCAAACCTTTTTTTCCGTTATTCATTAGCAATTTATATACTGAAGATGGACCGCTCACTTTTTCATCTCTTTTATCAATGGACAAGTTTGCAGGTTCATTAAAATCAGTAATCAATTTTTGCCTGTGCTGATTAATCCAAGCAGCATTTTTACTTTTAATAATGGATAAAGGTATAGAATAAGATTCCTTGACACCTCTCACTACACGATGAATTTTCATTCCATCTTCAACACTGATTTGCCATCCTCTTTCTGATTTTGCCGATAAACTGTCAAGTCGATCTTGTAATTCCTGGCGACATTTTGGATCATTCATATTATCCTCGTTTAAAACACCGCACATGACCGCTTGTTCGAGAATCCATAAAGGTGCATATTTTTCAAAAAATCTCAAACGATGAAGTATAGATGAATAATCTTTTACATGATTCTCAAGCTCGTTTTCTCTAAGCTCTGTTCCATCGGCCAAGTACAAAGCTGTATTATTTATCGCTTTTTTCAATAGATAATCTTCAAGCGCTTCATCATTTTTTAAATATCGTTCTTCATTACCTCTTTTTGCTCTGTATAGTGGGGGTTGCGCAATATAAACGTATCCCTTTTCAATCAGTTCAGGCATCTGACGGAAAAAGAAAGTTAATAATAATGTACGTATATGTGATCCATCCACATCCGCATCTGTCATAATAACAATCTTGTGGTATCTTAACTTTTCAAGAGAAAAGCCACCTTGTTCAACATCTCCTCTACCAATACCTGTTCCAAGGGCTGTTATAAGCGTACCAATTTCAGCAGAATTTAACATTCTGTCAAATCGTGCACGTTCAACATTCAAGATTTTGCCTTTTAGTGGCAAAATTGCTTGAAAACGGCGATCCCTTCCCTGTTTTGCAGTACCACCAGCTGAATCTCCCTCAACAATAAAGATTTCCGATTGTGCAGGATCTTTTTCCTGACAGTCAGCTAATTTACCGGGTAAGGAAGAAACGTCCAAAACGCCTTTTCTTCGGGTAAGCTCTCTGGCTTTACGTGCTGCTTCACGAGCTGAAGCAGCATCAAACGCTTTGGAAATGATTAGTTTTGCCTCTTTTGGATGGGTTTCAAACCAATGGCCAAGCATATCAGATATTGAATTCTGAACAGCGGGTTGAACTTCCGAGGATACAAGTTTATCTTTTGTTTGAGATGAAAATTTAGGATCAGGAACTTTTACAGATAATATGGCGGTCAATCCCTCACGCATATCATCTCCTATTAATCCAAGGGATCCTTTTTTATTATTATTTAAAACTTCATCCGCATATTTTCCCACTATACGTGTTAGGGATTGACGAAAACCTGCGAGATGAGTTCCACCATCCTTTTGGGGAATATTGTTTGTGAAACATAATACATGCTCATTATAGGTATCATTCCATACCAAGGAACATTCCACTTTAATGTTGGTTTTTTCGTTATAGAAACTACCGGTAATGGGATCAATAATGTTATTTTTCGATTTAGTTAACCATTTGACAAATTCACTTAGACCACCCTCGTAATGGAATTCTTCCTTTACAACTTCATCTTCACGTTCATCTGTAACGATTATTTCCATACCTGAATTCAAAAAGGCCAGTTCACGTAGGCGGCGAGTTAATATTCCAAATTCAAATACAATATGCGTAAAAATTTCTTTACTTGGTTTAAAGGTGACTTCAGTACCAGTCGGTTCTTCACTTGATCCTTTTTCCGTTAAAGATTGAACTGTTTCACCATTTTCGAAACGGATAAAATATTCCTTACCATTTCGCCAGATACGTACTTCCATCCATTCAGACAACGCATTGACAACTGCTGCACCCACCCCATGGAGACCACCTGAAACCTTATAGGAATTCTGATTGAATTTTCCCCCTGCATGCAATTTTGTCAACACTACCTCAGCAGCACTTATTCCCTCTTCAGGATGAATATCAATGGGTATGCCACGACCGTTATCCCTGACTCTTATGCTGCCATCTTTACATAACGTTAATATACACTGATCGGCAAATCCGGCTTGGGCTTCATCAACGGCATTGTCAACGATTTCAAATACCATATGATGCAATCCGGATCCATCATCTGTATCTCCAATATACATGCCGGGTCTTTTCCTAACTGCCTCCAACCCTTTTAATACAGAAATTGAAGAGGCATCATATTCATTATCACTATCATTATTTAAATGAGATGAATGAATTGAATTATCGTTAGTATTAACCATGTTCAATGGGGCTCCAGAAATAATTAAATTTATATTTATTTTTATTAAACAACAGATGGGTAATAATGCGCATAAAAGAACATTTATTTTACCAGAAAGAATAAATAATCATACTATTTTTCCATGATTCAAGTTTAAAAAATCGTAGTTTTTCTCAAAATCATAAAAATCAGATATCTCGTTCCCTGTGATAATAACAAAACTATCAATATCAAGAAGACTGGAAAGTAGAATTTTCCTATGATAGGAATCAAGATGCGTTAGTGGTTCGTCCAAAAGTAACAAAGGTTGAATTTTCTTATTTGTTTTAATTAATTCAAGCAGTTTTAATATAACACTAATTAAAATCGCTTTTTGCTGACCTGTACTCGCCATCTGCGCAGAAATATTACTTTTATTTTCAAAAAAGACAACATCCATCCGATGGCAACCTAAAGCAGTTGATCTATTCTCCGCATCTTGATCTCGATTCATTTTCCATTTCTGTTTCAGATAGTCTTCCGTTACCAAGGCAGGATGTTTCATAAGATAATCTGCAATGGAACAATTTAATTTTAACAGGGTTTCAGGAAAAGCTTTTTGTATAATATTTATTTGATTTAATTGCTGGATAAAATTAATTCTCGCTGCAGTTATAGCCACGGCATGTCTTGCCATTGATTCTTCAACTGCTTTCAGCCAATTATGATCCAACACATTTGCTGAAAGTAATTTATTTCTTTGAAAAAGTGATTTTTCATAAGCTGCCAATTCTTTGGCATAATATCCCTCCAGACTAATTATAAGTTGATCAAGAAACCGTCTTCGACCAGATGGACCTTCTAAAAATAGTCGATCCATTTGAGGTGTTAACCAAACAGCCGCAAGATAGTGGGTAATTTCATTCTGATTTTGAATTATATTGCCGTTAATCCTATATTGTCGTTTTGATGAAAAAGGAAAACAGCCCGTAGAAAGTGTAAAATTGCTATCATATTGCTGATTTGAAAATTCACCTACTATCCCCCATCCCTGAGTTTGATTATTATTATTGGCCAAATCTTCAATTCTTGCTTTACGTAATCCTCTACCAGGAACCAACAAGGACAACGATTCTAATAAATTTGTTTTACCACTTGCATTTGGACCGTAAGCCACGATTTTTTGGCTTGGAACAGTCCAAACAAGTCGTTCAAAATTACGGAAATTTGTTAAAGTAAGACGTTCTAGCTTCGTCATACTCATTATATAAGCATCTAAATAAGAATATTAAACCCGCATTGGCATTAATACATATAATGCAGAAGGATCATCAACATCACGAACAATTGTCGGGGCTGAATTGTCAGCAAGAATAAATTCTACCTGATTGTCAATCTGGTCGGTTATGTCATTTAAATATCGTGCTTGAAATCCAATTTCCAACGGCGTGGATTCATATTGAACTTGTGAACCGTCAAGTTCTTCCTTTGCATTGCCTTGGTCAACGCTGCTCGCAGATAAAACAAGGGAATTGTTATCCAAAGACAATTTGACTGGACGAGATCTTTCCATACTAATTGCAGCCACTCTTGCCACAGCTGTAGCAAAATCTTGTTTTCCAACCCGTAAAACCTTTGTATTGTTTTTGGGAATGACCCTTTCATATTCCGGAAATGTACCATCAATTAACTTGGACGTTAATGTGACACTTCCAAAATTTAACTGAATACGGGTATCAGATAACATGATCTGGATATTTTCTTCCGCTTCTTCCAGCAATTTATATATTTCATATATAGTCTTGCGGGGTATTATTATACCAGGTATGTTTTTTGCACCTTCAGGCATTGTACATTCGACCTTGGCTAGACGATGACCATCAGTTGCGACAGCGCATAATTTATTTTCGTTTTCACTGTTTGTAATATGAAAATATATGCCGTTTAAATAGTAGCGCGTTTCTTCAGTTGAAATAGCAAATCTTGTCTGTTCAATAAGTTTTCTGAGCACCTCAGTTGAAATCTGAAAATTATGGGGAAAATCACCAGACGTCATGGAAGGAAATTCTTCTACATCCAATACATTCAGGCTGGTTACATACTTACCCGCCTTTAGCGATAATGGCATATCAATACTTGTATGGGTCAGTTCGATTATAGCACTGTCAGGCAGCTTGCGTACAATTTCATATAAAACCGAAGCCGGTGCCGTAACAGCGCCATTTTCCAATGATTCTGCTTGAATGGTTTCAACAATTGCGATTTCCATATCTGTCGCAGTTAATGTCATTTGTCCATCCTGAACCTCAATTAAAACATTGGCAAGAATGGGAATAGTATTACGTTTTTCAGCCACACTTTGAATATGCGCCAGGGCCTTAAGTAATATTGTACGATCAACCTTTAGTTTCATTAACTAAAACCTATTCAAGATATATATAAACAATATAAAATGCTATAAATTATAATGTTTAGCAGTATTCTAAAACAAATACCACAGGAAAATGTCTTAAGTTTCCAACATTCTGCGAAGTAACTCCACATCTTCAGCAAATGAAGAATCTTTTTCCATCAATTCAGCCACTCTACTAATGGCATGCATCACGGTAGTATGATCCCTGTTCCCGAATTTTCTGCCAATTTCAGGTAATGACCTGCTTGTTAATTGTTTTGCCAAATACATTGCGATCTGTCTTGGTCGTGCAACTGCACGGGCTCGTCGGGCAGATGTCATGTCCGTTTGACGAATATTGCAGTGTTCAGCAACCTTTCTTTGAATTTCCTCAATTGTAACACGTCGTTCATGGGATTTTAAGATATCATGAAGAACTTCTTGGGTTGCTTCCAGTGTTATGGGACGTCCGAAAAGATTTGCATGTGCGATTAAACGGTTTAGAGCTCCTTCAAGCTCTCTTACATTTGTAGTAATTTTATGAGCCAGAAATTCCATTACTTTTGGTGAGATAACTACCTTGGCGGATGCCGCCTTAGCTTCTAGAATGGAAATTCTTAATTCATAAGTTGTAGCATGAATATCAGCAACCATTCCGCACCCTAATCGTGTACGCAAACGATCTTCCAGCCCCGATAAATCAGAAGGTGATTTATCGGCAGATACGATGATTTGGCGACCCGCATCAATCAAGGCATTGAATGTATGGAAAAATTCCTCTTGTGTATTGTCTTTGCCAATTAAAAACTGTAAATCATCAATCATCAAAACATCAACCGATCGCAATTCTTCCTTAAATTCTATTGTGGATTGAGAACGAATAGAGGCAATAAAACGGTACATAAATTTTTCAGCTGACATATAGGAAATTGAAATGTTTCCTGCCTTTGCCAATTCAAATCCGATTGCATGCATCAAATGGGTCTTACCCAATCCTACCCCACCATATAGAAATAATGGATTAAACCCTGTGCTTGAAGGGCATTCAGCCACTCTTCTTGAACACGCATAGGCAAATTCATTTGGTTTACCGACTATAAAATTTTCGAAGGTAAATCGTGGATCTAACTGTAAATGTAAAGGAAGCTTATCTTCTTCTTTTGCCTTATCTCCCAAACTGGTATCATTATTAATAACATTTATAGAATGGGCTTCCTTAACATGATTGAGTTTAGTATCTGATTTTTGTTGGTTTGAGAATTCTGTTTTAATATTATCTATGCCAGAATATTTTTCCGCATCGGAACTGTTTTTATGAGATAAAATTTGATCATTTTCAATTTTTGAAGCCAGTTTTAACTCTACTCGACGAATTTGAGGCAGTTCAGCATGCCATAACTGACTTAACTTATTGTTGTATTGAGCTCTAACCCAATCTCTTAGAAAACGGGTGGGTAGATATAAGGTCAGTTCATCTTCATCAATTGCGCCAAGCGTTATTTGCTTCAACCATGTACGATATTCCACCTCACCAACTTCAACCTGCAGGCGGCTACAAATACGCCCCCAATGTATTTCCAATATTGATTTAAGCGTATTGGGGTCTGCATCCTGAAGCGATAATTTAAATTCTTGAGATTCGTTTGTGGGTTCGGACATACGTGAAGAAAACTTATTGAATATGAAAAGTAAGCAGATGTTTTATAACGGTTTCTTTAAAATACACCTCTTTTATACTTTTATAAAGTACCAAAATTTTCCTGATTATAATTTATTATTTCAACATTTAAAGTAAAAAAACCCGATGAATGATATTCATTCGTCGGTTTTCTTTTATAAAGCGAGTTACAGCAAAATGTGTAATTTGCTGTATATATTTAAGCCAATAACTAAGCTGTTTTTAAATTCTTGATCTTTCCTGCCAAGCGAGAAATTTTACGAGCAACAGTATTTTTGTGCATAATACCTTTTGTGCATGCTCTTTGCAATTCTGGCTGTGCATGACGAAGTGCTTCAACAGCGCCTTCTTTGTTTCCTGCCAAAAGAGCTTCTTCAACTTTTTTTACAAAAGTACGAACCCGCGACTTGCGAGCCTTATTACGTTCAGTGCGTTTTAAAGTTTGACGTATACGCTTACGCGCAGATGCGATATTCGCCATGGATTTCCTGTTTGTCTATTTTCGTTTAAATGGATTAATACTACACATTAATGCATGTTATTAATAGCTTACTGTTCATACGTCAAGCGAATTATTCAATGATTTTTTCATTTTTGGCAAATTTCGCAATAAAAACTTGAACGCCCTGCCTGAACCGTTCTTTTTATAACTGTTTTTCTTCCCTTTTGTAAACAGTAATTACACAATTCGCCTTTTTTACCATAAACATTCCATTGCATTTGGAAATAACCTTTTTCACCATTTGAATGAACATAATCACGCATACTAGATCCTCCCGCCTCGATCGCTTTAAGCAAAATGGATTGAATGGATTGAATCAATAATAGAATTTCTTGTCTTTTTAATTCACACGCACTTTGAAAAGGTGAAATTCCAGCAAGAAATAAAGATTCACAAACATAGATATTACCTAACCCAGCAATAACACGTTGATCAAGCATTGTATTTTTAATACATTGTTTTTTAAGTTTAAATTTTTCATGAAGATAATCACATAATATCTCCTGGTGAGAGGAAACGTTAATCCCTGTGTCGGGCAAAGGTTCAGGTCCCATCATTTTTAAAAGATTATGTATCGTATTTGTTGGAAACAAATCTATTATTCCAAAACGCCTTGGATCTATAAACTGAAGACATTCACCTTCATGGGTTAATATCGTTAGATGTTCGTGTTTTTGTTTTTCATAACCTGATGATCCAGAAAGTTGCACGATAATTTTTCCAGACATTCCCAAGTGAAATAAAACAGTCAATCCGTTGTTTAATTCCATTAAAATATATTTGCCACGTCTATTAAATTTTACAATTCTGGTATTTGCCAAGCATGTTTCTAATGTTATAGGTATAGATTGACGTAGGTTAATTCGATGGCGTTGAACGCTTTGGATTGTATGATTAGTCAATTTTTTTTCCAATCCACGTCTAATTATTTCTACTTCGGGCAATTCTGGCATAAGTTTTTCTGAAAATTAATCGTATGAAAAATAATAATGATACCGCTTTTCAATCCAACGAACATATTACCGATTTTGGATTTCGACAAGTTAATGATAAAGAAAAACCTTCAATGGTAAAGGCTGTTTTTGATAGTGTCGCACAAAAATATGATATAATGAATGATTTAATGTCATTGGGCATTCATCGGGTTTGGAAACAGATATTTATTCAAGAGCTGCATCCCACCCCCAATTTAACATTACTTGATTTGGCTGGAGGTACAGGGGACATAAGTTTCGGTTGGTTAAATCGTGGAGGTGGCACGGTTTTTTTAACAGATGTTAATTACAGTATGCTTCATGTAGGTCAGGAACGTGCACTTGACCGTGGATATGTGGACAATATCCATCTTTTTTGTGTTGATGGGGAGAAAATTTGTTTGCCTGATCGATCTGTTGATCGTGTAACTATTTCATTTGGCTTGAGAAATTGTACACACAAGAATCAAGTTCTAGAAGAGGCAAGACGGGTATTGAAACCGGGGGGAAGATTTTTATGTCTTGAATTTTCTAAATTGATCATTCCCTTTTTACGCCCTCTATATGATGCATGGTCTTTTCAGGTATTGCCACGTATAGGTCAAATTATTGCCAAGGATCGTGATAGCTACCAATATCTGGCAGAAAGCATTCGTACTTTTCCAGATCAGGAAACACTTAAATCTCTGATGGAACAGGCTGGATTGGAACGTGTTACTTATCAAAACCTTTCCGGTGGTATAGCAGCAATCCATTCAGGTTGGCGCATATAATTAGTTGCAATTTGAAAAAAAATTCCATGGTACCCAAAAACATTTTACTAATCATTTCTGGCGGAATAGCAGCCTATAAAGCTTTAGAACTCATAAGTCTATTTCGCAAAAATCATCATAATGTAAAATGTGTTTTGACGCAATCAGGGGCTGAATTCATCACTCCCCTATCTTTGCAAACCTTAAGTGGCAATGAAGTTTATCAAGATTTATTTTCATTGACCCAAAATCATAATATTGAACATATTTCATTAACCAGAGAAGCGGATCTTATAATTATCTATCCCGCCTCTGCCAATTTGATTGCAAAAATTGCCTTGGGTATTGCCGATAATCTTGCCAGCACTATTATTTTAGCTGCTCCACCAACTATGCCTGTTCTTATTGCTCCGGCAATGAATGTTCATATGTGGGAAAATCCTATTACACAAAATCATATACAAACACTTAAAGAAAGAAATATGGTCATTGCAGGACCCGCAAAAGGAAAGATGGCCTGTGGAGAGTATGGTTATGGACGCCTTATCTCTCCAGATAAATTTATAGATCATATTCGTAATATCTTGGCGCCTGATCGCCCCTTGGAAGGCAAGAAAGCACTTGTCACAGCTGGTCCAACTTTCGAACCGATTGACCCTATCCGTTTTATAGGTAATTATTCATCAGGCAGACAAGGTTATGCCATTGCAGAAAGCTTACGGGATGCTGGTGCAGAGGTTACCCTGATTTCAGGACCCGTATCACTATCACCACCTGACAATATAAACACCGTAAAAGTTAGGACAGCTAATGAAATGCTAGATGCATGTCTTGCACATTTACCTGTAGATATGGCTGTTATGACTGCTGCAGTTTCTGATTGGCGAGTCAGGAATGTTGCCAAACATAAAATCAAAAAGACAGCGGATATTCTCTCACCAATTCTGGAAATGGAAATCAATCCTGATATTCTTGCAAAAATTTCTCAACTTAAAAATAATCGTCCAAAACTTGTTATCGGATTCGCAGCGGAGACTGAAAACCATTTAAAAAATGCAGTTGATAAAAGAATACGTAAAGGTTGCGATTGGATAGTTGTTAACGATGTCCAATCTTCAACAAATATCATGGGGGGCTCAGAAAATGAGGTGACAATTCTGTCATCCTCTGGTAAGCAGCATTTTGAGAGAGCCAGTAAAGAAAAGATTGGATATCTTTTGACGCAGGAAATCATTACATTTTTCAAATCAGAAAATAGGGGGTAATTAACATGTCCTTGGCACCCTTTCCTAGAATTCGAGTAAAAAGGCTGGCACATTCCATGGAACTGCCACTCCCTTCTTATGCAACCATTGGTGCGGCAGGAATGGACTTACTGGCTGCCGTTAATGAACCGATTACAATCTTATCGCAAGAAATAGCGCTTATTCCTACAGGGTTACAGATAGCTTTACCCCATAATTATGAGTTGCAAATCCGTCCCAGATCAGGATTGGCCCTGAAACATGGAATATTACTTCCCAATTCTCCCGGTACGATTGATGAAGATTATCGTGGTGAAGTTAAAGTAATTTTATTGAACACTGGGAAAGAATCCTTTGTGGTCGAACGTGGTATGCGCATTGCACAAGCTATTATAGCCCCAGTTATTCGGGCAGTTTGGGAAGAAACAGATATTCTCGAAGAAACGGAACGATCGTGTGGAGGTTTTGGAAGTACGGGTGTCTGATCATTTTTTATAAAATATGATCGAGTTTAGTGAATAATTATCGTTCAATCTAACAATAAAATACAATTAAGAGGACTAGGCGGGCAAATGAAAAAACAGAATATTCCCGCCAGCGTAACTGTTCAATCGAAACCAAATATTTTTGATGCAATCACCATTATATGTGTGATTGCACTAGGGGTATCGATTGCAACAGCTACACGGCACGTTATACAACCCTTGAATATGCCAAATGCGCAACTTATACACCTGGATCCCATCTATTTGCCAGGATATGCCATGCGTACAACTTTACGCATGTTTGCCGCTCTTTTCGCTTCTTTACTTTTTACCTTTGGATACGCAGTCTTGGCAGCCAAAAGTCGTAAGGCGGAAATGCTGCTAATTCCTGTTCTCGATATATTGCAATCTGTGCCCATTTTAGGGTTTTTAACCTTTACAGTTGTCTTTTTTATGGGATTATTTCCCGGCAAAATTCTTGGTGCCGAACTGGCTGCAATATTTACGATTTTTACCAGTCAGGCGTGGAATATGGCATTTAGTTTGTATCAATCCCTCAAAACGATACCTCCTGATATGGAAGAAGCCGCACGTTGTTTTGGTTTAACTGGATGGCAACGTTTTTGGAAACTGGAAGTTCCATTCGCTATTCCAGGATTGATCTGGAATATGATGATGTCCATGTCCGGTGGCTGGTTCATGATTGTCTATTCAGAAACAATCACTGTTGGAAATACAAACATTGTTTTGCCTGGAATAGGATCGTATGTAGGTATGGCAATTGAACAAAGAAATCTGGTCGCAATTTTTTATGCAATTGGAGCAATGTTGTTTGTTATTTTGGCATATGACCAATTACTATTCCGGCCTCTGGTTGCATGGTCATCAAAATTTAGGTTTGAAACTACACAAAGCGAAACAGACACTGCTCCTTGGTTTTTACGTCTTATACATAAAACCTATTTTATTCGGTGGGTAATGACCATTATTGGTAAATTAATGCATAAGATTGCCAACCTGCCTCTTGGCAGGAAAAATAATTTCTTCAATGAAAAATTCATTGCAACAAAAACATCAGATGTCATTTATATTTCTGTATTATGTTTTCTGGGCATAATCGCTGGTTTTTACATTTATCACACTGTCCATAACCAATTGACCATTCATGAAATTTTATATGTTATCTGGCTGGGATTTTTAACACTTTTAAGAGTTATAAGCATGATAATTCTGGCAAGTATCATTTGGGTACCTGCAGGAATATGGTTGGGATTACGTCCCAAATGGGCAAAAAGAACACAGGTTATCGCGCAATTCATGGCTGCCTTTCCAGCCAATCTGTTTTTTCCGTTTTTTGTTGTTGGAATTGTTCATTTTCACTTAAGTAGTAATATTTGGTTGACGCCATTGATGATATTGGGAACACAATGGTACATTTTATTTAATGTTGTTGGTGGCGCCTCAAATTTTCCCGGTGATTTGAGAGAGGTGGTAAACAATTTACAAATCCATGGAAAACTATGGTGGTTTAAGATTATGTTGCCTGCCATTTTTCCCTATTATGTTACTGGAGCACTCACTGCATGTGGAGGAGCTTGGAATGCTTCCATCGCTGCAGAATTAGCAAGTTGGGGCAATACAACCTTGATTGCTGAAGGTTTGGGATCATATATCGCACTTGCAACAGAAATGGGCAATACATTTAAGGTCGGACTTGGCATGGTTGTAATGTCGGCCTTTGTCATTCTTTTCAATCGGATTGTCTGGCATCCTTTATATAGTTTTGCGCAACGACGCTTGTCCTTTATCTAAGGAAAAAACCATGAATCAAAAACAGGATATTTTACTTCAAATCAAGAATTGTCAAAAATCATATAAAAAAGATAATAATTCTGAATTGGTGGTTTTAGATAACGTCAATTTAACCTTGAAACAAGGGGAGATTGTCGGATTATTGGGACGCTCTGGCTCTGGAAAATCCACTTTATTGAGAATTATTGCTGGTTTAACCCCACCAAGCAAAGGAGAGGTAAAATGGAAAAACCAATTATTGTCAGGTCCGGCAAAGGATGTAGCAATGGTTTTTCAATCTTTCGCTCTTTTTCCATGGTTGACTGTACAAGATAATGTTCAGTTGGGACTTGAAGCAAAAAACACCCCACGAAAAAATATGGAACAGTTAAGTGAAGAGGCAATAGATCTTATTGGTTTAGGGGGTTATGAAAAGGCTTACCCAAAAGAGCTTTCGGGTGGAATGCGTCAACGTGTTGGATTGGCAAGAGCGTTGGTAGTGCATCCAGATCTTTTATTGATGGATGAACCTTTTTCTGCCCTTGATGTTCTTACAGCTGAAAATTTAAGAACTGATCTTATTGAACTGTGGGTAGAAAAAAAATTACCAGTAAAATCCATTTTGATTGTTACACATAGTATCGAGGAAGCTGTATTGATGTGTGACCGTTTACTTATATTTTCTTCAAATCCGGGTACAATTGCCCACGAGTTGGAAGTTACGTTTCCTCATCCCCGTAATCGGGAAGATCCGGCTTTTCGACAATTTGTTGACCGGATTTATATTCTCATGACTCATCGTGATCCAATCAATGTCGATCCAAACAATATCGATATGAAACAAGCGGTAAATAATCGTTATGCAGCGCTTCCACGTATGTCAATGAATCTTATGATCGGTATGATGGAAACATTATATACAGAACCCTATTGTGGAAAGGCAGATTTGCCTCAATTGGCCAAGAGTCTGCAAATGGAGCTGGATGATTTACTGCCTATTGGTGAAACCTTGCAAATGCTTGAATTCGCTGATATGGCCGAAGGTGATATCCGCCTAACTGAATTGGGAAAAAAACTTGTTAATTCTGAATTGGAAGAACGTAAGGATATATTCCGTAAGAGTTTGATAAAGAATGTTTCATTGATTCGTTCGATACGTTCCATTCTGGATGAACGACCCAACCATAGAGCAAGTGCTGAAAGGTTCCGCGATGAATTGACTGATACCATGTCACCAAATTCAGCACGTCAGACTTTGTTAACCATTATTGGTTGGGTCAGATATGCAGAAATTTTTGATTTTGATGAGGAAACTGACCAGTTTTTCCTTGATGAAGATGACAAGAATATTGATAAATCATAATATTATTTTTTTAGGTAGTCGATAAATTTCTGTCGGAATTTTCGGACTTTTGGTTCAATTACAGCCTGACAATAAGCCTCTTCAGGATGTAATTCAAAATAATTTTGATGTTCTTTTTCAGCTGGATAGAATTTATTCAGCATTTTAATTTCTGTTACAATTGGATTTTTCCATATTTTTTCATCTTGAATTTCTTTTTTAACTTTATAGGCAATTTTTTCCTGCTCTACAGATGCGGGTAAAATTATTGAACGATATTGCGAACCGATATCTCCACCTTGTCGATCTTTCGTCGTGGGATCGTGAATAACAAAAAATAATTTTAATATGTTATCAAGACTAATAGTATCAGGATCATAAATGATTTTTACCACTTCGGCATGCCCAGTTTGATTAGTGCATACCTCCTTATAAGTTGGGTTTTCAGTATATCCTCCTGAATAACCCGGTATAATAGTACGGATACCCTTAACATTTTTTAAAATTGCTTCTATACACCAAAAACATCCGCCACCCAAAACTATATTGTTTGTTAATTGATTTTTTTCATTTCCATGCATATTTTTTCCTTTATACAAGATAAATTTTTTTGATGAATAATCAATTATAATATTTGTAAATATTTGTACAATTAAAAGGATATTGAATTACCTTTTCAACATCCTTAATAGTTGAAAATTTTACTTTTAATTTAAATGCAATAAAGCGGTTTTAAATCGCTTTTCAGATTTTACCAACTGTTTTAACCGTTCACGATTTTCTTCAATAATTTCAGGTCTTGCCTTACTAAGAAAATTCTGGTTGGATAATTTTTTATTCAGCTGTTCAATTTCCAATGCAATTTTTTCGATTTCCTTTGTTAAGCGTTCTTTTTCTTTCTTTATATCAATAATGCCTTGTAAGGGTAAGACCAAAATTGTATCATCTATAATTGTTTGAATCGAACCAGATGGTATTTCATTCTGTAATTTGGCAATAGATTGCACTCTGGCCATTCTGCCAATGGCATCTGACCATTGTTCAATAATTTGGAAATATTTTTGATCAATATCTTTAACCAGAACAGGTATTAGTTTTGCTGGCGGGATATTCATTTCAGCTTTTAAAACACGAATTTCAGTTATTAATTTTATTATAAAATCTATTTCATCATTTGCCTTTTGAGAAATAGCTGTCTCCAATTCATAACTTTTTGGCCATGAAGACGTGATCAGGCTTCCTTTTTTACCAAATCCAAATTCAGCCCAAATAATTTCTGTTACAAACGGAATAACGGGATGTAAAATTTTTAACAAATTCTTTAATACAAAAGCAGTGATTGTTCTAACTTCTTTTACTGTATCGTGGTTATTTTTTTGAAACGCCGATTTTGCAAATTCTAAAAACCAATCACAAAATTTATCCCATGTAAAATGATAACAAACAGAAGCATATTCATCATAACGAAAATTATCCAGAGCAGCTGTGGCCTGTCTAATCGTTTTTGATAATTCTGCTAAAATCCATTGATTTAGGGATAACTGAATATCGGATGGTGAATATTCAGTATTTTCAGTCACTTGATTCATTTCGCAAAATCGTGCAGCATTCCATAACTTGGTGATGAATGTACGATATTCCTCAATACGTTTTTTACTTAGTTTGATATCTCGACCCGGCCCTGTCAAAGCGCAAATAGTGAATCGCATTGCATCAGCACCGAACTCGTCGATTATTTCAATAGGATCAATACCATTCCCTTTGGTTTTGGACATTTTTTGACCTTTTTCGTCACGTACAAGTCCATGTAAATAAATGGTTTTAAAGGGAATATCTTTCATAAAATGCATTCCCATCATCATCATTCTCGCAACCCAAAAGAAAATGATATCAAAACCTGTTATTAACACGTTTCCGGGATAATAACGGTCTAATTCTATTGTTTCATTTGGCCACCCCAATGTCGAAAATGGCCACAATGCGGATGAAAACCATGTATCCAAAACATCTTCATCTCTTCGTAATTCCTGCTCACATCCATAATATTTTAATGCTTGCTGTTTAGCCTCGTTTTCATCATAGGCTACAAAAACAGTATTATCAGGACCATACCACGCGGGTATTTGATGCCCCCACCATAATTGGCGACTTATACACCAGGGTTGCAGATCCCTCATCCAAGCAAAAAAAGTGTTTTCCCATTGTTTGGGAACGAATTTCATCCTTCCCGATTGTACCGCCCTGATAGCAGGTTCAGAAAGCGTTTTTGCGTCACAATACCATTGTGTGGTTAATCTAGGTTCAATAACTGCCCCTCCACGTTCAGCATGAGGAACCTGATGTTTATGCGATTCTATTTTTTCAATATATTCAAGCCTTTTTAATTCTTCGACAATGATTTTACGTGCTTTATCACGAGGTAATGATTGTAAAGAACATATAAAATCTGATTTTTCATTTTCAGATAACTCATTTAGATCAATTGCTGCACTTTCATCCAAAATTGTTATCAATTTCAGGTTGTGACGACGACCTACTTCAAAATCATTAAAATCATGAGCAGGTGTAATTTTCACTGCTCCTGTACCTTTTTCAGGATCTGAATATTCATCGGCAACAATTATAATTTCACGATTAGTTAATGGAACAACAACTTTTTTGCCTATCAGATCTTTATAACGGTCATCTTCTGGATGAACAGCGATTGCAGTATCACCCAACATTGTTTCTGGACGAGTTGTTGCAATAATGATAAATTGAGTATTATCCTCTACTAACGGGTATTTGATATACCAGAGATTTCCCTGTATTTCTCTATTTTCGACTTCAAGATCGGAAACGGCAGATCTGAAAACAGGATCCCAGTTCACCAAACGCTTATCCTGATAAATCAACCCTTCTCGATAAAGCGTGATGAAGACTTTTTTAACAGCTTCAGACAAACCTTCATCCATTGTAAAGCGCTCTCTCCTCCAATCAAGAGATGCACCAACCCGTCTCAATTGTTGGGTAATTTGACCACCAGATTCCTCTTTCCATTGCCAGACACGTTCAATAAATTTTTCCCTACCCAAGATTTTACGATCAATGCCTTGAGCTGTTAATTGACGATCAACAACCAATTGAGTCGAAATACCGGCATGATCCGTACCTGGTTGCCACAACACATCATATCCCTGCATACGACGAAACCTTACAAGGGTATCCTGTAAGGTCATCGTTAGGGCATGTCCTATGTGCAAGGTACCCGTCACATTTGGTGGCGGGATCATTATGGCAAAAGGTTTTCTTTCATTTATTTCCGGGTTGGCTGAAAAAGAACCATTTTTTTCCCATATATGGTATAAATCGTTTTCACAAGCAGATGGATTAAATTTTTTATCTAACATTTATTATATTTATTATACTAAAGAAAAATTATTAACGTCCAGGTTGATCCTGTGCGTAGTCACTCATACCCCACCATCTGTTTTTAACAGCATTATAATATGCTGTATAATCATAATGGGGAACATTCAGTTTAAGGTCTTGTGCCGTTAAACGCCCAATGGCTGAAGCAATACTATAAGATGCCGTTACCATTGAGCTTAAATTCTGAATAAGTGTGGTTTGTGAATTTAACAAGGTTTGTTGCTGTTGTAACATTTCCAATGTTGTACTTGTTCCAACAACAGCCTGTTTTTCAACACCAGCCAAAGCAATGATATTTGACGCAATGGCGGCACGGTTGCTTGCTATGGCCGCTTTGGCTGCCATTAATTTTTGCCAGTTTGTAGAGGCAAGCTGCATGGCACTTCTTCGTTGAGAACTGACTTGACGATGTGCAGCCTGAGCCAACTGTTTTGCTTCACGTATTTTAGAATATTCCGCACCACTTTGATAAATGGGAATGTTTAATTGCAACATACCCATTTTTTGATCTGATGTATTTTGTCCTACTCCTTGATTGACCATGCGTTGATAGGATAAAGAAGCATTAAGCTTAGGCATAATTTCCGATATAGCCACATTTACATCATCTTTTTGTGATGCTTCAGTAAACAGGGCTGAAATCACGTCTGGATTGTTTGATGCTGCCTGTGCAATTGCTTCCTGTTCTGTTTTGATCGGTAAAATCAGAGGTTGAGGTGGTTTAAGATTAGGAGCTGGCGCAATCCCCACAACTTGGGTATAGGTTGCCTCAGCACCACGCAAATCTCCTTCAGTCGTTTGACGCTGTGCTCGTGCTGCGGCTAATGCCGCTTCCGCCTGTGCAGAATCGGTTCGCGTAACTTCTCCAAGATTAAAACGCTGATGTGTGGCCTTGACCTGTTCAGCCAGAATTTTTTCATTGTTAATATTAATCTGTAACAGCTGCTGATATTGTATAACAGCTACATAAGCATCAATAACCTTACTAAAAACCTTTTGTTCAGTTGATAAAAGTTTTGCCCTTTCAGCCATGACCTTGTTTATTGCCTCATGCGTTTGAGCAGTCGTTTTCCCACCCTGATAAATAGGTTGTGTTATATTAACATTTGCACCATATCCAAGTCGTCCACCTGATTTTTGTTCTGTAGTAGATTTAGGATAATGAACTCCTGCAGCACCTAATGCCGGTTCAGAAACACCTAAGTTATAACCCTCTGTCACAACACCAGTCAAACCAGTCGTGATAGTCGGTCTCCAACCTGCATGTGCTGTCGAAACCTGTTCATCCACGGCTCTCAAGCTGGCACGTTCCTGTTGCAAATCTGGATTGGTTAAATAAGCTGTCGCCAGAGCTTCTTCAAGCGTATGCGGAATAAAACTTGGCATACCTGATCCATCATAATTTTGAGCATATACAGTAGTCGATGCAAAAAATGTTAATAAACTTATTCCAAAATTACGATTGACGATCATGATAATACCTTATTAATAACACTTTAAAATAAAATAGCAGCTAAAAAATATTAATTATTTCATGAATTCTGGTAAATAAGGTAAGGCAGCATAAAAACTTTTTTGTATTACTATACCTTCATCAGTCTTTTTTGCTGTAACTGCATGACCTATATCACCATCTTTTTTTAATACCGTAATAATATGACCATTTTTATTTAATTGATCAATCAGTTTTTTTGAAATTTCCTTAATACAGCCGTCAATTATTATGGCATCATAAAATTTATTTTTTGGATATCCATCCTGTAATATTCCATCACACCATTGCACGTCAGATGCATATTCATTACAGAATTTTTTTCCAATAACAGACAACTTTTCATTTTCTTCCAGTGCATATACTTCCGCACCCATTAAGGAAATAATGGCTGAAAGATATCCAGTCCCTGCACCAATAACCAATATTTTTTGCTTTGCCTCAATATTTGCTAGTTGAACAAGTCTGGCGAGCACTCTTGGCTCACTAAGATACCGTTGATCAAAAAGTGAAATATTAATATCTGAATAAGCCATTTCTTTTTGGTTATTCAGAACACAATATTCGCGTGGTAAAACACGCATTATTTCTATTAATTTAACATGACTGACTTCAGCTGGACGTAACTGATTTTCAATCATGTTTTGCCGGGCCTGAACAAAATCAAAATTCGGATGGGTCATTGTTTATAAAATCTCTATATCTATGCTTTCAAAATTAATACCATGAACTACTCAAATATGAAAAGTAAAGTTTTTATACATTTTTTTCTTGACCTTTTTACCAATTTCATTGATATAGGCAATAGCTTGATCAAATGGTCCGGTGGCAGAGTGGCTCATGCAGCGGATTGCAAATCCGTTTACGGGGGTTCAATTCCCTCCCGGACCTCCAGATCTCAAGATTGTTTCACTTTAAGACGAGAGAGAATAAAGTCTTTTAATCTGTTAGGCATAACAAGATCAATCCATTTTAGATAAACAAACAATTTAGGCATAATTAGCTCTGTTTTTCCCTCATCAACCGCTTTAATTATTTTTTGAGTTGCGGTTTCTAATGAAATCATAAAAGGTTTGTTACATTCCAACCTTTGGCTCATGGGTGTATCGACAAATCCAGGAGTGATTAAAGTGATTTTTATATTCCATTTTTTCACGGAAATTCTCAAAGAATCAACAAAACGACTTAAACCGGCTTTTGAACTACTATAGGCAGTTGCAAAAGGCAATGAATGAAATGCAGCAACCGAACCGACAAAGACCAATTGTCCATAAATTCCACGATCAATCATTTGTTGAGCTATTTTATTACCCATGACACATGGTGTTACATAATTCAAATGCATCAGTTTCAATAATAACTCATCACTTTCCAAATTGTTTTTATCCTCCCTTATATCCCCTGAACCGGCAGCCATGATTGCCATATCAATTGTATAATTGATTAATAATGTTTCCAGTTGGCGTAAGCTATTTTTTGAATCTGCAAGATCGATACTAAATATTTGAACCTTTGCCCCTTTGTTTAGACATAATTGTGCCGTTCTATCCAACTTTTCTTGAGAACGACCCCATAAAAAAAGAGTTTTGCCTTTGTTTGCACATGCTATTGCCAACGATTGGCCTATTCCACTGGAAGCCCCGGTAATCAGAATATTTTTTGCAGAATTAAATTGAGTTTTTGATTGATAATTTAAGGTTTGATTGTTTTTTGATAAATTTATATCTATCAAGACAAAATCCTTTTATATATAAAAGCAGAAAATGCTATTTTATAGTTTACATTGGTAAAATTCAAAAATAATAATTCATAATTTCTATGGTTTTTACATGTCCCTTAATTCTTGCTCCATCAATAATATTGATATTGTTCCTGTTCAAACCAAACAACAGCTTAAACTTTTTATTCAATTGCCACGTCTTCTATATAAAGGTTTATCTGGATATGTCCCTCCCTTGGACTGGCAAGAATCAAGCTTATTAGATCCAAAAAAATCAGCTTTTTTTCGATATGGTTCAGCAAAATATTTCATAGCATATAAAAATCATCAACCTGTTGGACGTATTTCTGCACAAATTGATCCGAATGCGTTAAGACAATGGAAGGAACCTGTCGGTTTGTTCGGTGCATTGGATGCAATTGATGATTTATGCGTCGTAAAAAAATTAATAGACGCCGCAACCAAATGGTTGAAACATAATGGCATGGAAAAAATCAGGGGACCTTATACTCTAAATGCCAATTCTGAAATAGGGATAATGATAACAGGGCAAAATGCCTTACCAACCGTTGCCATTCCCTGGCATCCAACCTGGCTTCATCACCATATTGAAGCAGTCGGTCTTGAAAAAGCCATGGATCTACTTTCATATCAGATGAAATTCGGTCCACGAGCTAAACAGGCCCATAAAATACCTGCAGGTTTGAAAATGGGATGTGGAAAATTGGGTAACATTACAACCAGAAAATTAAATACAAAAGAAATTGCGCGGGATGGTGAAATTCTTCGCCAACTTTACAATGATGCATGGCATGATACTTGGGGCTTTGTTCCTCTCACCTCAATCGAGATGTCTGTATTAATTAAAGATTTAAAATCCATGCTAAAACCTGATAATTTTGTTCTGGTTGAACAAAATTATATTCCAGTGGCTGTTGCTTTGGTAATTCCCAATATTTATGATTTAATCATTGATATCGGACCTGATCCATCCCTTTTGGGATATAGTAAATTGATTTATCGAATCTTACGACACCAATTTCATTCAGCCCGCGTTATTTTGCTTGGTATAAGTGGATCCATAAGAGATACAGCTCTGGGAGCTTTGATGCCATCATTGGTTATATCCGAACTTTTTGAACGTGGAGAAGTCTTACCCTATAAAACAATTGAATTGGGATGGATTTTGGAAACAAATCATGGTATGCGAAACTTAATTGAACGGATTGTTCCAGAACCCAATAAAATTCATCGAATGTATGAAATGAAAATATAAAAAAATTTTAGTACGTATAAAGCTGTTCAAATCGAGCTCTATCTATAGGAGAAAGTAACAGCGTTACCTGAATGATTTTTTCGCTATCATGACGCTCAAGAATTTCTCCATGATCATAAAGCCATGCTAAAGCTGAACCATCAACAATATCAATAGCATATGTCAATTTTTCCATTGAACATTGCAATCTTTGATCAATTTTAGAAATGAGCGAGGGTAGATTTTGTCCTGTCAAGGCAGATACACCGACAATATTATCATTTTTGCCTGTTAATTCAGTATAATCTACGAGGTCGATTTTATTGAGAACTTCAATTGTCGATGACCTCCAGTTTTCACTCAATACATCATCTTTCACCATCATGTCCAATACAGAAGAAACATCTTGTTGTTGTTGACGGGTCTCTGGATGTGAAATGTCTCTTACATGTAATATGATATCCGCTTCGGAAATTTCTTCAAGCGTTGCTCTAAAAGCAGCTATCAATTCGGTTGGGAGGTCGCTAATAAAACCAACTGTATCAGAAAGAATGACTGTTTTTCCTGATGGCAGATCAATCTTGCGCATGGTTGGATCAAGTGTAGCAAAAAGTTGATCCTGAGCATGAACAGAAGCCTCTGTCAAATGATTGAATAAAGTGGATTTTCCTGCATTTGTATAGCCAACTAAGGCAATTATAGGAAAAGGGACTTTTCTTCGAGCCTTACGATGCAATCCTCTTGTCCTTCTAACCTGTTCAAGATCTTTTTTTAAACGAGTAATCCGTTCATCAATCAGCCTTCTATCCGCTTCAATTTGGGTTTCACCGGGCCCCCCCATAAACCCAAACCCACCTCTCTGCCTTTCTAAATGAGTCCATGATCTAACTAGTCGGCTACGCTGATATTGTAGGTGGGCAAGTTCAACCTGTAACACACCTTCTCTGGTCTGCGCTCTTTCACCAAAAATATCCAGTATTAAGGCTGTTCGATCTATAACCTTACAATTAAGTTCTTTTTCAAGGTTTCGTTGCTGAATTGGACTTAAACGTGCATCAAAAATAACAACTTGAATCTTTTTCTCAATAATAACAGATTTTAAATTTTCGATATTTCCCCGCCCTATTAAGGTTGAGGAACGGAATGACCGAATATTTATAATCTCTCTATAGACAATATCAATTTTAATAGATGATACTAATCCAACAATCTCTTCAAGCCTAGATTTAGAATTCCTATCATTTTGTTTTAGATTTACATCCCATGGAACAATGACTGCAGCAAAATTTGATGATTTCACTGAATCGGATTCAATCATAAATATAAATTCTCACTTTTCTTCAGATGTTGTGGAAGTTGAAGTCGCTGCAGGTGCATTAAAGGGGAGTTGAACAGGTGACGAGGGCATAATCGTACTTACAGCATGTTTATAAACGAGCTGCGCATGACTTTCTCTACGTAATAATATGGAGAAATTATCAAATCCAGAAATGATTCCCTGTAATTTCACGCCATTCACTAAGAAAACAGTAACTGAAACTTTGGAACGGCGGATCTGATTTAAAAAAACATCTTGAATATTTTGATATGTATCTTTTGACAAAATAAAACCTTTACCAATCACTTTATGAAATTGAAACTTGCATATATTAACAGTTTAATTATTTATATTATTATTATTTCTTTCTTCTGATCCGGTAACTCCTAACTGTTTCAATTTTCTGTGTAAAGCACTTCGTTCCATTCCAACAAAACCAGCAGTCCGACTGATATTGCCACCAAACCGCATTAATTGAGCTTGTAAATATTGCGTTTCAAAAATATCACGAGCCTCTCTTAACGGAAGACTGATGATATCAGTTTGTGTATCGATTTTCAATAAACCCGGTGCGTTTTGACCGACATTTGATGGCAACATATCAGTACGGATGGCTTCATTAACATTTCCAGGCATCATGATTAAAAGCCGTTCCATTAAATTGCGTAATTCACGTACGTTTCCTGGCCATTCATAAGTCTGTAAGGTTGTTAGAGCATCTGCTGATAATTCAATGACTGGCACTCCGGTTAATTCAGAGTAATGCTTCAAAAATAAAGTTGCAAGTTCAGGTATATCTTCTCTTCTTTCCTTCAAGCTTGGAATTTTCAAAGGCACAACTGCAAGACGATAATATAAATCCTTGCGGAATCTTCCATTGGCAATTTCCTGGTTTAAATCCTTATTCGTAATGGCAATAACCCTCACATCAACCTTAACGCGGCTGGAACCGCCAACACGTTGAAATGTTTGATCCTGTAATGCCCGAACAATCTTTCCCTGTGTTTCAAGAGGCATGTCGGCAACCTCATCTAACACCAGCGTACCTCCATGAGCCTTTTCAAGAACACCGGTACGTCTTTGCAAATTATTTTGTGTATTGCCCTCAATACCAAACAATTCCTCCTCAAATCTTGTTGGGGAAAGGGTTGCGCAATTTAATACAAAAAAAGGCCCCTCTGCTCTTTTTGATAATTTATGTATAGCTCGAGCAGCCACTTCTTTTCCCGTACCTGGCGCACCATATATTAGAACTCGAGAATTCGTTGGCGCAACACGCTCAATTTGACTTTTGACAGAATTGATAGTTTGACTTTGTCCATTTAATTTAACTTCGTATCCACTTCGGAAACGTAATTCTTCATTTTCCCTTGCCAATTTTGCAGCTTCCAGAGCACGACGGACTACTACTAGCAGATGATCTGTCTTGAAGGGTTTCTCAATAAAATCATATGCACCATGTTGAAGTGCGGAAACAGCAGTTTCTATTGTTCCATGACCTGATATCATGATAGTGGGAACAGCAGGTTTTTCATTTTGTATGAGTTTAAGAATTTCCAAACCATCCATTTTTGACCCTTGCAACCATATATCAAGAATGACTAAGGATGGTCTTCGTGCATGAAAGGCCTTAATCGCTGAATCCGCATCCCCGGCAAGTCGAGTTTCATACCCCTCATCTTGTAAAATTCCCTCAATGAGTAGTCTAATATCTGGCTCATCATCGACGATTAAAATCTCATGCGTCATATTGTCCTCGTATTTGAAAAGTCAAAATTGATATTGTTCCCCGACCTTCGATCCGATCTTTTAACTGCAATGTCCCATTATGTTCTTCCATAATTTTTTTTACAATAGCGAGACCTAATCCTGTTCCCTTAGGTTTATGGGTTACATAAGGTTCAGTTAACCTTAACCTGTCCTCCTGTGGAAGACCAATTCCATCATCTTTTACTGAAATGATAATAGTATTCTTATTTAACTCTAATGTAACCCAAATATTTCCTATGTAATTTTCATGACCGTTACTTTTTTCATTTTCCATATTTATAGCATCTGATGCATTTTGAAACAAGTTGGTGAGAGCCTGACTTATCAATCGCGCATCACAATTCATTTCAATTTTGTCATTGGGCAAATCCGTATGATATCTTATTTCACAATGTGCATTCTGCTGAAGAAATAATGTTTCCCTAATAATGCGTGTCACTTCGTTTGTTTTGATAACAGGTTGGGGAAGTCGAGCAAAAGATGAAAACTCATCCACCATTCTACCTATATCACCAACGTGACGTACAATTGTATCAATACACTGATTATATATATCCTGATCTTTGGATATCTCTTTAAGAAAACGTCTTCGAAGTCGTTCTGCAGAAAGTTGGATAGGTGTTAAAGGGTTTTTGATTTCGTGCGCAATTCGACGGGCGATATCTGCCCAGGCGGCTTTTCTCTGCGCCGCTTGTAAATCCGTTATATCATCAAAGGTAATTACAAATCCCTCAATTTCATTTCCCCTGATTTCTGGCCCAATCTGGGCAAGCAACATTCTACTCCCAGCAGAGGTTTTGATCTGAATTTCCTTTTGAATTAATTTATGATTGTTATTGATGGTATCTCTTTCTTCGGAAATAATTGATAGCAAGGGAGAGAATTCTGGTACAACATCCGTAATTTTATGTCCTATATAATTCATTAAATCAATAGATAGAAGCTGATTTGCTGATCGATTAGGCAATTCAATTACTGCCTGCTTGTCCAACCCAATCACTCCACTGGAAACACCGGATAAAACCGCTTCGGTGAAACGTCTGCGTTCATCAATTTGCTGATTGGCCTCTATAAGTTCTTTATGCTGGACAGAAAGTTGATTGGTCATTTGATTAAAGGCACGTGCCAAATCGGTTATTTCATCATCCTTACCATATTCAGGTACCCTAACATTGAGGTTACCCTTACTGATCTTTTGTGCGGCTAACGTCAATAACCCGACAGGACGAGCAATTTGATTGGCAATAAAAAGCCCTATCAAAATGGCCACCAAAACAACAAGCAATGCAATCAATGCAAATATAATTACAAACATCACCTGAATTTTTGAACTTTTGTTGTTCAAATCATTATATTGCATAACAACTTTTTCAGTTTTATGCATATGATTAAGAATAACCGGATCAACAGGCCTTATAATCAGTAAAACGAGCGGCGGAGTATCGTTAATAGGAATGGCAGCACGAACTGTTTCCTCATCAGGTGAATCCAAAATTGCCACATCATTATGCGACATCAAGGTCGCTGATCGAGGTAATTGTTTGGCGTATGATGTGTTATTGAATAAACCGCCCGACGCAATTATTTTTTGGGTAAAAGAGTTGTAGACAAAGGCAGCATTTAATCCTCTTAATGTTGCTTGAGAATCAAGAATCTGATCGAGGCTATTACCATCATCATATAGATCCTGACCTGCTTGAGCGTAATTGTTTTGAATACCTTGTATATAATTGGCCAAAGAAAAGGCTTCAGTGCGTATATTGTCATTATGTTCCTGTAAATAACCTTTTGAAGCCAGCAAAGCCTCATTAAGCGCTGTGCTTACCCTGTTATTAAACCAGTTTTGAATGCCAAAATGAAATAAAATTGTCGCAAAAATTCCAACCAAGATGGTTGGAACTATGGCAATAATACTAAATAACACAATCAGCTTGATATGTATTTTTGAACCAACCAACCGTCGTCTATGTTCGGAAATCAAACGAAATATACAAAAGAATAAAGCTAGTATCAATAAAACAAGAACAAATCCGTTAATACTTAAAATAACAAATTGTACCGATGATTTATGAGATGTAACAATTCCACCTGAAAGAATAACAAAAGTGATGATTGTAAAAATCAAGGCCAGCACAACCAAGAAAATAGTGGCTTTTCTATTAGAAAATTTTTCAGTAACCTTATTCACTTTCTGCTTATAGATTTTTCCAGACATGTTGAGCCTTTATGTTTTTTACTCAATTCAAGAAGATTAAACATTTTCATTTTTTTACGTAACGTATTTCGATTTATTCCCAGCATCGAAGCCGTTTTTATTTGATTGCCTTCAGCTTCCACAAGAGCCATTTCAATCAATGGTCGCTCAACTTCCATTATAATTTTTTCATGTAAATTTGAAATTGGTTGACCTTTATTTTCAATAAAGTAACGGTTTAGATGACTTTCAATCAGTTTTGACAAAGGCTTTAATCTGTCCAACTTGAATGATTTATCAATCATGGAAGAATCATTTAAAATCTTTTTTACAAAATCAACCTCGATTGTTTCATAGGGATATAAAATCAATAGACGAGTTATGATATTCTTTAATTCACGAATATTTCCTGGCCAACTATAAGTCAAAAAATAATCCATAGTCTCGTTAGAAAAATTTATAATATTTTGATCATTTTTTAAAAAATGTTGGATAAGTAAAGGTATATCCTCAGTTCTCTCCCTTAAAGGGGGAAGATATAATGGTGCAATATTTAAACAATAAAAGAGATCTTCTCTGAAATGCCCGGTTTTAACCAACTCAAATAGATTGTTTTTTGACGTCGCTATGATACGGTAATTTTTTGTGTTTGAATTATTCGTTGAGAAACAAAAATTTTTTTCAAGAAATTTCAATAGATGAAATTGAGCAGATAGTGATAACTCACCTATTTCATCCAAAAATATTGTACCATTATAGTTTTTCTCCAGATTGTCTATTTCTTTTTTATTTTCAAGAATAAAAGGAGTATATTTCAAAAGCTCATTTTCAATATCATCATCCTGTAAAATAGCCAAATTTATCGTTATAAATGAATTGTTTTTTCTATTACCATAATTGTGTAAAACTTTTGCAACAAGCTCTTTACCTGTTCCGCTTTCTCCCGTGATAAGAACAGTCAAATCAGATTGAATTAGCCTAGCGATCATACGATACAATTCCTGCATCGCTGTTGACTGACCAATTAAGGGTAAATTTTCTTCATGAATAATTCCATCAAAATTGTAAAAATTGACCTTTAAGGATTTTAATGCTTTTTGTACCGTTGCAATTAACTTATTAAGGTCAAAAGGCTTTGGAAAATATTCAAAAATATTCTTTCTTTCAACCTCTAATGCCGTTGAAAGTGTTGATAATGCACTTATAGCAATAATGGGTATGTCAATATTAAATGATTTAATCCTGTCAATAACATCAAAACCATTTATATCAGGCATCATTATGTCTGTAATGACAAGATCAACTTTATTTTTCTTAACCCAATCCAATCCCAATTCAACTTTTGTCGTTGCCATTACATTATATTCTAGTCGTGTAAAGGCCTGACTTAAAACTGTTCTGATCGAGGTATCATCATCCAGAATTAAGATTGTTGATTTTTTTATAACCATTTTTAATTAATTACAACTTAATATCTCAGATTCGATCTGGATTGTTTGATGGGAAGATATATCTTAAAATCAGTGAATTTCTTATTTCGTTCAACATCAATCATACCTCCATGATTTTGAACAATTTTTTTACATAAAGCTAATCCAATTCCCAATCCATTTTCCTTGTCACTAATAAACGGATTAAAAAGATGATCTTTTATTTTTTCAGATATGCCTGCTCCAGTATCTCTAATAACAATCAATAATGGTAAAAAAATATAGTGATGACACGCCTCTTTTATCATCAAATCTGATTGATATTTGGTTATTATACTTATTTCATCTTGATTATCAAAATTTTGCAATGCTTCTGAAGCATTTTTGATAAGATTAAGAAATAATTGTATTAATGCATCTTTATCGCCCATTATTAAAGGTAAGGATGGATCGTATAATGCATTGATTCTGATATCTTTAGCAAAACCATTTTTTGCGATTTGAATAACATGATTCAAAATAGCATGAATATTCAACTTCGAATATTTGATATGTTTATGCGTTTCATCAATATATCTATCAAGCATATTACTTATCCGCTCAACTTCTGTACAAATTAAGCCGGTTAGCTTTTTATCTTCATTTGCAACAGTTTGTTGCAGCAATTGTGCCGCACCACGAATACCCGATAATGGATTTTTTATTTCATGTGAAAGCATTAGTGCCAGGTTTTTTTCAATCTGATTAAAATCAGTTGTTTCCCGTGAATTCCTGATCATATTAAATAAGGAATGATCATGAAATGTAACGATATATAGATCATCATTATTTTCAACTGGAGCCAGAGAAAGAAAAAATTCTTTATTATTACCGTTTTTCAATCTTAATTTCATTCCGTATTGCGTAACAACACGTCTATTTTCTTTTACTTGCGAAAACAATGTTGAAAAAGATATATTTTCCAGTAAAAAATCATTCAATTCACAACAATAGGCGGATTTTCTGGAAATATTCAAAAACAATTCTGCCTGATAATTCAGATAAACAATTTTTCCGAATTGATTGATAATCACCAATGGAAAAGGTAAAGCCTCAATTATCTCATTACTATCTGTAAAAACATGAATATTTTTGCTCATCATAAATTTCAATTAACAAATTCATGCCTTATTAAAAATTCATCACTATGGATATCATAGAATTCGTTAATTGCATAAATTACATCCCTGGCGTTGTCCATTTTATTAATTGATGCTCTGAATGAAGCGGAATCAGGTAAGCCCGCACAATACCATGATAAATGTTTACGGGCCAATCTTAATCCAGAATATTCCCCATAATAGGTTAACATGGAATCATAATGAGATAGAACGATCTCTTTTTCTTCCTGCAAGGTTATAGGTGCTGGAATATCCTTGCATTGCAAGTAATGGATAATCTTGGATAAAAGCCAGGGTTTTCCGTAAACACCCCGTCCAATCATAATTCCGTCAGCCTTTGATTGTTGCAAAGCAATCACAGAAGTATTGAAATCAACAATATCACCGTTAACGATTACTGGAATTTTAACAGCTTCCTTAACATACTTCACAAAAGACCAATCTGCTTTCCCCTTATATAATTGCTGTCGTGTTCTGCCATGCACTGTAATCATTTTAATCCCACATTCTTCAGCAATTCTGGCCAATTGCGGGGCATTTAGGGATTGATGATCCCATCCCATACGCATTTTAAGCGTAACCGGAACATCAACAGCTTTAACCACTGCTTCCAATATAATTGATGCTTTTAATTCATCCTTCATCAGGGCTGAGCCAGCTTGTTGACCCACAGCCACTTTCTTGACGGGGCAGCCAAAATTAATATCAATAATATCAGCGCCTTTATCAACAGCGATTCGTGCAGCCTCAGCCATGGCTTGAGGATCTGAACCAGCCAATTGGGTAGAGTTCAAGCCCTTTGTAATGGGTTCAGCCATTTGCAACGTTGTCTTGTTTTCACGAATCATGGCCCATGAAGCTATCATTTCGGAAACAACCAGACCCGCACCGAATTTCTTGACCAATTGTCTGAATGGAAAATCTGTCACTCCTGCCATAGGTGCCAGAATAACAGGATAGTTGATTATTTTATCCCCAGCAAGGCAAATCGGTTTCAAATAAGGAATGTCTTTAGCGGTATCTGTAATCATTTTCGGTATTTTTTTCAATTTGATTTAGTAAAATTTATCACAATTGATTTATTATTTAAAACATGATTAATAAAGTCTTTTACTTTAATTATAGTTTAACAAAAATATTTTTTTTTATACAATTCAGTTATTATGCGCATCGCCCTTATTCTTCTATCTGCCGGTTCAGGTAAACGGTTCAATCAAAATGGAACGTTACCAAAACAGTATGTTCAATTGCTGGGTCATCCTGTCATCTTTCATGCTACCAAAGCATTTTTACCTCATGTTGATCTTGTACAGCCCGTAGGTGATGCCTCATTGCTGTCTCCAGTTTTAAATGATCTAAAAAGTAATAAGATTTTACCAATCATTCAAGGGGGGGAAGAACGACAGGATAGTGTAAAGGCCGGTCTGGAAGCATTGTCAAAACTTCCCGAACCTGAACAGCCTGATATTGTTCTAATACATGATGGAGCAAGACCGAATGTATCATCTGAGATTATTACAAAGGTAATTGACGCTCTTAAACAATATCCTGCAGCTATTCCCGCCATTCCCGTTGCTGAAACACTTAAAAAATCTAAACAAAATATTATTGAGTATACAGTTTCGAGAGATGATTTATATCGTGCACAAACACCTCAAGGATTTAATTTTCGCCAATTACTTAAAATTCATCGCGGTTCATTCTCCAAAGGAGCGACAGACGATGCAGCGCTTTTTGAACAGGCGGGATTACCCGTTATGTTGGTCATGGGTGATGAAAACAATATTAAATTAACCTACAAAAATGATTTGAAACGATTGGAATGCCTTATGACTAAAGTGATGATTCCGAGAATAGGTTCCGGTTTTGACGTGCATGCTTTTGAAAAAGATCGTCCATTGATCCTGTGCGGTATTAATATACCCTATGAACATGGATTGGCAGGCCATTCAGATGCCGATGTTGCTCTACATGCTTTATGTGATGCTATCTATGGTGCTTTGGCTGAAGGGGATATCGGCAGTCATTTTCCTCCCTCTGATCCTCAATGGAAAAATGCGGATAGCCAAAAATTTATTGTTCATGCCGGAAAACGCATAATAGAACGTGGTGGTAAAATAAGTAATCTGGATATTACCCTGATTTGTGAAAAACCGAAAATGCGTCCGTATATCGATTCAATGAGGCAAAAAATCTCAGAATTGTTGCAACTCAAACTTTCAGCTATATCCGTTAAAGCGACAACTACCGAAAAACTGGGATTTACAGGCCGCCAGGAAGGTATTGCCTGTCAAGCGGTAATATGTTTGCTTATGCCAGAAGAGGAAACTTGGTCTAAAATTTAACTTTCAATATATTTTTTGAGGTTTGATAATCAATTTATTTAAACCTCAATTATTAACACATTCAAGATAATCTACACATTCATTGATTTCTTTCTGTATAAGGTTTAATCTTTGTTGTTGTTCTGCATCATAACCCCAAATTTGAGATTGAATATGTTCATCCAGATAAGCATACTCAAATCCTTCTTGTGCTGATAACTTTCTTTCAAAAATGGCAATTGATAATACAACACTTCCCAATAATGGTATAATTACAGCAAAAAAAGTCAATTCTTCATCAGAAAGCCTCATAATATATGTTTTTATCTTATTGATTGTTTGTTTATCCTGCACAATAGGCATAACCCCTTTTGTCACCCTAAAGGTTATATGTAAAAAGTCTTCAATCCATTGCAAAATAGGTTGCCATAGCTGATTTTGTTTATTTACTAATTGTTTAGGTTTTTCCGCACGATAGCAAAGCAATTCACCATTTACATAGGGAAGAAGGACATCAATATATTTCTTACGATCAGGTTTGATTTTTTCAATAAGAGTACTGATTATTCGCGTAATGGGTAAAGTATCAAATGAAAAAATATCTCCTTTTTTACAACCGGCATTTTGCCATTCATCTACTATTCTTTTTGCTAGCGTTTCGTTAGATACTGTTAGTATCGATTTCTGAGGAAGACGTAATAATTGTTTATCAAGATATATCCTAAAACCATCATCATCTTTGATATAAGTTGCCTTATCCCAAAAACGGCGCAATTTTAATGGTTTGTTCATATAATTTTTCCAATATCAGGTATTTATAATTATTGTGCTCTAGCTTTTGATAAGGAATCTGAACAATAATCGGTGCGTTCAAGCATTTTTTTTATCGTATTAATACTTAGGGTAAAAACCTTATCTTTATTTTTTTCAAAGTTTATAATCGGTTTGTCAAGATTGCCTTTAATAATGATTGGCACGGAGGCACTGAATGAACCCAATGAGATATCGGGAACAATATGAAAATCAATTTGATGTGCGGGTATAGAATAATACCCTGTTCCATTCAGGGCAAATTTTTTAGCCTGAAGTGTAAATGTATCAAAATATAATTGATCATTTTTCAGGTTAAGATGTACTGCCAAACATTGCGTTGAAAGATTCTTTTTCAATGGCAAAGTATCAGCCGCTTTACCTAGATAATGTCTTAATCCTTCAGCCTTGACGATTCCTCCAATTCCGGCCATTCCAACACGTCCAACCATTGAATGAATCCACTGATCATAATTTGAACCTTTAGCTGAAATATTTCCAGTCACTTCAATAGGACCACTATACAATTCTGCCAACTTATATCTTTGTTCCAGCCACTCCATCGGAAAAACGGATGGATGGATCGTAACATACAGTTTTTGATCATCATTGTTATGATTATAGGCGATATCAAGATTAAGATGATTTTGTTTATTAATGAACTGTGCATTGTTAATTTTTAACTGATTGTTATTCCAATTAAAATATCCTGAAAAATTATTAAAATTATATTGATTAAATTGAAGATTTTTACCGTTTATATTACCTTCTGCACCCAAATTGTGCAAAATTTCATCGCGAATATGATTGATTGACTGAATGTCAACTCTAAAAGGCAAATATATTTTACCACTATAAAATATATCATGTGCTTCAACAAAACCAATTTTAGAAAATTGATGGTCAATTTTTAATGCATTTAATTTTATTTTGAGAAATGGATTTTTTCCTCCCACTGTCCCGTGAATCTGTGCTGAATAATTATCTGATGATAAATTTCCCTTTATGGGTATTTCCTTGAGATTATCTGAAAACAATATTTGTTGAAAATTATTCAATGTTCCCAAATCGCCAGCCCAACTGAATATATTGTCATTCAGTTTTCCCTTAAACTGGATATTTATATTTTCATTAAACTGATTGGCCATGATTTGGACATTCGTCAAATCAAAATCTTTGTATGATTCCCTAATTGGAATATAACCCATATTTAATTGTAACAGTTTTATTTTTGGTTTTGAATTTTTCTCCGTTTCTGTATCAATATCTTCAAGTAGCGTATTGAAGGTAATATTTTCAACCAATGGTAAATTGGCATGTGGGAATAACAAATTAAGGTTCTGCAGGTTTAGAATCGCACCTCTTGCCGATATTGAGAAATTTTTCAAATTGATAGAATCTTTTACAGTTCCATTGACATGTATATTTCCGACATTTTGGTTTTGAAAATACTCTGTTAAAACCATTTGGAATTTAACAGGAGATGAAGAAACTACATTTCTATGCAATAGCAAAGCATCCGCATGATTGATACGTCCAGATAATGAAAAATTTGCTTGATGATTATGTCCATTAATTTCAAAACGTATCTTATTCCCTTCAAACTGATCAATATCAACAGTTTTCAAAAGAAAATGGGCATGTTTATTATTTCTAAAATTATCGTAACATGTCTGAACATGACTGAAATTGATTGTCCTGAAATTAACTGTCCATTTTTTCTTATTTTTTTTCTTATTTTTTTCAGACAGAATATCTGATTTTTTATAGGGATGAAATTCCCAGTTTTTTATACCTTCTTGATTTTCTTCCAAATTTAATTTTACATTTGAAAGTTCCAATGCATGAATATTGATATTTTTTTTTAACAAAGACAATAAATTAATTTTCGCTGAAAATTTCCCTGCATGAATGAAATAATCAGCCTTGCCATCTTTTATATTTTCCAAAGCAATATCCGATGCTTTGATTTCAGGCCAGGGAACCAATTGAAGAGACAAATGATTTAAATGGACTTTTCGTCCTGTTTTTTTTTCAATTATTTCTGATAATTGATCATTGATTTTTTGCCGGTCAATCATGTAATTGATTGCAAGGTTACTTCCCGCTATCAATAATACAGAGGCTCCCAAAACACCAATAAATATCTTTTTCTTTTTTAGCATCATTAATCTTTGGATTCATTTAATAATGGTAAGTTAAAAATATAAACTAATCAGAAATAACATGATGGTTTTTTTATGCAATCATAAAACGAAATTAATTTTTCAAATGAAATATTTTCAATTATATTTCTTATCTTTTATTAACTTTGACACAATTACCGGATGGCATATCAAATCCCAATCTCTTAAATGTTTCTTTCATATGGGATGACAATTCAACTTCAACCTCCAGATATCCACCCTGGGGATGAGGAATGATTATTGCGCGGGCATGAAGATGTAGTAATTCTGGAAAACCTTCGAGTGAGCCATTCACTTGATTATATTTTCTATCCCCCAATATAGGACAGTTCATCGCCGAACAATGAACACGAAGTTGATGCATGCGTCCAGTAAGGGGATATAATTCGACCCAGGCAAATTTCCTGGCAGCATAATCTTTAACCATATATTCCGTTACAGCTTTTTGCGCATTTTTATTTTCTTCTGAAACAACGACATATGATTCGCCCGGACGTTCAACTTTCAATAATGGTAGCGTCACCCTACCACTTGATGAAACGGGACGACCTGTTGTAATGGCCCAGTATATTTTTTTTACTGCCCTGCCTCTGAACGCAGCAGTTAGTTTTGCTGCAGCAGCTGGATGACGAGCAATCAATAATATACCGGAAGTATCTTTATCCAAACGATGAACCAAACAGGGACGATAGTTACTATTTTCCCTCAATGCTTCGAGCATTCCGTCAATATGAAATCTTACATTACTACCCCCCTGAACAGCAATACCGGACGGTTTATTTATAACAAATAAATCGCTATCTTCATAAATAATCCAGCTTTTAACTTTTTTTGAAAAATGGGAATCCATGTCATGATTTTTTTTTGATGATAGAACATCTTTTTCAACAAGAGGAAGCCGAACAACATTTCCAGTATTCAAATGTGTAGATGCCTGAATTCTTTTTTTATCAACCCTTATTTGACCGGTTCTGCACAATTTTTGAATCATGCCCTGCGTAAATTGAGGATAATATCTTTTTACCCAACGATCAAGACGCACTTCACCATCTTCATCTTTAACCGTAATATTTAAAATTTTCATATAATCTATTTATTTCTAAGTTTATTCCACTGTTCAAGACGTTTTGAAATGATCTCTTCTGTTCCCCGATGTGTGGGAAAATAAAACTGTTCACGTTTCATACGATCAGGAAAATAGTTTTGTCCAGAAAATCCCTCTTCTGTATCATGATCATACTGATATCCCTTGCCATAACCAAGTTCTTTCATCACTTTGGTTGGCGCGTTCAATATATGGGCGGGAGGCATCAAGCTTCCCGTTTTTTTTGCAACCGCTCTCGCTTTGTTATAGGCTTTATAAACAGCATTGGACTTTGGTGCTGTTGCCAAGTAAACTACCAGTTCAGCCAATGCGATTTCCCCTTCAGGTGATCCTAACCGTTCATAACTCTCCCAAGCTGAAATTGCCAGTATCTGAGCATTAGGTGAGGCTAATCCAATATCTTCCGATGCAAAACGGGTCAATCGTCTTGCAATATATCTTGGATCCTCTCCACCCTCCAACATTCTCGCGAACCAGTACAAGGCAGCATCGGGATCCGAACCTCGAAGTGATTTATGCAGGGCTGAAATCAAATTATAATGCCCATCCCTATCCTTATCATACAATACTGCTTTTTGGCTTAGTAATTCATTTAACGCATTTTCATCAATTTTATGATCAAAATTTTGTTTGATTAATTGTTCTACCATATTCAAGAGATAGCGACCATCTCCATCTGCCATGGCAATAAGAACATGTAAGGCTTTATCCGTAAGAGGCAATTTCTTTTCAGTATTAATTTCAACACGCTGAATGAGTTGTTTCAACGCTTCTTCATCAAGACGTTTCAGTACCATCAATTGGCAACGGGATAACAAAGCACCATTTAACACGAAAGATGGATTTTCAGTGGTCGCCCCTATCAGAATAATAGTTCCATCTTCAACAACGGGTAAAAAACTGTCTTGTTGAGTACGGTTGAAACGGTGAATTTCATCCACAAATAATAGGCTACCCTTACCGGTTTGTTGTCTATATTTTCTTGCCTCGTCAAAAATTTTTTTTAATTCTGCCACCCCGGAAAAAATTGCGGATATTTGAACAAATCTCAAATTTGTATACTGGGAAATAATCCGGGCAATCGTCGTTTTCCCTGTTCCAGGATAACCCCACAAAATCAAACTTGATAAAGTACCATGATTAATCATACGGGTAATAATGCCCTTTTTACCAACCAAATGATTTTGTCCGACAACTTCCTCCAATTCCACTGGCCGCAATTGATCAGCCAGAGGAACCTTATTATCAATCATTGACTTCTTATTTGAATTCTCACTTATAAAGGTGTGATCAGAGGCAAAAAGATCCTTGTCATTATTTGATGAGGAAAAGATCATGAGGAATTCCGAATTACCTTGTCAATTTTATTTATTTCGCGTGAACATTACCGTAGGAGGGCGCTCCTACACCAGGACAACTGCATGGAGAGCCCAGAGGAACTTGATATGGAGTATGACAGCTATAAATTCCTGCCTTGCAAACAGATCCATAACCAACAGATGATTGTGTTCCTGCCGGAACTGGTGTTTCAGCTGTTCCTGAACATCCATTAAGAAACAGTGCGGATGAAACTAAACAGATACCGATACAAAAAAAATGTTTGATATTATTTATTCTTAAATTTACCATTTTCTTTCCATTCATGTTCTTCAATACTATTTTTATTAACGTTATGATTGAATATTATAATTTTCTATCCAAGGATTGATTTTTATCCGACATAAAGTTATCCACAATTTGGGGGATAAACTTGAGGAATAGTTTGTGTGTTATTATAGGATAATATGCTAAAAAACTGTATAAATATATCATTTATGTTATAAACATATATAATATAAAGGTTTTTATCTAACTTTAACAGCTGGATAACATAAACTTTGCAATTATGAAATCAAGCCTTAACTAGAGACTAAATTGAAAAATAGAACAAGATTTTTAACTTTTATAATCACCCTATTTCCCTTGACTGTTTATGGACAATCAAGTGATGAAAAATCAATCAGTTTTTCATATGAACAATTACAACCTATTTTCAAAATTTTACGAACCCAATCAACAACAATAAGTCCCTCATGTATTGAAACCTTAAAAGATATACATGAATTGAAAAAACAAAAAGCCAATGACAAGTTTGACAATGACAGGGATGTCAACAGTAAAATATTAAGATCCCTATACAACAATGCATTGGAATTTTGCAAAGTGGACGCGAGAAATATATGCAGTCACCAAGTTCCCATTTCCATACGCATGGAATGTAGAAAACTTTCAGATTAACAATCCATACGCTGAAAAACCAAATCAATATATATATTTACAATTTTTTTATTTCCAACGCCAGTTTTTGATTTCTGGCATATCTTCACCATATTGGCGAATATATAATTCATGCTCAACAAGTTTGTCTCTCACAAACTGGTCTATATAAGCTATTTTTGATTTGTAACGATCAACCCTGTTCATGATGTTTGATATCAAGTGATAACGATCAAGATTGTTCAATACAACCATATCAAAAGGTGTTGTGGTTGTTCCTTCTTCTCTGAAACCATGAACATGAAAATTTCTTGCATTGCTTCGTTTATAAATAAGCGAGTGAATTAATCTTGGAAAACCATGATAAGCAAAGATAACTGGTTTGTTGATTGTAAACAAGGCATCAAATTCTTGATTTGACAATCCATGTGGATGCTGATCATCTGTCATGAGAGTCATCAGGTCAACAACATTGATAAAACGAATTTTGAGATCTGGTACATATTCGTTAAGAATTTTGGTCGCCGCCAATGCTTCAAGCGTTGGCACATCACCAGCGCATGCCACAATGACATCGGGTTCTTTTCCTTTATCGTTACTGGCCCATTCCCAAATGCCAAGGCCTTTATAACAATGTTTAATTGCCTCATCCATGGTAAGCCACTGGGGCTCTGGCTGCTTGCCGGCAACAATAACATTGATACGGTCCGAACTTTTTAAACAGTGACTCGTGACCAGCAACAGGGTATTAGCATCTGGTGGCAAATAAACCCTGCTCATTTTAGGTTTTTTCGAAACAACATGATCTATAAAACCGGGATCTTGATGACTGAACCCATTATGATCCTGCCGCCAAACATGAGAAGTCAAAAGGATATTTAAAGACGAAATTGGCCGCCGCCATTCCACCTTGCTCGCCTCGTCCAACCACTTTGCAAATTGATTGACCATTGAGTCGACAATATGGATAAAAGCCTCGTAACAGGAAAACAATCCATGTCTTCCAGTCAATAAATATCCTTCAAGCCAACCCTCAACCGTATGTTCACTTAAAATTTCCATCACCTGTCCCTTATGGGCCAAATGATCATCGAAATCATATATTTCGGCATTCCAGACCCGATCGGTTACTTCAAATACCTTATTCAAACGATTTGAATTATTTTCATCAGGGGAAAGAAGCAAAAATTTTTCAGGATTATTTTTAATGACATCTCTTAAAAACTCTCCCATTATCCTGGTTGATTCAGCAATTACATGACCATGTTTCGTCATTTTTACTGCATATTGTCGATAATCAGGTAACTTCAACGGTTGTCTGAGCAACCCGCCATTCCCATTCGGATTGGCGCTCATACGTTTATCCCCCTTGGGTGCCAATTCTGCAATTTCTGGAAATATTGCCCCTTTTTCATCAAATAACGCATCAGGATGATAGGATCTCATCCATTTTTCTAATAATTTCAGATGTTTTGGATTGCTCAAATCCCCAAAAGGAACCTGATGTGCACGCCAATAATCCTCCACTTTTTCTCCATCAATGGTTTTCGGACATGTCCAACCTTTTGGGCTTTTAAAAATAATGGCTGGCCATAATGGACGACCGGTATCATTATTTTTGCGTGCATTCTGTTGTATTCGATGAATACGATTGAATGCAGTATTCATGGCTGAAGCCATTTTCTGATGCATTGAATCTGGATCATTGTCTTCAACAAAAATTGGATCGTAGCCGTACCCCTTGATTAAATTGATTAATTCCTGATGGGATATACGTGCCAATATAGTCGGGTTTGCAATTTTATAGCCATTCAAATGAAGAATGGGTAAGACAGCACCATCTGTTTTTGGATTAACAAATTTATTACTGTGCCATGATGTTGCCAAGGGCCCTGTTTCTGCCTCACCATCACCTATAACACATGCAACGGTCAGATCAGGATTATCAAATATTGCCCCATATGCATGTGAAAGCGAATATCCAAGTTCTCCACCCTCATGAATGGATCCTGGTGTTGGTGCACCTGTATGGCTTGGAATGCCGCCGGGAAAGGAAAATTGTTTGAACAATTTCTGCATTCCCACTTCATCCTGTGTAATCTCGGGAAAAAGTTCTGTATAAGTCCCTTCAAGATAGGTTGACGCCACAACCCCAGGAGCCCCATGACCTGGCCCAGCTATAAAAAGAATATCGTTATCTCGTTCTCTGATAATACGGTTCAGATGAAGATAAATGAAATTGAGGCCCGGGGTTGTTCCCCAATGTCCAAGCAATCGTGGTTTGGTATGTTCCAGTTTCAATGGTTCCCTCAATAAAGGGTTATCCATTAGATAGATCTGTCCGATGGATAGATAATTGGCGGCATGCCACCATTTATTAAATAAGTCCACTTCATGTTCAGATAAAAGCTTTTTATCAGTCATTTTTTACTCCTTGATAAATAGCTATTGTTAAACTCAATAAGAGTTATTAAAACCCCGGATTCATGCACGCTGTTTCGAATTTGATAAAAGCTGTTGTATTTCTTTCAATATGATGAACTCCTCATTGGTCGGGATTGTATATACCTTGATATTGCTTTCTGAAGTACTGATCAGTTCATTTCCATCTTTATTTGCCTGTTCATCGATTTCAATCCCTAGCCAGGACAAAGTCTGACAGACTACAGACCGGACATATGTGGCATGTGCACCGATACCAGCTGTAAAAATCAATCCGTCAATCCCTTTTAGACAAACAATTAGCCGACCTATTTCTCCAATCAGTTTATAAATAAACAAATCCAGTGCCTGTTTGGCAAATTTCGATTTTGGTCCATTTTGGGCAATTTCATGAATAAGACCTCGCATATCACTTGAAACCTCGGATACACCTAACAAACCAGATTGTTTCCAGATTATATCCTCAATTTCATCGGGAGACCTTTTTTCTTCACGAGTCATATATAAGACGACATTTGGATCGATCTGTCCAGTACGTGTACCCATCACCAAACCGTCCAAGGGCGTAAAACTCATGGACGTATCAATGGATTTTCCCTTATTTATAGCCGCAACACTTGAACCATTTCCAAGATGCGCCACAACTATTTTACCCTTGATCAAGGGGGATTTATTTTTTTGCAAATAATGCACGATATAATGATAGGAAAGACCATGAAACCCATAACGTCTCAATCCACTATCATAATATTTTCTTGGAAGGGCAAAGCGTTTAGCTTTATCTGGCATTGTGGCATGAAAAGCGGTATCAAAACAAGCAACCTGAGTAATATCCGGATATTTATCCATTATGACTTTCATGGGAGCAAGGCTGGCCGGTTGATGCAAGGGTACAAATGGTGTCAATGAATCCAGATAACTGTAAATTTTTTGATCAATAACAACAGGACGGTAATATTTCATCCCACCATGAACCACACGATGACCGATTGCCAGAATTCTATCTTTTTTCATAAAATCGAAAAGCCATTTCAAGACCTGATCCAACAATTCATCCCTGGCATCAAGTTTTGCATATTGACCATCTGTCCATTTTTTTTCATGAATGATTTTATCTTGACGATCGGTTATTTTCAAATGTGGTCCTGATCCAATCCCCTCTAGTAATCCTTTGGAATATAATTCAAAATCTGAATTATTCTGACTCCGATACAGAGAAAATTTTAGACTTGATGAACCCGCATTAATGATTAATACGACCGATGCCATACACGAAACCCTTCTAGAAAAATAACCTATATATCTAGAAAAGCATAAAGTTAAAAAACTGTTTTAATCAATCAATAGCATAAATAATTGTGGATAAATCAATTAATTCATAAATTTATATTCAGTTTCTCTTCAGCCTTTCACATACTTAATGATTAATCGTAATTCTTTTTTTGTCAAAAGGATAATGTTAAAATTTATTCCTTAATAATCTTGCCTGATCACGTTTCCAGTCTCGATCAGCTATTGCCTGACGTTTATCCGCTTTTTTCTTACCCTGACCTAGACCTAGTGTTACCTTGGCTATCCCACGGCTGTTAAAAAAAATATCCAGTGGAACCAATGTCATACCATTTCTGCTTATAGCCCCTAGCAATTTAAAAATTTGTTTTTTATGAAGCAGCAGTTTCCTGGGGGCGCGTGGATCAAATTTTGAAAAAAATCCGCCCTGATATTCAGGAATGTAGCTATTGAAAAGCCATATTTCCCCTTCCCTTTCCCCTGCATGGGCCTCGTTAATCGTGGCCCGTCCTAAACGCAAACTTTTTACTTCCGGACCCTTTAACATTATACCCGCTTCCACCTTATCAACAATGGAATAGTTGAACGTGGCTTTACGGTTTTTTGCCACGTTTCCAAAAGAGATTAGAGAATTTTTCTTTTTTTCCGCCATTTAACCCAATAATCCCACTTTTTCCAAAGCCTCTTTAACCCTAATCCGTGTTTTCTCCGCAACAGGCGCAAGCGGTAAACGGCAAGTCTCTCCTGCCAACCCCAGAACGGACGCTGCAAATTTAACGGGGCCTGGATTGCTCTCAATAAAAAGGGCATCATGTAAAACAGACAAACGATCCTGCATAGCCATTGCATTGGCAACATGACCATCTTTCCAGGCCTGTTGCATTTCTGCACATAATTTTGGTGCAATATTAGCCGTCACACTGATACAACCATCACCACCAGCGGCCAAAAATGAAATCGCGGTACCATCTTCTCCCGACAACTGGTTAAAATTCTTTTTAACCGCCCGTCTTACCTGAATGGGTCGGACAAGATTAGCCGTCGCATCTTTGACACCAACAATATAGGGATTTTCTGCAAGTCTTGCCATAGTCTCCACAGACATGTCAATTACTGAGCGGGCTGGTATGTTATAGATATAAACAGGAAATTCCGTCGCCTCTACAATTGACATATAATGACAATACAATCCTTCCTGTGTTGGTTTGTTGTAATAAGGTGTTACGACCAAAGCAGCTGTCGCTCCAATTTCTTTTGCAAATTTAACCATTTCAATAGCTTCAGATGTACTATTTGATCCGGCTCCTGCCAAAACTGGAACCCTACCATTTGCAACCTTGACCGCCACTTCAACAATTTTCCGATGTTCTTCATGAGATAAAGTTGGACTTTCCCCTGTTGTACCAACGGGAGCCAGTACAGCAGTCCCCTCCTGGATCTGCCAATCCACAAATTTTTCAAAAGTAGGAACATCCAGTGAACCATCCTGTTTCATCGGAGTAATTAATGCCGTGATTGAACCTTCAAACCATATACTCATGTTGTCATTATTCCTTATCAATCATTGATATTCAATTATATATAAAATAAGTGTATCAAAATTTTATAAAATTATATATGGACTATACACCCTGACGATATTGTGAAGCAGGATACACCCCCAAAAGAACATAATCATCTGAATAAAATTTCAGTTCATTCAAGGCCTGATTTAACGGGTCATTGTGAACATGTCCTTCCACATCAACCAAAAATTTGGTTGCAACAAACCCCCCTTTATCCATACAGCTTTCCAAACGTGTCATATTTACATTATTTGTCGCAAAACCTCCCAATGCCTTGTAAAGGGCGGATGGAATATTTTTCGTTTTAAATAAAACAGTCGTCATCATGTTTTCACGTTGTGTTGGAATTTTCTTCTCACGTGAAACGATATAAAAGCGGGTTGTATTATAATTTTCATTTTCAACATTGTATCTTAATACATCCAGCCCATTCAATTCTGCCGCAAGTTCCGATGCGATTGCCGCATCTTCCCTGTTATTCATTTTTGCTATAATTTCAGCAGCACCTGCGGTATCAAATTCTGTTATCCGTTCAAGCGACAAATCATTGATTATTTCCGAAACCTGCCCCATTGCCACCGGATGTGTGTGAACCCTTTTGATATCAGAAATTTTTGCATTCTTGATACCTATTAGACAATGTTCAATCCTTTGGAAATGCTCACCAACAATGAAAAGTCCCGAAGAAGGCAAAAGATTATGAATATCAGGCACTCTTCCAACTAAATTATTTTCGCATGGCAACATGGCTTGTTCAGCTTTTCCAGACTGCACAGCTTTTATCGTTTCAATAAAATTTTCACAAGGTAACGTTTCCCATCCCCGCCTTGCCGAACGACAGGCCATATCGGAATAGGCACCTGGTCGACCCTGAAAGGCAATAATTTTGGCAGTCATAAAATAATCCTATTAAATAATTCGTTTTTTTATCCGTTCAAGATCGTCTGGTGTATCAATTCCCAATGGCGCTTCATCTATTACAGCACAACCAATATTCATTCCAGCTTCCAAAGCTCTCAATTGCTCGAGTTTTTCACGTTTCTCAAGTAAAGATTGAGGCAAGTTTATAAAACGGTTAAGAGATTTTCGCGTATATGCATAAATACCGACATGGTGCCATAATGGACCCTTTCCCCATGGAATTGTTGCACGAGAAAAATACAGAGCCTTCGCAAATAATAAATCCTCACTAAAACTGCAAGCCACCTTTACTACGGAAAAAGCCGTCTTTTCAAATTCATTTTTCACGGGAGCTATTAAGGTTCCGATATCTATTCCAGAATATTTCAGCGGTATCAGTGATTTACCAATATCTGATGGATCAATGAGGGGTAAATCGCCCTGAACATTGATAATCGTATCAATGTGATCATATTCCTGCAGTAAGGATAGTGCCTGATAAATTCGGTCTGAACCAGATAAAAGATTTGGATCCGTATCAATTGCCCTGCCCCCGTTCTCCCTGACAATCTCCGAAATTTCCCTGTCACCTGAAGCTACAACCACTGGTCCGATTTTCGTTTTTAAAGCCTGTTCCATCACCCTGACTATCATAGGTTTTCCACCGATATCAACCAAAGGTTTTCGTGGCAGTCTAGTTGAGGCCAATCGTGTTGGAATAAGGATCAAAGCAGGCTTCATCAACAATTCTCTATAAAAAATATATATCAGTTTTTCTTTATGTTGTATTATTAATAATAAGCTTTTATTCTATAATCAATTTAATAATCATAGTTGTTATTCAAGAAACCAAAGAAAAATAAAATGGATAGTTTTGACTGGAACCGTATAGCTGCAGCTTGTGTCATATCCTGTGGAATATTGTTTGGTAGCTGGTTGATAAGTAAGATTTTGATTCCTTACTCACCGCTTACATCATCAGTATATGCTAGTGAAAATCAAGAAACCATTGATCTCAAAACCGCCGATATAGGCAAAGGAAAAATCATTGCCTCACAACAATGCGGAGTATGCCACAGTTTCAGACAGGGTGAACCTGATAAAATAGGGCCTTCACTTTTTAATATCAAAAATAAAAAAATTGCCTCCAGTCCAAACTTTAATTACTCTTCCTCGCTTAAAATACATGAAAACGAATACTGGACTGTGGAAAATCTAAATAAATGGCTTGCCAAACCACTCGCTTTTGCTCCCGCTACTCTAATGGCTTATGGTGGTCTTTCATCAAATAAGGATCGGGCGGATGTTATTGCATATCTAAATTCTCTGACAGGCAATAATCCTCCATCAGGACAAAAATAAAAAAACTAAAATAAAGAACCATTTGCATATGCAATAAATTGTAACTATGCTTAACCCAAAAAATAATTTTTGAAAAATTATAATATTTTAAATTTTATTGATTTCAAACAATAGGTTTTATAATCTTTATGCTCCAACAATTTTAATGTTAAAATTATAAATCAATTAATTTTTTTACCTTTATCACCTATTGTCTAATCAGGAAAATATAGTGAAGAATTTAAATTCTTATCTTCAGATTGCTGAACATGCCCTTCAAGAGGCACAAAAAGTTATTCGTCCCTATTTTAGACATTCAATTCATGCAGATGACAAATATGATGAATCCCCTGTAACAAAAGCCGATCGTGAAGCCGAACAAACAATCCGACAAATCCTAAAACAAGAAACACCCGATTTTGGAATTATTGGAGAGGAATATGGATCAGATAATATAAATTCCAAATTTCAATGGGTTATAGATCCAATTGATGGAACCAGGGCTTTTATAACAGGCCGTCCCTTATTTGGAATATTAATCGCCTTATTGTATGAGGGTAATCCTGTATTGGGAATCATTGACCAACCGATACTCAAAGAGCGCTGGATCGGTCTTGAAGGGTATGAAAGCCAATTTATTTCTGAATTTGGTGGTCATATAGGTACAAGAAAATGTATTGACCTTTCCATAGCCGAAGGTTCTTGCACTGCACCTGAAATCCTTGATCATTCTCCAAACACCCGTTGGAAATCATTATGCCAAAAAATCAAGAGAATGAGCTGGGGTGGAGATTGTTACGCATATGGTTTATTGGCATTGGGTCAAATTGACCTCATAATTGAATATGGCAATAAAATTTGGGATTGGGCGGCCTTGGTTCCAATCATAAAAGGAGCCGGAGGATCAATAACCGACTGGAATGGAAATTCCCTATCTCTTCAAAACAATAATAAATCTGTGCTAGCTTTGGGTGATCCAGACTTAAAACAGGACGTTATCAAAATTTTAAATTTTTAGTTTCTATATATTAAAGAGAAAATTAATGAATTCACATCTATCATTACCCAAAGACAAAATTCATATTCTTTTATTAGAAGGTGTTCATCAAAGTGCCGTCGATTTATTAAAAAAGAATGGGTATAACAACATTACCTATCTTAAGACAGCCTTGGAGGGTGATGCTTTAAAAAAAGCGATCAAAGGTGTACATTTAATCGGTATTCGCTCCCGTACACAATTAACCAAAGAAATCTTGGATGAAGCCGATAAACTGATTGCTATTGGATGTTTTTGCATAGGAACAAATCAAGTTGATCTTAATGCTGCACGCAATCTGGGTATTCCTGTTTTTAATGCCCCCTTCAGCAATACCCGTTCGGTGGCGGAATTGGTAATGGGTGAAATCGTCATGCTTTTAAGGCGCATTTTTGTTCGCTCATCCGAATGTCATAAAGGGCTATGGGACAAAAGCAGTATAAACAGCTGGGAGGTAAGAGGAAAAACTTTAGGAATTGTGGGATATGGATCCATCGGATCACAATTATCAATTTTAGCCGAATCTTTTGGATTACAGGTTATATATTATGACATAGTTGATAAGTTAAGTCATGGAAATGCGCGTCCTGTCCAATCATTGAAAGATCTTTTACAGATAAGTGATATTGTTAGCCTGCATGTGCCTCATAATAAAGGCACTATCAATCTGATAGGCGAAAAAGAGATAGCCTTGATGAAACCCGGTTCATTTCTTATCAATAACGCTAGAGGACAGGTTGTTGATATTGATGCCCTTGTACAAGCATTGAAATCCAATCATCTTTTAGGTGCGGCAATTGATGTATTTCCTGTAGAACCCAAAGTTAAAGGTGAGGAATTCACTTCACCATTACGCGGATTGGATAATGTTATCCTAACACCTCATATCGGTGGATCCACAATCGAGGCGCAAGAACGAATTGGTCGGGAAGTAGGAAATAAGTTTATTGAATATTCGGATGTCGGTTCAACCCTAAGTGCCGTAAATTTTCCAGAGGTTCAGTTGCCAATCCGTTTAAAAGGCACACGATATATGCATGTTCATAAAAACATTCCTGGCATCATGCAAAAAATTAACAACATATTTACCAAGGTCAACGCCAATATTTCCGCTCAATATTTACAGACGGATGGTGAAGTGGGTTATGTTGTCATTGAGGCAACAACCGATGGGGATAAGGAAGTTGATATTGAAATTTTGCGAGCCTTACGCAATCTCGAGGGAACGATCAGGGCTCGAATCCTTTATCGTCCAAATGAGTTGTAATTAATTAAAATTTTAAAGGCAGGATCCATATTCTATAATGTCAATAACCAGAATATCAACTTTTGCCTTTTCTGGTATTGATCCTATTTCTGTGGAAATTCAGGTTCAAATTTCTCGAGGCTTACCGGCATTTACAATTGTTGGTCTGGCTGATAAGGCCGTGACTGAATCCCGTGAACGTGTTAAGGCCGCCCTTATTTCAATGGGCATAGCCTTACCACCGAAACGGATTTTGATAAATCTTTCTCCAGCCGATATTATTAAAGAGGGTACTCATTATGATTTGCCTATTGCATTGGGACTGTTGGTCGCTTTGGATATTATTCCTGAAGAAATGTTATTGAATTATGCAGCTGTTGGCGAATTATCACTTGATGGAAAAATTAGTGCTGTCAACAATGTAATTTCAGCAACTATTGGAGCTGTTTCTCAAGAAAAAGGTTTGATTTGTCCAGCCATACAAGGAAGCGAAGCCCTATTGGGTGGAGATATAGATATACTTGCTGCTCCCGATCTGCTTTCAATCATCCAGCATTTTTTAGGAAAACAGATTTTAACGCCTCCTAAAATGTTACAGTCTCCAAAAACCTCCCATGATTATGATTTGTTTGATATCAAAGGTATGGAAAGTGCAAAACGTGCCCTGGAAATTGCCGCTTCAGGTGGGCATTCAATGTTGATGATTGGGCCGCCAGGATCTGGCAAATCCATGCTTGCAACAAGATTGCCCAGCATTTTACCTGATTTAACCGTACAACAATCTTTAGAGGTTACTCGTATTTATAGTGCTGCGGGATTATTAAACGGTTCTGTCCCTATCAAACAACCTCCCTTTCGAAACCCTCATCATTCTGCCAGTCAAGTTTCATTAACTGGAGGAGGAATAAAAGTGAAACCGGGTGAAATAAGCTTGGCTCATCATGGAATATTATTTTTGGATGAATTTCCTGAATTTACGAGGAACAGTCTTGAAGCATTAAGACAACCGCTTGAAAATGGTAAAATATCTATTGCCAGAGCGATGAATCATATAACTTTCCCTGCGAAATTTCAATTAATTGCCGCAATGAATCCCTGTCGATGTGGATATATGGGCGATACAGAACGTGAGTGTCATCGTGTCCCCCGCTGTGGTGAAGAATATACTCGTAAGATTTCTGGTCCATTATTGGATCGTATCGATATTGTTACCTATATTGAACCGATACAACCACTCGATATCGTTTCCATACCGAATGGTGAAAAAAGTGTAAAGGTTGCAAAACGTGTAAAAAAAGCCAGAGAAAAACAATTTGAAAGACAGAACAATTTAAATTGTGAATTAAATAATAATCAAATATCATTATCTGCCTCGGTGGCGGAAATAGTAGAAAAAGCTTCAGTGCAATTACGCCTTTCTGCCCGAGGCATCACAAGATTATTGAGGGTGGCTCTTACAATCGCAGATCTTTCAGAAAAGGATGAAATTGATATTTCTAGTATTACTGAAGCGTTGTCCTATCGAAAACGTAATCTATTTTAACGTTTTATCAAAAGCTTGTTTTAAATCTTCAATCAAATCATTTTCATTTTCTAAACCGATATGAAACCTACAAGCCGAACCAGTTAAAGTTCTGCTTTTATATTTCCTTCTTATCTCTCCATCAGTGAGTAAAACCAGACTTTCATATCCCCCCCAAGAAGCACCAATTGAAAAAATTTTAAGATGATTAATCATTTCAATAACTTTTTGCAAAATAATATTTTTTTTGAAAACCACTCCAAATACACTGCTTGCACCTGTATAATCTCGTTTCCAAAATTCATGCCCATAACAACTTGGCAATGCGGGATGAAGAACCCGCTCAACATAAGGTTGCCGACTGCACCAGTGTGCAATTTTTAATCCGGTCACTGATTGTTTTTCGAGTCGCGCTGCCATAGTTCTCAACCCACGCAATGTTAACCAGCATACATCTGGCGCTGCCACCTCTCCCATGGCGACAGCATAATCCCTTAAAATATGCCAGTCATCATCACATTTAACTGTAATGGCACCAAGTACTAAATCTGAATGACCATTGGCATATTTTGTTAATGCCTGAACAGATATATCCACTCCATGCTCGAAAGGCTTAAATATACCTATTCCCCATGTATTGTCTAATATTAGTTTAGCTCCATATCTATGAGCTATTTCAGCCGTACCGGCAATATTCTGAATTTCAAAACTATGACTACCGGGACTTTCCGTAAATATTAATTTCGTATTGTTCTGAATATAGGTTTCAATTTCACCAAGATTACAATCAGCAGGGTAGTAGCTGATTTCAACTCCAAATTTTTCCAAAACAGTCTCTGCAAACCGTTTGGTTGGACCATAGATACTGTCAATTATCAAACAATGATCACCTGACGACAAAAAACCTAATAGAGGTATAGTACAAGCCGCCAAACCCGATGATACTACTTGACAATGTGATCCTCCTTCAATTTGGGCAATAACTTGCTCAAGCTGATGCTGATTTGGTGAACCCATTGCTCCATAAAGCGTTTCATGTTCATACTTACCTTTTTCCGAACGACGCATAGCCTCAACTGAAGGATATATAACTGTCGATCCCCGTGCGAGCGGATCATTTACAAACACACCTTTCTCGGGTAATGAGTAGGTCTGTCTACCTATTTGGACCAAAAATGTTGACAAAATTTTCCATCCATAGGAAACGGCCAATTCTTCAGATGATATATAAGACATGCTTTAACCTTTTTGATAAAAAATCTTTTACTTACTGAAAAATCATTTTATAAAGATTTGTCATATTTTTATATTTAAATACTGTTAGCAATAATTGAAATTCATACTTTATAATATTTGCCAATTAGTAATTGTTATCGATAATTAATTATCCCAAAAATGTTACTAAAATTCTTATATATTGAAACACAAAGATTAATTCTTAAATTTGTTGGATCAGAAATAGGTAGTAATATTAATTATATTATCAGATAACTATCCAAGAATATCAATTCATGACCCTTTCAATTACGCCACATTACAAAATTCCTAACATTCCTAAAATATTTTCTCAAATGAAAATTATCAGCTGGAATTTGTTAAGAAAAATTGGAGCATCTCCATATGACGTTGCTTATTTGATCAATAATCACAAACCTGATTTATTGTTAATGCAGGAAGCAACAGAGGAAATTAATATTTTACCCGATCTTGTTGGTGGTTATTACAGTCGTTTTCCATTACCTGGCAGAATTCATGGTGTTGCTTGCTGGAGTCCTTACCCATTTTTTTCGCCACCCACGATTTGCGATTTACCCCGAGGCACGTTAATCAAACGTGTTGCCCAATTGATCGATTATGGAAATTTCTGGATAGCTAATGTCCACCTATCCCATGGTCAGATATTGAACCGTAAACAATTACAGGCTCTTGCCGGTATTCTACCTGATCACGCTGCAGTTTTAGGTGACTTTAACCAGATTGGTCCCGCATTATTACATGGATTCAGAGATGTTGGGCCCAATGAACCAACACATAAAATGGTCAATCTTGTGCCAATTCGTCTCGATCGTTGCTTGATCAAGGGTATGGAATGTATTGCAAGTCAGGTTTTATCCAGATTTACATCCGATCATCATCCAATAATGGTGATACTACGTCCAGTCTTATAAATATGGAAGCAGCAATCGAGTGGTAGCATCTCTTAATTTTACCAAAAAGAATCTTTTTTCAAGCTCTTTTAATTTTAATAGCTTGTTTTTATGCAATATAATGAAATCGTCAATTTTTTCTGAAAATTTTTCATGATAAACTTCCATATTGATTTCAAAATTCAATCTTAAACTGCGCATGTCAATATTTGAACTACCCACAAAGGACCATAAACGGTCAATAACCATCAGTTTGGAATGATTGAAAGGAGGTTTGGCCAACCAGATTTTACATCCATAACGTAAGGGTAATTTATTGTTTATGTTTCTGGCCCAATCAACCAAAAACTGATTGCTTTGTTCAGGGGTAATTATATCAATTTCCACCCCTCGAATGGCAGCCATACATAACAATGATAGAAAACGGTCATCTGGCAAAAAGTAAGGGGTCATAATCCTTATTGATTTACGCGCCAAACTTATTGCCTGCATCATTGTATATTTGATTTTTTCCATATCTGAATCAGGACCAGCGGTTATAATACGACATACCATATCTCCTTCCTCTTTCACTTCTGGAAAAAATTTTTTATCATCCAGCTTTTCCGATGTAATAAAAAACCAGTCCTGCAAAAAAGCTTCGGTTAATTCATGAACAATGGCGCCTTTTACTCTAAAATGAGTGTCTGAAACCGGATTTTTAGGGCATTTTGATAACACGTTTACAGCAGCGATATTTAAACCTCCTATAAACCCAATCTTTCCATCTACCACCAAAATCTTCTTATGAGTTCTTAGGTTTATAAACGCCATTTTCCAGGGAAGAAATGTATGCATAAACCTGTCTATACGAACGCCATGAGCTTTTAAATATTTGGCAATGGGACAATAGAAATAACCGCTACCTATTCCATCGACAAGTACACGGACAACAGCGCCCCTTTCATGTGCCCTGATTATTGCATCGGCAAATTTCCTGCCAATATCATCACTTTTAAGAATATAAGAGGATAAGAAAACGCAACTTTTTGCAGAATTTATTGATTCCAGCATAACGGGATAGGCTTCATCCCCATTATGATATATATCAATATTATTTCCCTTTAATAATGCCCTTTGTGTAAAGCTTTCTACAACTTTAGCCAATGGATAAAAATGACCTTGAACTGTATAATTAAAATTGCTTTTGGTAAATTTATGATGCCAAGGCCTGTGTGTGGCCAATTTTTGTGCCTTTCGGGTAACACGATTTATACCAAACATAAAATACAGAATAAAACCCGTAATTGGCATTATCCACGAGAATCCGATCCATCCTATTGCAGCTTTGGTATCTCTCACATGTTTCAAAACATGATATGTAACCACTATTAATAAAAATAATCTTAGAACCGCCATTACCCAATCTTGCTTGACATCAATAAAAAACAGATAAGTATAAAAGGCAGTCATAAAATTCCATTCCAAATAATTAACAACATATATTTTTATTCTATTTTAATTATGTTATGTTTTAATTATGATCAAATTTAGTAATCGTCAAAACGATTTTAATTCTTATTCTTTCACCAATAAAAATTATTCTGCTGGATTATTTGCTGAAGAAAAAGTAGCGAGCTATTTAAAAAAACTTGACTGGAACATATTGAATCAAAGATACCGCTGTCCATTTGGAGAAATTGATTTAATTGCACAACGTGCTGACTATATATTGTTTGTGGAAGTAAAAAAAAGAAAAACCTTGCGTAAAGCTCTTTTCGCTCTTACTAATAGACAAAAACAAAGATTGATTAATTCCGCGAATTGTTATCTTGAAACATATAACATGAATAATATCAACAATGTTCAATTTGATTATATTATACTAGATTCTCAAAATCGAATTGAACATCTTGAAAATATTACCGCTTATTAGCTGCGATGACGACGAGCTTTAGATTTTTTATGGGATGAAACATTATATAGAGCGTTTCTTACCCTCATTTTTCCTAGATTTTTTTGTCTGTAGGAAATTTTATGAACCAATGATGAATAACTTTTTTTTGAACTCGTGTGATAGGCAACATTCCTTAACATTGGATGTCTTGATTTTCTCACAGTACGTTTGACAGAACGGTAATGATGTACTATAGGTGCAGCCGTAAGGGATGCAAGGGTTAACTTACCAGCTTCCGATTCCGTAACAATATGTTGTGCCTTAACAAAAGAAGGCGTTGAACATCCTAATATTGTAATCCCTAAAACCCAATAAAAAGTTTTTTTTACATTTTTTATCATTATCCCAGACCCTTAAACCAAATACCAACCTAGATATCAAGAAACACATTAAAGGATAATTTAGCAAGAATAAAAAGAAATAAAATAGAATTTTTATTCTTGCGTTGTAAAAATTCTACTATTTACTTGCTGATAATATTTTCATCCTGAAAAAGGGTTTTCAATTCGCCAGTGGCATACATCTCGCGAACAATATCACAACCACCGACAAGCTTTCCCTTGACATAAAGCTGAGGAAAAGTTGGCCAACTGGAAAACTCCTTTAATCCCTGCCTTAATTCATCATTTTCAAGAATATTTACATCCTTGAAGGAAACGCCCATATCAGAAAGAATATGAACCACTTTTGCAGAAAAACCGCAACTTGGAAAGTCTGCTGTACCCTTCATGAAAAGAACAACAGGATTGTTATCGATTTCTTTTTGGATTTGTTGAAATAACGGATTACTCATTTATTGTATAATTCCTTGATTAGATTATTTTAATACAGACGTTTGTAAAGCCAAGGCATGTAAATCTTTATCCATATAATTTTCCAATGCCTTATAGACAAGCTGATGTTGCTGAACTTTGCTTAATCCATCAAATTCTTTAGCGCTGATCTTGCAATAGAAATGTCTTCCATCATTTTTCAATGCACCAACATCAATAATAGCATCAGGAAATACTTCGACTAAGCGATCTTTAATTTCTGAAATATTCATCTTTAAACTTTCATTAAATTTTCAAAGAAGGACTTGGACGCAGCTTTCATTCTTGCAATTGTAATCATGGCACCTGATGGCATGACAAGGCTATCCCCACCAGTATACCCTATTAATCTTGCGGCAACACCCTGTTCTTTTGCTTTTGATATAATTAAATCGGCATCAGAAGTCATGACAATATAACGTCCCTGATCTTCACCAAACCAATAGGCTTCTGGTCGCATACCACTTTCAGGAACATCAAGCGTGCAACCGGTATTTCCTGCCATTGCCATTTCAGCAATTGAAATAAGAAGACCACCATCAGATACATCATGACAAGCTGCAACTAGTCCCTGGTTAATAATGGTGCGAACAAAATCACCATTGAGACGTTCGGTATTTAAATCAACAGGTGGTGGGTAACCTGCCTCTTGTCCCATAATTTCCCTGAGCCATAGTGTTTGACCCAAATGACCTTCCGTCTTACCGATTAGAACAAGTTTGTAATTTTTCTGTAAAGCGTTACCCACTGATTTTGAAATATCTTCAATAACACCTAAACCACCAATGGCAGGTGTAGGCAATACTGAAACATTTTCATTTTGTGCATTACGTGTTTCATTATAAAGTGAAACATTTCCACTGACAACAGGAAAATCTAGTGCGTTACAGGCATCTTTCATACCTTCAATAGCAGCAATAATCTGTCCCATTATTTCAGGTTTTTCCGGATTACCAAAATTTAAATTATCGGTTATTGCCAGTGGTTTGGCACCTACTGCGGTAATGTTGCGCCATGCTTCGGCAACAGCCTGTGCTCCACCCTGATATGCATCGGCTTGACAGTAACGGGGTGTACAGTCTGTTGTTAACGCAAGACCTAAATGATGACCATCAACCTTTACCACCGCTGCATCACCTTGTCCTGGACGATAGACTGTCTGACCGCCAATCGTGCTGTCATATTGATCCCATATCCAGGAACGGGATGCCAAATCAGCACAACCCAGCAATTTTATGACGGATTTTTCAATATCGATAGTAATATTTAAAGGCGCGATAGGTTGTGGTGCAGGATAATTGGAGGATGGTCGTTTATAAAGTGGTGCCTCATCAGCCAGGGGTGCAAGGGGAATATCAGCTTCTGTCTGGTTATGATGTTTGATAACAATACGTCCCGTATCCGTCAGATGTCCAATAATAGCAAAATCCAACTCCCATTTTTCGAAAATTTGCTTGGCAATCTCCGTTCGATCTGCACGCAAGACCATCAGCATTCTTTCCTGACTTTCGGAAAGCATCATTTCATATGCTGTCATCTGGTCTTCACGTTGCGGAACGTGATCCAAATTCAGCTCAATACCGACACCACCTTTTCCGGCCATTTCCACAGCCGATGAGGTCAGACCAGCAGCGCCCATATCTTGGATGGCAACAATGGCATCCGTTGCCATTAATTCTAGACAGGCCTCAATCAGCAATTTTTCAACAAATGGATCTCCAACCTGGACGGTAGGCCGCTTTGATGCTGAATCCTCATCAAATTCCGCAGAAGCCATTGTTGCCCCATGAATGCCATCACGACCCGTTTTGGAACCAACATAAATTACAGGGTTACCTACCCCAGCTGCAGCTGATAAAAATATACGGTCTTTTCTTGCAATTCCAACCGTCATTGCATTGACAAGCGGATTGCCGTTATAACTTTCATGAAAATTGGCTTCTCCACCGACTGTAGGAACACCTACACAATTTCCATATCCTCCGATACCCCGAACCACTCCATCCACAATATGACGAGTCTGGGGATTATCGGGGCTACCAAATCGTAAAGCGTTCAGGTTGGCAATCGGTCGTGCACCCATGGTAAACACATCACGCAAGATACCGCCAACACCTGTTGCCGCACCTTGATAAGGTTCAATAAAAGAGGGATGATTATGGCTTTCCATTTTAAAAACCGCCGCCAAACCCTCGCCAATATCGACAACACCAGCATTCTCACCTGGACCGTGAATAACCCATGGAGCTTTTGTCGGAAGATTTCTTAACCATGCACGGGAAGATTTATAAGAGCAATGTTCTGACCACATGACCGAAAAAATACCCAATTCGGTCAGGCTGGGTGTACGCCCCATGATAGACAAGACTTTCTGATATTCATCAGCAGATAAACCGAACTGTTTTGCCAAAGCTTCATTTACAACCAATTTTTGTATCTTACTCATCAAGCCAAGGTCTCCATAATACCCTGGAATAAAGGTTTTCCATCTTCACTTCCCATTAAGGGATTCACCATATCTTCAGGGTGAGGCATCATTCCACAGATTCTTCCATTCAAACTTACAATACCAGCTATGGCATTAATGCTGCCATTTGGGTTTAACTGTCTATCTTCCGGATTTACAATTCCATTTGCTGAGCTATATCTGAAGGCAATCTGTCCCTCTCCTTCAAGCTGTGTTAAGGTTTCTGAATCACAAAAATAATTTCCATCTCCATGCGCAGTTGCTGTCTTGAAAACATCACCTTTATTCCACCCGCATGTAAAAGCGGTATCATTTCGTTCAATCTTTAAATGACAATCACGAGATAAAAATCTTAGGCTTGCATTCGGTAGCAAAGCACCGGGAAGTAATTTGGCCTCGGTCAAAATCTGAAAACCATTACAAATTCCAAGAATATATCCCCCTTTATTCCCAAAATCACAGATTTCTCTCATTATTGGTGAATGTGCCGCCATTGCACCACAACGCAAATAATCCCCATAACTAAATCCACCAGGCAAAACGATCATATCCAAAGAAGGTAAAGTTGTTTCACGATGCCAAATAATAACGGGAGTTACACCCGTTACCTGTTCAAAGGCAATCACAACATCTCGTTCACGATTGGTACCTGGAAAAACAACGATACCTATTTTCATTACCTTACCCCAACAGATGCGTTTTTACATGGATAAGATTCATGCAAAGCACTAAAGACAGTCGCTCCTGCTGGCTGGTTCAATTGATCTGGATGTGTCTTCATATAATCAATAACTTTTTGACGCATTTCATTGCCAGATACGGAGGGATCAATGCAAAAACCGGCCGGTGCCTTGGGATCGCCTTCATTTTTGGCATAGACTTTTGAAAATGCGACAGAATCAGCAATACCGCTAATATAAATATTACATGCCCTAACCGTCTGTGATTTTTGACATAATTGCAGAAAATCGGCAGCTTTAACTTTACTCACTCTTTGCGCCTGCACTGTTGTATTTGCGCAAGCCATTAACAAAGCGATACCGGATACAGTAAATAATATTTTCTTACCTATACTCATGATAAAACCTCGACTTCAAAATCTTCGATAACACTATTAGCCAATAAATTTTGAGCCATTTCAGTTGTCTTTTTTTTGGCTTCACTTACTGACATTTCTGATAATTCAAGATCGACTACACGTCCAACGCGTACATCTTTTACTTCATTAAAAGACAGATTATGCAATGCATGGTTAATCGCCTTACCTTGTGGATCGAGCACACCCTGTTTCAACTGAATAATCAAACGTAATTTCATTCCATATGCTCCGGATTGCTACTTTCTATAACCTCAAAATTTTTTTCAGGAATAATTTTCAATCGCTTGGCGATTTCCTGATAGGCTTCTTCCACTTTACCAAGATCACGACGGAAGCGATCCTTGTCAAGTTTTTCACCACTTGCCATATCCCAAAAACGACAATTATCAGGTGAGATTTCATCTGCCAAAACGATATGAAATTCATCATCTTTCCATAAACGTCCATATTCAAGCTTGAAATCGATCAGCTTGATTCCGATACCCGCGAACAATCCTCTGAGAAAATCATTGATACGTAAAGTATAACTTACGATTTCATCCATTTCCTGCAAGGTCGCCCAATTGAATGTTGTAATATGATCTTCCAGAACCAGTGGGTCATTCAGTTCATCATTTTTCAAATAATATTCGACAATGGGACGGGGAAGTTTTTTCCCCTCATCCAATCCCAGACGTTTGACAATACTACCCGCCGCAACATTTCTGACCACAATTTCCAAGGGAATGATCTCAACAGATTTTACCAGTTGTTCCCGCATATTCAAACGACGGATAAAATGGGTAGGTATATTAATTTCAGCAAGCTGCAACATCAAATATTCGCTTATGCGATTATTCAATACACCCTTCCCCGTGATTGTACCCTTTTTTGCACCGTTACCAGCCGTTGCATCATCTTTAAAATATTGAACAATTGTTCCAGGTTCAGGTCCTTCGTAAAGAATTTTTGCCTTACCTTCATAAATTTTTCGCCGACGGGTCATTATGTCCCTTAATTTTACAATGTGATTAAAATAAATTGAAATAATAAGTACTTGAAATACAAGCAAATATTATATGAACTTAAATCTATAATATTGCGAGAATTACTGGATTTACAAGCTCTTTTATTCAAGAATGTTTATTCTGGTATAGGCCCGGTTTCACCAAAAACATTCGCATAAATATAATCAAGATTTTTTGTATGCATACTGCCATCCATGGCTTTATCCAGAACCTCAGGACTGATTTTCCCCATGATTTCTGGATCATTTTCCAGATTTTCCCTGAATGTTTTTCCATCTGCTGTATTCAATTTTGTCCAGGTAGCCATGGCACACCGTTGAACGATACGATAGGCCGCCTCTCGTGATAAACCTGCCTTGGCCAATACCAGCAATACCTCACCAGAATGAACAACACCTCCAAGACTTTCAAGATTTGCCTTCATTTGGTCAGGATAAACAACCAGTTTTTCCATAACTCCTGCCAATCTATTCAAGGCAAAATCAAGAGTTACGGTTCCATCAGGACAAATCATTCTTTCCACTGAAGAATGACTGATATCTCTTTCATGCCACAATGCTACATTTTCAAGTGCTGGTATAACATGTGATCTTACAATTCTTGCCAATCCTGTTAAATTTTCTGATAAAACGGGATTGCGTTTATGAGGCATTGCGGAAGACCCTTTTTGATCAGGATGGAAATATTCTTCCGCCTCACGCACTTCAGAGCGTTGCAAATGTCTTATCTCGATTGCTAGACGTTCAATAGAACTTGCAATAATAGCCAAGGTTGAAAAAAAGGCAGCATGCCGATCTCGAGGAATAACCTGTGTTGACACGAGTTCCTTTTGCAGTCCCAAATGTTCGGCGACATAAGCCTCGATCCGTGGATCAATATGCGCATAGGTACCGACGGCACCAGATATGGCGCAAATGGCAATTTCCTTACGGGCAACGGTCAAACGTTCCTTGTTCCGTTTAAACTCCGCATAATATCCAGCCAATTTCAAACCAAAGGTTAGTGGTTCGGCATGTATCCCATGACTTCGACCAATGGTCATGGTATATTTATGGTCATAAGCCTGCTTCTTTAAAGCTTCAAGAACTCGGTCAAGATCTTTTATCAAAAGGTCAGCAGCTTGTGTCAACTGAACAGAGAGACATGTATCCAACACATCAGAAGATGTCATTCCCAAGTGAACAAAACGACTATCCTCCCCTATTTTTCCTGCCAACCATGTTAAAAAAGCGATAACATCATGACGAACCTTGGCTTCGATTGCATCAATAGCCTGGACATCCTCTTTATTGAATGTGGCCATTGCGTGATCCCCATTCTGTCGAATTTTTTTTGCTGAATCCGCCGGGATATACCCATAATTCGACATTGCTTCACAAGCCAAAGCTTCAATTTCAAACCAAATACGATAACGATTCTCAGCATCCCATATAGAAGTCATTTCAGGACGGCTATAACGTGGAATCATTCTCTGGTTTCCTTTCTTCTTTCCGATAGCTTAAAAAAAGTTTATATCATAGATTTTATATAATTCGTCCAGCCTTATTTTGAATAAAATTAAGTTAAATCATCATGAAAGTAATTAATTCCCGATGCTTGATTATATCCTTTCCATTTTTATCGGTCTTATTCGGATAATCCTGCTTGATATAACGCTTGCAGCAGATAATGCCATCGCAATCGGTCTGGCGGTGAATGGATTACCCGAAAGTCAGAAAAAAAAAGCAATATTCTGGGGATTGGGAGCGGCCGCAATTATCCGGATAATGTTTGCTCTTGTTGTACAGTATCTCCTAAAGATCCCCGGACTGAATTTGATCGGTGGTTTCCTTCTTTTATGGGTCTGCTGGGAAATAGTTGATGGAATAAGAAATTCCAATCATGATAAACACAATATCACCCCACCGATTCATAATACTTTAAAAAAATCCATAAGAAGTATCATTATTGCAGATATTTCAATGAGTCTCGATAATATTTTAGGTGTTGCAGGTGCTGCAGGAAACAATTTATGGTTAATGGCGGGAGGAATTTTCCTGTCCGTTACTTTGATGGGAATGGCAGCTTCCTATATCGCAAAATTATTGAACCGTTATAAATGGCTTGCATGGATCGGTGCATTGGTTATTTTAAGTGTTGCTATCGAACTTATCTATAAAGGTGGTGTGCAGCTATACAATCTATTGGGTTAAATTTTAGACTTATAAGGATAATTTTAATGAGTTTTTTGATTAATAACAAAAATAAAATACCTTTCATTTCAATTTTAACTTTTATATCCTTATCATCTATTGGCTGCAGCCAGAGTCATTCAGTGCAAACAAGATCCAGTCATGTCTCTCCTTCACAAAAACTGGCCGTTTCTTTATCTCACGAAACCGGCAAAAATCTCAAAATAAACGATAAGCTCAATCTATACTTACAATTACTTCAGACAAATGACTTTTCAGCAACAACCTATGCTGATTTCATAACCAACAATCCGACATGGCCCAATCAAAATGTTCTCTTAGATCGTATGCAAAAGCAACTTTTGAATGAGACAGATAAAAATGCCATTTCAAACATTTGTAAAACCCAACCCATAAAAAAGGCATCTGCTCTTAAATTTTGTGCACAACAAACTGAGGTTAGACCTGAATTAATTCAAAAAGCTCGATCAGCATGGATATTCTCCATCAATTTACCTGCTGATGAACAAGATATTTTATCTGCTTATAAACAATATTTCACCAAACAAGACAATTGGAACCGATTTGATAGGCTGGAAAACGCGGGTTTAACACTTGCAGCGTCCCGTCAGGTTAAGTATCTTACCTCAGAACAAAGCAATTTGGCTTTGGCACGTCTTGCGTTTAGAAAAAAACAACAAGATGCGGAAAATTATCTAAGTAAACTTTCAAAATCCGATTTAAATGATACAAGTCTAATATACAATCGTCTAAGATGGTTACGTTTACAGAACCGCCAAGAAAAAGCCTTGAAATATTGGCGGTTTACTGGATTAAATGAAGAATTGAAATCAAACCAAAAACGTTTTTGGTTTGAGCGAAACAATCTTATTCGTGACTTTTTGAAAAATAATAATATTAAACAGGCGGCTTCATTAATTACGGATGCCAGTTGCAATCCATCCTCATGTCAACAAGATGAAATATTCTTGGGGGGGTGGATACAATTAAGAAAACTGAATAATGCTTTGAAATCAATAGATTATTTTAAAAAATTAATTCAATCCAATAACATATCAATCAAGTCTCGTGGATATTATTGGCTTGGACGTGCCTATCAAGCAAATAATAATAACAATGAGGCAAATCAGGCATGGAGGGCGGCCTCTAAATATCCGGTTACATTCTATGGACAACTTTCCATTGCTCAACTACACCATTTGAATGTTCAGAATTTACTATTAAATCCAAATTCCCTACAAAAAATTCTTCAAACATATCTTACCAATATCAAGGAAGCTTCCTCTTCCAATTCTCAATATATTTTTTTTAAAAACAATGAGTTAATACAAGCGGCTCAAATTTTGATTGAACAGGGTGATTATAATCATGCCCGTCCTTTTTTAGCAGCCTATAACAAATTACATTTTGATATTGCAAATCAGATCATTAGTGCAAATTATGCCAATCAGATACATTTACCGGACAATGCTGTAACCATATCTCGTCAAGCTGCAGCAAAAGGTTATATATTTTTGAAAAATGGCTGGCCAAGACCTTATGAATCACTTGCAAACGAAAGGTTACCTTCGGGTTTATCCTTGGCAATTATGCGCCAAGAAAGTAGCTTTAATCCAGTTATTGTTAGTCGTGCCCATGCATATGGTCTTATGCAGCTTCTTCCCTCAACCGCTCGTGAATTGTGTCATCAGAAAAAAATACCCCTTAATATGGGTAACCCTGGCAATCTTATTGTTGCTGACAACAATATTCGTTTGGGTACCGCCTATCTAGCAAAACTGATGGAAAGATTTGATAATAATCTCGTTTTCACAATCGCGAGTTATAACGCTGGACCCAACCGTGTGAAAAACTGGTTAAATTCATCAGAAAATAATTCAGTACAAACTTATACTGATATGATAGATTGGATTGAAATGATTCCATATACAGAAACAAGAAATTATGTTCAGCATGTAATGGAAAATATAATGATTTACCAAACCAATATAAATAAATAGAGCCTCTTAGTTTATCAATAAAGGGAATTTGTTTATGAATATGACATTATTGAAAAATAAATGTGATAAGCTTTGTCAGGATATCGCTTTGCTATCACAAAAATTTCCTTTAAAAATTGTCACAGCTGAAAGTTGTACAGCTGGCCTGATTTGTTCTAGTCTCACCAATTTAGCGGGTTCTTCGCACTATATTGAGGGTGGACTGATCACCTACTCCAATGAAATGAAAAAAAATATTCTGGACGTTTCAGAAAACAGCCTAAACCAATTTGGTGCAGTCAGTGAACAAGTTGCCAGAGAAATGGTTCATGGAGCATTAAAAAAAACACCCAATGCCAATTGTGCTGTTTCAGTAACGGGTATTGCAGGTCCAGATGGTGGTTCTTTTAATAAACCTGTAGGATTGGTCTGGATAGCATTTAAACAATCAGGTCATCAGTCTGTTGTACAAAAAAACAATTTTTACGGTAATCGAGATGAAATTCGATTTCAGGCCACCATAAACGCTTTGGTATTAATTAAAAAACATTTTACTTGGGTATAGATTTTTTATTTCTTATCAGCAGATCATTTTAAAAGATCTGCTGATAAACCAATTTTATATAGAATTAATTTGCAGGAGGCATATTATTTGGATTGACTGCACCCTGCGCATTCGCGGGTCCAACAGGTGCCCCCATTGTAGGAGGTGCCGAAGCGTTAATTGGTCCATTTACAGAGGGAGAGGACTGCATAGGAGGTTGTCCCACAACAGGTGTTGAGGGTTGTTGACCCGCTGGACTTTGTGGAGCAAGTACACCAGTGTTGGGATCACGATTTACTGATTGTGCAGTCTGCAAGCTACGGGCATTCAAATCACGCGTGGCTTGATTTTGGCTGTCTTTATCTTGATTATAGGCAGAATGATGATGTCTCGATTTATGAGACTTACCATGTCTTACTTTATGATTGGCAACATGAGAAGCATGATGAACATGCGTTGCCGCCATTGTTGTAGCAGGTAAAGCAAAGGCAAAAGCAGCAGCCATTAGAGATAATTTAAATGTAGAATTCATGATTCTATCCTTTAATATATATAATCAACATTTTAATTTTTATTTTTAGTTAATAAAAATCAGTTCATGTTTATTTGTGTTATTAGTCACAGTTTCATTATACTTTATTATCATTTAAATAGCTACAATCAGGAAAGTAAATAATCCCTCATTATGGGCTTAAACTGGCATCCATAATAAAAAATTATTATGCTGTTGCATAGATATCATCGGCACGCTTGATAAAAGCGGAAACCATTTTTTGGACCGCTTCATGAAAGATCAATCCCATAGCTTTTTGCATTAGCTTTGACTTGAACTCGAAATCGACAAAAAAATCAATTGTGCATCCTTTTTCATCGGGTAGGAAAACCCAATGATTACTTAAATATTTCAAGGGACCCCGATCATAGGTCACTTCAATCTTATCAGGACGATATAACTCAACACGACTACCAAAAACCTCGGTAAAAGGTCCAAAACCGACTTTTAAATCAGCGAGTAAAAGTTCACTATCCTTATATCGAATATACGCTCCGTTACACCAAGGCAAAAATTCTGGGTATAAATCAACCGCGGCAACCAGATCAAACATTTGTTCGGGTGTATGGTTAATTAAACGTTGTTCGGTATGCGTAGGCATCAATCATCACTCCAGAATATTTTGTTATATACACAACAGCTTAATGCAATGCATACCGTTTACGTTTCAACACCGTAAAATCCGCATCGGCATGATAGGATGAACGTGTTAAAGGAGAAGCGCTTACCATTAAGAAACCTTTTGATTTAGCCAATTTTTCCAATTCTTTAAATTCATCAGGATGAATATATTCCACAACAGGTGCATGTTTGGAAGAGGGTTGTAAATATTGACCCAATGTTAAAAAATCTACCTCAGCACATCTTAAATCATCCATAACTTGAATGATTTCTTCCTTTGTTTCTCCCAGACCAAGCATTAACCCCGATTTTGTGAATATGGACGGATTCAGTATTTTTGCCTCATGCAAAATTCGCATTGATTGAAAATAACGGGCGCCTGAACGAATGGATGGATATAAACGTGGAACTGTTTCCATATTATGGTTGAAAACATCGGGTTTGGCTGCGCTGATAACAGCCATCGCCCCATCTTTTCTGAGAAAATCAGGTGTCAGCACCTCAATTGTAACAGTTGAAGAAATATTTCTTATAGCCTTGATAACATTTGCAAAATGGGAGGCCCCACCATCTTTTAAATCATCACGATCAACAGATGTAATTACAACATGACGCAATTTTAATTTTTGAACCATATCAGCAATTTTTGATGGTTCATCATGATCAATTGGATCAGGTTTTCCCGTTGCAACATTACAGAACTTACATGCTCTTGTGCAAATACTTCCCAAAATCATTACTGTTGCGTGACCCTCTGACCAGCATTCACCAATATTTGGACAAGCAGCCTCTGCACAAACGGTATTTAGTTGATAACTCTGAAGCAAGGTATCCGTTTCATTAAAACTGGAACTATGTTTAATCCTTGTTTTAATCCACGCCGGTTTAGGAAGTTTCGCAATATTCTCACCAGATAAAACTGTCTGATGACGAACTACAATACGTTTTACAGTCATTTTAGATCATATTCCCGATTGTAAAAAACAGATACGCAAAACAACATAAAACAATTTTATTTAATTCCTAATAGATTTCTGGCCGCTGCCCCTGCATTTTTTTGTGATAATAGGCTTTCACCCACCAATACTGCACCAGCTCCAACTTTCTGGACAGCCTGAATATCCTCAAACGTTTTTAATCCACTTTCTGAAACAATAATACGGTCAGGAGGAACCAATGGAGCAAGATGTTGAGTTATCGATATATCCGTTTTCAGAGTTTTCAAATTTCTATTATTGATGCCAATAAGAGAAACATCCAATGCCAGCGCCCTGTTCAATTCTTCCCTGTCATGTACTTCTACAAGCACATCCAGCTCCAAACATGTAGCCAATTCCAGTAAGGCGGCCGCTTCCTTATCTTTTAGTGCGGCCATGATCAATAAGATGCAATCTGCTTCAATCACGCGACTTTCGTAAACTTGATAAGGTTCAAGAATAAAATCTTTACGTAGAACAGGAAGGGAACAAGCATCTCTTGCAATTTTTAGATCCTCATTATTTCCATGAAAATATGCATTTTCTGTCAAAACGGATAAACAACAAGCTCCTGCATTTTCATATTGAACCGCGATCATCGCCGGATCATAGTCAGGACGAATAATTCCTGCAGATGGAGACGCTTTTTTACATTCAGCAATTAATCCAATCTGTTTTTTTGCCACCTGGTCTTTTATTATTTTAGCAAAACCGCGAGTTGGCGTATTTTTATTTTTTGCTTCTCGAATAATATCCTTGAAGGATTTTATTTCCGCCCTTTTTGCAACTTCGGCTCTTGTTCTTGCACAAATTCGCTCCAATACATCAGAAGGATGATTTTCAGATTGCAAAATGGCATTCAAAACGGAATTGGATTTTTCTTCGTCATTCATGATATTGTCTAATTAAAAATGGTTTTCATTTTGTATGGCCCGAAGAACTGATAAAGCCTTACCGCTATCGATCGCTTCAGACGCTTGGTTTATAAGTCTCTTCAAGATACAAGGATCAATTTCACCATGTGAATTTATCAAAGAATAACCTTTTACAATATGTAGCGCAATAGCGGTATTTATCAAGACTGTATCACGATAGGCACCTTTTTCACCATAAAGAAGATCCAGCAATGCCTTCGCATTTTCGGAAGGTGTTCCACCCTGTATCTCTGTAAGTGGGGTATGTCTCAGACCGGCCGCTTCCATAGTGGACAATGTTAAATCAACCGGTACAATCCTGTTATTTTCCAGGGCCAGTATCGTTGATGGTCCTGCCAACGTAATTTCATCAACACCGTGTTCGGATTTATTGGGATCAATAAACCCATGAACAGCCCATACCCGTTTTGAACCCAGTTTTTGCAAGACCTTGATTAGAGGATACAACCATTTTTCATGATATACCCCAATCATTTGATATGAAACATTTGCAGGATTGGATAAAGGACCCAGTAAATTAAATATAGTCCGAATTCCAAGTTCTTTACGTACGATATTAATTTCTTTAAGAGCCGGATGATGAATAAAGGCCGATAAAAAAGCCAATTTATTATCACGCAAATTATTTTCAATAACTTCAAAATCATCCTCTGGCATAATACCCAGAGCAGATAGTACATCAACACCACCACTTTTGGATGACTGTGCCCGATTTCCATGTTTGGCAACCGGTATTCCAAGAGCGGCCAGAACAAAACTGACAGCAGTAGAAATATTCAAAGTGCTGCGTCCATCTCCGCCTGTTCCACATACATCAATTGTTTCATCATCAATCAGTTTTATGGACAGCATGCGTTGACGCATTGATTGAACAGCCCCTAAAAGCTCTTCAACCGTTTCACCCCGCATTCGTAATATTATTAAAAAAGCCGCTATTTGAGCATTTGGAACATTACCAGAAAATATATGTTCGAAAATTTCATAGGACTTTTCCGTAGAAAACTTTTGTCCTTGTAAGGCTTGTTGTAAAATATGTGTAAAAGACAAAGTTAAATCCTGTTTTTCAATGACTTTTTTTCATTCCATTCATTTGATAAAAAAAGGAAATTTTTCAATAAATCATGACCTTGTTCAGAAGCAATGCTTTCTGGATGAAATTGCACACCATATAAAGGAAATCTTTTATGTTGCAAAGCCATTAATATATGATCGTCGGTGAATGCCGTTAAATTAAAATCATCAGGGAGACTTTCCGTTTCAATAATTAAAGAATGATAACGAGTTACCTTTAGGGGATTGTGCAAATTCTTAAATATTCCCCTTCCATCATGTTTGATTTTAGAAATTTTTCCATGCATGGGATTTGTCTTGATAATTTTGGCTCCAAATGCCTGCCCAATAGCCTGATGTCCAAGACAAACACCCAAAATGGGGATTCTTGATGCGGCACTTTTAATCAATTCACAACATATCCCTGCATCAGAAGGTGTACAAGGGCCAGGTGAGATAACAATTGCCTCGGGTTTTAATGATATGGCTTCACTTACAGAGATTGAATCATTTCTGTAAACCTGACAGTCACATCCCAAATCACCAAGATATTGGACGAGATTATATGTAAAACTGTCATAATTATCGATAAGTAAAATCATGATTTCTTCGAATTCCAAAAATTTGATTAAAGCATATGATTAATTTGCTTTTTTAGAAAAATTCTTGTTGGTAAACGTATAACGCCAAGCCTCTTCAGCGGCACGAAATAATGCTTTTGCCTTATGTTTTGTCTCTTGGTATTCTGCTTCCGGATCGCTGTCAGCAACCACCCCACACCCTGCTTGAACATACATATGCTGATCTTTAATGAGAGCTGTTCGCAATCCTATACAGGTATCCATACTTCCATCCGCTCCAAAATAGCCAATACATCCTGCATAGGTTGTTCTGCGTGTTGGTTCTACCTCATCAAGAATTTCCATCGCTCTTATTTTGGGTGCTCCCGTTAATGTTCCAGCTGGAAAACCGGCAATCAAAGCATCCAGAGCGGTTAGCCCTTTACGCAATTTACCTTCAACATTTGATGAAATATGCATTACATGGCTAAATCGTTCAATAACAAATTTTTCTGTTACTTTTACACTTCCAATTTCACTGACACGCCCAACATCATTCCGACCCAAATCAATCAGCATAAGATGTTCGGCCAATTCTTTTTTATCAGCCAATAATTCTTTTTCTAACTTGAGGTCTTCTTCATAACTTTTACCTCTTGGACGAGTACCCGCCAAGGGGCGAACCGTTACTTTTCCACCTCTCAACCTGACAAGAATCTCAGGTGACGAGCCAACCAGGGCAAAATTTTCAAGTTGAAGACAAAACAAGAAAGGTGCCGGATTGATTCGTCTTAACGCACGATATAATGATACTGGTGATAAAGCAAAAGGAACAGAAAAGCGTTGACTGGGGACAACCTGAAAGACATCACCATCATAAATATATTTTTTGATATTTTGAACAATATCCCTAAACTGATCTTTGGTTAATGTTGATTGCGGTTTTGGTAATGTTAATGGATTGATATTCGAAGTTTTTTGCTCTAAAGGAAAAGGCTCAGCCAATGCTTCTTGAATTTTTTGCAAGTTTTTTTTTGCCTGAAATTCTGTTTTGTCTGACGTATCCCTTAGAGGTGCCGCCAAAATCAGTTCGTCCTTAACAGCATCAAAAATTGCAAAAACAGAAGGTCTGATCATGATTCCTTCAGGCAAATGAAGATCATTGGCCGGAGGATTGGGCAGATCTTCCATCTGTCTGACCATATCATATCCCAAATATCCAAAGATCCCACCAACCATGGGTGGAATATCCATATCAATTTCTAATTGGCTTTCAGAAATCAATGCACGCAGAGATTCCAGAGGCTTTTTATTTTCCTTAATGTAATTTTCCGCATTGTCTGATGGATTTCGATTAATATAGGCAATTCCATCTATAGATTTCCATATCAAATCGGGAAATAAACCGATAATGGAATAACGTGCTTTGTTTATTCCTCCTTGCACGCTTTCCAGCAAAAAAATATTGGTCAGATTCTTTCCAACCAATTCGGATAATCTTAAAAAAGCAGCAACAGGGGTCAGTAAATCAGCTGATTTAATTGAATATATTACTGTTTTTTGTTGATTAATCTGAAAATCTTCATTCAACACGAAATCTTAATCCCTTTTGAGTTAATGGCTCAGCTGATCAATTAACGCGTCAAGCGCTTTTTTATTGATTGTGGGTTTACTTGATTGTTCTAATGATATTGCATAACTAGCCTCAATATCGTTTTGTAAAGACTGAGCTAATTTATCTTTCAAAATTTGGTAGTTGTCCTGATCATTTTTCGATTGCGGTGTTTCAATCAAATTCAAACTTGCCACCACAAAACCATCATTTGATTCAATCATAGTGACATCCCCAAGTTTCATTGAAAAAGCTGCATTCTGCAATACTGGCGATAGATTCTGGGCTGGCTTTTGTCTAGTAAATCCCTGACTTAACTGTAAGGGAAAACCTGACTTTATTTCTTCAAGTTTCTTTTTCTGAACAAAAACAGCTTTATATATGTCTGTAGCGGCAATATTTGCCTGATGATAAATATCTGCATTTTGCCAGGCTTTTATAACCTTGTTTTTTGCTTTATCATAAGGTTCCTCATGAGCAGGCAATATATCCTCAATTAAAAATGCATAATATGAATTATTTCCGCCATCTATCACAGAAGGATAGGTATTTTTGGCAGTTGAGAAAATTTTGGTCAACATATTCTGTCTGAATTTTCCACTTGCTGGTATAGGTGCCTGTTCTCCATTAAGGGTCAATCCCTGTTCATTAATTGTTCCTTCCACTGCATCAGCACCTATATCAGATGTAATTTTATCAAGACTACTTCCTTCTGCCAAAATGTTCTGTAATTTGGAAACACGACTTCCCAATTCCTGTTTGGCTTGTTCATTTGCAATTTCAACTTTCAATTGTGATTTGGCCTGTTCAAAACTAACAATTTTGGAAGGTAGTATCCGGGTTACTTTAACTACCGACCAACCTAAAGTTGTTTTGAATGGTTCTGTCACTGTTTCAGGATTTGCATTAAAAACCTCATTACCCAGTTCGGGCAAAGGAATTGCCGTTTTTTCTAAACCTGTCATTTCCAAAGCCGTTCCTTGATTATTATGCGCATACTCCTGTATTTTTTCCCAGTTGTTTTGATGACGCCAATATACAGATGCTGTCTGCGCCTGACTTTGCTGGTTAAAAGTCAAGACTTGAAAACTTCTGGCTTCAGAATGAACAAATTGCTTTTTCTTGTATTCATAGGCTTGATGTAAACTTTTATCATCAATCTCCAGACTTTTAGCTATTGTGTCAGGCGATAGAATGACAATTTTTACCCTTCTATATTCAGGGATTTTAAATTCCCATAAATGATTGTCATAATAACGCTTCAATATTTCTTCCTTTGGCGTTTCTCCTGAATGAAAATGACTATATGGCACTGAAACAAAAGATAATTTTCGCGTCTGATTCAAAAATTGATAATAGGGCTGCACAAAACTATCAGAAACTTTAACCCCCGATACAATTGGATCAATCATGTTTTGAATGGATATTTGATCCCGAACCATGGAAAGAAAATATTTTTCGGATATATTTGCCGCTTTTAACTGCAAATTGAATTTTTCACGATCAAATTTTCCATCTGTTTGATATTCAGGCATATTCCAGATTGTATCTCTAATCACCGTATCAGGCACATTAAGCCCCAATGAATGAGCGTTATTAATCAAAATATTTTGCAAAATCAGCTGCTGCAACGTTTGATTAATTGTCATATTTTTAACTATGGGTGGAATTTGGGAAATATCCGAATATCCCTCTTTCATAGCCTCTTGGTATATTTGCTTTTGGGAAAGGTTATCCAATTCCATTACAGAAATTTTTCTATCACCAACCTTGGCAACAACATTAGGATCACCATTAAGGCCATTGTTCCAGACATTCATGAATATGTCACTGACGCCCCATCCAACAAATACAATAAATATGAGTGCGACGAGAATTCGCCCAAACCAGGAATCAATAAATAAATGCCTTAACCGAGATAACATGTGATATAATCCAACCGCGTTATTTTAATTGATAATGAATCATTCTATAATTGATAAGACCAAACTGATCCACAAAAACATTTGAAAATATTATTCATAAACAGCTTTAAAAAACATCCTTTCATAACATATCCACATTATATACTATAAGCTTTATATCTTATCTATCCTGATTATCAAACATTACCTTATTCAAAGGAGTATATTAAAATGAGCAGCCCGATTATTATTGGTAATTGGAAAATGAACGGATTAACCCAAGAGGCAAAACATATTGTTTCAACTTTGCTTACCTATGCAACAAATCATCAGAATTTTGCAAAGACAGTCGTGTGCCCACCGTTCACCCAATTACAACTTGTTAAAGAAATGATCGAAAGCAGCCCTTTTGGACTTGGTGCTCAGGATTGCCATTTTGAAGATAAAGGTGCACATACAGGTGATATTTCCCCTGCCATGTTACAGGATATTGGAGTGAAATACGTTGTTTTGGGTCATTCTGAGCGGAGAAAAGATCATCAGGAGAGTAATCAACTGGTTTTAAAAAAAACAATCGCAGCACAAAACAAAGGGCTATTACCTGTTGTATGTATCGGTGAAACCAAACAAGAGCGAGAAACAAACCAACAAGAAAAAATTGTAGAGGCACAGTTAAAAGCTTCCCTCCCTCAAAATTTTAATGGGTTAGTCGCTTATGAACCTATTTGGGCCATTGGTACCGGATTAACTGCCAATAATGATCAGATTTCTGAAATGATTCAATTCATTCGCAAAAAACTTGTTGCTCAATATGGAGAAAATGGTAAAAAAATATCTATATTATATGGGGGTTCTGTAAAACCTGGTAATGTTAGGGATATTTATGCCACTCCTGAACTGGGCGGTGTTCTAGTTGGAGGCGTTAGCATTGTTCCTGATGATTTCATAAAATTAATTGACATAGCTCAAGAATTTATTAGGTCTTAATCATTATTATCCCTATCGATTGTGAAAGTATATATACACCATGATGACTGCTCTATTAATTTTGCATATAATCGTAACCTTTGCACTGATCGGAATTGTTTTAATTCAAAGAAGTGAAGGTGGAGGATTAGGTATTGGAACCAGTCAAGGCATGGGGGCATTTATGACCGGTCGAGGAACAACCAATCTTTTGACTCGCACTACAGCGATTCTTGCAGCAATTTTTATGATCTTATGCATTACAATGGCTGTTATGAACAAGGGGGCTTCGACCAAAACAAATGATATACTTGCACAACCAGTGCCCAATGAAAAAAACATTCCCCAAAAATAGTTTTTCCCTTAATTACTTCAACTCTTATAAAAGCTACTCCGTGTAAAGAAAGCTGCATGACACGATATATATTCATTACTGGTGGTGTTGTATCCTCATTAGGCAAAGGCATTGCCTCTGCCGCTTTGGCAAGTTTATTGCAATCTCGTGGTTATTCTGTCCGACTGAGAAAACTTGATCCCTATTTGAATGTGGATCCGGGAACCATGAGCCCTTACCAACATGGGGAAGTGTTTGTTACGGATGATGGAGCTGAAACCGACCTGGATTTGGGGCATTACGAACGTTTTACAGGAGTCAATGCAACTAAAAATGATAATGCAACGACCGGTCGTATATATTCTGATGTAATCATGCGCGAAAGACGTGGAGACTATCTAGGCGCAACCGTTCAGGTAATTCCCCATATTACTAATGCAATCAAGTCCGTTATCCTGAACAATTCTGGAGATGTGGATTTCATGTTGGTTGAAATTGGGGGAACAGTCGGTGATATTGAAAGTCTGCCTTTTCTTGAAGCCATACGACAATTAAAAAATGAACTCGGAACAGATCATACATTATTCATTCATCTCACTCTTGTACCATGGATTGCTTCTGCGGGTGAGCTTAAGACAAAACCTACCCAGCATTCTGTCAAAGAATTGCAGAATGTTGGAATACAACCCCAAATTTTATTATGTCGTTGCGATCGCCCTATTCCCAAAAATGAACGACAAAAAATTGCGAATTTTTGTAATGTAAAACCTGAAGCTGTCGTCCCCGCCTTAAACGTTGACACTATTTATGACTGTCCAATTGCCTATCATCAAGAAGGGCTTGATACGGAAGTATTGAAACATTTCAATTTACCATATCAAACTGAACCTGATTTGAGCAAATGGCAGGAAATTGTCGATGCCATTCGTCATCCTCGTTCAGAGGTTAATGTTGCAATCGTGGGTAAATATACTGCCTTGCTCGATAGTTACAAATCCCTCATTGAAGCGTTAATTCACGGTGGAATTGCCAATAAGGTTAAAGTCAACTTTCAATGGATTGAAGCCCAAAAACTTGAAACAATGGATAATCTTTCCGGATTTTTTGAAAATGCAAATGCCATTCTGGTTCCGGGTGGATTTGGTGAACGTGGCAGCGAAGGCAAAATCAAGGCCATACAATATGCAAGGGAGCAAAATATCCCTTTCCTTGGTATTTGCTTTGGAATGCAAATGGCGGTTATTGAATGTGCCCGTAATCTGGCAAATCTTACAAATGCTTCCTCTTCTGAATTTGGTCCAACGGATGAACCCCTTATTGGTATTTTAACAGAATGGATTGATGCTGATCAGGTCAAACATCGATATTCAGGAAATAATATGGGTGGCACAATGCGTTTGGGATCTTATCAAGCTGTTTTGACCCCAAATTCAAAAGTTGCCGAAATCTATGGAGATGTCAAGATTCAAGAGCGGCATCGTCATCGTTATGAAGTTAACATTCATTACAAAGATCAACTTGAAAAAACCGGCCTTAGATTTTCAGGACTTTCTCCGGATGGTGTTTTGCCAGAAATCGTAGAATATACCGACCATCCCTGGTTTATTGCAGTACAGTATCATCCCGAACTCAAATCCAAGCCATTTTCACCTCATCCTCTTTTTTCAAGCTTTATTAAAGCTGCAACAGAACAGGCCATTCCAAAATGATTCTGAATAAATCAGTCAATGTTCAATCCCTGACACTTGCAAATAATTTGCCTTTCATATTAATTGCGGGTCCTTGTCAAATTGAATCTCTAGATCATGCACTTGAAACGGCTGGTATTTTAAAAAATATTTGTCAGGAATTAAATATTGGACTGGTTTATAAAAGTTCTTTTGATAAAGCTAATCGCACCAGTATTGAAACGAAAAGAGGGCCAGGAATGGATAAGGGTCTATCCATTCTTGAAGAGGTAAAGTCAAAGTTGAAAATTCCTGTTTTGACTGATATTCATCTACCAGAACAATGTGCGGAAGTCGCATCAGTTGTAGATATATTACAAATACCTGCTTTTTTATGCAGACAAACGGATTTGTTGATAGCTGCGGCGAAAACTGGAAAAGTTGTCAACGTCAAAAAAGGTCAGTTTCTTGCACCATGGGACATGAAAAATGTAGCCCAAAAAATAGCATCTACAGGCAATGAAAATATTTTGCTATGCGATCGTGGCACATCTTTTGGATATAACACGCTGGTTAGCGATATGCGGGGATTGCCTATAATGGCGCAAACAGGTTATCCAGTTATATATGACGCCACCCATTCTGTTCAGCAACCCGGTGGATTGGGAGGATCATCAGGTGGTCAGAGAAAATTTGTTCCATATTTATCCAGAGCCGCTGTTGCTGTGGGAGTTGCAGGTCTGTTTATTGAAACGCATGAGAATCCAGATCAGGCCCCGAGCGATGGACCAAACATGTTACATTTAAAAGATGTTGCCCCATTAATGAAAACCTTGATTAAAATTGATCAAATTGTTAAATCAGACGGGCAATAAAAACGCTTATCAAACAAACTTCAATCATGATTGTCAATATCCAGCGAATTGAATAATATCCACCTGGCAACTCGCTGGAAAGATAAATTTTTTTCTCATAAGAGAATAATAGCATATAACTTGATATCAAAAGAAAAATTGCGATCAGATCATATTTATAAATTGTCAGTACAATTGTTATTTCACCTATAATGCAGGGTGATATGGCCAGCAACATTCTTTTTTTATTTATTTCCTCACTCTCTGATTGCAAATAGAGAATTGGTTTTTGCATTGCAAGTATCCAGTTTATTCCCCCAGTGAAAGACAAAAGAATTACTGCATAACTGACAAAAGAAATTATCAATTTTTGAATTGAAACAGAAGCAGGATAAAATAGAATGAAAATTGTCATTAAGAACAAGGGTAAAGGCGACAGTATTCCTGTAATAAAAAATATAAAGGGAATACGATTCATAGATTTCTCCATAATGATCAATTATTTTTTTTAAAATTAGCTGAATATTGTAAATAGCTGGCAATTTGACCATTTCTTGATTATACTTGGTAATGTTTAACAAAATGTCCAATATTCTTGGCATTTTACTAAGTTATCAATCTAGTTAAATAGATTTGGAAATACAAATTTTTACTCTTATTAAAAATAAAAATGTAAGGATTAAATAATGAGTACAATTGTTGATATTCATGCTCGGGAAATCCTCGATAGTCGCGGAACCCCAACAATTGAAGTCGATGTAGAACTGGAAACAGGCGTTATTGGACGTGCCGCTGTTCCATCCGGGGCTTCTACCGGCGTTCATGAAGCCGTTGAACTTCGTGATAATGATAAAAACCGTTATAATGGCAAGGGTGTTCAAACAGCTGTTAAAAACGTCAATAGCGAAATATTCGAAGCAATCGTTGGTCTTGAATCCTTGGATCAGTTACAAATTGATCAAACCATGATTGAACTCGATGGTACTCCGAATAAAGGACGTCTTGGCGCTAATGCACTTTTGGGTGTTTCAATGGCTGCTGCCAAGGCGTCAGCAGAGGAATTGGGTCTTCCATTATATCGTTATATAGGTTCTCCATATTCACATATTCTTCCAGTTCCAATGATGAACATCCTGAATGGTGGTAAGCATGCCGACAATCCTATCGACATTCAAGAATTCATGATTGTTCCTCACGGGGCATCTTCAATTGCTGAAGCTGTGCGCATGGGTTCTGAAGTTTTCAATGCATTGAAAAAAGACCTTAAAGCAGCGGGACTAAACACGAATGTTGGTGATGAAGGGGGATTTGCCCCTAACCTCAAATCAGCACATGAAGCATTGTCCTATATCGTAAAAGCTATTGAAAAAGCTGGATACAAAGCTGGTGAGGAGATTTCCTTGGCGCTAGATCTTGCCTCTTCAGAATTTTTCAAGGACGGTAAATATAGTATGACAGGTGAAGGGAAAATTTTCAATTCCAGTCAGATGGTTGATTATATTGCCGAACTTTGCAACAGTTTCCCGATTATTTCTGCAGAAGATGGATGTGCTGAAGATGATTGGGAAGGATGGACTGAATTAACACAAAAACTGGGAAATAAAATCCAATTGGTCGGCGATGATTTATTTGTAACCAATCCTGAAAGACTTGCAAAGGGAATTAAAGCCCATGTAGGTAATTCATTGTTGGTTAAAGTCAATCAAATCGGAACATTATCTGAAACTTTCAAGGCGATGGAATTGGCACATCGTCATGGTTATACAACCGTTGTAAGCCACCGTTCTGGTGAAACTGAAGATGCTACTATTGCTGATTTGGCTGTTGCAACCAATGCAGGACAAATTAAAACCGGTTCCCTTTCCCGTTCTGATCGCATGGCAAAATATAATCAATTAATCAGAATTGAGGAAGATTTGGGAAATACAGCCAAATATGCTGGTCGTAACGCCTTTAGAGCTTTAGAAACCTTGTAATTCTTTTTCAATTGATAAACACGGGGAGAAAATCAATGCATATCATACATGCAATCAAAAGATTTGTAAAAGCAACGATTCCTCCCCTTTTCTTCTTGTTACTGACAGCATATTTTGTAAAAAATACCTTTGATGGGGATCATGGCCTAAAAAGTTATCATATTCAACAGGAACAGATGATAAGAGCACAGCAAAGTCAGCAAGATGCAATTTCCGAACAAGCGGCCTGGGAAAGAAGAGTAAAAGGATTAAAAGAAAATGCCCTTGATGCAGACCTTTTAGATGAGCGAACACGGGTTATGTTAAGTTATTCAAACCAGGAAGAAATTGTTATTCCTTATAGAACAAATGAACATCTTTATTAATATAAAAGATTATTGATTTATTGAAACAAATCTGAATAAAAAAACCCTGACTAAATCAATAGTCAAAGTTTCTTTTTGATCCATAAATTAATTTAAGATTAATTACTTAATTTTCGCTTCACGGAAAACAACGTGTTTACGAACGACTGGATCGTATTTTTTCAATTCCATCTTGCCGGTATGGGCTCTTGCATTTTTTCTGGTTACATAGAAAAAACCAGTTTCCGCCGTTGAAAGCAATTTAATTTGTATTGTGTTACTTTTCGCCATTCTGTCCTCATTTTGATCAGGCTGATTTACTAAAATATAACTATATATTTAAGGGTTATATTTTACATATAAAAGCAAGTCTATTCTTTAATTCAACTTACTTACAAAATTTTAAGATTTTGTCAAATATTATTTGTTCATAATATTTTACGGATTCTAGACCATTTCTTCAGGAATGGAAATACATTCACATAACGTGGAAAGATTATTTGGATTTACATTTGATAGAAAAGGCACTTGTCCCAAAATCTTGACTTTTCCATGACTTATTATAGAATTTTTACAATCCTCGTTCAACGGGCCATTTAAAATTACCCCTGAAATTTTTATATTTCTATTTCTTAAAGCCTCGATTGTCATTAGGGTATGATTCAATGTTCCCAAAATAGTCCGGGCTACAACTATAACAGGTAAATTAATCTTTTCAATAAGATCAATGATAAACAAATGATCATTGATAGGTACAAAAATCCCACCCGCGCCTTCAACTATGTATTTTTTTTCTTGTTTCAAATCAGATACATTCACGTGATCAAGGCTTAATTCACGATTTTCCAGTCTTGCAGCATCTTCAGGAGATAAAGGTGCTTGCAATTTTATAATTGGGGATAAATATTGTGTCTCGGAAAGTTCGGCTAAATGGCAAACTGTATCTGTATCTCCAATATCGCAATTTAAACCTGTTTGAATAGGTTTCCAATAAACCGCATTTAGCAATTTTGTTAAACATGCAGAAATTAGTGTTTTTCCAATATCTGTATCAGTTCCCGTAACAAAAAAACCTTTAGCGGAAAATTTACGGAAAACACCATAGGCTATATGATAAGAACAATAGTTGTAATTTTTACTAAAATCAGAAAGAACTTTCTTAAACTGAGATAACTTCAAGGGTTTTGAGGTTTCGAGAGGAACAGAAGCTCCTATAGAACGAAGTCCTTTGAAAAAATCAATTGCTGTGTCAATTTGAACAATGATCTCATCAGTTTCCCAACGACCGGTTCCTGTTTCTGGCCAAACTGATTGAATAGATTCAATTGATGGATAAGTCTGTAAATTACAGCTAAAATCATTGTCGTTATAGATAGAACGCCATTCTTTAAACGTTTCAAACGTTAGGGTAGAACAAATCAAATAGCCATTTTGTTTCAAATAATTTGTAAGAGTCCTGATTGCACTTGCAACATTATCAAACCATTGGAAAGTCAGGCTTGAACAAATCAAATCATATTTTTCATCCAATTCTGGATATTCACCATCCATAAGCTTAAATGTTAAATCGTATTTATGGTTTTTGAACTTATTTTTTGCACGATTCAGCATTTCAGGTGATATATCCGTCAATACAAAATGTGCATCAGGAAAAAAGTCGATAAGATATTGAGTTAATAATCCAGTTCCACAACCAATTTCAAGAATTGATATTTTTTCTTTACGATCGACTGAAGTTCTGAACTGTTTCCGAATACAATCAGACAATTTTTTCGCAACAATTTTTTGTATTGAGGCAAATTTTTCATATTGATCCGCCTGATCAAAAGCTTTGATTATTTTTTCTTTATAATTTCTAGACATTATTTATAAGTTCTCTGATGATTTCCGCACAGGCATTCGTTTTTGATAAAGGCAATATATGTGTATCATCGTCAAGCCACAAATAGTTGCATTCTTGAAATGATTGTATGGTCATGGTTTCATTAACAACAGGATCTTTTTTTGAAGCTATAACTGTGAGTTTATTTCTGATCTGTGGAATGATATTTCGAACATCCCCAAATTTAAGAAATTCAAGTCCTTTTTGCAATTCTTCAATATTAAAGCTGGGCAAAAAATTTACTACTTGACCACATTGCTGATAAAACTGTTTCATTATAAGATTTGAATCAGTGGATAATCCTCTGGACATACGATCCAGAACCCTTAATGCCACACCTTTCGGAAATGCAGGATCTCTGGAAAATCTGGCGAAACTGTTAATAGCCACGTAATATTTGAAACGAAAAGAAAAATTTTTTAAGAGATATAAAAAACCTAAAGAGTGTCCTACAGCAATATATTTCTCTTGTAAGTTTAAAATTGATTTAAGATTACAATTTTTACCCGTGTTTTTCCCTATAAAACCCAAATCAATTGTTTCCGAGTGGTATTCTTTTAGATTATTTTGTAATTTTTGCCAAAATGATGATGAATATCCCCATCCATGGACAAATAGCAAACGATAATTATTTTTCATGATCAATGAATTGAAATTAGATCAATTGAATGAAAAGATTTTAGTAAATACTCTATTTCATCCTCTCGATGACCGGCACTAAGGGTCAATCGTAAACGACTTCCATAAGAGGGAACGGTGGGTGGACGAATTGGGGTAATCCAGATATTTTTTTCTTTCAAAGCATTTGCCATTAATTGGGCCTTTATCGGTGATCCGACAATAATGGGAATTATATGTGAAATAGACTGACCACATTGATATCCCATTGACTCTAATTGTTTTCTAACCTTTTCAGACTGTTTAACCAAAAAGGCACGTTGGTTTGTTAATGAAGGCATTAATTCTAGTGCTGCCTCAATGCTACCGATTACGGCGGCGGGCAAAGCAGTCGTGTGGATAAAAGCAGAACAAAAATTCACCAGCCATTCACATAAATCTCTGGATCCAGCTATATAGGCTCCAAAACTTCCCCACGCTTTACTAAATGTTCCCATCGTTAAATCAGCAAAGGCAGGGGCCAATCCCTCACCTTTACTTCCAAATATTCCGGTTGCATGTGCGTCATCTAGAAATAAAAAGGCATTAAATTGGTCGGCAACTGATCTTAATCTTTTCAAGTCACAAACATCACCATCCATACTGAATATGGTTTCCGTTAAAATTATTCTTGAACCTTTTTCCCCCTCAATTTTTTTCAATCGTGTTTGTAGATGGTCAAGATCATTGTGACTGAAACGGATCTGTTTAACTTGACCAGCTTTGCATCCATAATGCAAACTGGCATGATTCAATTTATCCGTAAATACCCATACTGGTTTTGGAAAATTTTCAATGAGGGAAGCAACAACCCCGACATTTGCCTGCCAACCTGATGGAAATATTAATGCCGCTTCAGTTCCTAGAAAATTAGCTAGTTTATCCTCGATTTTACCATAATATGAAGCATTGGACGTAATTAATCTGGATGCCCCGCTTCCAGTACCATATTGTCTTAAAAACTTCTCACCTTTAATTTTTAAATTTGCATTGTTTGATAATCCCAGATAATCATTACTGGAAAAATTTATATAACTTTTACCCTTATTTTTTATATGTAATGAATCAATTATTTCAAATGTTGGCAATTCTCTTTTTAAATCCTCTTTAGCTCTTTTGTCTAATTCCCGAGAAAAAAAAATATCAAATCGGTTCATTAAGTTAGTCTTTTCAAGTTTTAAAATTTTTGTTTAGTTATGCAAACTCTACCTTAACAATTATAGGCAAAATCCCATGTTTCATTCAACTTTAAAAAATATATGGTTACCCTATACGCAAATGAATAATTGTAATGCCCCAATTGTTGCAAAAGCCACGCATGGAAGTACAATTATCCTAAATGATGGCGCTAAATTGATTGACGGTATTGCTTCATGGTGGACAGCCTGTCATGGGTATAATCACCCACATATTATCAAAACGGTAAAAAAACAACTTGAACTAATGCCTCATATTATGTTTGGTGGCATTATTCATCAACCTGCAATTGATTTGGCAAAACATCTGGCAAACCTGTTGCCTGGAGATTTAAACAAAGTTTTTTTTTCTGAATCAGGCTCCGTATCTGTGGAAGTGGCACTAAAAATTGCAGCCCAATTCTGGTTAAACCAAAATAACAATATCAAAAACAAAATCATTTCTTTTCATGGTGGATATCATGGTGATACCATGGCGACAATGGCGGTTTGTGATCCTGAAGAAGGAATGCATAATTTATTCAAGAATATTATTCCCCACCAATACAACATTCCTTTGCCTGATACCTCGGAGAAACAAAAGGATTTCATTCAGTTTCTAGAAAAGCATCATAAAACCATTGCTGCAATTATAATTGAACCTTTGATACAGGGAGCTGGAGGCATGTTATTTCATTCTCCAGAAATTTTAAGATTTTTGCGAAAACAAGCTGATCATTTTGAAATTTTATTGATATTTGATGAAATTTTTACGGGGTTTGGCAGAACGGGGAGTTTTTTTGCCTGTGAACAGGCAGATGTCATTCCGGATATCATTACACTTTCAAAAGCATTAAGTGGAGGCACGATGGCATTGGCTGCAACAATTGCAAAAGAATATATATTTAACGGGTTTTTATCTGATAGTGATCAACATGCCCTGATGCATGGACCAACATTTATGGCCAATCCTCTGGCCTGTTCCGCTGCCAATGCATCCTTGGAAGTTTTTGATCAATACAATTGGAAGAATGCAGTCAGTTCCATTGAAAGACAAATGAAAAAAGAATTAACACAATGTAAAAATTTAAAAAATGTCAAGGATATTAGGGTAAAAGGGGCCGTTGCCGTTGTTGAGTTATACAATATTTCAAACTTAAACCGTCTAAAGATAAAATTTATCCAACAGAATGTATGGATACGTCCCTTCAGAAATATCGTTTATCTTACACCCTCTTTCACCATAACATCGGAAGAATTATCCTTGTTAACTAATTCAATATATGATGTGATCAAACATGAATATTAATTTTCACCATCATTTTTTGATGATTTATTTTTACCTCTTTTATTTTCATTTTTAGATGTCGGCAATTGGCTATCCGGAATAATCTTTACAACACCCTTGGAATTGATAATGGTGCTGGTTCCATCCCCATTCGGAACGATTACTGGGGCGTCCTTACCTTTTTCAATATATTTCGCTCCCTGATCCTTAATTGAGTCAGGCAGCCTTCCATTGATGAAATCCGTCATTCCATTTTTGATCTGATATTGTTCCCCAACATTCAGATTACCATCTTCTGGAAAATCAACAGGAACAGATTGCTTATTGATTTGATCATGCGTTACGCTGTCTACATCACCACCTGCCGCTCTACTGTAATCTGATAGGGAGAAACTTTTATCATCACTCGCAACATCACTCAACGTAGGTAATGCAGGAGGACGAGAGGGCCAAATATTTTCACTTTGAGGTAACAAAGGGGTTGTAGCTATCGCCATATTGCCTTTTACCCTTTGCATATTTTCCGCATATCCTTCTGGAGCCTCGGGATTATTTCCTGGTAAAGAAACGGTATCATCAAAAAATTTATCTATCCCGGAACACCCACTTAATATCAAAAATGTGGTAATAAGTGCAGCATAATTCCGCATGATTGTTCTCCATCCGTTTTAAAAATTTGATGATACATAATTTAAAAAAATACATATCCAACAAGATAAAATTCAAATATAAGCTTTTTAAAAATCCGTTTTATTAATAAATCTGATACCCGTATGAATATAACCCCAACCCGTAATCATAGTTAAAATTGCCGCAATCCATAATAATATCGATCCGATAACATTAACCGGAAACCAGTTAATGTTCAATAATTCTGCACTGCTATCTCCAGCAAGTAAAAAACCAATAGCCACCATTTGAAAAGTTGTTTTCCATTTTGCCAGTTTTGTGACAGGTAGGCTGATCTCGAAAGAGGAAAGATATTCTCTTAATCCGCTGACCAGTATTTCTCTTGCCAAGATAATCATTGCAGGAATCAGTCCACCGTATGGAAGACGATCGTAACCAGCCATAACAATCAATATGATACCCACCAGTAATTTATCCGCAATGGGATCAAACATTTTTCCAAAGTCGGAAAGCTGTTGCCATGCACGGGCAAGCTTACCGTCTAAATAATCCGTAATACCAGCGATAATAAATAGTATACAAGCCAATAAATCTGTTACCGGCTTATGAACCATTACAAGAACAGCCACCAATGGTATTATAATTATACGAGACAAGGTAAGACAATTAGGTAAATTATAAAACATTTCTATTTAGGATCACGGCTGAACATTTATCAAAATAGTTATTTAACATTTTATAAAAAAAATGGAATAAAAAATATATATTTTCTTATATTTGTTACTTATATACACCAGGTCTAAAATAATCATATATTGATTCAGCCAATACTCTATTAATACCTGGAATATTTTCTAAATCCGAAACACTGGCCTCTTTAACGGCGCTGGCAGAACCAAAATGGTTTAGTAGATTACGTTTTCTCTTATTACCTATACCCGGAATTGAATCCAGTTCGGATTTTTCTATGCTTTTTAATCTTCCCACTCTATGAGTAGTAATGGCAAATCGATGCGCCTCATCTCTTAATCGTTGCAGATAATACAGAACAGGATCTCTTTCGGACAATTGAAAAGGATTTTGATCACGTGTAAAAAACCACTCTCTCCCTGCATTCCGATCCGGTCCTTTGGCAATACTGACCAAGGCTACATTTTCAATCCCGAGCTCTTTCAAAATTGCATCAACAGCCGAAAACTGTCCCGCACCACCATCTATTAACAGTAAATCAGGGAAATTCTGCCAATCAGCAATTTTACCCTTGTTAAAACGTCTGAATAAAACCTCGCGCATCATACCAAAGTCATCTCCAGGGGTGATATCAGATTTAATTGAAAATTTACGATAACCAGACTTAATAAAACCTTCAGGTCCAGCCACAACCATTGCCCCATATGCATTGGTACCCATTATGTGACTATTATCGTAAATCTCAATTCTTTTCGGAATATCAGACAGATGAAAAATATCACGAACCTGTTCTAATAATTTTGTTTGTGATGCAGTTTCAGCCAATTTCCGATCAAGCGCCATATGGGCATTATGTACCGCATGATCAACAACTGCCCTTTTCTCCCCTATTTTTGGTACATACAAGCTTACCCTTTTCGATGCCCTCATACTTAATGCCTTACTCATCAGCGCTTGGTCAGATAATTTAATATTCATGTATATTTGTGATGGCGGCGGCTTATTTTCATAGAATTGTCCCAAAAAGGCGTCCAAAATTTCTTCGGGGCTTTGATCCTCTGTTTGTATCGGGAATAAAGCACGATTACCATTATTTCTTCCCCCTCTAATAAAAAACACCTGAATACAGGTCAGATAACCTTTTTGCGCAAATGCTATTATATCAGCATTGTCAATTGTAGCAGGATTAATTACTCCATTTGTTTGAACATAGGTAAAGGCCCGAATACGATCACGCATCACCGCGGCACGTTCAAAATCCAATTGTTCTGACGCCTTCTCCATTTCGGTAGCCAATTGCTGCTGAATAATGTTTGTTTCTCCAGAAAGAAATGATTTTGCTTGATTTATGAGATCATCATAATCTGTTTTACTAACGCGATTATCACAAGGACCAGAACATCGTTTGATCTGATAAAGCAAACATGGTCGCTTTCTGGAATTGAAAATACTGTCTTCACAACTTCTTAGCAGAAATATTTTCTGTAAAAGTTCAAGAGTCTGATTGACTGCCCCAACCGAAGCAAACGGCCCCCAATAATAATTTTTCTTGGATATTTTTCCCCGATGTTTATCAATTCTAGGCCATTTTTCTTTTGTAATAACTAACCAGGGGTATGATTTATCATCCCTCAACAAAATATTATATCGTGGTTTAAGACTTTTAATCAGATTGGCTTCAAGTAGTAGAGCCTCAGCTTCCGTATAGGTGGTTATAATTTCCATGGAAGTCGTTTGCAAAATCATTTTACGTATACGCTCGGTCAATTGTGTCAAGCGTGTATAGGAGGATACACGTTTTTTTAAATTTTTTGCTTTACCAACATATAAAACTTCCCCTTTTTCATTAAGCATACGATAAACCCCTGCCGTTTCAGGCATTGTTTTCAAAGCATGCTTAATTGCTTTTGTTCCCTTATACGAATCCAAAGGTTTGTAATCATGAAGTTTCATTGCATTTTTTTTACCATCATCACAAATAAGTTCTGTTATCCTTTTATTTTCTAAGACTTATCTTACTTCTCCACTGATCTTGTGGATAACTCTATGGATGAATATCTAATATATGGATGTAAAAGGCAGTTTATCAAGCCCTTATATGTTTTGCCTAATTTTTAAGCAATTAATATAACTCATTGATTTTCAATCATTTTTATTGTTACATGGAATTATTCAATATTTATAACTAATTTATCACAAACCCTAAAATCACTGTCAAGTCCAATAGTGGACAAAATGAAAATTTTAATTTCAATAATGTAATTATCCACAATTTTCAATATTAAGATTTATTTATTTTTTACTGGACATTTTCTGATTAAATTCCTAAATTGACCTTCTTCTCTTAATTTGAATTTATTTTAAATTATAATCAATTTCCCTTTTCAAATTTGAAATTTCTATATGCGTATAATTAGTTGGAACATTAATTCATTAAGGTTACGCTTGCCTTTGTTAAAACAACTGGTAGAATTAGCAAATCCCGATATTTTATGCCTTCAGGAAACAAAAGTCCCTGATCCTCTTTTTCCCCGATCTGAAATAGAATTGATCGGTTTTCACAATTGTCTTTTTAAAGGAATGAAAAGTTATAACGGCGTTTGTATTTTATCAAAACACCCATTAGGATATCATGTTTCCAATACCAGACAATGGTGCAGTAAAAGTGACTGCAGACATATTTCAGTTCAATTCAATTATAAAAATAAAAAAATAAACCTTCATAATTTCTATATTCCTGCAGGTGGGGATGAACCTGATCCAACTATAAATCCCAAATTCAAACATAAATTAGATTTCCTGACAGAAACAAAAGAATGGTTTTCTCAAAATAAGGAGACCAGTTCAATTCTTGTAGGAGATTTTAATATTGCACCCTTGGAAAATGATGTATGGAACCACAAACAATTATTGAAAATTGTCAGTCATACACCCATTGAAACTGAAAAACTCAATCAATGGTTACATACGGGTTATATTGATGCAATGCGTGAAATAATTCCTCCCCACGAAAAACTATATACCTGGTGGTCTTATAGAAACCGTAACTGGGAAAAGTCAAACCGGGGAAGAAGATTGGATCATTTATGGATTTCCCCAGATCTACGATCACACCTAAAAACAATTCAGGTTTTTAAAGAGGCTAGAAACTGGGACAAACCTTCTGATCATGTCCCAATCATGCTTGAATTAAAATAAATAACTATTCTTCTTTTTTATCAGAAATTGAACTCAGTCGATATCCACCAGCCTCAGTTATCAGAAGGGTTACATTCGAAGGATCAGGCTCGATTTTTTGGCGTAGACGATAAATATGGGTCTCAAGTGTATGGGTTGTCACCGCTGAATTATATCCCCAAACCTCATTCAACAAGACTTGTCTTGGTACTGGTCTTGATCCTGACCGATATAAAAATTTGAGTATGGCAGCCTCTTTTTCAGTTAAACGGATCCGACGATTTGAATCCTGTTGCTGCAACGACTTTGCAGACGGACGAAAAATATAATTGCCAATTGTGAAAACAGCATCCTCACTACTAGCAAAAATACGCATCTGTGCCCTTAATCTTGCCAGTAACTCGGCAATGCGAAATGGTTTTGATACATAATCATTACCGCCTGCATCAAGCCCCCTTACAACATCCTCTTCATTATCTGAACCTGTCAGCATAATAATGGGTGTTCTGCAACCTTCCTTACGTAAATAGGCACATAGATCACATCCATCGCCATCTGGAAGTATTACATCCAATATGATTGCATCATAATGCTTATCAGAATCCAGAATTTTGTTTTTAGCCTCTTTTACCGTTAAGGCACTTGAAACCTCAAATTCTTGATTTTCTTGCAATTGTTCGGTTAGTGTTTCAATTAACTTTGGATCATCATCAACCACTAAAACAGGATGAATGCCTGTCATTGAATTTACCCTTCTTTTAAAACCATATCCCTATTACAAATATAAGGATGAAGTTAGAGATTAGTATCTTTATACTCAAAATTACGTTAATTTTTAATAATTTTTAACTAAAAATTACAAAAATTTTCAATTTTATAGCTCAAAAATAATTTACTTAAACTCAAATTACCCTAAAATTATACCTAAATAATAAAGGGAAATTAACATGAGTATCCTGACCCTTATTTCTTTATTGTTTCTTCTTACCGCAATCTGCGGGGCAATTAATCTGAAATATCTCAAACTTCCCATGACCATAGGGATCATGATTGCCGCATTCATATTTTCAATAATCCTGTTTATCTCGGATTATTTCCTTTCATTTGTTTCCGGATATTCATTTGCACAGAAAATTATCTCACAAATCAATTTTCCCACTTTGCTTCTCAATGGTGCTCTAGCATTTCTGCTTTTTGCAGGAAGTTTGCAAATTTCATTACATGAGTTGTGGAAAGCTCGCTATAATATTGCATCCTTGACAATTATTGGCACTTTATTATCGATATTATTTCTCGGTCTTGTTTTTTGGGTTCTGTTTTATCTATTTTCTATTCCCATTTCTTTACTCTGGTGTCTCACCCTAGGCGCTATTATAGCCCCGACAGATCCGGTTTCAGTTATCAGTATGTTCGGCAGACTAGGCCTTTCCAAACGGTTACAAGCAATTTTTGCTGGAGAAAGTCTTTTCAATGATGGTATAGCTTTAATTGCTTTTACAACATTTTTATCCGTAATCATTCATCAAAAGACCCCATCCACAACCAGTCTATTCTTGATTAGCATAAAAGAGATTGTTGGCAGTGGTCTTCTGGGTATTATAACCGCCACCATTGTTATTTTTATAATCAGACGATTGTCCCACAACGAAATTACCATATTATTTTCACTGGCTTTAGCGACAGGTACCTTTTCTATCGCAAGTGATCTTAACATGTCAGGTCCCATTGCAGTTGTGGCAAGCGGTTTATTGATCGGTAACCATCTTCAAAAACAGCCTGCGGAAAAAAGTGATTCGGTTATTTACTGCTGGCATGTAATTGATGAAATCCTCAACACCATGCTATTTTTGATAATTGGGTTGCAGATTGTCATCATCCCTTTCAGTTATCATATTCTGGTTATCACATTCCTGGCTTTTCCATTTCTGGCAATTACACGTTTCATAGCCCTCAGTCTAAGCGGTTTTGTATTATTATATCAGGATTCAAACCCGAAGGGTTTGATTTCCATTCTAACATGGGGAGGACTAAGAGGAGGCATTTCCCTAGCAATAGCCTTATCTCTCCCCAATATATTTCCAAAAAATGAAATCCTGCTCATCTGTTATGGGTGCGTAGTGTTAACCGTTTTAATTCAAGGATTAACCATGGAATATGTTGTTAATTATTTTTACAGGAAAGAAATAAATTAATTCTTCACCATAACCGTGCAAAAGAAACCATCCGTTTGATTTTGCGCTGGTGTTAATTGAAAACTTGTTTTCTTCATGAATTCTTCGGGTAACAATTCTGGAATCGTATCAGGCTCTACGAGTGAAAAATTGTTATTTCTTTCCAGAAAATTATTGATTTGATCTTGATTTTCCTGACGTAATATTGAACAGGTTGCATATATCAACCTTCCACCTTTTTTTACCATTCTGGCTGCAGAATCAAGAATGTGGGCCTGTTTTTCAACAAGTTCCAATAAATCATTTTCCTTAAACCTTAAACGCGCATCAGGATTACGTCTCCAAGTTCCGGTACCGCTACAAGGTGCATCAACCAAAACACGATCGAAACTTTCAACACGCCTTTTTAACCATTTTGCATCTTCAGCAAAAATATGGGTTTCACAATTAAAAACACCTGCCCTTCGCAAACGACTTTGAGCGGCATTTAACCGAGCGGGAAAAATATCTGATGCAATAATATGCCCCTTATTTTCCATCATCATCGCCATAGCCAACGTTTTACCTCCGGCTCCCGCGCAATAATCCAGGACACGCATTGACGATTTAACACCGGTCATGAGTGCAATTAATTGGCTACCTTCGTCTTGAATTTCAACCAGACCATTTTTGAAAGCATTTGTGGATGTTATGGATTGTCTTCCTTGCGCTCTCAATCCCCATGGAGAAATATTCATTAATTCTGTTTGTATATTTTCAGATGCTAGAATCTCCCTAGCCTTATATCGATCTTCCACTTTTAGAAAATTGACGCGCAAATCAAGAGTAGCTGCTTCCAACAACGTTGAAAGTTCTTTTTCTGTCTGATCCCCGTATTGGCCATTTATGATAGGATATACCCAATCTGGAACTTCATAAATTACCGCTTTGGACATTTCATCGGAAACAAACGGTTTGTTTACCAAAGATTGCAAATATAAAATTTCGTTACTATTCAACAATAATGGCGCATATTTTTCACCCGAATAAAAATTATGCACTTTAGGTATAGAATTTCCTGACAAAACCAAATAAGCTGCGACCATCATACGAGGATTGATCGGACTACCTATTCTTTTCAGCCACCATTCCAACTTTCGATAACAACGTAAAATTTCCCAAACTTTGCCTGAAACAAAACGACGATCCCCTCCTCCAATATAACGGCGCCGCCTGAAAAACCGATTGGCTGTTGAATCTGCCGGGATATATTTTTCTTTCTGAATAGCTAAAAGCAGTTCAATCACTGCCGAAATTTGTGCTGAAGGGGTCATACGTCTTTACTTAAATATCTGATAGACAAATTTATTATTTAATTATGATGATAGTTAGGCGCTTCACGCGTAATTACAACATCATGAACATGGCTTTCCCTCAATCCCGCTCCCGTAATTTTACGGAACTGAACATTTTTTTTCATTTCTTCAATCGTCGCATTGCCAGTATATCCCATACCTGCTTTCAAGCCGCCAACCATCTGATGTATAACTCCTTCTGCCGCCCCTTTGTATGGTACCTGCCCTTCAATGCCTTCAGGAACAAGCTTATGGCTTTCCTTGATATCCTGTTGAAAATAACGGTCAGCAGATCCACGAGCCATGGCACCAAGACTTCCCATTCCGCGGTATGATTTATAGGAACGTCCCTGATATAGAAATACTTCACCAGGGGCTTCATCAGTACCTGCCAGTAAAGATCCAATCATGACAACATCTGCACCCGCACCGATAGCTTTAACAATATCGCCAGACGTGCGAATTCCACCATCTGCTATTAAAGGAATATCGGCAGCATGACAAATTTCAGACACTTCCATTACTGCCGAAAATTGGGGAACTCCTACCCCTGCAACAACACGGGTTGTACAGATTGAACCTGGACCAATTCCAACTTTTACTGCATCAGCGCCAACATCGATCAATGCTTGAGCACCTTCTGGTGTCGCAATATTTCCCGCAATAATTTGAACGTCAGCATAATTTTTCTTGAGGCGCCCTATCGAGTCCAAAACACCCTGGGAATGTCCATGTGCCGTATCTACGACCAAAACGTCAACACCAGCCTCTATAAGCGTGACAGCCCGTTTATATCCGTCCTCACCAACACCTGTGGCAGCAGCACAACGTAAACGACCATATTGATCCTTGTTGGCCAAAGGATAAACGACTGATTTTTCCATATCCTTGACAGTCATTATTCCGACACAACAATCATTTTTATCAACGACAAGCAATTTTTCGATACGATTTTGATGAAGCAGTTTTTTAGCTTCATCGGGACTCACACCCTCTTTGACTGTAACCAGGTTATCTTTTGTCATTAACTCCGCAACAGGTTGTTTTGCATTTGTTGCAAACCGGACATCACGATGCGTGACAATACCAACAAGCCGATTCGTATTTTTTTCAATAACAGGTAGACCACTTATGTTATGGCGTTTCATTGTTGCAATGACTTCTTCTAAAGTCTGTTCAGGATGAACAGTTACCGGATCAACCACCATTCCCGATTCAAAGCGTTTTACCTGCTTGACCTGATTGGCCTGTTCCTGAATGGATAGATTTTTATGAATAACCCCTATTCCTCCATTTTGTGCCATAGCAATGGCCATTGCACATTCGGTCACTGTATCCATGGCTGATGAAATCAAGGGTATATTCAAACGGATAGATCGGGTCAAATTGGACCGAACATCAGCCTGATTAGGCAATACATTAGATTTTGCTGGAATAATCAAAACATCATCAAAAGCAAGGGCTTCTCGAATATGTTTTTGGGAAATAGATGAATGTGCCATTATGGTACCCTTTATTAAAAATTAGAAAATTAAAGATAAAAAGGGATAACCGAAAAAAATCGGGTTCCAATTATTGGCAATTCTTCATACCTAAAAAATTGTGATTAGACAAGCCAAAAATCAATTTTGTGTCAAATAGTGACAAAATCAAATTATCCTTGAAATTTTATCAACACATTCACGATTTATCTTCGGAATTATTCCCTTTAAACCCTGTAGCAATCACATATAACTCTCTGGATTCCTTACGACTTGCTGGAGGTTTTGCATGTTTTACAATTTTAAAGGATCGCTTGAGGTTATTTAACATCAATTTTTCACTTCCCCCCTGGAAAACTTTGGCAATGAAAACTCCATTCAAATTTAAAATTTTTATTGCAAAGTCCAAAGCCTGTTCTGTCAAATTAACTATTCTTATATGATCCGTTGCTGCATGTCCTGTCGTATTAGGGGCCATATCAGACATGACCAGATCCGCCTTACCCTCTAATTTATCCAGTAAAACTTCAAGATTATGGGGCTCTGTAAAATCTCCCTGAAAAATATCAGCTCCCATAACTGGTTCAACTTGCAACAAATCAATACCCACAACTTTGGATGCCTTGTGATATACCGCAACCTGAGACCATCCTCCTGGCGCTGCACCCAGATCAACAACCTTTATTCCCTTTTTTAAAAAATGAAATTTATCATTTAACTCTATCAGCTTATAAGCGGCACGGGACCGCCAGCCATGCTGTTGCGCAGCTTTTACATAAGGATCATTCAACTGACGCGTCAACCATCTTTGTTGAGATGTTGAACGTCCTTTTGTTTTTTTTAAGGTAACCGTTAATCCAGTATCAAAACGCGATTTCTTTTTTTTGCGCGAATTCGAATTCGCATTATCTTTATTCATAGTTTTTACTTTAATTATACTGATTAATTAAATTCATTACTGGTTTAACAAATAATGATGATTTTTATAATAGTTTCTTAACTTGTTTGTCGTCATTTTGGCAATTATTCCATCCCGAATACCCCGATCGGCAACGACAATGTCATTGGCGGGCCACAAGGTATGTATGGCATCAAATATTGCGCATCCAGGTAAAAGATAATGAATTCTTTTTTTATATCGGTCGGAAAGAATTTCAGTCTCTTTGAATTTCTGATCTAGCAAAGTCCTGATTATTTCCTTAAGTTGGGCTGTTTGCAAAGACAAACCATCAATCGCCGCACGATTATACTTGTTTTGATTTAACAAAATGCTTGCAAGGGTGGTTATAGTTCCACTTACCCCTATGAATTGAACCTGATTTCTTACAATCTCTGCCTGAATACGGTGAATGGCCTCGAATTCCATGACCTTGGATAAAACAAAATCAAACATTTGATAGTAATTTTGCAAGGTGGCAATATTGAATTGCTCCCTTAACGTAAGAATGCCAACAGGTATACTGAAACATCCAATCAAAATATATTTTCGTCGCGCAAAATCAATTTTAACCCATGCAATTTCAGTGGAACCACCTCCAATATCAAATAATAGTGCCTTGGTTTTATTACGTTTCAACACATTGTCATATAAAAATGAATTGCAGCCGGCCAAAGCCAGCTCAACCTCTTCCCGTGGTGAAATAACCTTAATTTTCAGTCCTGTTTCATATAAAACCTGACTAAGAAAATGATCAGCATTTGAGGCGCGTCGACAAGCTTCGGTAGCGACAGCATAAAAGGCGGAAAATCTTTTACCTTCAATTTTGGATGCACAATGTCGGAGCGCGACCATTGTACGTTCCATGGCAGCTTGACTCAACTGACCTGTTTCATACAATCCCTCACCCAATCGAACTACTCGATTATAATGGTCAACAATTCTCAACCTGCCACGATCAGATGACACGATCAGCAGACGACAATTATTTGTGCCTAAATCCAATGCCGCAAACATATTTACGCCCTAATTACTTTATCCAGTCAAAGTTAATTCCTTATTTTTTTTATAGCTCCTTAATATTAACACAATTTATTATTAATTTGGATTTTTTTATTAAAATAACTAAAAATTTTTGTAATTAATTTATTTTACCATACCCTTGTTTTATAATTTTTTACATGATATAAGCATCCACATTAAATATATTGGGAGATAGTTTAGCGGTAGAACTACCGGCTCTGACCCGGTCAGCCCTGGTTCGAATCCAGGTCTCCCAGCCAAAAATGTTTCCGTTATGACATTCAAAGATAATAAAATGGAATGGAAAACATTTGCTTTATACCCAGAATGTTCCGTAAAACTGATAGATTATAAAACTGAATTATCTATAAATCTTGAAAAACGGATTGAAAATTTATGGGTTGCCAAAAAAAGATTATACCCAAAATTGTTTAATGGACGTGTATTTACCGCTACTTTGATATTACCCCATCAAATAACGGGATATTGGACAGAATATAGATATGTTTCGGCCCAAATGGAAAATAAGGAGTTCAATGAATTTCTTTGTCTTAAACCTTTGGCTGTAACAGGTTTAATTTTTTGCGATGATGGTTTTATTCTTGGAAAAAGAAACAGTAACAGCGTTTATCTACCCAGTTACTGGCAATGTGCCCCTGCGGGTAGCGTAGAATCACGTCATGAAGAAAAAACTGTAAATTTGCATGAACAATTATTTGTTGAAGCAAGAGAAGAACTTGGATTAAAAAAAGATTTTTTTTCAAATAGCCGCATTCTTATTGCAACTCAACATCCCGAAAAAGGAATAATCGATATCGGAATAATGTTGAAAACACACTTGAATTTTCAACAAATATATAATTATTGGCAAAAAAAAGGCAACTCAGAATATGATGAACTTATATGTATATCCGATTTAACCCTTTTACCTAAACCAATTATTCCATCCACCAGATATTTAATCAAGGCCAGCTATAAAGATAATAATAGGATATGACTAGCTATTTTTAACAATGCCGATCTGTTTGATATCATGAAATTTTAAGTCTTTTTGCATTTCAACAGTCCGTTGCATCATGAATTCAGAAGTGGCCAGAAATACTGGATCTCCGTCTATGTCATCAGCAATGGCACTTCTATTGGAATTAATAAATTTCTCAATTTTGTTTTTTTCACCCTCAAGCCAACGGACCTGTGTAAAAGATACAGTATCAAATCCTATTTCAACGCCGTACTCATGTTTTAAACGCATCTGTAAGACATCAAGTTGCAATATTCCAACCACGCCAACAATAGGCGAAGACCCGTCCTGTGGTTTAAAAAGCTGGACAACTCCCTCTTCTGCAAGCTCAATTAACGCCTGTTTTAATTTCTTGGCTTTCATTGCATCAGCAAGGCGAACCCGTCGCAATATTTCAGGGGCAAAATAGGGTACTCCTGTAAACTGAAGCTCCTCTCCTTCCGTCAAGGAATCTCCAATACGTAATGTGCCATGATTGGGAATTCCAACAACATCTCCCGCAAAAGCCTCTTCTGCCAATTGTCTGTCTCGTGCAAAGAAAAACTGAGGCGTATGTAACGCAAAAGTTTTTCCTGTACGGGTATGTTTCAATTTCATACCTCGTTCTAAACGTCCAGAACAAATACGGGCAAAGGCGATACGATCCCGATGATTTGGATCCATATTTGCCTGAATTTTAAATACAAGGGCAGTCATTGATGGTTCATTTGCCGCCACCAGACGTTGATCACTTTCCTGATTTCGTGGACTTGGGCCAAATTCAACCAATGCATCCAAAAGATCATGAACCCCCAATTCCTTAATCGCACTTCCAAAAAAAACCGGCGTTAAAAAACCTGCCTTAAAATCATCAATATTAAATTCCGGCAGAGCAGCCTTAACCAATTCCACTTCTTCTTTTAATGCTATAACACGATCATCTGTTTCTGGAATTCCCTCTTTTAGGCACATGGTTTGTTTCCGAACATCATAAGCACCCAAAAATTTGGCAGCCCGTCCCACAGGCCATGTTAAAGGTGTTGTTTCAAGAGCCAGTGTAGAGGCCACTTCATCCAGCAATTCAAAAGGATCCTGAGATTCCCTGTCCATCTTGTTGATAAAGGTTACAATCGGTATATCGCGCAAACGACAAATTTCAAAAAGTTTCCGTGTTCTTGCCTCAATCCCTTTTGCCGCATCAATAACCATAACTGCGGCATCAACAGCCGTCAAAGTCCTGTATGTATCTTCAGAAAAATCTTCGTGGCCAGGCGTATCCAACAAGTTAAAAATGCAACCACCATATTCAAACGTCATAACAGAAGTTACAACTGAAATACCGCGATCCTTTTCAATATTCATCCAGTCCGAACGAGTTCGACGCTGTTCCCTTTTAGCACGGACATTTCCCGCCATCTGTATAGCCCCACCAGCATGCAATATACGTTCAGTCAAAGTCGTCTTACCCGCATCAGGATGGGAAATAATAGCAAAAGTGCGACGACGGGAAATTTCTTTATCCAGACTCTGAACTGTATCTAACATCAAGCAGACCTAAATTTATATTGAAAACAATAAACGCACAAAAGCCGAGCAAAAAAATTGCTCGGCATTTTTGTATAAAAATAAAATGTGATTAACGAGAATAAAACTCGACAACCAAATTGGGTTCCATAGTTACAGGATATGGAACATCATTTAATTTTGGCGTACGAACAAATGAACCCTTCATTTGACGATGATCAACCTCTAAATATTCAGGAATATCCCGTTCTTTACTTTGAACTGCATCCAGTACAATGGCAAGTTGTTTTGATCTTTCCCTAACTTCAACAACATCATTATCTTTTAAAGAATATGATGGGATATTAACACGCTTGCCATTTACTAAAATATGTCCATGGTTAATGAACTGACGTGCAGCAAATGGAGTGGATGCAAATTTTAACCGATAAACTACAGCATCCAAACGACGTTCCAACAAATTGATCAAGTTTTCAGAAGTATCACCTTTACGACGAGATGCTTCAGCGTAATAACGACGGAATTGCTTTTCACTGATATTTCCGTAATATCCCTTGAGTTTTTGTTTAGCCATTAACTGAACGCTAAAATCGGAAGGCTTTGCACGGCGGCGTTGACCGTGTTGACCAGGACCATATTCACGCTTGTTAACCGGTGATTTAGCACGTCCCCACAAATTAACCCCTAAACGACGGTTAATTTTATATTTGCTTTGTAAACGCTTACTCATACGTCTAAATATCTTTCTTTATATATGTTAAATATCGCATTGAGGTAAAGCAATATTAGATTTTATTGTACCAGTAGTTCTTTAACTCGCATCAAAGACGGGTTTATATTTGATACAAAGTAACCTCATCACTTCTTTGGATAAAAATAAACCACTTTTCTGGCAGTAGAAGCCTATATATTCAAACTTTAATGAATTGTCAAATAATTAACAGTTTGAATAATATTAAAAAAATTTAAAAATTATTTCGTATTCAACAACCGATATTTGTCGCAGCCTTTTTGAGATCTATTTAAACATGATTGTTTAAAATACTCTTTTGCCGTGGCCTCATCTTGAGGAACCAACTTCCCTTCATGATATATTTCCCCAAGTCGCAATTGGGCATCCGTATTTTCTTGATCTGCAGCTTTATGATAATAGAAAAGAGCCGTCTGAAAATCCTGTAATACACCGTGACCCGCTTCATACATTGTTCCCAACTTGTATAAAGCGCCCTCATATCCCTGATCAGCTGACTTCTGATACAATTCTTTCGCCTTGAAATAATCTAAATCTGTGCCTTTACCTGTATCATATAATGATCCCAGGATATACTGGGCAAAACTATTTCCTTGTTCTGCAGATTTACGGGTCCATTGAAAGGCTTTGGAAAAATCTTGTTTACATCCCTTACCTTCTAAATACATAATTCCAAGAGCGGATTGAGCCATTAGATTCCCTTGCAAAGCAGCCTTATGAAAATAATCAAACGCCTTGTCATAATTCTGCTCAATCCCTTCACCATTCTGATACAAATTACCTAAATAAAACTGCGCTTCAGCATTCCCCTGTCCTGCGGAATGGTTAAACCATTCAATCGCTTTATTATAATCTTGCGGCACAATAACACCCAAGGCATAAAACCGACCTAAAACAAACTGTGCTGGCGCAAATCCTCCGCTGGCAGATTGTGTAAAAAATATAAGGGCTAATCTATCGTTTTTCTGAACCCCTTTACCTGTTAAATAATTTACACCCAACCTATAACAATATTCAGCAGAGGGTAGATAGAGAATTTTTTCAAATTGACCGAACCAGTATGATAAATGGCTTTCATATGCATGGGAACGAACAGGATATGTACATATAAAAAAAGTAGCGGCAAGAATAACAATAATGTTTTTCATTATGAACCTTAATGATTTATAAAATGAAATAAAAAAATATCGTTAACTATCTGTTCATACCAAATTATGACTGATTTTATTAATAAATAAATAGATTAATTTCATAAAAAAAATTAAACTAACTACAATTAACCGCTTTACAAAATTATAAAATATTTTTTCGGAGATCATAATGGATCAATTAATAGCCCAAAAATGGAAATGGTTCGTAGGATTGGGAATATTGTGTTTGATTACCGGCATTCTGTGCCTAATTGACACGGTTTTTGTAACAATTGCAATGGTTATAATTATTGGAATTTTATTAATTATTACAGGTTTGGCCCAACTCATTCACGCCTGTTATCTTAAAGATTGGAGCAGTTTTCTCTGGTCAGCCCTATGCGGTATCATTTATCTTATTGGCGGTATATTATTGATTCGTGAACCTGTTAATGGTTCGGTTATAATTACCATTTTTCTTGGTATTTGTTTTTGTTTTGGTGGAATCATGCGTCTTATGATTGCCTTTAACAATAAAAATACCAAAGGATGGGGGTTGTTGGTATTCAGTGGTATTCTTGGCTTGATTTTAGGGTTTATTCTTTTTGTCAATCCAATAAACGGCCTGTGGTTTATCGGATTCATGGTTGGTTTTGACCTTATCTTCAATGGAACTGCATGGTTGCAACTTGGCTTTACGCTCAAATCCCAAATCAAATAATTTAATTATTTCATGGGGCCCTTAACCAATTCCGCCACAACACCATGAAGGGTTCGTAATTCCTGTTCTGTCACTTCCCCCCTTTGAAAAAGATGATACAGATTACGAATCATTCCTGGCCGTTTTTCCTGATTGCGTAGAAATCCACAATGATCAAGCTCCCTGATCAAATGATTCATAAAATTATTCAGCTCTCCTTTAGTAGCGATATGCGTTTTGTTAGTCTGCAACTGGCGCTCCGGTGTTTCTTCAGTGGACATCCACCACTCATAAGCCATAATCATAACCGCTTGTGATAAATTCAATGACATGAATCTTGGATCCAAGGGATAACGGATCCAATAATCAGTCTGAACAAAATCCTCATTTTCCAACCCGGTTCGCTCTGGCCCAAACAAAATACCGATTTTCAATCCACGATTGGTCATTTCCCGCATTTCACATGCGCCACCACGCGCCGTTAATAAAGGTTTGATAATTTGACGAGGTCTGGGACAGGTTGCAAAAACATGCTGTAAATCCGCAACAGCGGCTTCTACCGTATCGAAAACTTTTGTATGATCCAATAAACGGTCTGCACCAGATGCTGCTCTCCAGGCTTTTGGCTGTGGCCATCCATCTCGCGGGGCCACCAACCGCAAATGGAACAATCCCCCGTTCGCCATCGCTCGAGCTACACTGCCAATATTATCAGCAAGCTGTGGGCGAACCAAAATAACGACAGGTGTATTTCCAACTGGAATCAAATCAGCACCACCATCACGACCTGTCATATTTTTCTCCATGTCGTACCTTGTGGACTGTCTTCCAATAAGATACCCTGAGCTTTGAGCTGGTCACGTATTTTATCCGCCTTGATAAAATCTTTCGATTTTTTTGCATTATTTCTTTCTTGAATTAAGATCTTAATCTCATCTTCATTATCAATATCTTGAAACCATTGAGTTGGTAGACTATTAAACAAGCCAAGCTGTTGACCCGCTCGTTTCAATTTTAAGGCAGAATGTTCATCACCTTGTAAGGCTTTATCTGCAAGTTGATGCATAGATACCAAAGCTTGGGGTGTGTTTAAATCATTTGCCAAAGCATCCATGACTAATTCTGGTAAATCCATTTCTGAATTAAAATTCTGTTCATAAGGCAACAAGGCGCGATAGAAACGATCCATAACCTTTTTAGCATCTTTTAAGGCTTCATCAGTGAAATTCAAAACAGAACGGTAATGAGATTGCAATAATAATAACCGTAATGCTTCTGGATTATGCTTTGTCAATATTTCCCGTATTGTAAAAAAATTGCCCAGAGACTTGGACATTTTTTCACCATTTACCAACAGCATGGCATTATGTAGCCAATAATTGGCAAACTGACTGCCTGGAAAACAACATAGACTTTGTGCACATTCATTTTCGTGGTGGGGAAAAATCAGATCCTGACCACCGCCATGAATATCAAAATTTTCACCAAGGTAACGATGGGACATTGCAGAACATTCAATATGCCAGCCTGGCCTACCCTTTCCCCAGGGACTATCCCATCCTGGTTCATCCTCATTTGAAGGTTTCCATAACACAAAATCACCGGGATTTTTTTTGTAAGTCGCGATCTCAACTCTTGCCCCAGCCAGCAATTCATCTGGATTGCGGCCCGATAAACTCCCATATTTCTTGTATTGATGGACAGAGAAAAGAACATGACCATCAGCTTCATAGGCATATCCCTGACTGACAAGACTGATAATCATCTCTTGTATGTCTTCAATATGTTCTGTAGCTTTTGGTTCAATATCAGGGGGCAAGATAAACATTGAAGCCATATCTTTATGAAATTCTTCAATCGTTCGACAGGTCAATGCTTGAATAGATTCATGATTGGCTCTGGCACGGGCATTTATCTTATCATCAACATCCGTAATATTCCGTACATAAGTCACTTTAGGATAAATTTTCCGCAACAATCTTACCAAAATATCGGCTGTTAACATTGCACGCAAATTGCCAATATGCAAAAAATCGTATACTGTAGGGCCACAAAAATATAAACGGATATTTAAAGAATCTAATGGTTTAAAAGGTAAAATCTTATGATGACGACTGTCATATAGGGAAATTTCTGGCTTATTCATTGTTTTACCTTGTTCATATCCTGTATTCGATTGTGTCCAAACAACACTCAATAAATTAAATCTTTATTCTTTATTAGTCATAAATAAATATAATGCAACTTTCTCAACCAGCTTTTCTGAAAAAAGAACTTTCTGCGATCTTTTTTATTGCCATACCAATCGCATTTGCCCAACTATGTCAAATGGCTATGGGTGTAACCGATACGATTTTATTGGGAAAAGTCGATAAAGAAACCTTAGCAATCGGTGGATTTACAACACAGTTATTTTTTACTGTTTGTGTTGTTTTGCAATCGGCGTTGAGTTCAGCTGCAATTTTAATTGCTGAATATATAGGATCAAGAAAAATTTCACAGATATCCAAAATTTATTGGACAACCTATATATTTGGATTAATTCTCTGTATTCCCTGCTATTTTCTTTTGAAATCGACAAACTTTATATTGATGTGGACAGGTGAAAATCCTGATATGATTGCAAAATCCAGTCATTTTATGGATATTCTCTTATGGGGTATGCCCCCTGTTCTTGTTGGAACAGGTCTAATAAGAGTTGTTTTACCAGCTTTTAATGCCTCGAAAATTCTTTTGCAAATAACACCTTTAACAACAATTATCAATGCCTTGTTAAATGCAGCCTTTATTTATGGTTTATGGGGCGCCCCTAAAATGGGCTTGTATGGTTCAGCAATTGGCAGCACAATTACTTTGTGGGTTTCAACAATTTTATTTATTGGAGTAACACATTGCAAAAAGAATTTAAAACAATATCTTTATCCTTTTAAAATTGATTTGTCCTTGCTTTTACCCTTGATGCGTCTGGGGCTGCCCATCTGTGTCAGTTCAGCAGCTGAAATGCTTCTTTTCCTTGCAACTTCTTTCCGGGCAGGACTACTTGGAACCGATGCACTTGCCGCCCATCAAATTGCCAACAGCTTTGCCACTTTTACGTTCATGATACCCCTTGCCATTTCTCAGGCCGCCAATGTTCGGGTAAGTTATTGGGTTGGCGCTCAAAAACCTTTGTATGCAAAAAATTCAGGTTTTTTATCTATCGGTCTTGGTTCTGTTTTTATGGGGCTGATTGGTATAATCATTTTCATTTTCCCGAAAACCATTGTCAGTCTTTTTATTAATATTCATTCAGTCAGTAATCAATCAACAATTGAAATCGCGGTCGTTATATTGAAAATTGTTGCTCTTTTCCAGATTGTTGACGGTATGCAAGGCGTTGCGATGGGTGCATTACGCGGATTGAAAGATACCACAATCCCGATGATCTTTGCTTTGATAAGCTATTGGGTAATTGGATATACACTGAGTGGTTGGTTTGCATTTTCATTGAACTATAAAGCTCCAGGATTGTGGACAGGCATGGCTATTGGCCTTGCTGTTATTGCTGTATTGGCAACAGCACGTTTTTATTATCTTACCTATCGTCCAAGCAGAATAATGGAACGTGCCTTACGTTAGAGAAAAATCAAAATTTAAAGGATACGGAAACAGATCCATAATTAAATAATCCACTTTTTTGTCCCCTGAATTCTTGGGTCTGCCAAATTTGGGTATAAGCGATTTTATATCCTTTGATAATTAAAGCGGCCCCTGCAAGAATTTCGCCAACATCTGATCTTTTTGAAACATGTTGCGCATGTGATTTAGAGGGATCCCCTTGCAAAGTGGCATTATAGGCTACAGCCTGACCATCTACACCACCAAATAAATACCAGTTAACAAAACAGGTTCCAACATAGGCATCAGTACCGTCATTTCCCGAACCAATTCTTGCAGGTCCGAAATCACTTTCAAGACCCTGTCCAAAACGGAATAGGGAACCGATTTGCCCATAAATTCTATAAATCCCTATTGCACCATTAGCTGAAGGTAAGATATCAAAATCAACCGGTCCAGCATGCCCTGCGAGAAATCTCCATGTTCTACCCATTTGAACCTGAAAAACGGGCACACTCTTTAACTGGTTGTGCCAGCCACGGTTTTTGTGATCCCCAGTAATGGCATGAAAACCATTTTGAACCTGACGTCCCATAGCTCCGGGGCCTAAAACACCGGCTTGAATACCAAACACACTCCTCGTATCATCCGTGTCACTTATAAGATTAACGGTTGTTAATAAAACCCCAGCATAAGGTCGATCATAAGGCAATCTCTGGCTCGATTGAGTATCACGTGGTGTAAATATCGACTGCTGCAATCCCCAATGAATTCGTTGCATTCCCTTTCCCAAAAGAAACGTATTCATATCCGCAACAGGTTGAGGCAACGTGTCAGTAGGAGATGTCCACCCTATTCTAAGTCCGTTTGTATAATATTGATCAGACGTTCCTTTCAAGGTTGAGGCTGCATCATTTTCCCATTGTATTGTTAGGGTATTATATGGATCTTGTTTTGGTGTTGAAAAAGAAGAATGAGAATAGAATAAACCCATTGAACAGATGGAAAAACATGATAATAAATTTGTTAATGACAAATAATCCCGTTTGCCCATTTTCAACCTTTTGACTCTAAATATTCTATTTAACCTAAACTTATAAAATCAAAAAACAAAATTTGAATATAGTATATTAAAATAAAAGATTATTTTCTTAATATGCAACCTATTCACAAATTAAATTATTGAATAATCAATTTTTATCCATAAAATGATTCCATAAGGCATTTGGTATTTTCTCATTCAAAAATTCCTTGTGAATCTTCAATTCTTTTTCAGTAGCTTTCATGAAAACGGGTTGATGAATATGATTTTTTTTATAGGTTTTTCTTATTTTTTCCTTTGTTTGATTATCAAAGCTCAATCCTCTCTGACGGCCTCCCGTAAGCTGAATATACACCTCTGACAATAATTTACAGTCCAACAACGCGTTATGTGTTGTGCGTTCTGACAAATCTATTGAAAACCGTCGACATAATGCATCCAGGCTATTTGGCGAGGATGGATATTGAGCGCGGGCAATTTGTAAGGTATCAACCATTCTGTCCAGTAATAATGTTGGACGATTGATATATTTCAGTTCTGAATTTACAAATTTAAAATCAAACGGTGCATTATGCGCGATCAGGGGATCATTTTGAATAAAATTCAGAAACTCGTCAGCAATATCCTTGAATTTTGGCTTACCTTGCAGATCTTCAATTGTAAATCCATGAATTCGTGTTGCCTCAACAGGAATATCTCGCTCTGGATCAATCAAAACATGATAAAAATTATCTGTTGGCAAATCATTGATTAACTCTATTGCGGCAATTTCTATAATTCGATCGCCATTATCTGGATTGACACCTGTTGTCTCTGTATCAAAAAGGACAGACCTTTTTTTCATAATTGATCTTTCTTCATTAATATAGCCAAGCGCTTTACCTGAATGTAAGTATATGCCCTATTCAATCCTGTTTGAATAACCCTATCCGCCCATTGACATTTCAAACTATTGGGAAGCTGATGGGAAATAAGTATTTCAGCCTGTTTCCATGAAATTCCACCTCGATTGATAATGCGTATTTTTTGAATTTGCTTTGGTGCATTAACCAAAAGAGTTTTGGTGCATACTTGATCTATCTTTTTTTCGAACAATAAGGGAATATCCAATACACACCATAATTTTCTTTTTCCCTGCCAAAATTGGATGAATTTTTTTCGTTCCATATCAACCAATGGAAGAATAATGTTTTCAATTTTTTTTAGATTATTCCGATCCTGTGAAATTAATTTCCTCAAATAGGATCGATCAAGTATATTGTCATGCACTGACCCGGGAAAAGCTTTGGCAAGAAATGGTAAAGCTTTACCATCAGATCCCTGTAATTGATGCACAACATGGTCAGCATCAAAAACTGGGAAACCCTCTTTACGCAACTGGGAACATACCGTGGTTTTACCCATACCCATTCCACCTGTTACGCCCAATATCTTCATAATGAAATATTATTCTCTAATTGTTTTGGCAACATATTCGATTGTCTCGGAATCAACCTTGGGATCCACTCCAAACCATTCGCGAAAACCGAAACGGGCCTGGTGAAGCAGCATCCCCAATCCTTCAATGGTCTTCAAATTGAATTCTTTTGCCACTTTTAACAGAGGGGTTAAACGAGGAACATAGACAATATCCGTAACAACCAAACCTGATTTTGCTTTGGATAGATCAAAATTAAAACTTTCTTTCCCTTCCATTCCCAAAGAGGTTGTATTTACCAGTAAGTCATATTGACCCAATAAAGATGTCCAGGTATCCCATGCGATGACATTACCTGTCCCAAGATCTTGAGCAAGCTGCAATGCCCTGGAATTTGTGCGATTTGCTATTGTAATCTTCGCTTTCTCATGGGCAAGCGATGAAATAACCGAACGTGCAGCCCCACCTGCTCCAAGTATTAGTACATTACAATTTTTAATTCTGATGTTATGATCTCTAAGGGATTCTATAAAACCAGCACCATCTGTAGAAGTGCCAAATATCTTACCGTCATTTTTAAAAGTCAAGGTATTGACAGAACCTATTTTCCTTGCGATTTCATCAACCTCATCACAACATGAAAAGGCAATTTCTTTATTGGGGATGGTTATATTGCATCCTTTAAACCCCGAAGCTGACAGGCCAATTATGACTTTTTTGAAATTTTCAGGCTTAACGGCCAGAGGAATGTAAACCCCGTCAATTCCATACCGATTCAACCAAAAATTATGAAGCAGGGGAGATCGGGAATGTTTAACTGGCCACCCAAGAACCGCAGCCACTTTAGCCTTTCCTGTTATAATATTCATCGTTTTCCGTATTCCTGTAAAGTCAGTGGCAATAAGTAAGTCAGACGATCCGCCCATTCCCTTTGCTGTATTTCCGATCTTATTAAATCCTGTCGAATCTCCAGTTCCAAATATGGCAATTTTCTTCCAAACGCATGACAAGGAACAGAATAATCATTCTTCTCATTTAATCGATAGGGTTCGTTATCTCCAATTGGAAATTCATAATATTGCTCAAGATATTTTTTGAATATTAATCCGAATTCCGGATAACGATCATGCAAAATACCCGCATGCCAAGGTCTTTCAATATTATCCATTTGAGGTGTAAAGCTGTGCAGCGCTATTAAACAGGTTGAAATCTGCGCATTTTGTCGACGTTCAATATCCTGTTCAATACAAGCATGATAGGAATTGTAAATTGATGAAACACGTGATTTTTTTTCCTCATCAGACAAATCAAGATTACCTTTTATAACTGTTTTATCGCTAATTTCAATAATCAGGTTTTCATGTTTTGGATTTCTGTTGCAATCAATGACAAGTCTTGAATAGTTTTGAAGAATTAACGTGGCATTTAATTTTTTTGCAAGTTTTTTCCCTACCCCTTTTATTCCAATATCAAAAGCAATATGTCGCTCAAGATCATTTGGCTCCAATCCAAGGTTATTTAGTTTTTCAGGAATGAATTTCCCTGCATGATCACAAATAATCAAAAAGGGTGAAATCGAATGTCGGTTTATCATATTCACAGGATCAGGATCATTGACTGATAAAATACTGGATGATTTTGATTTGTAAAACATAAACGCAGTCAGTTTGTTGGGTTCTGGATTATTTTAATATACTAACATAATGATGATTAACACAAAATAAATGTTCACTGAGATTTAAATCAAAAAAACCAACCTTTGATTGCAACATTTTGGAGAATTGTTCAATCTGATATTTCATATCAGGAGTTATTTCGTCATTAACATAATGTACCAATACAATTTGAGTCGCATCATTTTCAATTGCTTTCTTTAGTATAGACGCAACAGAATTTTTTGATGGATACACCATAAAATATTCTTTGATGAAGTTATATTGACTGTTTAAATAAATTATCCTCAAGGATTTAAGATTGATTTTATCCTGTTTTGGAAAGTTTTTTTCCAAAAAAACAACCATTTCATTCAATCGTTTAAAACTTGTTGGCACAATTAAATCAGACATGCATAGACGCAAAGCCACCAATTGAATGAATTGTATCAATTCAGTAAATCTCTTACTGTATATGATCTGATCAATACAATCTGTATTTGCTTTGATAACATGCCTCAAAGAACCATGCTGGTTAATCAACTGTTTTGCCAAAGGTTTTGTATCCTTTCTGGGAATGACTGAATATAACAGCATTTCAAGGATCTCGTAATCTTCGAGAACATCTGTTCCCCTGGATAAAATTTTTGAACGCATACGGTTGCGATGTCCCCTACCGTCCAAATTTTTAAAAGGTTTGCTTCCTTTATCATTCGAGGGTAAAGAAGAATTATGATCCATTAATATGTTCAACCTGTTATCATTTGATTTCATCAATCACCTTATCAACAATATTGAAAATTAATTCAATCCTGTAAAGCGTAATGACCCAATATCTAAGCCAACTTAACGAAACGCAAAAAAAAGCTGTTGAAACAACAGAAGGTCCTATTCTAGTGCTGGCTGGTGCCGGAACCGGTAAAACTCGTGTTTTAACATCACGTTTTGCCCATATTCTCCTTTCAGGAAAAGCGTATCCCAATCAGATTTTAGCGGTGACTTTTACCAATAAAGCTTCAAGAGAAATGAGCGAAAGAATTGCCAGCCTTATAAATAAGCCAGTCGAGGGATTATGGTTGGGAAGTTTTCATAAAATATGTGCAAGGATGTTAAGGCAAAATGCTACACTTGTCGGATTAACCTCTAATTTCACCATTCTGGACACAGATGATCAATTACGCCTAATCAAGCAAATTACCCCCGCTTATTCAATCGACACAAAAAGAGTATCCCCACAGTTAATTCTTGGTACAATCCAGTTCTGGAAAGACAAGGGTTACTCACCGGATAATTTGCCTAATGATGAAATAAATAAATCCGGAAATTCCCTAATCAAGACAATTTATGCCCATTATCAAAAACGCCTGCGGGAAATTAACGCATGTGATTTTGGCGATCTTATGCTGCACATGTTTAATATTTTTAGCCAGCATCAACATATCTTGGAAAAATATCAGCGTTATTTTACGTATATTATGGTTGATGAATATCAAGACACCAATATGATACAATATTTGTGGTTAAAATTATTAGCCCAAAAAAATGGACAAGAAGCCAATATTTGCTGTGTGGGAGATGACGATCAATCCATTTATTCCTGGCGTGGGGCAGATATAACCAATATTTTGAGATTTGAAAGGGATTTTCCAGGGGCTAAAATTATCCGTTTGGAAAATAATTATCGTTCAACCTCCTCTATCCTTGGTGCTGCGTCAGGCTTGATATCATTTAACTCGCAGCGATTGGGAAAAACTCTTCACGCTGCCAATGCCACCGTTGAAGGAGAAAAAGTTAAAATTCTCTCAACCTATGATTCCGATGAAGAGGCAAGAATCATTTGTAAAAATATTATTGATTTTCACAAAAAGAAACAACATTTTGGCGATATGGCAATCCTGATGCGTACCAGTTCCCAAACCCGTCCTTTTGAGGAATGCATGATTAAATTGGGAATACCCTATAAAATCATTAGCGGGGTAAGGTTTTACGAACGTGCTGAAATACGCGATGTCATCGCTTACATGCGTATTGTCGCCCAGCCGTCAGATGATTTGGCATTTGAAAGAATCATTAATGTTCCGAAACGCGGGATTGGCAAAGCCGCCCTTCAGAAATTGCATCTGCTTTCCCGAGAGTCCAATATTTCCCTAACGATGGCAGCACAGCAAGCATTAAATCAGGAAATAATCAGGGGTAAGGTAGCGAGTGAACTGAATCAACTGATGCTTCAACTTGAAATGGCAAGATCCACGAGTGAAAAAGATGGTCATCTAAAGGCGATTGATAACCTGATTCATCAGTGCGGCTATATTGAGATGTGGCAGCAAAACAATTCTGTTGAATCAGAAGGCAGACTTGAAAACATCAGGGAACTTTTCCGGGCGATGTCCGAGTTTCAATCTTTGAATGAATTCTTGGAACATATCTCTCTTATAATGGATAATGATGAACTGAGTGGAGATGACAAGGTCAATTTAATGACACTTCACGCCGCCAAGGGCCTTGAATTTGATACTGTTTTTTTGCCGGGATGGGAGGAAGGCCTTTTTCCCTCACAACGCACACTTGATGAAAATGGATTGAATGGCTTGGAAGAGGAAAGACGTTTGGCCTATGTTGGCATTACCCGTGCCAGGCGAAATCTGGTGATATCCTATGCCGCAAACCGCCAGATTTATGGAAACTGGCAATCAGCAATTCCCAGCCGTTTCATTGAAGAATTACCCAGCCAGTTTATTGTAAATCCGTCAATCAGAATCAATAGAAACAATAGTAATCCAAATTATTTTGATAATTTGAATTTTGGAAAAAAACAGAAAGGAACCCGAGACACCATTTCTTTTGGAAATATTTTTACACCGAATAAACAACGTCAAAATTTGCCAAAATCAAAAAATATTCCTGTAGGTGCCCGTGTGTTTCATCAAAAATTCGGTTATGGAACTGTATTAAAGACTGAACAGAATAAACTTGAAATCAATTTCGATAAAACCGGAATTAAAAACGTTATAGACAGCTTTGTGACGGAAACATCATGACATTAAAAACTAAACGGCATGCCAATGCGCTTGAAACCATTTCACTAATTGTTCCAGAAAAACATATTGAAATATTTGAACAGGCCCTGAACACGGTTTGCCCGACCGTAGGGATATTTGAGGAAAATGAAGACAAGAATCTTTGGCGATTGGAGGGAATCAAGGATACAGGCTATGGAGATAAAGAGCTTAACAATGCAATTACGTTAGCAGGCGGCCTTACCCAGTTCTTTCCAGAAATCCAAAAACATTCCACTGAAACAGAAGGATGGCTTGCAAAAACCTATGAATCTTTTCCTGCACAAAAAGTGGGTAATATGTTCATTATTCGTGGCACGCATTTGAACGATCCAATCTCTTCTTCACGTGTTGTTTTAACCCTTGATGCAGGTGTGGCTTTTGGATCTGGTGAACATGGTTCAACTCGTGGATGTCTAATTGCCCTTGAAAAGATCGCTTATAAAAATCCTCGTAAAATTCTTGATCTTGGATGTGGTTCAGGAATTTTGGCAATGGCTGCAGCTGCCTTATTCCACAAAAAGGTTCTGGCTGTTGATATTGAACCATGGTCCGTTCGAGCTGCCCGAGAAAATGTTAAAAGAAACAAACTGGGGAATTTCGTCCATTGTGAGGTTGGTAATGGTTGGCTGACACCTTCAATTCGAAAGCAAGCCCCATATGATCTTGTTTTTGCCAATATTCTTGCACGTCCCTTATGTAAAATGGCCAGAAATCTAGCCAGAAATTTACAACCTGAAGGTATAGCAATATTATCGGGTCTACTTGTATCCCAAACAGCAATGGTATTGTCCGCACATCAAAAACAGGGTCTGAAGCTTGAAGACAAAGTTACACAGGGACATTGGGCGACATTAATTCTTAAAAAACCGAGAGAAAAATGATTCAAATCCGCCATGCATTAATTACGGATCTTAACAGTATCCTCCAGATCGTTAATCGAGAGATTATTTATGGAACGGCTTTCTGGATGACAAAAGTCCGCACCTATGATGAACAGCTAGTATGGTTCGAAAACCATGAAAAAGAGGGATTCCCGATTTTTGTTGCCGTCAATGAACAGCAAAAAATCCTCGGTTTTGCCACATATGGACATTTCAGGGCCTATGACGGGTATAAACATACTGTTGAGCATTCGGTTTATCTGATTCCGGAAGCCCAGGGTCAAGGACTTGGCAAAAAACTGATGAAGCATCTTGTGAATTATGCCTCCCAAAATAATGTGCATGTCATGGTCGCTGCCATAACCGCCAATAACCAGGCCTCGATACGATTACATGAATGGTTCGGATTCAAACATGCAGGTATCTTACCGCAAACAGGAATAAAATTTGAAAAATGGCTGGATCTATTGTTCATGTACAAAATAATAAATTAAGATCATTAATAACCTTGAATAAAATCATCTTATGCAACATACAGAAAAACTGTCTTCGCTACGTTCCATACTAAAAAAAGATCATCTTGACGGATTTATAATCAATCGCGGGGATGAATTTCTCAATGAATATGTCGCTCCTTATGCCGAACGCCTTGCGTGGTTGACTGGATTTACGGGAAGTGCAGGCATGGCTATTGTATTACCGGATAATGCTGCTGTATTTTCAGATGGACGCTATATTCTTCAAATGCAACAGCAGCTTGACCAAGAATTATGGGAATATCACCATATTTCCCATAAATCACCTCTTGCATGGATCTTAGATCACAATCATCTGCAAAAATTAAAATTAGGATATGACCCAAGATTAATGAGTCAAAAAAACTTGGAATCACTACAAAATAATAAAATAATACTTGTTCCAATCACTGATAATCCAATAGACACAATTTGGCTGGATCAACCAGGCTATCCTAATCAACCTATTGAACCTCATCCTCTGGAATTTTCTGGTTTATCGCATCATAATAAAATCGAAAAATTGCAAAAAGAACTACTTTTCAACAATGAAGATGCATTTATATTTTGTGATCCAGCCTCTATATGCTGGCTTCTTAATATTCGTGGTTCCGATGTTCCATATAGCCCTATCCCGCTTGTTTTTGCAATTTTATATAGAGATCATGTATGTTTATATGCAGATCAGGAACAATATTCCGAAACACTGTCAGATTTTCTCGGTCACACTGTAAAATTATGTTCACGAAATGATATATATTCAGATTTAAGAAAAATCACATCTTTTGTCATAGGATTGGATAGAAATCAGACACCGATAGGATTTATTCAACTTCTAGAAAAACAAGAAATATCAATTCATTATCGTACAAATCCCATTCTGTTGCCCAAGTCATGCAAAAATCAAGTTGAACAAAAAGGTGCCATAAATGCCCATATCAGGGACGGTATTGCAATGTGCCGTTTTTTATTCTGGCTTGAGAAACATGGTATTGATAAATCCGAAACTGTAGTGGCAGAAAAACTCAACCAGTTCAGAATAGAAACCGGGGGAAAATTTTACAAAGAGGAGAGTTTTCCCGCAATCTCTGCCATCGGTTCCAACGGCGCGATTGTCCATTACCAAGCAACAAAAACAAACCACTCGATTATAAGGAAAAATCAGCTTTACCTTATTGACAGTGGCGGGCAGTACAAAGACGGAACCACAGATATCACCCGCACCATTTGGATGGGAAAAAATTTTGCCCCCTCCTCAATTCGTGAACAGGCAACAATGGTTCTAAAAGGCCATATCGCACTTTCATCAGCCATTTTTCCAATTGGAACAACAGGGAGTCAACTTGACGTATTGGCACGTTACGCTTTATGGCAGAACGGTTTGAATTATGATCACGGAACTGGTCATGGTGTGGGAAGTTATCTTTCCGTACATGAAGGTCCCTGTCGAATATCATCACAACCCTTTCCTATTTCCCTAAAAGAAGGAATGATTCTTTCCAATGAACCAGGATACTATCTTGCTGGACATCATGGTATCCGTCTTGAAAACCTTTTACTTGTTTGCAAGGCCCCTTATGATAACTTTTTGAAATTTAAACCCTTAACGCTTGTCCCTTTTGACTGGAAAATCATAAATTCAACTTTGTTAACCCCACAGGAAAAAAATTGGTTAAACAATTATCATAAACAAATTACCGATTTGATCTATCCTCATCTGAATAAAAACGAGCAAACATGGCTCATGAAAATGTGCACGTTCATTTGATAGTTGATGCCTTTATTAACCCCGAGATCGATGATAAAAAATATATGAAATTAACATAGATTTAATTTTTATTTAGAATCATTCAAAGGTACAATCATGTCAAATCTATCTCTAATTCCAGCCACCCTTATCCCAGGCGATGGAATAGGTCCCGAAATTGTTGGTGCAACTATCGAAATTCTCGATGCCATTCAGGCACCATTCAAATGGGACAGACAACTTGCGGGCATGGCTGGCGTGGATGCATCAGGCGATCCATTACCTCAGTCAACAATCGAGAGTATTCACAAAACTGGCCTGGTATTGAAAGGACCCCTGACAACACCTGTAGGTAAAGGTTACCGTTCAATCAATGTTACCCTGCGCAGGGAATTCGGACTTTATGCAAATGTTCGTCCCACCAAAACTCTTATTAAGGGTGGCAGATTTGATAATATTGACATTGTTGTAGTACGTGAAAATCTCGAAGGTTTTTATGCCGCCATGGAAAATCATATCCCTGTTGATAATGATCTGAAAGCTATCGCTACATGTGCAGGTTACACCTCACGTAAAGAATGCCGGAGAATTGTTAAATTTGCCTTTGATTATGCAGTGCAAAACAATCGTAAAAAGGTTACACTTGTTCACAAGGCCAATATTCTTAAAGAATTATGCGGTCTGTTTCTTGAAGAGGGTCGCAAGGTTGCCAAGGAATACGAAGGCAAAATTGCCTGTGAGGAACGTATTGTTGATGCCTGTTCGATGGAACTGGTTATAAAACCCGAAACCTACGATGTAATCGTTACAACCAATCTCTTCGGGGATATTCTATCAGACCTGACATCAGGTTTAACAGGTGGACTGGGTCTTGCACCAGGCGCTAATATCGGTGAAAAAGCGGCAATGTTTGAGGCTGTTCATGGTTCCGCTCCAGATATAGCAGGTAAAAACTGCGCCAATCCTATCGCTGTGTTGAGAGCCGCAGCCTTAATGCTGAAACATGTTAAACGTGATGATCTTGCAAAAAGAATTGATAAGGCAATTCATAAGGTTGTTGTCGAGGATAAAATCAGAACCCGTGACCTGGGAGGTAATGTAACGACAAAAGAAATTACGGCGGCATTAAAACAAGCTGTAGCTTAATTTATCATAATCTTCGATTTATATAGATTTTCTTACAGGCATTTTGTAAAATATATTTACAGTTTTAAATAAGTTCATTTCAAATTTATTTACTTAATTTCTTGGAATGGTAATTGTTACACTTATTTACAAAATATTCATATTTAGGAGATTATAATTATGGCTAAATGTTGCAAAAAAATCTTTAAAACCCTTGTTGGTTTGGGATTTGCTGCATGTGGAACAAGCAAGGTTTTAGGCGCTAGCATCCAAGAAAAAAGATTTTCTGAAATGAATTGGTCTCAAACCAATATGAAAATAGTTGGTGGCCTTGAAGTTGCTGGGGCATCAATGCTTTTATGCAAAAAAACCTCTAAATTGGGCGCTCTTACCCTATTGGCAGCTGCAACATGCATGTTTGCTGCAGGTCTGAAACATAAAAGAAAACAGGATCTCGCTCTTGATGGCGTTGGTATCTTTGCCGCTCTCTCGCTTTTACGGTGTAAAAAAAATTAAAATCTGAATCTTAATGCCCCTTTTATTTAAGGTTAAATTACTTTAATAAAAGGGGCTTTAATGTATATCTCAAGGATTTTGATGCGAATTTCTCCTAAACGTCCGATAAAATCAGTCATTTCCATTTATTTTTTCTTGATACTTGCAAATATACTTGCATGGATTTGGGCGCTGAAATCATTTTACCAATCACCACTTCTTCTCAACACAGCATTTTTGGCTTGGGTATTCGGTTTACGTCATGCAGTGGATGCAGACCACATTGCTGCCATTGATAATGTTGTCAGACAATTTACCCAACATAAAAAACCTTCCCTTGCCACTGGATTATGGTTTGCTCTTGGTCATTCAAGTATAGTTATTCTTTTTTGTCTGCTCGTTGCAGTTTTTGCCAATCGGTTCAAAACACAAATTGATGAATTCCAATTAATTGGTGGCACCCTAGCGACTTTGGTATCCGGCAGTTTCTTGTTGATCATAGCATTTATCAATTTTTTTATATTTTTGAAAATTTGGAAAATATTCAAAGATTTTCGTGCAAATAAATCCTATTCAATCGAGGATATGGATAATATACTCGCTTCAAGAGGATTTTTATCGAGAATTTTAAAACCCGCCTTTCGCATGGTGTCCAAGGAATGGCATATGTTACCATTGGGTTTTCTTTTCGGTTTGGGATTCGATACCGCAACCGAGATCGGTTTATTGGGAATTGCCGCCATACAGGCAGCTAAAGGCATGGCCACGTGGGATATTATGGTTTTTCCGCTTTTATTTACTTGCGGAATGACCTTGATTGACACTACAGACAGTATTGTTATGACAGGTGCCTATAATTGGGCATTTAAAGAACCACTAAGGAAATTATGGTATAATCTAACCATGACTGGCCTTTCAATCTTTATCGCGACTGTCATTGGTGGAATTGAAATTCTAGGGTTGTTACAGGAAAAATTCAAGCTTTCCGGATTTTTTTGGGATCAAGTTCAAGAATTACAAGAAAATCTTGGGTCAGCAGGTTTCATAATTATCAGTATATTTATACTCTGCTGGATCTCATCCTTTACAATATTTCATAAATTTAGGAAAGCTACCTAATTATTCATTACATTTTACCCAAGATTGCTGACAGAGCATTTAGATCCTTTTGTGAAGGATCATCATTTACCCTGGATCTTCTTGCATTGTAATTATCGAGCAATTTTTGTTTCTGATTTAACTGCTGTTGCGTCAAACTATGATTCGCTCGAGCATCCTGCAATTTTTTCCGTACAGCCCAAGCCTGATTATCTATTTGAGTCAATTGATTGCGTCTTTGTTCTAACCTGGACTGCAATTCAATGGATTGTGAATGAGCCTGAGCCGCATTTTGTTGCTGATTTACCGCATTTTGCTGTTCATATTGCAATTGATTATTCAAATTCTGGGAGCGTTTATTATAACCACTACCAACGGAACATCCCAATCCGCTAAAAAAATTTGTTTTATCAGGATCACAACTTTGAGGATTGGAACAGTTTGTCAATATCATGAATGAAGTTAAGGGTATGATAAATTGATAGAATTTCATTAATAAATCCTTTTGAAAATTTATTTTAATCAACCTGCAGGTTGATTGTTCATGCCATTCACTAAAATATTCTCGGCATATTTTAAACGGCTAACTGCTGCATCTGTTGATTGTGCTTCCTGCTCAAAACGATTATCATGAGCTATCTGAGCGTATTGGTGCATTTGTTCACTTTGTTTAGAATAATAATTTATCTTATTGTTTAATTGGGCTTTTTGATTATTAAAATGAGATAATTGTTGTTTATATTGTCTAACAGTAATTTTTTTTGACGCTATCTGTTTATTAAGGTTTGCCAGTTGTCTCTGTAACTGAGTAACCTGCAGCGATGCCTGTTGCGCGTCATTACTTGCATTCAAGGCTATCTGATGAGCGGCGGCAATTTGTTTGTTTAATTGATCTTCCTGTAACTGCTGATTTTCTGTACGATGTGCAACAGCATATCCAGCACCGGTTCCCAATGCCGCTCCACTTAATGAACCAATCAAAGCCCCCTTACCATGACCAGCCAAACCTCCCACCAAAGCCCCAAGAGCTGCACCGCTCAATGCTCCTGTCCCAAGCGTTTGATTGAATTGGGAATTTCTTTGCATTTGTCGATTTTGTTCGGGAGATAGATTTGGATTATAGGCAGGTGTACATGCCATTAATGAAAAACAGGAACAGCCAATAATAATTTTAGTAAAATAGGATCTGGACATACGTTACCTTAATATTTTATTAAATACAAAAAATCTAAACCAAATGGGTTCATGATCCAATCCTTTAATAAATTTTGGAATCACGATAATTGTTGTAAGGTGATAATTATATCATAAAAGAGATATTTATTTATACTATTTGAGTTAACTGACCTATAAACATTCAGATTTGTTCATTTCATATAAAAGTACAATACGCATGTATGAATACCCTTTTTTAAAAAAAGTAATATTTCAATTTTTTTTCACATTTTTATTATCTTTGGCACTTATTACAATGACTTCAGCATCAACATCACATCCTTTTATTGAATTAAATAATCAAGGAAAACTTCAGGGATATTTTGATAACCAACTAGCTATTTTCAAAGGGATTCCATATGCCACGCCTCCTGTTCGTTCATTCAGGTGGTTTCCCCCACAGCCTGTTCAGCCTTGGCAGGGAATCAAAACAACCACTGAATATGGACCAAATTGCAGTCAGTATCCCAATCGATGGGATAAGAAAGAAACCTTTCCTATAACAAGCGAGGATTGTTTATATCTTAATATCTGGATGCCAAAATCCTTTTTTGGAAAAAACGAAACCCAAAAAAAATATCCTGTAATGGTCTGGATTCATGGCGGTGGTTTTGTGTCCGGCGGAAGTAATCAGGAAATCTTCGATGGCAGTTCAATGGCAAATGAAGGGGTTATAGTTGTCACTTTCAATTATAGACTTGGACGTTTTGGTTTTTTTGCACGTCCGGACTTGCAGCAAGAAAATGAGGAGAACAAATGGGCAAACTATGGAATTATGGACCAAATTGCAGCTTTACAATGGGTACAGAAAAATATTTCCTCTTTTGGGGGGGATAGCGATAATATCACCTTATTTGGCGAATCTGCCGGCGGCGCCTCAATTATATCCCTAATGACCATTTCAGAGGCAAAAGGTTTATTTAATAAGGCCATTATTCAATCTGGAACAGGGCATTCACGCTTTTTCCCACCCAGAACCATTGATGACGCAGAAAAAACAGGCCTAAATTTCGCAAAAAAAAATAATATCCAAAACGATGAATATGCTTTGGAAAATTTACGTAAGCTACCTGCTGAAACCATTGTCGATAAATTGAATTTAGATGATCTACAACCTGACTATTTTTCAGGATTGGTTATTGATGGTATCATGTTGAAGCAATCCCTTGATAGTGCTTTTGAAAAAGGTGATTTTTACCCTGTTCCTACATTAATCGGTGATACGAGTGGTGATGGTTTTATGATTAACCAATCCGGTTTGAAAGATTTGGCAGAAAAGCTGGGAATGAATATAAAGGATCTCAATAAAATTTATAATCCGGATGGAAAACTATCCGAAACCAGAATTTTGCATCAATTTATGGCCGATATTCAAATTCTTGAACCGACCCGGTTATTGACACAACAAATTGCCAGTAAAAATGTTCCTGTCTATCGCTATCGTTTTTCCTATATTACCAGTTCGGCCCGTCCTTATACTTCCTATGGGGCACCACATGCATCAGAATTACCCTATGTTTTTGGAACGTTGAACAAAGTCTACTCATCCTTGACACCTCAAGATAATGCCATGTCAGAAGCAATAAAAAAATATTGGGTCAATTTTGCAAAATATTCAAAACCTAAAGTAGACGGATTATCGGAATTTTCCGAATTTAAAATTCATCCTGATAAATTACTCAATTTTTCAACAACCGGTATCAATTTTGAAACTGATCCATTTCAATCGAGATTGGATTATATTGAAAATGCATTAAAAAAATAAAAAAATCCTGACTAAGAGATCAAATCTATATTGTCTCATGATTCTCTTTCGAAGTCTGTAACAGTAAGTTTATGGACTTCAATTATTGTTTTTATTATTGATGTTCACAGAATCTCTTGCCTGATTAGACTGAATATTTTTCATATCTTGCAGAACATATACATTTGTCCACTTACTTTTTGGTAAAGAGAGCAATACCTGTATTCGATTGGCAAAAAATGCCAGATTATTGAGTTTTCTAGCTTTATATGCTGTTTCAATCATGGTGAATTGTTTTTTTCTATCAATAATCGATGATGAATCTGCTATTTTACGGATAGTTTCCAAATACCCGTCAATTGAATTATTTAAGATTTGTTTATGATTGATAATGTTTGATTTTATATCGTTTTTTTGTTTTTGGCTCAACATATTCAAAAGCGATAATTCCTTTTCCAAAATCAATATTGTATGTTGATTCTCCCAAATATTTAGTGCCAGAGCGGATGCCGCTTCAATTTGGGCACGCATGGTTGCCGCCAAGAAATCATTACGAGCTCTGGCATCCTGATCCAGTTGTGTTGATATCTGTTCAAGTCCGGCCTTTAAGGATGCCTCTGTTGTCTGTTTCTTCAGCTTATCAATCAGCTGATGCGTATTGGCTGTCATTTTTTGGGATTTTTGTAATAATTGATCAAACTCAGATGAAGCCTGATTGGTTTCTTGCAGGCTACCCAATGTAGGTGCGGAAATAACAACTCTAAAACCCATGGTTGCGAGATGTGTCGGTTGATTGGTATTTTGATCATATAAAGGGATCTCCTCACGTAATGCCGTATTGAGATCCGATGGATTAAATGTATAATTTCCACCTTTTACAATTATTCCACCTGTTAGTCCATGCTGACGTCCCACACGATTCAAATGATAATAATCCTGCATCATTTGACCCACTTCTCCCAACATATCATATAACCCCAAAGGATTTGGTTTCATGCTACCTACCGTTTGAACCTGACCATTTGCCAGTTCCGATCCAGACATAACATATTCTTCAATTCCTTCTGGCATTGGCCATGTTGGTGCAAGAAAATCCGTTCCGCTAACCTTGTTGCCTCCCTGAGCAGCATAATACCATTCCGCTTCTGTAGGTAAACGGATATAACCATATTTATTACCACGTTTTGGCAATGAATTTTTAGCATGTTGCAATAGCCAAACAGACCATTTTTCCGCAAAATTTTCAGCCTCAAACCATGAAATATTATTGACTGCTTTCTGTCCTGACTGATCGGGTTGTTTGCATGAATCCTGATCTAGAATGGCATCATATTGATTTCTTGTAACGTCATATTTCCCAATATAATAGAAATTACTTCCATTCACCCCGCTAGAAAATGGTGCTGCAAGCTGCGCTTGCCTTATATAATCGCTATAACCTTGCTGGGTTTCAGATTGTCCTATCTGAATTGGTAAATCATCCAAAACTCCACCTTCTGTCGGCACTTCAACCTTACGAAAAACCATTTTACCTCCACAAGGCAATGGCAAGACAAAATCATCCTTCATTGGATGGATATCTATAAATTTACTTGGCCATGATGCGTTTATTGCTTTTGAAATAGTAGGAAAAAATCCAATACCAAGTCCAATAATCAAAACAATTTGTTTCATAAAGCAATTACCCCTTCCCATGGCTGTATTTTGGCTGCTCTCTTTCCCGATAAAAAACTGATTATTAAACTTGCCCCAAAGGTTAAACAGATAGTTGCCAAAATCAATTCCTTATTCAACAAAAATAAAACATGATTTTGTGGTAGAATATTTTTAAATAAATGATTGATCAGTTCTCCTGCTCCTATCGCGGCAACGAACGAGATCGCCAGACCGCAAAATGCAAGAATAAAAGATTGAAAAAGTGGAAAAAAAATTAAATCCAATGAACAAAACCCAGAATAGCGCAATAAAGCCAGAGATCTGTGTTTACGTTCGGTATTTGCCCAAAGGCCAGATCCCAATGAAATACATAAACCGCCCCCTCCTAATGACGCAATTAAGATGAAAAGATATTGCAAGTGTTGTGTTAACGATAATAATCCAGAAACATCTCCTGCTCTTGATATGATATCTATATTGTTATTACGTAGATTCCTGTCTAATTTTGGCACATCAGTCAAATTTTTGGCATATAACCGGAAACCAGAATACACGATATTTGGCGGTATTTTGAAATTATTAACTTGAACGGGCCAGTTTTCAATACCATCCTGATAGGTTTCCACTGCAACAGCCAATGACAAGGATACAAAGGCGCAATCCTTATCTGTAACGGAGGGTGGCAATACAGATACGACTTTCAAAGGAAAATTTACTTGCTGTTTAGTATTATGAAATATTCTTTCAAGAATGGCATTTACTTGGTCTCCCTCATGAATATGCAAATAGCTGGCCGCTGAGGCTGATAAAAAAATTTCATCATTTTCTTGTATAAAAGCAGAAATATTACCTAACAAGGGGTCACCTTTGGCTGAAGGTACTAACATGATATGCCTGCCATCACCATTATTCTTGTCAGCCATATTTTCCATAAACAAACTTGCTGCCAATGTACGGGTTCGAGGCATGATAAATGCAATATCGTTATTTGAATTAATGTTCTTTATATCACCAAGGGAAAAACTACGATTGGATATTGTGACTATTTCCCTGACATGAGGATCTTCAAGCAATGATTGCCTAATACTGGTTAATACACCACTTCTTAATCCGGCAATGACAATTAAAGGGGCCAAAACCGCGACAATGCCCAGAATATGGCATAATGATAAAATTGGTTCATTTTTCAAGTCTTTCCAGGCAAGTTTAGCGGATAAAAATAAATGCAGATTTTTATGCATGGATCCGTAACCGAGTTATTTTCGTTTCATTGTCAATATAACACGCCATCTCCTTTAAACCATATTGTAACGCCCTTTTAACATCATGTGAGGTCATGATTAAAACGGATCCAGCCTCTGTTACTGTCTCAACCAATAAATGTAAAATTTCGTCGGCTAGAGTGGGATGAACAGAAGCCGTGGGTTCATCCGCCAAAACAATCATGGGCCTATTGATTAATGCTCTTGCAACAGCCACCCTTTGACGCTGGCCAACAGATACCTGACATGGCTTTTTAAATAAAATTGGTCCAATTTCAAGAAAGGTAATCAACTGATCAAACCAGATTTTGTTCTTTTTTCCAATAATCGATAAGGGTAGAGTTATATTTTCCTTTACAGTTATAAAAGGAATTAGACCCGCTGTTTGCGGAACAAAACCAAAATATGCTGACCTTAAATGAGCCAATTGATCCTGCCTGTAATTATTCCATAATTTTAAAATATTATTTTGTTCAAAATAGAAATTACGTCCTTTTGTCGGTTTCAAGGATAAGGATAACATTCCCAATATCGTACTTTTACCACATCCTGAAGGACCAGAAATGAGTATACGATCACCATGTTTAATTTCTGCATGATCAATATTGATTTTGATACCGTCAGAAAATTCATATGCAACATTATCAAGAAAAATAAAGGGATTTCCCGAAAATTCTCTCATCAAGGCAAGGCTTCCAAGGGAACAGGATAAACCGCTTCACCAGGATCTTTGCTTCCAGTTAACTGTACCCAAAGATCAGGATGAGACTCATATTCCTGATAAAGTCGTAAACGGCTTTCAACATTATTCAGAACTGTTCTTTGCGCAATTGCTCCCATTGCCAGCCAATCCTGTTCCGAAATGTTCATGATATCCGACTTATAAGGTAAACCTTGCAAATATTCTCCCAGTAATCCGCCAATATTTTTAGATTGGGAAATTTTTTGCGGATCACGGGCTGCTGTTGCAAAGGCTGAACGAAGTTGGGTAAAAAACGTCTGTGGTTCGGTTCTTCCCGCTAATCCTGTTTTCAAGATGATCTGTAAGGATTGGGCTAAATCTGACAACTGGTTTTTGGTTAAGAGAACACGTACTTCAATGGCCTTTTTAACTGGATTAGTCAAATCCCGATCTGTTGTATAACTTGAAATCACATCAGGAACGGAAGTATTTTCCTCCTTACCCATATAGGCAAGACGCATAGCCTGGCTGACAACTTTGATTTGATCCTCTGCTTTTTTAGATTGAGCATTTTTCTTTGACGGATTCAATCCTGCTATAGGTCTACCTGTTGTATCCGCCACCTGTTGCAATAATGCCATTGTGAGGGTCTGAATCACTTCTGAAAAAGCCTCTGGTGTCCCCCCCCTAACAGGAAAATATAAGGATCCAGCCGTACCAAACTGACTTAGCTTTCTATATTGGCTTGTGGCCCTGGTATGATTATTGACTTTCTGACCTGCAGGCGTTAATAAATGAACAACAAATACAGCAACACCTTTTGATTCAGCAAGCTGTTTGATTTCTTCAATTCCCAGTTTAGTTATACTGTGAGGATCATTTGCCTCCCTTGCACCTGCATCCGTCACCAGAATAATATATTTACCAGCTGATTGATTCCAGTCAATTTCATCAAGTGCGGTTTTAATTCCAGCGATAGCATCCTCGTCAAAAGATTTTGACGAAACTTTTGCATCATGAACAGAAGCTATGGCATTGTTAACACTATCCACAGGTTGCTTGAAATCAGGTCTTGCAAAAACCTTTGTTTCATATTCCAGTGACGGATTATCTTTTAAACTGTCCCGAAAGGCAACCAATCCAAAACGAAAATTATTTTTAACCGCTGTATTTTTTATTGAATTAATCAATGATTTAACCGCTGCCTGAGTTTGTTCAATATAGGGTTCCATACTTACAGTCGTATCCATAACAAACACCAAACTGGCCTTGAAATTCCTCAAATTCGCTGGCGATGAATCAGGGTTGCTTTTTTGTGACGGAGCGGAAACGACATGAAGCAAACGTAATGGAGGACCACTTGGACGATCTATCTGCTGGGCATCAAGAATTGGCAGCAAATAGAAATTATGAGTGATATCTACATATGTTTCAGGTTCCATGGCTATCACCGGACCAGGATTACCGGCCAGCGCATTTTTTGCTAATTCCTTGGCTTTATCCCCACCAGATTGATCCAGCAATATCTGTTTTTCATCCTGCTCATTTTTCATGAACAATGAACGCTCGCGTCCAGCCGGATTGGTAAAGGCACCAACCATTGTATGCGCCCAGTTAATTACTTTATCAGCTGGCACCCAGCCTACAATATGACCCTGGGTATCGCTTCCAACCTGCAACCAATCTTCATTTCCCTGTATATCTTTCTGACGTTTATAAACATAAAAAACCTTGAAGCCCTCAATCGGTTTCGCATTCTGATTTGAGGGTGAATCTGATAAGACAACACCAGGTCTAGTTATGATTTTTTGATAAAGATTATGTTTTCCTTCCATAAGCAATGGTGTGGAGGATGGGGAAACAGCAGGATCAGCAAAAATAACTGAGGAACTTTCTATTGCTGAAAAATACAATAGCGAAAGAATTAATGATTTATTCAGAATTTTTCTCACTGCCAAAAATCCTTTAACGTAAGACGAGCCATTTCATCCCCAGTTTCAGCTTTTTTACTTAACCAGTCGTACAATGCCTGACGTGGGGCAACAACTTCTCGAGAGCCTTTTTGGGCAGCCATCTGGAAATATCGTGCCGCTTCACGCATATCAGGACTGGGAATGGGACCATCCACCTTGAAATTTACAGGACTGTAAAGTAAACCCAACTTGACCATTGCTTCACTTTCCCCCTTGGATGCTGCATTTTCCAGTAACAAAATTCCATCATCAGCCTGCTTATTTTCTAACCGCCTTTCCCCCTCTTTAGTAATAGCCAATGTGCTGGGTGCTTTGCTAAGAACATCCTGTAATGGCATTACTTCCAAATTTTCCGCCTTGTTTTGGGAATTGGATTTGGTTGATTCAGGAAAAGATTGCTTCTGGGAATTTTCAGATTGTTTTCCATCATCATTATTCTTTTTATCATTACTCTGTTTTATTACAGGTTTGTTTTCTAAAGTTTTTTCCTTAACAGAAGGATTTTTATTGGGAACATGATGTTTTTTTATATAAATTCCTGTTCCAATGCTGAATAACGACAAAAGACCCAAACCTGATCCTAAAATTATCCAGGGTAGTTTGCTTCTGGTCTTGTTTGATTCTCCATGCAGATTTTCACTATTCAATAAATCCTCTTTCTGTGGAAAAACGGAGCGTTTCTTTTGTATCTCTGGATTTATAACCGGTAAATCAGGTTTGTTTTCATTCTGATTAACTCGATTATTTTCAGTATCCATTACAACAGTTTCTATATCCGGTTCAGCTCCCGATTGATCCAGGGAAACAGTGGGTTCTTCTTGTTGCCCATTTATTTTATTAACTATTTCTAAATTTTCTTTCTCTTTCCCGGGACTGCTGACATCATCTATTTTTTTATTTTCAACAACTTTTCTGGAAACACTTCGTTTGCCGATAATGGGAGGCCAGATTACGGTTTGGACAAGATCCAGTTCCGGAACCTTGATCTGGCATGGGCTCCCCGCCTCCAGTAAATCACATAAACGGTCAGCTTCAATAAATAAAACTAGATCATTTCCTTGTTGTTCCTGACGTATAACCTTTTGAACAGGAATTGAGGGAAATTGTGGAAACGTAATATTAAAATTCTGTCCCTTCAAATCTGCCTTACTTATTACGGTAATAGCGGCTTCACCTGGTCCTGATGCTGAAATTTTTAATACCGAATTCATTTTATAAACCTTTTAATACGGTTATGATACGCCCCAAGGCTTCATTTGCAGCTGGATCAATTCCATCAAGACTGGACGCGCCAGCATTTTCTTCAAATCGCTGTACCATGGCTGAAATCCAATCTCGAACAAAACGTTCGTGATATGGAACGGGATGTTCAGGTAAAATCAATATATCATTGGGTGCCTCTCTTGGTTCGAACACATGATGCTCACCCTTTAATCCTCTTGTCATGGGTCTTTCAGATAATGGTACGGAATGATAACCCAAATAATAAACAAAATTACCAATTTCCATTTCTGCCAACAAAACCTGTGTTTCACCCTTTAATGAACCACTGGTGAAAAGCGCCGCATTGCGTCTTAATTGTTCAGCAAGCCTGTCCCTGAGATTTAACCGTCTTGCAAGCAAGGATATCTCTGCCGTTAATGCGGTTAATTGTTCTGTTGAAATATAAAAATGCTGTTCAACCTGATCATTACGAGAAAAATCATCCATAATATGATTCCATTTGGACAATACTAAATCGGCATATTGTTCATGACGATCTTTTGCCTGTCCCGTATCCACTTCTTTTTCCTGTTTTTGATCCGATAAATCAGCATCTGGAAACATATCCTGAAAAAGATCGTCTACATCACTTGTTCGACCGATCAACAATCTCTGGTTGGAAAGCTGCATTTCCATACTATGCCATGCTTCCATCATATCCTCTCGCCTAACCTGGAGTGACCGTAACAAAGATCCAAACATTTGTGATTTGACGGATTGCATCAATGATAGAGCTATTGATTGAGCCTCCGATGAAGCCTTTTTGATAGCTTTTTCCGTATTGCCACTATGATAATAAGGTGAAATAAAACGTGCCAGGTTAACAGCAAGATGTTCGATCTGTCCATTAATCTGTTCAACTTTTAACCGTGCGTCACATACTTTTCCCAATGCACCGGCAAGATAGGTGATACCTCCATCATTTGGCTGCAAAACAGCATTCCATGCCTTTTCAGGATCAGCCACATAACGCTTGATTTCAGGATTACTCAAATAAGCCTGTTTCATCGTTTCAACTAAATTTTTTGCCCGTTCAGCAATTCCAACTTCTTCCTTATGTCCGTTAACGACCGTATAATCCATAACAGCTGGGAAACTTATAGAGGGACTGCGTAACCAGTAAAGATTATTGAAAGGATGATTATCTCTCCAATTCTCAATCCAACTGCACGTTTTAAAAAAGTCAATTAGACTTGCATTAATTCTGGCTGTCCATCTTGTGCTTGATGAAGGAGATTCTCCTGCTTTTTGTTCAAACTCCCGATCAAATTTTGTTAAAACAACAAACAAATTATCTCTTTGTTTATTACGTTCTTCTTCCGTCGCACCAATACTGTTTTTTACCCATCCATCAATCATACCTGGCAGGGTTGAAACATTCTGTATGGAATCACCAATACACAATAACATTGCCGAAATTTCACGTTCGGCTTCATAGCGTTGAAAAAGATAGGCCACCTTTCCCCGAAGAAATAAACGTCCCAAAGCTTCTGGTGCCTGGAGAAACGCTTGTGGATCGTAAATCATTTCTCTTGATCTTGCGCCAGGAAAATCAAGCAAATCCGTTTCCTTGAGAAATGCCCATGGAGCATCACTTCCTATTGGAACGGTTAATTCTGCCGTCAATGCCGTTACAATTGAACGATCAATTGATTGTCTTTCCCCTTTTGAAGTCAAAACGGTAATTTTATCCTGGGAATTCATTCCAAGCGTGAATAGGGTTTCAACATTCAATATACTTTTCTCTCTTGGCTTCAATGCTTCTGTAGAGCAATAGACATTTTCCGTTTTTCCCAAATTTCCTAAAACTGTAAATAAATTTCTTCCTAAATTAGTAAATTGTCCCAGATTGTTCCATAATGGTGAAAACAAGACAGCCGATTCATGAGCTGGAATATACGGAACGGTTTCCCTCAGTTGCTGCCAGTAAATTTCTCTTAATTTTTCAAATCTATGATGGTCGGGATATTGTTTTTTTAAATATTCATATAGAACCTCTATATCATCAATATCTATAATTGAATTAATGATCTTGTCTTGCATAAAAGGTTTCATGGACTGAAACAAATTCTGTAGTGACTGATCGTCAATTTCGGCATCTTTTGTCTTAAAATCCTCAATTGATGTATTGGTCAATATTTTTATGACATCAACCGCTGACAACAATCGTAATGGAACAGGCATATTTTCATCAATAACGTCAATTTTCCGCGTCGTAAAACGAGATACAAGCCCCGTTGATTCATTACCCCCTTGTGGATTTATATCTGTTAAGAAATTAAGATTCTCTTTTTGATAATACGCTATCAATGCCTGTCCTGGTTTTGTCGCCAAACTTGAAACAAGATAGGATTTACCTGCCTGAGACGCTCCAAAAACCGCCACGGCAGGTGGCTGGTAAGCTGCATTGTCAAGTTGTCTGGCCTGCCGACGAAATCGACTAAGGGTATATTTGACTGCATCCCCATCTCCCCTAATGGCTTTTGGATTATCTTCAAACCAGTGTAAAGCCATATCAGCAGAACATAATACATTCCCGGTTCTTTTTTGCAGATGCCTGGTCATTTCTTGAATATCGTTTGGCATATTAAATAATCTTTCTCTAGGCTAAGGTAAAGCGACCTGTATCACGCCAATAACCTTCGGAATTCATCATGGTTTGCAATCTCAAGACCAAAAGCCGGGTGGGATATTGCTCGCCATTCCGATCTGTTATTTCAACAATCCTGAATTGTTCGCGATCTGAATAATCATTTTTTAGATTTTCCTTTTCTTGATCGATATCCTGACGCTTAATTGTTACCGTCAAAGGCAGGGCAATTTTATTGAGAGCATTGAAATTATTTATTTCCAAAACATATAATGGCGACGCTGGCCATCTTTCAATTCCAAGCTGACGAAAACCAATCTTGGTGGTATTTTCAAAATCATCAATCTTGAAACCTACATCTTCTTGAGGCTTCCTTTCGGGTAAATCTATATTTGAAAGCCAAACATTTTTATTCCTCAACTGACCATTTTTTTCCAAACGACCAATAAAACGTACAGTGGAATACATATGCAAATCACGTGATCGTAATACAAAATTCTGTAACTTCCCTTCCGCCTGTAAACATAAAGATGCACCAACTACAACGGTGGTTTTTGGATCACTTATACGGTTCTGAGCATCACGAAAAGGATAATATGCACCAACGCGATAATGGTACATACCTATAATACGGTGAACCGGAACCGGCATGGCGGCCATAATCATATCAACAATTCTGCGTAATCTTGAAGGTCTACCTGAAATCAACAAGACATCACAATCATAGGTCCAAATTGCTTCGCACAATTTCGCTATGACATCACCCATAACATATGTGATCGAGGCCTCAACCTGTTGCACCTTGGCTATGATTTCCAAGTCGGTTATTTTAAAATTTTCTGCTCCTGCCTTTTTGGCAAGGGTCTGAATGTAATTTTGGGATCGCTCAATATTTTCCTTGTCCTCACCAAGAACATCGCCAATATGGAATGCATCAAGTATATCGATTGTTCGATCAGTTACATTTTCATAACGGGACAATATTGCCAATGCAACCGGTTCCAAAACATTATTGACAAAAAGCTGTCTTAAATGACGCTCCTGTTCTGATTGCCCTCCCCAGTCCTGTCCAATGGCGGAACTAAAAAATGCCTGGGTGTCAATTACGCCCGCTTTACGTAGGGAATTTTCCATTATGGGTAAAATGATATGCGTTATGATATGTTCAAGAATATCATCCCCTGCTATTTTAAAGCTTTCCCTAAATTCCTGATGTGGACAAATTGTCTCACCCACAGGCACAGAATAGGAACTTATCATCAAGTCAGTCGTTCCACCTCCAATATCCAAGCTTGCTATCCTAATTTTCGGTATCCGGTTATCAGTTTCCCTATCTTTATCGACATGACCGTTTAATTGCATGAACTCATCCAAATTTCCACCGAGACGTTCGGTAATCTCGTTATATAACCAAACGATTTGGGTTGCTGTTGCCTCATCAAGATGCGTGTGAATTTTTGGCCGTTCATTTATAGATATACCCAGCATTTCGCAATATAAATCAATGGCTGAAATCGCACGATTACGTAAGATTTTCTGTTCCGCTACCGGCATACCGGGAGGTAATGTCAATGTTACAGACCGAAGATGTCTCATTAAAGTTTTATTTTGTCTTTGTTCACGATTTTGAGGCGAGTTCATCTGTAATCTCGCTTGAAACAAAATTTCCACAAGCATAAAGGTAAATAATGAACTCCGTGAAAAATTTGGTTGTGTAGTGATATTCTCCCCTATTAAACGTTCCTCCTCAGTCAAAACACGACCATCCGGTGAAATCATTGCCATAAATGCCCCCGTAACTGGAGGATCGATTATTCTGCCCGAAATACCCATGGAACGGCTATTGTAACGCCAGCTTTGCAAAGATAAACGCGTGTCCCATATATATCTTTTAGGAGATGTAATACCGGTTATACCTTCATTTCCAATTCTTGTCCCTGCCAAATGTGCCGCCTCATAACCTACCCTGACCGGACTTGGCCAATAAAAGGCAGACACCCTTCCGGAACGACGAGAGAGAAGATCACTTCCAAAATTTGCACGAGCAAATTCTATACAGCTTGGAAATGGTTTGTCATATTTAAGATTGGGACGTGAAAGATCTCTAAGAATCAAAGGATAGCTATTTGAAAAATTAACATCCTGTCCCGGATGATCCTCAACTAAAATTCCACAGCTCCTTGAATTTCCCAAATCCAGAATTAGGTCTACCTCAACCGGGACTTGTGATGTTATTCCCTTACCACCATCCAGCAAATGCACTGATGGTAAGGTTTGCAAGGAGGTTAAAATCTGTAGGAATGCCTGATAGACGGCATAATGCCAACAATATCGTTCTTCATATAAAGTACTATTGACAACATTTTCCTGTTTGATTTTCAAAAGCCAATCACCAACCCATCCTTCATTCAAAAACCATGCCACATCAGTAAAATTAGAAACGAATTTATAACAGTCCTGTCTTTGGCTATCTTCTATAGTGGGTGCATTATAAATTTCATTATTATCCTGTGTTTGCAAACTTGTATCAAAGACAAGATCAAATTGATACAAATCCTCCCTTATCTGTGTAAGATATCCACGTACCCAATTTGCCGGTCCATTTCGAAAATGCTCATTACCTGTTTCTTCACCCGATATGAGCGCAAAAAAAGGCAAGGGTATCCATTGATGCAGAAACATTTGCATCATCCCTTTCCAGGAAACCTCATAAATCTGATTTTCAGGTGGAACCTGACCGGATTGAACATCCCTCAACACACCTGTTTCGGGATCCTCCCTAAGGGAATGCAAGATATAACGTGGTGTACCATCATCATATTCACCATTACGCTCTTCCCAAAACCAGCAATGAACATTTTTTAATTGCGCAACAGGAATTTTTATAGACCAAAACTGTATTCCACTGTCAGGAATTAAAGTGATGATACGAGACATATGATTCTCAATCCCCTGAGAAATATTAGGATACAAATTGATAGATTAAACTATAACAGCTATTATAAAATAAAAAATAAATAATTGAATTGTTTTAACGACCGAATTTTTGTGAAATAATTTTGAAAATCTATTTAAATATAAATTTCAACCAATTAAAAAATAAATAATATTCTGAGTATGATTGAACATTATATTTATTAAGTTTCATATCTTGACTATATAAATCAAATACCGTACCTAAATTACTAGGTATATTAATAATCATGAACATTCCGATTGAAAACAATCAAAAACGGTTTTTGCCCATTGTCGCAGCAATATCATTTTTCATGGCTGCACTTGATTCAACTGCCGTCAATACAATAATTCCCTACTTATCCAATTTTTTTAACACACCTTTATTCAAAACAAAAAATATCATTATTTATTATATGGTGGCTGGATCCCTATTTATTCCTCTTACGGGATATCTATGCCAAAAACATGGATGTCGCATAATTTTTTGTCTTTCACTGGCAATTTTTACATCTGGTTCTCTTTTATGCGGACTTTCCCATAACTTGAATGAATTGTTAATCGCAAGGATTATTCAGGGTTCTGGAGGAGCACTTATGCTGCCGATCGGTCGATTGGCAATTATCCAGACCTTTTCCAAAGACGAACTGGTAAAAGCATTAAGTATGGTAACCCTTCCCGCTTTGACTGGTCCCTTGATCGGTCCCATTGTTGGGGGGATGATCACTTCTTATTTTCATTGGTCTCTAATATTTTTAATCAATATACCCTTCGGTATTCTTGGAATTATATTTGCCTTACGAATTTTTCCCGATATCAAGGATAAATCAATTAAAATGGATTATACAGGGTACGGAATATTTGCCATTTCAATAGCCTTTCTTACCTATGCACTCAGTCTATTTAGTGAAACAAAACAATTTAAAATTCCAACCCTGATTCTTATTCTGGGTATCCTTTTAATGATATTTTACTGGATAAAATCCTATAATCATAAACACCCCTTATTTCATCACAACCTTTTTAAAGTAAGAAGCTTCACAATTGGAATTTTCGGTAACATCGTTGCACGTATCGGATGCGGCGCCGTGCCATTCATGCTGCCATTGATGTTACAAATTCTATTGGGACTTTCACCCGTAAAATGTGGTTTTGCAATGTTACCATTGGCCATTGCTTCTTTTGTAGGAAAATCTTTCGTCGATCAGATTATAAGACAGACCGGTTACCGACGTTTTCTGTTTATCAACACTATATTGCTCAGTTTTTCATATATTTCGTATGTAACTGTAACAAGTTCATCCAGCTGGACATTACTGATTGTTCTAATGCTCATTACTGGATTTATAAATTCCATTCAATTTACAGCCATGAATACAGTTACCGTTATTGATCTATCTTTTAGTAAACAACCTTCAGGAAGCGGTCTATTATCCACAGTCATGCAACTTTCCATGGCTTCTGGTGTTGCCGTCTCTGCAATACTTTTAAATGTAGATCAATCTTTGCATCCCAATTCCGCTCCTGCAATGCATTTTCATTTTACATGGTTTTGGTTGGGTATAACGACACTTTTCAGCTCTTTTATCTTTTGGTTTTTGCCAAAAGGAAAATAATTATTCTTCTTTATTATTTATAAAATACAATTTTTCCCGTTTATAGGATATCCATATTTTATTTAGTGCAAACCAGTCTGAACCAATCAGCATATCTGCTTCATCATGCAATGGGGATACGGTCAATGTAGGTTTGATTTCAACCTGTCCACCAATTTCGAAACGCTTAAATTGATACCAGTGATAAACAACCTCTTTTGAACCAATCGAGCTTGCCAGTCCACCCGGACGTGTGGCCAGCTCATCTTCATGAATTCCCATTTCTTTTACTTTTTGAAGGGCAACTATTCGGGATCGTGCACCACTGTCAATTAGGGCTTCTAGGGGAAACTGATCAATTCTTACCTTTGTAAACACACGAAAACCTTTTTTGTCCAAATCAGTAATATGACCTTTTTCTTGCCAAAAAGGTGGTACCATACATAATAATGAATGGCTGTTCACCTCCCATAAATTCAGCTTTCCTGTTTTTAATGAAAATTCAACATCAAAATTTGATAATATATCTCCACCGATCAATCCTGAAATGGCAGGTTTAATTCTTGGAAATTGAGGTAAATTACCAACTGGTATAGATAAAGCGCCCAGATTGTACGTTCCTATGTGCATATTTCGGATAAAAACATTTTGTACTGTTTTACTTCCCCCTTTTGAACCCAGTATTACTGTTTTTTGGCCTGGATCCACAGGTAAATGCAGCCTTGAAGCTCCATCCAAAGAAATAAGACTTCCTTCTGAACCTGTGTCAATAATCAGGGAAACCATTTGTCCATTAATTTGAAAATCCCCTATTATATATCCTCCTATATTTCTGAGAGGAATTTGCGCAATTTTTTCATAACTGCATAAATTCCTTTCGGCTTTGGCTGAATCAAAAGACCATAAGCCTGTAAAAAAATAAAATGTCAGAATGAGTTTTTTCATATTTTTCTGTTTATATTCGCTTTGGGATGGGCTTTATTCCATACTTCCAGTAAATGAGATTCATCCATCAATGTATAACGCTGCGTTGTAGACAGGCTTGCATGTCCTAACAACATCTGTATTGTTCTTAAATCTCCTCCGTTTTGTAAAATATGGGTGGCAAATGAATGACGTAGAGCATGAGGTGTTGCCAATTCTGACAATCCCATCATGCGTCTGTATTCACGCATATTTTTTTGGGCAATCGATGGATTTAACCTTTTGCCTTTAACACCGACAAAAACTGGTGATTGAGATTTTATCATAAAAGGGTAATGTTTTTCCCATTTTATTAATGCCTCAGCCACATAGGACAAAATCGGCACAAGTCGTTCCTTATTTCCTTTACCGGTTATCCTTAAGGTTGCACCCTCACGGGTCAGATCTGCATTTCTGAGATCCCCCCAATTTAAGGATAAAGCCTCAGACAACCGCAAACCACAACCATACAACAATGTAAATAAAGCGATGTCACGATTTTGAGTCATTGGGGACTGATCAACAATCGCAATATTCCTAGTCAACTCTGAAGCCTCTTTTTCCGTCAATGGATGAGGTAAAGGTTGATTGACCTTTGGAATCTTTATTAATGAAGCAATATTATTCTCAATATAATAAAACCTTGCCAAAAAGCGATAAAATGACCGCAATGCGGATAAACGTCTTTTACGTGTACGGATTGCGGCATCTTGCGTATGTCGACCCTGACCAAGATAATGACTTTTAAGGGCTTTGTTATTTTCATCCGCCATCCATGCTCTGACATCCTTATATGAAAGATCGGCAAGATCATGCCCGGTTATTTCTTTACCCCTATAATTTGCAAAAAATTGTAAAAAAAGGGTTAAATCTTGTTGATAGGCAATAATACTATTAGATGAGGCTCTTTGACTGTCCCTCATCCATTTCAAGAAATGCTTTAAATAATCTTCTGCCAGCATGATTGGATCCTTTTCAACACGATTCTGTCACTGAAATGATAATTTATTATAAATTCCATATTCTGTAAAAATGATTGACCGGCCCATGTCCCTTACCCACTTGCAGCTGATTGCCAGCCTTAAGTGCATGCCCTAGATAAGTCTTGGCCTCTCTGACCGCATCAGGAATTTCCATAACGGGAATCAAGGCTGTTATGGCAGAAGACAACGTGCATCCTGTACCGTGATTATTATTTGTCAGCACTCTTTCATCCTCATAATCGAAAATTTCATTCTTATTACATAATACATCTAAACAGTTAAATCCCTCGAGATGTCCCCCTTTTAACAAAACCCAATGAGATCCAAATGAAAGTAATTTCTGTGCCTCCTCTTTCATTTCCAGCATTGTTATTGGATCATTTCTATTCAATAAAACACATGCCTCCGGGATATTCGGGGTAATAAGCGTGGCAAGAGGAAATAGTTCGTCCTTCAATGCATTAACTGCCGCATCATTGATCAAATGATCACCGCTTTTTGCCACCATGACAGGATCAATAACGACCTTGGCAACATTATATTCTCTCAGTTTCTGGGCTACAATCCTGACAATAAGCTCATTGCCAAGCATTCCGATTTTGACAGCGTCAACATGGATATCCTGAAAAATCGCATCGATCTGATCTGCAACCATATTAGGATCCATAATCTGAAAAGATCTTACCCCTTGGGTATTTTGCGCAACAACCGCCGTTATAACTGACATTGCATAAGTTCCCAATGCGGAAAAAGTTTTGATATCAGCCTGGATTCCCGCCCCTCCACTTGGATCGGTTCCAGCAATTGTTAAAATATTTTTAATCATGTAGATCCCAATTTATGTCTAATATTTTATGATTATAGTTTTAATTCATTCTAGAGATATATTTTATCTTAAATCCAGAACATATAGTCTCAAACAATGCTATACTATCCTCGTAAAATAAGATTTTGCCTCAATTTCAATTGAGTTTGTCAAATGAATCCTGATATTTTATCTGATATGCCTCTATCTTACCGTAAAATAGTCCCGGTTCTTCTTCCTTACCCATTCAAGGAACCTTTTGATTATATAATTCCACACGACCTAAAAATAGAAAAAATCATTCCCGGTACCCTAGTTATTGTACCGCTCAATCAACGTAAGGAAATAGGGGTTGTCTGGCAAGATCACGTTCTATCAGGCAATTTGTCTTTATTATCCACCCCCAAAAAAGAAAAAAGAAAATTAAAAGAAATTATTTCCATTTTACCCATTCAGCCCTTACCGAGAGTTTTAATGCAATTCATTGATTGGATGGCAAATTACAATTTTACAGAATCAGGTTCCGTTCTGGCAATGGCAATCCGTAATATCAGAACTCTCACCGTTCCCTTAAAAAAAGAATATGGATGGATAAAAACTTCACCTTTGCCAACAAACTTGAAAATTACCGAAAAAAGAAAAAAAATTCTGGATTTCATGAATATTCCAGATCAAGCCTATACAACAAGGGAATTGACAGAAAATTTACATATAAAACCCTCGGTTATTTATGGACTGGAAAAATCAGGAGGCATTTTCAAACAACCCCTTACCAATTTTACGCAATTTTCAAAACCTGATCCCAATTTTCATCAACCTAGTCTTTCCGAAGAACAAACCAAAGCAACAACTTTTTTAAAGAAACAAGTCGATAAGAAAAAATTTTCTGTTACTTTACTGCAAGGCATTACCGGTTCAGGAAAAACAGAAGTTTATATGCAAGCCATAGCTTCCTGCATCGAACAGAATAAACAAGTTCTGGTTTTATTGCCAGAAATCGCTTTGTCAGCTCAATGGACCAACCGGTTTTACAAACGTTTTGGCGTAAATCCTGCACTATGGCATTCCGATCTAGGTTTAAAACACCGTAAACAAACCTGGATGGCTATATTAAAAAATGAAGTTTTCGTGTTAGTTGGTGCGAGATCCGCCCTATTTCTCCCTTTTTATGATCTGGGATTGATAATTGTGGACGAGGAACACGAATCTTCCTTCAAACAGGAGGAAGGTGTTATCTATAATGCCAGAGATATGGCCATTGTCAGGGCTAAACTATCCTCGTGTCCTATTATTTTGGTTTCCGCCACCCCTTCAATGGAAACCCTGATAAATGCGCATCAGGGAAAATATTTTCATCTCACCTTAACCAAACGACATGGTGGGGCTATCATGCCACGAACCAAACTGGTTGACATGAAAATACATCCACCAGAAAAAGGACATTTCCTGTCACCACCTCTTGTAAAGGCAACACAGGAAAAACTTGACAAAAACGAACAGGTCTTGTTTTTTTTGAACAGGCGCGGTTACGCCCCTTTAACTTTATGCCGTGCTTGTGGTTACCGTCTTGAATGTCCACATTGTTCAGCATGGTTGGTTGAGCATCGCAGCACTAGAAAACTGGTATGTCATCATTGCAATTATTCTATACCCGTTCCGCTGGAATGTCCCCATTGCAATACCAAGAATAGTCTGGTTCCCATTGGTCCTGGAATTGAACGCATTACCGAAGAGGCAAGAATTACCTTTCCTGACGCAAAAATCCTTGTCATGTCCAGTGACTGTTTAAACAGCCCCAAAATGACAGCCGAAGCCGTTCGCCAAATTATGCAAAAAGAAGTCAACCTTATTATCGGCACCCAAATTGTTGCCAAGGGATGGCATTTCCCTGATCTTACTCTTGTTGGGGTTATAGATGCCGATTTGGGATTAACCGGCGCAGATTTACGTGCGGCTGAAAAAACATTACAGTTATTGCATCAGGTCGGGGGTAGAGCCGGTCGAGCCAGATTTCCCGGTACAGTTATAATTCAAAGTTTTTTAACAGATCATCCCGTAATGGAGACGTTAATCAAAGGTGATTTCAATCAATTCATGATCGAAGAGGCGCATGAGCGTAAAGCCGGATTTTGGCCTCCTTACGGTCGATTGGCCGCCATAATCGTAAGTGCGGATACAAATCAGGATGCTTTGGAAACAGCTCAAGAACTCGGTCTAAATGCACCCAGCCGAGATGGGGTCATCGTTTTGGGACCTGCCCCAGCTCCCCTATCTCTGCTTCGTAACCGTTATCGACAGCGTTTATTGTTAAGAACACATAAATCCATCGCCATACAGCCGATCCTACATCAATGGTTGGATCCAATTAAACCCAAAAAAAACGTAAAAATAACCGTGGATATCGATCCAATATCGTTTTTGTAAAATCAATTAAGATTTATAGTCTGAATATTTTCATAATTAGAATTCATATAAAATATTCTGTATGAAATCTTAATTAATCGCTCGCATCCAATGATGTTTTTATTTATTATGTTTTCTCGTTATTAATTTATTTGTACTGATCAGGAGATCCCATGCCTAACTCCCCTACAATTCATTCTGATTCTCTTACAGAAGGATTGATGGATTATTCAAAGGAACTTTTAATCGTCACACATAACGGACGTTTTCATATTGACGATGTTTTCGCCTTTACAACCTTATTTCTTGCATTGGATTTAGAAAATAGACCCTTTCGGCTAGAAAGAACACGTAACCCTGAAATCATTGAAAAAGCTGATATTGTTTTTGATGTTGGGGGAATTTTTGATGGCAAGCGTTATTTTGACCATCACCAGATTGGTGCTCCTGAAAGAGATATCAAACAGACACCCAAAAACATGGAAGGAACCATTCCCTATAGTTCTGCCGGTCTTATATGGACCGCTTTTGGCTTGGATGTCATTAAAAAACTAGCCCCTGACCTGGATGAGAAATCACATCGTGTTGCGCATAGTGTAATTGAAAAAGCGCTAGTCATTCCCATAGATGCAATCGATAATGGAAAAATGCAACCTGAAAACGGATTAAATTTTTCATCAATCATAAATATTTTCAATCCTGCGTGGGATTGCGACGACCCGTCAAACCAGCTGGAACGTTTTTTTGAGGCAAGTAAAATCGTTCAAACTGTTTTGATTTATCAACTTAATATTGAATTTGCTCGTAACAGAGCCATCAGCTGTTGTGAAGAAGCATACAAGAACAGCCCCGATAACCGTATTTTGATGTTGCCTCGCTGGATGCCACATATATATCCGATTTTTGCCAATGGTTGGAATACACAACTGGTAATTTACCCTGCAGAAAATGAATGGCGTGTCGGGACAGTTCCGATCCGTATGCACGGAAACGATCGACGTAGATTGTTTCCTGCCAGCTGGGGAGGACTAGAAGGTGAAAACCTAGAAAAAGAAACAGGAATTCAAGGGGCGAAATTCGTTCACAAGGGATTGTTCATAGCTGTTGCCACATCAAAAGAGGCAGCAATCGCACTTGCGCACAAAACCCTGGAATAATTTATAGAAAACTATAATTAAGGATTAGAATTCGTGTTAATCCTTAATCTTGTCTAATCTAATTTACAGGTGAATACCCAAGCATAAATATTTGATTTCAAGATAATCATCTATACCATATTTGGAACCTTCCCTTCCAAGACCTGATGCCTTTATTCCACCAAAAGGTGCCATTTCATTTGAAATCAAACCAGTATTAATTCCCACAATCCCGTATTCCAAGGCTTCTGATACACGTGTTATTCTTGAAATATCATTGGCATAAAAATATGATGCCAAACCAAATTCCGTATCATTGGCCAGATGAATAACCTCTTCTTCAGTTTCAAAGCGATATACAGGCGCCAAAGGTCCAAAAGTTTCCTCTTTCGAAACCAGTGCATTAAATGGTACATTCGATAAAATTGTCGGCTCGAAAAAACATCCTTCAAGAGCTTTACCACCCATGACAACAGTTGCGCCTTTATTTACAGCATCATCAATATGTTCTTTCACCTTTTTCAAGGCATTTCGATCAATCAAGGGACCAATGGTTACATCTTTATTCAATCCATTGCCAACCTTGAGTTTGGTAACGGCATGTTTAAATTTTTCAATAAACTGATCATAAACTGAATCATGAACATAAAATCGATTTGCACAGACACAAGTTTGACCCGCATTTCGATATTTGGACATCATTGCCCCTTCCACCGCCGCATCAATATCTGCATCTTCAAAAACGATGAAGGGTGCATTCCCCCCCAATTCCATTGATAATTTTTTTACCGTACCGGCTGATTCCTGTATTAATTGAGCACCAATTTCTGTTGATCCTGTAAAGGTTAGTTTACGAACTATTGAATTTGAGGTCAACTCTCCACCAATTTCCCCTGAGGATCCTGTAATGATATTGAAAACCCCTGGCGGTAATCCAGCTTCTTCAGCAAGCACACCCAGGGCCAAGGCAGAGTAAGGGGTCATACTTGCGGGTTTAAGTACCATTGAACATCCAACTGCCAATGCTGGACCAGCCTTGCGGGTAATCATCGCGTTGGGAAAATTCCAGGGGGTAATTGCTGCCGTAACCCCAATTGGTTGTTTGATAACCGAAATCCGTTTGTCTGCCATGTGTCCGGGAATGGTATCGCCATAAACCCTTTTTGCCTCTTCGGCAAACCATTCCAGATAAGACGCGCCATATTGAATTTCCCCCTTAGCCTCCGCCAAGGGTTTCCCCTGTTCAAGTGTGAGAATTAATGCAAGATCATCCTTGTTTTCTTCCATTAATTCATACCAACGACGCAAAATGACAGATCGCTCTTTTGCGGTTTTTTTTCGCCACGCAATCTGGGCGGTTTGTGCGGCATTGATAGCCCTTTTTGTTTCGTTACCACCCATTTTCGGAACAGTTCCAATAATTTCATCAGTTGCAGGATTGACAACCTGAATTACTTGACCATTGTCTGCATTCAACCATTGACCATCAATGAAACATTGCTGTTTGAACAATGACTTGTTTTTTAAATCGTCAAGACTTTTTTGAACCATGCCTGTTGCTTTCTACCATATGGAATAATTAATGTTATTGAGATTATAACAAAGCGAATTCTGTTTTGTTATAATTTACATTATTATAACAAAGAATTGTTTTTGATTTATATTTTATAATAGATCCATATTAAAATTTTACTGAAAACAACTTGCATAACAATCTATTTTGCTGTTGTATATTTTGTAACAAAATTACTTAAAACTAAAGATAAAAGAAAGATAAGAAAATGAATTCCGGAAAACAATTTCCGATTAAATTCTCCCAAAATCCAAACAGCCTGTCAAAAAAGGAACGTGAGGCAATTTTAAAAAAACCTGGTTTTGGGCAAAAATTCACAGACCATATGTTGATAATTCATTATAATGATGAAAAGAAATGGTATGATGCGGAAATCAAGGCTTACGGACCAATTAGTTTGGATCCTGCCGTTTGCGTTTTTCATTATGCACAAGAAATATTTGAAGGCATGAAGGCCTATAAGGCAAATGATGGTCGTATTCTTTTATTCAGACCCGAAGCCAACGCCAAACGTTTTGCCAATTCGGCCAAAAGGCTTGCCATGGCCCAACTTCCTGAATCAATTTATTTACAAGCCATTAATGAATTTGTTAAAGCGGAAAAGAACTGGATCCCAGACCAGGAGATAGGTTCTCTATATCTCCGTCCTTTCATGATTGCCAGCAAACCTTATCTTGGTGTTAAACCTTCCCCGGAATATCTGTTTATGCTGATTGCCTCGCCAGCCGGTTCCTATTTTTCCAAAGATGCGCAATCTGTATCTGTATGGGTTTCTGAATTCTATACAAGGGCGGCCCCCGGTGGAACTGGAGAGGTTAAATGTGGTGGAAATTATGCCGCCAGCCTTGCCGCCCAACAGGAAGCTACGAAAAATCAGTGTGACCAACTTATTTTTCTTGATTCTGTAGAGCATAAATGGATTGAGGAAATGGGAGGGATGAATATCTTTTTTGTATTCAAAGATGGAACTTTATTAACCCCCCCCTTAAGTGGAACCATTCTACCTGGGGTAACCCGTGATTCTCTTATTACCTTAGCAAAAGATAAGGGACTGACCGTTAAACAGGAAAAATATTCAATCCATCAATTGATTGACGATATTCAATCAAAAAAAATCTCTGAAATCTTTGCCTGTGGCACTGCCGCTGTCATTACGCCTATTGGAAAAATAAAAAATTCAAAAGGCGAATATATCATAAATGAAGGTAAATCAGGAAAAATTACCCAAGACCTTCGTAAAAGTTTGATTGACATTCAATTCGGAAATGTCATTGATCCCTATCAATGGGTAAAAATAGTAAAATAAAAACTTTTTGTTTTTCTTATCTTTAATAACCATTTTCCAAACTAAATAGATATATATTTTAGGGAAAATGGTTTTCGTATTCTGAAAATCCGAATTTAGCTTGGCTTATACAATAATTAAACTTACTTAACATGGATGGCAATCCAAGCAAATCAACAATATTTACGGGTTGTTGACCATATTCAACAACAACCAAATCTGCATAGGATAATTTTTGCAACAAATAGTTGAAATCCTTTAAATTCAAACGATTCATCAACATATTTTTATCCATCGCTTTCATCGTGAACAAAAAATGTTCCTTATTAATTGTCAAGGCTATATTTTTATTTCTACCCGGAATTTGCTTACCTTTTGAATCCCATAAAATCAAACCAACATTATTTGCATCCCTTTCAAACCCAAGAACCAGATCATTTGAAAGAACATGACATGAATTAATTTGCTGTTTCATATGTGAATAATGAAACGCTGTCCAATTTCCTTCATGTCCATCCAGATGATATGTTTGTTCCGCAGCTTTCACTTGCAAGCAAAATAAAAATAAACTGTAAACTAAAAATAAATAATTACGAAACATCATCTTGATTATCGTTTAAATATACCTGTGGACTGATGACCATTTTCGTCTATATATGTACATCTTGCTTCGCGATCATTCAATCTTGTACAAACATTTTTACCACTGATAAGATGAAAATCTCCCTGACAGTCCTCTGGTTGATTCAGTACAAGCTGTTCGCCCTGAAACCCGGCATATAAAGGTCCCTGACATGTCCCACCATCTCGCCTTGTTAAAACCTGATGACCCGCCGCGTTCGGATTAAAACACAAGGACCAGTTTGTTACAGGTTGATGAGAATTGAAAAATAAACCGTGCGTATATAATTCTAGATGTGTTGTCAAATGCCAACATCCCTTTAACATTGTCGTGTCTTTCTTGTTCCAGGATTCTTTTGGAAGATCAACCTTGTTATTGGATTTAACATCTGTTTTTGGTGGAACAGTTGAATTTACGGGAGGTTTTGGAACATTTTTTTTCTGCAAAGTTTCTATATCAGGTAAATTCGGATTATCTTTCAGGGATGGTATTTCAGGTAATTGTTCAGGTGGTGGTAAAGGGTCAATTTTTGTTGGATCAATAGGTACTAAGGGTTTTACCGAAGGAATTCGACATTGATTTTGTAAAATATTCCACTGTTCAAGCAACTTATTTCGTTCATCCGCCAATTGATCCTGACGTTTTTTGTCATTCATTACATGCCTGACTTTATTTTCCGAAGGATAAATGATTTCACATTTTTTTCCATTTAAATCTTCATCCGTCCAAAATATTGACGTCAATAAACCTAATGCAAAAGCACTCAATGCTGTAATCCAAGGAAATCTGTTCCAAAAAAACAAATGTTTTCTCTTTTTTCTCTCAACACCCATCAATGGATCATAGGTTTTCTGGTCACATGAAAAACCCCATGCAGTGATTACAGGTTTTCCATCAACGGCATACAAAAAATCCAAGCCAGGAAATTGACGGCATTGATTGAAAAATCTTGAAAGCGTGAGACCAGGATAATGTTGAGTTATTTCCTCAATATCCAGCAAAATTGAACGTGTTGCCTGTAATAATTTTTGCTGCTGATTTTGATCAAGTTCTTTCCATGAAAAACTTGTTTGTCCCTCCGCATTCCAACGAACGATATCGTTATTGAATTCTGGCTGAGCAAAAATTCTTGCGTGATCCGCATCACTATAGGTTAATATTTCATTATATATCTGATGATAAAAATTCTGTTGCCGATTAAAAAGAGGTTTTAACCGATTGATTTTTTGTCGACTTAATACCAAAACCATCAGGTTCATTCCTTATTGACCAAAGAATGAAGATCATTTTGTTTTTTTAGTATCACGCCAACAACAAGCAATGTCAAAAAAAACAACACCAAAGGTAAAAGCCAATAATAACGACAATAATTTATTGATATGATTCCTTTCCACCATGGCAATATCATCAATAATAGTAAAATGAGACCACTTGTTATCCATGGCCAAAAATTTTTGTTCTCAATGCGATTATTAAATGGTGAAACTGGAGGAGGAAGAATTGTCATAACTTTCATATTCCTCTCCTTTCCCTTGGCGGACAAAACTTCCTTTTTTGAATAAGGCTGATTTGATTCATGTCCCCATTCCAATATGGCTGGTCCATGAGGGGTTGCGATTATGAATTCGTCATTGGGAAATTGTAATGCATCCAAAAGAAGCTTGCCTCTTTGCTTTTGCAATGAATCTGGAGAGTTTATCAAACACTGAGCGTATTTTTTCCCTTTTTCGATATAATCATACGCCTCTTTTAAATTCTCCTCTTTTGATAAATGTTTGACAGGGAGATTTTGGCTGTCGACAGGCAAATACCAATCAACCTCTCCTCTTCCCCGATCCAATTGAGGTTCAAGCAATAAAGCGGCACATTCAGGACCGACATTCTTCTTCAAAAGATCATGCAGAATATGCCAGTTTTCCAATATTAATTGACCATTCATTCCAAGGGGTTTTGCCTTATTGAAATTAGTTGTAATAATCGGTCTTCCTGGAATAAATTGCAATTTCATTTTAAATTATCCTTTTTAGATTCAATAGGATCAGAAGATGATTGATTATTATCCTGCTCGGATTTGTCAGATTTAAATGCGGGCTTGTCAGCCGATTGGTCTTGCTTTTCCACCGGTTCAGACTGGCAGACTCCCGATTGAACCTGGATAGGTAGATTTGAGGATTGTAAAACTCTAACAATCATGTCGGATTTTTGGGCATAATTTCCATGGGAGGATGTATACTGATCCATCGTTACAAACGTGTTTACTCCAACTACCCTTCCACAAAGATCAACCAGTGGACCTCCAGAATTACCCGGGGAAACCATTGCGCTATGAGGCATTATTTTTTCGCCATTGTGATTATTCTGAATTCCGTTAATCTGTCCCTTGGTCAATATAACACCAGGAATTGCTTGTAGATCACCCTTCATCAATCTTTGCATCGCATCATCCTGGCTTATCATGATTGCCGGATAACCTGCAGCGACAACATCCTGTAAGGGTCGTGCATCTAATGAAAAACTCAGAGGTTGTTGCGGTGGCGCATTTTCAACCTTAAGAATTGCCAGGTCCAGTCCTCCATTTTCTATAGTCTGACTTACAGAAACAACATGAGCAAGTTTCAACTGTCCCAAGGATTTATTGGTAACCATTACAGAATTGTTCTTGGCATTTTCAACCACATGTCGATTAGTCACGATTGTGTCGGATGTGACGAAAAATCCTGTACCCGAAGCGGCAGATACATCATCGTCCTTTAACACCATTATAAAAACAGTACTTTTTTCAAGCAGTTCCGGTAAACTACCTTCAAAAATTTTTCCGGTTGAAGTCATTGGTGTAAATGGATGTTCTAAACTTTTATTTAATGATGGATCTGCACGAGATTCCCTTATGTTACAAGGTGGATTTTTTAACCTATCCTTCAAAATCTTAATTTCTGTTTCCAGATCATGATTGGATTTCTCTATTTGCGGATATTGTTTAACAAGATTATGAGCTTCCCGAACTGTAATTCCATTAATTTTGATTGGATGTTCAGCAAAAATTATTCGCCAACCCAACAATAAACCTATAAAAAAAAACAAAATCGCCGCTATTAATCGAGATAAAACAAATTGATTATTGAAATTTGTCAAAAACCGAAAACGTGATGATATTTTAGGATTTACCGTAGAATTTTCTTGTGATTTAATAGATGACTTTATTTGTCCATTAACCTTTTTTTCATCAGAGAAATGTGAAATGACGTCTTTTGCAGGTTTGGGCTCAGATGAAAATTCAAACAAGGATGGTAAATATATTCCTGAATTTTTATTGTCCTGAAAAGAATTTCCTCCCCAATTCTTAATAATTATCTTATCCCTGCTTGTAAGAATATCCCTAAAATCCCTAATATGTAAAACAGCTTCAACAATTTTTCCGCTCGAACTGTCCCTGGATATATTTTTAAACAAATTTTTAAATGAAATAGCCATTTTCTGATAAATTTGCTGCTTTTGCGGCCCAGTTATTATTTTTGGTTCTTCAAGGGTATCCACATACCAGGAAATCAATAACGTATCTTTATTTTGATTTTCTGTAACAACAGGTTCAGCCAATTGTATATCTGGACAATACTGAGAAAAAATTTTGATGATCAAATCGTATTTTTCATATATAATTTGATCATTAATAGTCATTATTTCTGATTTTTTTAGATTCTGTTTGTCAAGAAGAAATAATGTCATATTTGCTCGCAAATTTTATGAAATATCTTTTAAACTTAATGATAGTAATCCAATGTTATATTCTTGCCAAGTATGGCATAACAAAGCCAAGCTTTGAGTCCCGTATAACAAGCAATTATCAATAAAATAAAATCAGGCAAAACTTGCCAAAACTATTCATTTTTAAAGACAAAAAACAAAAAATAATTTAAGATAATTGAAAAAATCAAATTAGGATTTTTAAATAAACCTTTTTACCAAATTATATTATAATAATTTCAAATGTAAAAAAATAACGGAATGATTTTCCAAATCGGATACACCAATGCTAACTATCAAAAATTATTTGAATTTGAATATCATTATCGGAATTACATTGGCATTAATCCCCTTATCTGCTCATGCAAAAAATGACAAGTCTTTGACAACAATGGAAATTCGGACTTTACAGACAAGGGAATTCCCGAATTTATCTTCTTCTCAAGCCTATCAAATTGCTTTGTCTACCTTTCAGGATCTTGGATTTATTATTACAGAAACTTCACCTGCCATGGGGCTTATCGCTGCCAACCAGACTCACCCTGATTTAAATCAGGTTATTTTGGCAACTTTAACTTTAAGTTCAAAAAATGATTCTGTTCATACAATCATTGCACGCCTATCCTTAAGTGCCTATCCACTTTATAATGGTGAAGAAGGTGCAAATTTAAACGGTGGTCCTCCAAGACAATCTGAAATCATTCGATCCCCTGTAACATATCAACAGTTTTTTGATGCCTTTTCCTATTCACTATCCCTTCATCAAAATTACACATCTCGATGAAAATGACACTTAAATTTTTTCTTTGCATATTAGGGTTGTCATGTTTCTCACTGACAGCTTGTTCAAACAATAATGAATCTGTGCTTCCCGCCACTCAAAAACGTGTAAATGAAACGCGTACATTCGAGGCACCTAATCAAGATATTTTGTTGAAAACCATTATTACAACACTGCAGGATCAAGGTTTTAATATTGTAAAAGTCAATTTGGACAGTTCCGAGGTAACGGCACAACAAAACAGCAATATAATTTTGAGTGTAATGACATATTCCATTGATAAAAATAAATTTGCTGTAAGAGTCAATGGACAAATTTACAATAATTTCAGCGCTTCCTCAACCGGATATGAAAATATAGTAGACCCTGTTTTTTATCAAAAGAATTTTTTTGAACCACTATCCCGATCACTATTCTTGCAAAATCAACCATTTTAATCTTACTGTAAATAATGGCTTTTCTATTTAATTATGGACAAACATCATGCGCTTTCTCAAATATATGATTATTCCCACCACAGTTTTACTCATGGCTGGTTGTGAATCAGCATCAAAACAGACCCAAGATGCTCAGACGGCTCAAAATACAGATGCCCATCTGACTCTTGGAACCATTGAAAGCCAACTTCATAAAGGTATGAGTAATGCCTCGGTTGTTGAAATTTTTGGGCCACCCAATATTGTAACTTCCGATGATCAACATCAGGAAGTATGGGTGTATGATCGGATTTCAACCATGCGTACACATTCCAGTTCGGGAGGATGGGCAACCATTGTTATCCTCGGGTTGGGAAACAAAGCCAATACATCCAGCACGTCACAACGAACACTCACCTTGATTGTTAAATTTGACCATAATCAAAAAGTTAGAGATTATTCTTATAGATATAGCAATTTCTAGGAATGCAAACATTTTCTCGTATATATATTTCTATATCCCTTTGGGGCCAAATCTTCATTGGGATCATGGTTTTATTAAATCCGCTTCAAACTGTTTTGGCAAAACCGCAACAGACTCTTGCACTAAGGGCTGTTCAGAGTCGATCATTTGAAACTACGGATCAGCAAAAAATGATCCAGGCCATTTCATCTACGCTGCAAGACATGGGATATATCATTGTGAGATCAAATGATCAGATCGGTTTTGTCACGGCAACTCATTTTACAGATGACATAATTGAAATTACCGTTACGACACAACCCAATAAAGATCATATTATCGTCAGGGCTATGGCTCGTATGAATAACTTGCCATTGGACAAAAACCCTGAATTCTATCAAAATTTTTTTAATCAGTTATCTCAAGCCACATTCTTGAACGCCAACGCCATTTATTAGAGATCAGGATAAATTACGTGACAACGTATCAAAAAATTCCTGATAAACTTGGGGTGACGTTACGGGATATTGATTGTAGCGCAAAGCTATACGAACTGTCGTACCATGGTTCACCATTGATATTAACATTATATTTGCCTGCATAATATGTCCGTTTTCCAGACGTATGACTTCAATCAGATGGCTTAGATCATCCACCCTGACAATTTGAAAATCCAGACTGACCAGTGTTTTAATTACGGCTTGATTAACCCTATTTATATCTGACTGATCAAATTGCCGCATTTGCATATTACGAAGCTGACCTGTCGGTAAATCAGTTAATCTCAGGCTTGTTGGTATGGAATTCCCATTACATCCTGCCAACAATAAAACCACGACCACAGAAAATAAATGAAAAATTTTCATTAGGATTGAGCCTGTAAATAAATTGCTTTTGACAAAGCATCAAAGAAATTCTGATAAATTTTTGGATCCCGGACTAACCAGATTTCACCGACATGTCCGTCATTGTAAAAATCACGCATTTCAATTGAAACATGAATTTGAAATCCTTTTTTATTATTTTCCAAAGGCAAAAGCACAACAGAAACAGAACTGTTTTTCTTGGCAACATATAAACTATTTTGTCCACCAGCCAGTTCAAACGGTCCCAGCTGAATTGCCAAATTTCCACCCGCCCACGGTTTTTGATGAAAATGAGTGATCGGAATTCCAAAAAAACTCAAAGGCTGACCAATATCATATGTCTGGTCTGCATATAAGGTGCCAACCCCCGCATTCACCTCTCTTATAACATAATGCTGATCTTGGACAACATTCATTACAGCACGCATAAGCTCTGATCTATCAGTTATATCGAAATCCCTGCTTTGCATCGAAAAACGAGCGACCCTGTCTGAGGTTAACCTCATACTATTTTGAGGAGGTGTATCAGAAGTTGAACATGCACTTAAAAAAATTAAGATGACAACCAAACTGTCTAGACAATAAGAAATTAGGTTTTTCTTATCCATATTCACATAATCCGTCTTGACTTCTGAAATCTTGAAACGAATTTCCAATATTTAAAAGCCTATATTTAATAACTGTAACAAATATTGTAATCATAAAATATACAGTTTCATTCTACATTAATATTTTCCCATATTAAAATAAACAAGATATATTTGTTTGGATCGTTTCGTTATAAATTCTTTACCGTTTTACCATGGATTCTTTATGAGTGATAAATCAAACTTCAGGGCAGGTTCAATCTAAAGGGTAACTCCTAGCAATAAGCAGGGAAGTTTTCCTTTAAAAATTGATTCTGATTCAGTCATTGGTTCCAAAAATACTTTTTTTACTTAATTAACCCACTCTTTTGCCAGAATCCCTCTTGGAAAAACATGTTTGTGCCATTATTAATTTACCTTTCAACCATCAGGGATCAACTGCATTCGACACGATAGTGCTTTGTATGCCTGATTCCAAAAGTTATTACATTCCTATTCAGCCAGATTACTCAATTCCAAATGGAGGTTCTTTATTTTAATGGCTACCAAATATATGACCGTTTCCTGGGATCAATTACACAAAGATGCCCGTATATTATCTGAACGCTTGAGCAATTTTAATTTCAGAGGAATTATCGCGATAACACGTGGCGGGTTAATTCCCGCGGGAATTATTGCACGTGAATTGGAACTTCGTTTGATTGATACAATATCAGTTGTCACTTATGATGAAGAAAAAAGAGGTGAATTAAATATCATTAAAAATCCCTCCATTACCGAAGATGGTAATGGTTTTCTAATTATTGATGACCTTGTTGATTCGGGAATTACTGCCAAAGCTATTCGTAAGTTGTTACCAAAAGCTTATTTTGCCTGCCTTTATGCCAAACCTGCCGGCAAGGAATATACTGACCAATTTATCATGGAAGTTCAACAGGATATGTGGATCCTATTCCCATGGGATATGGCCCCCGCCTTTGCACCCCCTCTTATCAAATCCCAAAAAAAATAAAAAAAAAGCATATTTTATAAAAAAATAACTTGCCTTATAGCGCAGAACAGGATAGCTATAAGGCCATTCGGGGTGTGGCGCAGCCTGGCTAGCGCGCTTGTTTTGGGTACAAGAGGCCCCCGGTTCGAATCCGGGCTCCCCGACCATTAATAAAGACCTTGGGTTAAAATCCTTGGGTATTTTTTAATAAGCAAAAGAGGTTTTCATGACGCGGGCGCGAATTTATAAATGCCCTCAAAAGGCTACACAATCTGGTAAAATTCGCAGTCATAGATGGATTCTTGATTATGGACAATCCTCCCCTCGATCACACGATTCCTTAACTGGATGGGTAGGATGTAGTGAGACACAAACTGAAGTAAAACTCAGTTTCCCTACAAAAGATCAAGCAATTCAATATGCAGAAAAAAATTCAATTGCTTATGATTTGGAAGAACCAGGTAGTCATCATTATGTTGTCAAAAATTATGAAGATAATTTTCACAACAATCGGAAAATGAACTGGACTCATTGAAATTATTTTTTGCGCCCTTAGCTCAGCTGGATAGAGCAACAGCCTTCTAAGCTGTGGGCCGCTGGTTCGAATCCAGCAGGGCGCATTTCCAATTTTTCGCAAAGCTGCTTAATCATTTTTTATAGATGGCAAATTCCAAACCTGTTGTTTCTGATGATAAACAACTTTAGGTAATAATACATAAATTGGATGATAATCAGGATCAAGCCATCTAAGAATTTGTGTCATATCCTTTTCATCCATTGCTGTACAACCTGAAGTCACCGCATTCGCATTTTTTCTTAAATGTGCAAAGATACAGCTTCCATAATGAGGAATATTCTTCTCATTATGTTCAATGACAAAACCTAATTTATAAAGTTGGTCCCCTTTAAAATGAATATCCCTACGCATAGGTTCAGACAAAATAAATTTTTCTTTTAAAGAAAAAATTTGTTTATCAATAATTTGATTATATTGAGACGATGTAGGATCATCAATACAGTAGTCATATTGTGTCATGACATGGTAAGGATAATTTATAGAAAGATTATTCCTATAACCAAATGCAAAACCTATTTTGAATATTCCAACAGGACTGCGCTTATCACCCTCTTTTTTGTACAGACCTTCTTGGATAAATGGATGCAATCCCCTGCCCCAAGCCAATCCTTGACTACCTAGAGATACAGAAACACCATTTCCTTTTTTGTGCCATTTTGAATGCAAATATTCAAATTTGTATAACTTTCCCCTATTACTATACCATCCATCAGTTATAACAACGATCATTTGCTGTTTTTTTTGCCAGTGATACAAAATTGATTTTTGTGAATGATTACAACTTGAAAAAAATAAACAACCTATTAATGGAATGATTTTTTTTGAAAATAAATTAAACAAATTATTCAATATCCATTTTTGATGAACACCATATTCTCAAACAGAATCGAAAACAATTTTTACTATAAAAATACAATAATAACGTATCACCAAATATACGATTCATTAAGCTGCCACTTTCAATCAGTATCTCAAATAATATGTAATATTTTCAATTACTTACCTAAGGTAAAGCTAACCATCTCCGATTAAATTACAATATAATAATTTCGTTGCAGTTAAGTACATAATTACGTAAATATAGTTCATATCCTGTTTTTTTCATTATTAAATTAGAACAATAGCGCAATAAATAAACATAAAATTTATAATAAAATTATCATATTTATATAATTCTTGTTTTATTCAATGGATAAATTATGTAAGAAGCGACATAATCTTAAATATTATATTTTCAGTTTCGAGGATTTTTATGTCTGTTTTTTCTCAATTTGACAATAATATACGCACTCAGAACTCTTTAAGAGATAAAATTACGGCGACAATACGACTTCCAGAAACGGAATGTGTCAAAACCCTACTTCCACAAGCTACCCTATCTGATGAAATGAACAGACAGATATCGGAACATGCAAGATCACTAACACAATATTTAAGAGAACATCGCAACCTGAAGGGTGTCGAGACTCTTGTTCAGGAATTTTCATTATCTTCCGCCGAAGGCGTTGCACTTATGTGCCTTGCCGAAGCTCTTTTACGCATTCCTGATACTGAAACACGTGATGCATTAATCAGGGATAAGATCAGCACTGGTGACTGGATATCACATGCAGGTTTCAAGAAACCTATTTTCACCAACGCCGCCGCATGGGGACTTGCTTTGACAGGAAAACTCGTTACGCCTGTAAAAGAAAAAAATCTTGCAGCAACCCTTACAAAATTGGTACAGCGGCAGGGTGAAAGCATAATCCGTATCGCCCTTGATCGGGCTATGCGCATGATGGGTGAACAATTTGTTCTTGGCCAAACAATGGAAGAGGCTTTAAACCAAAGCAGAAAAATGGAGGATATCGGATTTCGTTATTCGTACGATATGCTTGGTGAGGCTGCGATAACAGAAGAAGATGCGGAACGTTACAGGGTTGATTATGAAAATGCGTTGCATGCAATCGGCCGTTCAACACATGGTAACTCGGTTTATGAACGTGCTGGATTATCCATTAAATTATCCGCTTTACACCCCCGTTATTCTCGTTCCCAATATGACCGAGTCATGAAAGAACTCCTTCCGACTTTAACGAATTTGGTTCTTCTTGCACGCCAATATAATATTGGCATTAATATTGATGCAGAAGAGAGTGAGCGCCTTGAAATCTCTCTTGATTTGATGGAAGCCTTATGTAATCACCCAGATCTGAAAAACTGGAATGGTATTGGTTTTGTTGTCCAAGCTTATGGCCGCAGGGCTCCCTATGTCCTGGATTATTTGATTGATCTGGCTCGTCGAACAAACCGCAGATTGATGGTACGTTTGGTAAAGGGTGCCTATTGGGACAGTGAAATTAAAAAAGCGCAGGTTGAAGGTCAATCCGATTTTCCTGTCTATACCCGCAAAATTCATACAGATATTAGTTATATTGCATGCGCGAAAAAATTATTGTCCAATAGAGACGCAATTTTTCCACAGTTTGCCACACATAATGTTCGAACACTTGCAACAATTTATGCACTTGCAGGAAAAGATTATGATATTGAACAATATGAATTTCAGTGTCTCCATGGTATGGGTGAACAGTTATATAGCAAAATCGTACAAGCGGGTGATCTTTCACGACCATGTCGTATATACGCCCCTGTAGGAACACATGAAACTTTGCTTGCTTATCTTGTTCGCAGATTATTGGAGAATGGAGCTAATTCTTCATTTGTAAACCAGATTGGCAACAGTGACATTTCAATTGATCAACTGATTGCAAACCCTGTGGATGAAGCTCTGAAAATAAATCCTGTTGGCAGTCCTCATCCATCCATCCGTTTACCACGCTCCATTTATGGTCAGGAAAGACTGAATTCAAGAGGCATTGATTTCAACAATGAATTTATTCTACATGATCTTTCTAAGGCCCTTAAAGATTCTCCAGCATCTTGGGAAGCATTTCCAATTCTTGCAGGAAAGAAAACTAAGTTCAAAAACAAACCATTGGATGTTTTAAATCCTGCTGATCATAACGATAAGGTAGGGACAGTTATCGAGGCATCACAAGCGGAAATTGATCGTGCGTTCAAATCGGCAGTAAAGGGTGCCAAGGACTGGGCTGGATTGGATCCTGATAAAAGGGCCGTTCCTTTGCTGAAAGCTGCAGATCTTTTGGAAGAGCAATTGTATCCTTTATTGGGATTGATTATTCGTGAAGCGGGAAAATCTTTTCCCAATGCCCTGGCTGAAGTAAGAGAAGCGATTGACTTTCTCAGATACTATGGTTCAACAGTTGCCAGAACTTTCAATAATAATACTCACGCACCATTGAGTGGACCCGTTGTTTGCATCAGCCCATGGAATTTCCCACTGGCCATTTTTATCGGGCAAATTTCTGCAGCTCTTGCTGCCGGAAATCCTGTTATTGCCAAACCAGCCGAGGAAACGCCTTTAATTGCCACTAGGGCAGTCCAAATCATGCATGAAGCGGGTATACCGGAAGAAATTCTTCAATTATTACCCGGTAAGGGAGATATTGGGGCATCTCTTATTTCAAATAAGGAAGTTCATGGAGTAATGTTTACAGGATCAACAGCAGTTGCCCGTGAAATTTCTAAAAATCTTGCCAGCAGAAGATCTCCATCAGGCAACATTATTCCTTTTGTGGCTGAAACAGGCGGCCAAAATGCACTTATCGTTGATTCCTCTGCCCTCGCTGAACAAGTTGTTGTTGATATCATCAGTTCTGCATTTGACAGTGCCGGTCAACGATGCTCTGCCCTAAGGGTATTGTACGTTCAGGAAGATTGCGCAGATCGGGTTATTACCATGTTACGGGGTGCAACCAAGGAGCTTATTATAGATAATCCTCTTTCTCTCAAAACCGACATAGGTCCTGTAATCAGTCAGGATGCATTAAATCGTCTAAATAATCATGTCGAATATATGAAAAAGAAAAGATTTAAGATCTGGTCCCTACCTTTACCTGAAAAAACAGAAAATGGTACATTTATGATGCCGACCATAATCGAAATCAATCAGATATCCGATATTCCTGATGAAGTTTTTGGTCCTGTCCTTCATGTTGTTCGATTTAGACGAGATCAGATTGACGATATAATTAAATCGGTAAACCAAACAGGATTTGGCTTAACGTTTGGTATTCATTCCCGTATTGATGAAACCATTGAGGATGTAACAAAAAAAATTAATGCCGGTAATATCTACATTAACCGTAATATCATCGGGGCGATTGTTGGCGTACAACCTTTTGGAGGAAAAGGTCTTTCCGGAACAGGTCCAAAGGCAGGTGCACCTTTCATTCTAAGAAGGATGTTGCAACAAAGCCCCGTATTCGATGAATTCCCCAAACAATCTCTATCCCCCATTGCACAGCAGTGGCTGGACTGGTTGACAAGCAATCAAAAGCAATTTGTTTCTACAGCAAAAAATCTGTTATCCCATACAATAGTAAATTCAAATATTGAATTAAATGGACCTGTTGGTGAAAAAAATATTTACTCTCTCTCACCACGAGGAACAGTATTATGTATCGCTAAAACACGAGATATCTTATTGAGACAAATTTCCTTGTCCCTGAAATGTGGAAATTCAGTCCTGATTTTTGCACCTGATCAGATCACAGAATGGTATTCACAATTGCCCCATGAATTGTCATTACACATCAGAAAGGTAAAATCAATGAATGAGCAACCTTGCACGATCATTCTGGGTGAAAAAGATGTTCCCGAATTTGAAGAGGCTCGTCAGAACATGGCATTTTCAGACAATGGAATTATTTCTGCACTAGATGTAGATGAAAATTTCGAAAATACGGATCTTCTCATGGAAGAGATCTCCATAAGCAATAACACGACTGCTGCAGGGGGAAATGCCTCTTTAATGACAATAGATTAATATCAATTTTGATTTATAAAACACAAACCCTTATTATTTTATATAATATAGGGGTTCAATAAAGACCGACCCTATTTACAGAATAAAAAAGATAGGGTTTTCATTTATTAATGTTTTCAATTATTTACCATATCCAAAACATTAAAACCCATGCCCCAACAACGGGTATTACAGATACAGTATAAAGGGTAAACGATAAAAACATTTGATAAAAATATTTATTATATTTCCGAAGAATTTTATAGCCCAAGTATAAACTCCAAATACTGGCACCCCCTAGAATAATCGCACGCATATCCTTTAGCCACCAAAAGACAATCCCCTCATATTGAAGTAATTTGACACTTGTTGCGTTGAGACCGAGAAAAAGACCTGCCGCTGCCAAAGGTATGAGTGCTTGTGAAAAATATAGATAAAAATCAGGTTTATGATAAAGTCTGGCCAAAAATTTGTAGATCAATGTTAACCACACGCCATAAAGGATTCCGGATCCAAGAATGTAGAAACTGACACAAAAGCCATCCAGCAAATTGAAACTATCATTGTTGGCAGGGTAATTCGTTAAAATCCACCAGGGAGCCGTTGCATTCAATGGCAAAAATATTTCATGATTAACCAACCATTCTGCCAAATATTGTTTAAAATAAACGAACCAAGGCGAAACCGTCCACGTAAATGCTCCAATAGCAACGCCAATCATACCGAATAACAATAGTCTGATCTGCCAAATATTTTGCTGTTCATTACCGTAAACAAGAATTTCTTCATTCACGGACCTCGTCTGCAAACTGACAGCATTTCTATAGCCTGCACAACGTCCACACATATGGCAAGCTGAAACGCCATGAAGCTGTCGAATATTAATCATTGGTGGGCAATGCGGATTTGAATGCTCTTTTTCTTGAAATTCTGACCATTTTTGCTGATCTGTCTTAAAAGTAAAAGGAGAAAGCCGAGAAAGAAGATTAAACACACCATTAACCGGGCACAGATAACGACACCAGACACGGTTACCATTTCCATATAGATAGCCTATAACTATTGCTGCTGCTGTTGAACCTCCCAGTATCAATAATGCAGGTATCGCATAATCATAAACACTTATAAGTTGTCCATACAAAGTGGTTAATATAAAAGCAATCGCTGGCCAACCTCTCCATTTGAGTAAACGGGGGATTTTCTTGTTTCGTCCGAAATTTTTGGATGTCCATTCCGTCAAAGTTCCCTCTGGACAAAATACACCACACCAAATTCGTCCTATAAATAACATTGACAATATTACAAAGGGCCACCAGATCCCCCAAAAAACAAATTGGGCAAATAAAACAATATTGTTAAAAATATGCGAATGTTTTGGGGGTAAATGCATTAAGGCGGGAATAATCAGAAGCAAAAAATAAATTGCAACAACAAACCATTTAATTCCCTGAATAATGGTTTGATGACGTTGCATAGCAATTCCCGTTTGATTAATTGCCTTTTTCAGCAAAACCCTCATTATTTGTTCCAATGTTATTTATTGTATTAATAAGTTTTTTTAAAAGTTACGTTGCACAATAAAATGGCAATGAACCAGTAAATAACAAGAGCTGAAATTTGCATTAATGAAGGTTCCGCATGATAACCTGTCAAACCTGTTAAGGTACTGTTGTCAGGAATAAACCCTGCTGTACTCCATACAGGATTATCCATAAAATTATAAATCCATTCCGGAATATCATAAGCGGCAATCTGGACAGAGGCTTTATCAATGGCGCTTATAAAAAGTCCACCACCAATTAGAAGCAAAAGAAATTCACTGACAATGAAAAACCATTTCCATGAAATGAATTTAAATGATTTCTGTAAACACCAAAATGTTAGCAATGCCAAGATTAATCCCAAAAAACCGCCCAGTATAAATAATCCCAATGAAGATCCCTTTTGTTCCGCACCAATACCTGCCAAAAATACAACTGTTTCTGATCCTTCTCTTGCGACTGCCAGCATGGATAAAAGAAGAATCCCTATTCCACTTCCGGATTTCTGTACACTTTCGGCTGCCTCCTGTTCAAGATGCTTTTTCATACCTCTACCATGATGATGCATCCAGATTACCATTTGCAATATCAAACATGCCGCGACAAACATCATAATGGTAAAAAACCATTCTCCACCTGCACCGGCAAACCAAGTGCTGGCGATCCAAAATGCAACAGCCAATAATCCTGCAAGCGCCAGACCAAGTCCCGTCCCAATCCATAGCTGTCTTGTCAGGGATACCAGATTTTCCCTTCTCAGCCATGCATATAAAATGCCTATAACCAGTAATGCCTCAACGCTCTCACGCCATACAATAAACAAAGGCGCACCCATAATAAAAACTCCTATTTGGAAATAATGTCAAAGCCTGGCATATTGACGTGAAAATCATCGATAAAATGATATTTCCCGGTTTTAAGCGGATGTATAACCACGAAAGAGGTCACATCAGGCCCCAAGACCTTTTCAACCCTTAAAGAAAGATTTTCAAATTCAGCCGGTACTTTACCTGTATTTTTAATGGTAATTTTAAAACGCTGGTTTGTCGGCACTTCTATTGATGAGGGTTTAAAAACACCATCCGTGATGGTGATATCATAATTTTGAAGTGGTGCACCGAAAACGTGTACTGGCCAAATGGAAAACAATGACAAAACAGCATAAAATTTTTTCATTCTAAATATCCGAAAATATGCTTTTAATGATTGGATTATCAATAAACAATCTCAAATTATTAAGATGTAATATTTATTTATAAATATGTTGAACGTCTTAATAATTTATATTTAATCGCTGGTTTAAATATTAATATCCACCCTTTTTACCAGTTCCGGCATATGTAAAGTCATATTGTGTGACACATTCCCCAAACCAGGGTGCAACACCCGTTTCCTTGTCAACATGACGACCAAACATGGATTCTCTGGCCGGTGGAAGAAGCGTGAGTTTTAAATGATATTTTCCCGCTCCCAGAAGTTTGATATTCTCGCCATAATGAGGTCCATCATTTGCAACCATTGGATGAAGTATACCTTGTAATTTTTTCTCATCACCAATTTTGGTTAACTCATAAGATACTTGTAGATAAGGCATCCAGCTGCCTTCTTGAAAACCATTTTTATTATTGGCTGTTGCATGAATATCCGCTTCAAGATGAACATCAGATTTTGCCGCTGACAACATGATACCGTCAGGCTCCATTTCAATTGGCTGCAGATAGACTGCAGCAATTTCCATATTTCCACATATCTGTGGTTTGCCAATGGGATATTCTACGGCAAAGGCTGGTGTTGACAATAGGATTGTACAACCTATCAAAAGATATTTCTTAAACATTATAAATTACTTTCCTTAATCAAATATGTGATCGAATCAATGAGTTAGAGCATAAAATGAGAATAGAAATCAATTTTATATGCAAATAAAAATTAATAGCAACTGTTTATATTAAAATATCAAATTTATTCATAAAAGTTTATAACAATGCATTCATATGGATGTTTAACCAGACCTGTATATTCAAAAAGAATTGCCTGATTGTCAGAAATCTTGGACAAATACAACCCAATATCTTATTTCAATAAGAAAACAATTATTATCATTTTACAAAATAAAATGTGAATTACTTAATAAAATTTATGTAATGTTAAAAAATTATTTAACAAGATATTTATGTAATTTTTTATTATTGATATTAGATAAATATTTTAATTAATTTATTATATATAATTAGGAACAATTTAATTGTTTTTAAAATTTATTATCAGGGATTTTTTATATTTCCATGATAATAAATTTATTTTCTGGTAAAATCATTCTTTATTTATATTTGAAATCAGTTTTTGAATGACTTGAATAACAAAAGTTGAAGTTATTGATTTCGTACATTCATAATGTCTGGGCGTATCACGATGTCGCGGACACCACGTATAATTATCATGTTCGAATTCATATTTCATATCATTCCAGCAGGAATTACAGACATGCCAATTTATAATCCGATAAGGCGTATAGAATTCGTTCATGGGATGGGTAAATCCGGAAATCATGACAACAGGAATATTCATTGTCCACGCCATCCAGGACAATCCTGAACTCAATCCAACAAAAAATTCGGCATGTTTCAACCACCTTGCGCGTTCTGATAAAGGCCGGTTTCCTGTTTCATTTTCCGCATTGTAAGGTATGGAATTAAATATTATACCATGTCCCGAAATGGTATTCTGATCAATGCAGATCACCCTGTAATTTTGACTTTTCAAATAATCAACAACAAGTTCCCAACCTTTGGGATTGTTCCAATATTTACATTGAGAGCTTGCTTGAACGGCAATACATACATATTTTTCTTTGATAGGCCTGGATTCATCAGGTAACCTAAGGGTTAGTTTCTCATCTTTTTCTGTCGATAACCCTAAAATGTAAGCTGCTGTTTTATGCAACCCCACCAACCTGAAATCACATGGCTGATATAAATTTTGTTCGTCCTTGAAAAACAGACCAAAATAATAACAGGCATAACTATCAGAAAATATGTTATTTTCCTCGGCCTTTTTCATTGTTGTAAAATTGATTTCTGGATATGATCTTTTTAAAAGATCAATAAATTTTTCATCAATTATACAGTGCAGCTTACACGAATGTTTTTTCTTGAATTCAATAGCATAGGGTAACCAGGCAAAAGTATCACCGATTGTTCCAACCGGACATTGAATGACAACCTTTTTATCTTTTAGATCAAGTTGATGATTGAACAATTGTCTGGTTACATTATTTTCTATTTCCTCCACAGTAATTTTAAAATTGACATAAAAACGTTTGGAGGAACTGACCGTTCCCCCAGCGACTTGACCTTGGAACAGGATATTGCCGGTATCAAGATCTTGCAATGTAACTTTCCATAATCCCTTTTCTCTTTTGGGAAGCATCACTCTGGCACCCAAATTGAAATCGTATCGGATTTCTTTGGGTGCCGACTGAGTAGGTACAGGTGTCACATTTACATAGGATTTTTTATCCTTTGATGATGCAGACGTCATGTAAATCCGATTTTACTGTTGTACCGCTTTTCTGTGTTCTTCATTTTCCTCAAGAACATAGGGACCTGCAGAAACGATTTCCAGAACGAGAACACATTTATCGTCTTTGCAATAATCCTCCAAAGGTAAAAAGGCATTGCCATTTGTCCATCTGACTGAATCACTGTCCAGTTTATGCCATCCATCAAGATTTTCTTCACTGAGATGAACATCAATATCAAAACTCTTATTTTTATTGAAAAGCTTGATGCTCTTGATCAATAGACCGAGATAGCGTCTATCATCAACAAATGGACCAATAACATCACTTGGTCGGCTTGCACGGGAAACAATCCGGACATTCTTGGTATTTTTTGGAATAACGAAGGTTACTTTTCCATTATCAATTCGTTTTTCGATAACATTGCCATTATCGGCTATAAGGCAAATATCATGATCATTTGTAATTAGGGGTTTTCTGCCTTTTCTATCAATATGTTTGGCCAAAGCCTGATCCAAGAGGGAATTATATACTTTTTCCACACTATCACGATCAACGTTTAATGGAGCCGCGGCATCATTTACCCAATTTTTAGGCAACCGGATAACATTATTTTCAACATCCTTGATGGTGTCCCTGGTATTCAAATAACTTTCAGTAAGCATCCCATTCGCCGTGATGACAGAATGTTCTCCTGTTTCAATATGATAGTATCTGTACATTTTTTGTGAATGATCGTAATAAATGGAATGATTATTGACCAACATACGCACGGGTATAAATTTACCATCAATAAACAGGCAATGTTCAGGTGTTACATAAGTATCTTGATACGGAATATTCTCGGAAATGGCATCTTTCAGAATACAGACAGGATATCCACCCTCATCATCGGGCAAATGCGTGTTAACAAAATGTGTATCACTGACTATGGAGGTTATGGGCTGTAATTGCAACCCGTTTTCTGTGTGAATATAAACCCTGTCATTCACCACAAGATTTTCAACCGCGATATCACCCCTATCAGTTTTGATTAAAGTTCCGGCTAAAAAGCATGGATATGTTTCATCACCTTTAACGGGTAATGTTATATCTGTTCCATTTGCATTTGCTGAATTATCAATATGAGGATTAACAAACCCTGCGCCATTTGCTATAGTATATTGACCTGCACCATCTGTTGTACGAAAAGAGCTTGATCCCCCCTTCAAATTGGGATTTCTTAATATACCTCCGTTTCTATAATTTTCATCTTTAACATCCTTACTTGTGGTAGGATTATAAAAAGTGTCATCATCAGATATTCCACCATTTTCAATTTTGGATACTTCTGATATATATTTATTGTGTTGTGAAATTCCCCCACTGGATATATTAAGATAACCATTAAAAACCGTGGAGTTTGTCAGTTTACCACCCGACTGAATATTTATAGTTGGATTAGCATCACCACTAAAGCCACTCATATTAGCTATTTGATTGAGACCATCCACGACTGCCCCACTATGAATAGTCAATATGCCATGAATCATATCTACAGGACCATAAATCTTTTCGGAGTTGGGCTGTCCTTCCCGTTGAAAATAGGTTTTACCTTCTTCATCCACATCCGCGATCCAGTTGCCACCTGTTAACAGAGGATAGTCATTTTCTATCGGATAATTTGTAAAATCAGGCGGGACATAGTCTTCAGGTTCATTATATACAGCCCCACTTGCTATATGTAATTTAACATTTTGAGCGCCTGAATTAATGGAGGTAATATCAGGCATATGATGATCGGTCATAACGGCACCTGACGCGTAGTAAATGTTTGACCTGTTTGCCGCAGTTCTGAAAGAGCTTGATCCCCCCTTCAAATTGCTATTAATTAATGTACCGCCACTTTCTGCTGTATCACCTGGATTGTAGAATGTATCATTATTTGAAATTCCGCCATTATCTATCGTCACTTTTTCTGATACCATAGAGTTATCGGATGAGATACCGCCATTATAAATATGAATATCACCATTTATAAGATTGGAATCTTTAATCACACCACCTGACTTAACATTAATTAATGGATTAGCATGATCACCATTGAATCCACTCATATTCGCTATTTCATTTAACCCACTTACGACAGCACCACTTTCAATATCCAATATGCCATGAATCATGTTTACTGGCCCCTTGACACTGATACCACTGCTTACATAGACAGTATTCCCGGCATCATCTAGTTTTGCGGTCCAACGGCCACCGGATAATATTGGATAATCATTCTTAATAACAAGATGCCTAAAATCCGTATCACTTGAAATAATATTATTACCAGCCATAACAGTTTTATCCCTATAAAATAAAAAATTAAATAATCTAAATCAATCTTTCCAATTGTTTAATATTTCACTTAAGCAATATGAAACCAATTTTCAATATATAATTATAATTTTACCACAATTATAATTATGATGTAATTAATGAAATTATTAACATAATAATTATTTTTAAGATACTGATTTTATTCAGAATTAAAATTCAACTTAAATTTATATAGGTAAATCGGACAAATTCAGTATAAATTTAACAAATTCATGACGTTTTGAAAACGTAAATAATCCTAAACAAAAATAATATGTGAATAATACATATATATTATTGATAAATATGTAAAAAATTTAATAATCGATCATATCAAAAAATTAGTTAGCATTTTTTAGCCTAGAATATATTAAAATATCATTAAAAAATTTTATTCTTTTTTGAATTGTAACATTTCATGGGACTAATTAATTTCTTTATTTACAAATCCCAGTACAGTAATATGCTGACCGATTTAATTTGAATAGTAATATAATTTAATTTTTAAATATAGGGCCATATTCATGACAATATTAGTTACAGGTGGTTGCGGTTATATTGGAAGCCATACTTGTATTCAACTAATAAAACAAGGTATTGATCCAGTTATCATTGACAATCTTTATAACGGCAAGGAAATCGTTCTTGATCGCATTAAAAAGATTACTGGAAAACGACCAAGATTTTATCAAGGGGATATTAGAAACAAAGATCTTTTAGACACCATATTCAAAGAAAACAATATAAAGGGAGTTATTCATTTTGCAGGACTGAAAGCCGTTGGTGAATCGGTACGCAAACCATTGGAATATTATGATGTCAATGTTTATGGTACTATCAATTTGCTTGATGCCATGAAAAAGGCCAACGTCAAAAAATTTATTTTCAGTTCATCCGCAACTGTTTACGGAACCCAGCCGATTATTCCATATATCGAAACCATGGAAACCGGAGAGCCAACCCAACCATACGGTCGCAGCAAGCTCTTCATTGAGAAAATTCTTCAGGATCTATCAATCGCGGACCAGGACTGGTCAATTACAATATTAAGATATTTCAATCCCGTAGGAGCGCATCCATCAGGATTGATTGGCGAGGATCCCCAGGGTATTCCCAATAATCTCATGCCTTATATCACTCAGGTAGCTATTGGAAAATTGGCCTCCCTTGCAGTATTCGGCAATGATTATGAAACCAGAGATGGAACGTGCATCAGGGATTTTATTCATGTTATGGATTTGGCTGATGGACACTTGGCCGCACTCAACTATAATGACACCCAATCAGGAGTTAATATTTTCAATTTGGGTTCCGGTCAGGGAAATAGTGTACTGGAGGTTATAGCCACTTTTGAAAATGTGTTCAGAAAAAAATTGCCATATCATTTTGCCCCACGCCGTGATGGAGATCTACCCGCATATTGGGCTAATGCTGATCGTGCCAAAAAATTATTGAATTGGGAAACGAGATTGAATCTGCATGATATGGTACAGGATTCTTGGAACTGGCAAAGTAAAAATCCCAACGGTTTTGAAGGGTAGCTTTTAAATTAGCGATATATTGATCAAATTATCACAATCTGTAAAACATTGATTGTGATAATTCATTCAACCTTTTAAATGACAGATCAATTGTGCAGAAGCCAATGAATGATGATGCACGTTAAAACCGACGAAAGCTGGGGTTGAGGAAGGTGTCACATCTATTCTTGCTATATTCAATGCATGAATCGTAATTATATAACGATGCGGTTTTCCAGGTGGTGGTGCTCCACCCCCGTATTCCTTTTGACCAAAATCATTTCGAATCTCGATTGCACCTTCAGGCAGCAATTTATTGGAGGAAGCCCCTTCAACCAGATGTGTTATGTTGGGTGATATATTGACAACAACCCAATGCCACCATCCAGACCCGGTTGGAGCATCAGGATCGTACATGGTTATAACAAAGCTTTTTGTATTATCTGGAGCATCCTCCCAAAATAAAGAGGGGGAAAGATTACCTCCATTCTGTCCCATGCCATGATAACGTTGGGCATTGGGCATTTCATCACCTTCTTTATAGGAATGGCTCCAAATTCGGAAAACCATATCAATCTCCTTTAATATGTCATTATATGACAGTTATATTTTATTTTTCTAAGACTGTATATGGTTTTAATTTTGCAGAGATTACAAATAATTTGATATTACATGCAAATTCTTTACATTTTTTATTTCATAAATCCTGGAAAATGAAATTGAATATCAAAAATTGTCAATATTTGCCGCCACTCTTTCTTCAAAATTTTTTCTTGCCCTGGGCAAGTCTTTATTTATTAAGGAAAACACATTTTTCTCTAGAAAATAACGGGATAATTTCAAACCATTCATCCAATCTTTCTGATTGCCATTTTCTTCCTCATTCAGAAAAAAAGATGGAAAAGGGAATAATTTTCGCTTCCACTTTCCTGCCATAACTTCCGTAACCACTTTTCCCGTACGTGGAGACACAAAAAAAGATTGACACTTGTCAGATTCATAACAGATTGATATATCCAACGCATACCCCAGTGCCGCAAGAAAATTTAATTCCCATCGTAATAGCCGAGGAACAATTTCTTTATTTGAATCTGTAGGGTTTTCCGCGACAAAATCAAGATATTGTAAAGATGATTTTGCAATATATTCCACCGGTTGACGCTCGAGTAATCCACTCTCGGCTACAGCACATAAGGACAGCATGGCTGAAAATGCTAATGGACAAAGCGATAGAATTGCAAAATTCGAACGTATCAATTCGCCTTTGAAATATCCCAACTGATCTGATAGTTTCGCTGACCAATCGACATTGACAAAATTTCCCGTCTGCCAAATGGAAATTTGACGACGGGAAATCATACCCTTGACAAGCCCCCTGAATAATCCCTGCTCTAGCGAAAGAACAGACACTATTCCATCAGTTTCTCCATAAGGGCGTGTATTCAAAACAATAACCGGGGAAGACCATTCCTGCATTCTATCTCCCCCACCCTGTTAATTGTAATCAACCCTTGGCAGCTTGGGCAACTTCAGCAGCAAAATCGCTTTCTTCTTTTTCAATGCCTTCACCCAGATGGAAACGTTCAAAGGCAACAAGTTTTGCTCCATTTTTGTCAACAACAGCCTTGACTTTGCTTTCACCATCATGAATCCACGTTTGTTCCAAAAGAACAACTTCTTCATAGAATTTACGTAAGCGACCCTCAACCATTTTTTCAATGATATTGTCCGGTTTACCTGATGCACGCGCCTGTTCAATAAAAATGCTTTTTTCACGTTCAACAGCGGCAGGATCAATTTCTTCAACACTTAATGCAATTGGACGTACAGCGGCTACCTGCATACCAATTTTACGACCGAGATCCTCAATTTCATCAGATGCTTCAGGTGCCTCCAAAGCAACCAGTACACCAATTTTTCCTAAACCTGGACGCAAGGCGGAATGAACATAGCTTGCTACAACACCAGAAGAAACTTCAAAAACACGCACACGTCGAATGGTCATGTTTTCACCAATTGTGGCAATCAAGTTGGTTAGATTTTCTGCAACAGTTTTTCCATTTTCCATTGTGGCATTTTTCAACGCCTCGACATCTTCACCCACTGTCAATGCAACTTTGGCGACATCCTCAACAAATTGTTGAAACTGTTCATTTCTGGCGACAAAATCGGTTTCAGCATTAATTTCGACCATGGCGGCCTTGTTACCCGCTGTCGCAATTCCTACCAATCCCTCAGCAGCCACACGGTTGGATTTTTTTGCAGCAGTAGCCAATCCCTTTTTACGTAACCAATCAATAGCTTCCTCGATATTGCCAGCTGTCTGATTAAGCGCCTTTTTGCAATCCATCATGCCGGCACCGGTTTTTTCACGTAATTCTTTTACTAATGCAGCTGTAATCTCTGCCATCATTTTTCCCTTTTCTTAACACACGAACGTCTCGATCAATATCGAGACGTTATGCTTGTATCATTTAATATAAATTGATTTTTTGACGAATTTCATATTGAATCGTCAACAATCAGAAAACTTATTGGCAATTAAGCTGGAACGTCTGGTGTCTCTTGTACAGAAACAGATTCCATAATAATTTCAGGAGGCAATTCCTCTGCTGCACCAATATCTTCACCTGCGGCACCTAATTCCTTGGAAATACCATCCAACACAGCACCGGCAACCAAATCACAATATAAATTGATTGAACGTAATGCATCATCATTTCCTGGAATTGGATAGGTAATCCCATCAGGATCTGAATTGCTATCCAGGACAGCTACAACAGGAATACCCAATTTGTTAGCTTCCTGTACAGCCAATTTTTCCTTATTCGTATCAATGATAAAGAGTATGTCCGGCAAACCACCCATTTCCTTGATACCGCCAAGTGAACGTTCCAATTTATCACGTTCACGGGTCAACTGAAGAATCTCTTTCTTGGTCAACCCAATTGTATCGCCATCAAGCGTTTCTTCGATCTGGCGTAAACGCTTGATAGAATTGGTAATGGTCTTCCAGTTTGTCAGCATACCCCCTAGCCAACGGTGATTGACATAGTACTGCCCACAACGTTTGGCTGTTTCCGCAACAATCTCAGAAGCTGTACGTTTAGTGCCAACAAACAATACTCTTCCACCATTGGCAACTGTATCACGAACGGCATGTAATGCACGATCCAGCATAGGAACCGTTTGTTGAAGATCAATAATATGAACCTGGTTACGGACACCAAATAAGAAAGGTGCCATTTTAGGGTTCCAGCGACGTGTATGATGTCCGAAATGAACACCCGCTTCCAATAACTGACGCAAAGTAAAATCTGGCATTGCCATAAATATTATCCTTATAACTGGTTAAACCTCCGTAAAGTACCGATTACCTTTTTCAAGCACCAGCGGTCGAACCTTTACGTGTGAATTGTCGAACAATTTCGATCATATCGTATATGATAGATTTTAGATAAAAATTCAAGTGAATCTTTAATAAAGAAACATATGCAAAAATATTGATCTTTATGAAAACATTTTTTAAATTTCTTTATTCTTGATTATCAAAAAAAATAATGAATAATTAGTGTAAAATAAATGACTTCATTATCATTTAGTCTTATGCGTAAAATCATCCAATATAAATAATCATTATCTATTATTTTGAAACTCCTTGATTATTTCTAATAATTTCAATCCATAATGTTCCAATTTCATATTCCCTACACCTTTTATATCCTTAAAATCTTTCAAGGTTTGGGGATTACAAAGAGCTACTTCCCTTAACACCGAATCATGAAAAATGATATATGGAGGAACCTGTTGTTTACGCGCCTCATCTGATCGCCATTTTTTTAATTCATCAAATAATTTATGCCGGTTTTGTGTTATTAGCAATGTATCGTCTGTATTTTGATATTTATATATTTCAGATTTTTCAATATCTTCACGCAGAAATAAACTCTTTTTCCCCCTTAACAACGGACGGGCTTTTTCTTGGTTTAGAAACAAATTTGAAAATTCCTCTCCCTGACGCAAAACATCTCGGGCCATCAATTGGTGAATAACGGAACGCCAAAAATTGTGTGACTTATCTTTCCCAATACCAAATAAAGAAAGTCGATCATGCTGGAAATTTTCAACTTGAATATTATATTTGCCTCGCAATACATTAATAATATGCATTGCTCCAAAACGTTGTCCGGTGCGGTATACTGCAGAAATCACTTTCTGAGCCGCTATAGTTCCATTTAACAGTCTTACAGGATTTTTACAATTATCACAGTGATTACAAGACTTATCCAGGTTTTCTCCAAAACAATGCAACAAAAGTTTTGTTCGGCATTCAGCCGTTTCAGATAATGCCACCATCATATCAAGTCTTGAACACGCGATTTTCTTCTGTTCATCTGTAATCGCAGAATGTTCAAGAAAATATCGCGCCTTAGCAACATCAGCACCATTATAGAATAAAACGGTTTCGGCAAGATCACCATCCCGTCCAGCTCGACCTATTTGTTGATAATAATCTTCTGGTCCCCTGGGCATATCCAAATGTACAACCAATCTGACATCCGGACGATCGATTCCCATTCCAAAAGCAACCGTCGCAACGATAATTAAAGGCTCTCCTGATCGAAACCTTAATAGGATACCTCTTTTTTCAAGTGCGGATAAACCGGCATGATAAGCCACAGCGTTAAAACCATAACGAACAAGATTATGAGCTGTTCGTTCAGATTTATTACGACTTCCACAATACACGATACAAGCCGCATCCCGATATTTTTTTAATAATTCCCTTAGCTGTTTGGATTCGGTATTTTTTTGTATTACACGTATAAATAAATTAGGCCGATGAAAACTGGATCGCAGAATTTTGGCTTCAGGCATATCCAAAGCCTGAATGATATCTTTTTGCGTGACTGGATCAGCTGTTGCTGTAAGGGCAATTCTTGGAACAGAGGGAAATATCCGAGGTAAATCACATAAAAGGCGATATTCCGGACGAAAATCATGCCCCCATACGGATATACAATGGGCTTCATCAATTGCAATCATGGAAATTTGAATTTTTTCCAAAAATTTCAATGTATCGTTTTGGAGTAAGCGTTCTGGGGAAACATATAAGAGTTTGAGTTTTTTTGAAGCAATATCATGACGGATATTGTATGCTTCCTCATTTTCCAATTCTGAGTGTAATGCACCTGCACTTACACCTAATTGCCTTAAAGCTGCTACCTGATCATCCATCAACGCAATTAATGGTGAAATAACCAAGCCCATTCCAGGACGACACAAAGCCGGGATTTGATAACAGATACTTTTACCTCCCCCGGTGGGCATCAATAACAAAACATCCTGATTTTGCATTACAAGATCAATCGCCTGTTTTTGCAAACCACGAAAACATTGATACCCAAAAACTGTTTCTAGTATTTTTTGGGGGTCTCTCTCATCATGAAATCTAACTTTATCAAACAAGTTAAAAAAGATTATCCAGATAGAATTTATTGAACTATAATTTCCACACGTCTTGCCGCCACTTGACTTTTACGATTTTCTGGCGGACGGGGAATATCATGAACACGATTTGACAGAACTCCATCATCCACAACCTTTTGTGCAACAATTTTGGCACGCTGAATTGCCATCATTTCATCTTTGGATAAATCGCCATAAATTGCTGCATAACCTTTGACATAAACCTGTTTTTCAGGAAATTTTTTCGCATAAGTAGCAGCTTGAGAAATGGTTTTGTTAGCCGAATCATCCAGATCCGTGGAAGCAAATGGAAAAAATACAACATAGGTTCTGTCATTCTTTTGCGTTAAAGAACCGGATTGGGAACATGCCCCCAACAAAATGGATGCTAGTAAAACAGGAACAAATCGACGCATTTAATTACTTTCTTTCAAGGCAACATTTTCAAATCAATATATAATATCAACAAGTAATAAAATATATAATTTTCTTTTATTCCGCAACTAGTTGTCCATTAGATAACCGCCATACCTCATCTATGTTTTCAACACCCGTTAAACGGTGCATTATCAAAATCACCGTTCGGTTGCCTGTTATCTGATTTAGGGTTTGAAAAAACGCTTTTTCAGTATCACCGTCTAATCCTGATGTTGGTTCATCCAAAAGTAAAATCGGGGCTTTTAGTAACAATGTACGTGCCAATGCAATCCTTCTTCCCTGTCCTCCGGAAACCTTTACACCACCCTCTCCAAGCCAGGTATCCAGTCCATCCGGCATCTCACGAACAACATTTGCCACTGCAGCATCAGAAAGGGCTTGCCACAAATCTTCCTCTGTCGCATCAGGGTTTACAAGCAAAAGATTCTGACGAATTGTATCATCAAATAAATGGGTGTTTTGAGAAAGCCATGCTATTCGTTTGCGGACTGATTCATTATCAAACCAGTCAAGATTTTGATCAGCCAATGTTATTGAGCCCTTTGTTGGCTGAATGACCTTTAATAACAAGGCCGCCAGAGTGGATTTTCCCACACCGGATGATCCTATAATGGCAATTTTTTTTCCTTGTGCAATCGTCAGGTTCAAATTCTGATAAAGCCATGGTTGTGAATCTCCCCAACGAAACGATACATTCCGAAACTTGATATCCCCGGTTTCAGGTGGAACTTTACTAGATTTAGAATTGTCTTCAACTTTTTTATTGTCATTAATATTCACAACTCTTATGGCGGCATTGACGATTTGACCTGCCAAACCTCCTGCCTTGCTCAAAGGAACGACCAATTCAAATGCTGTAATAGTCAGAAAAAGACAGAAAACCGTGTGAAAAGCGTTCAATCCATGAAAACCAATGTTCAATCCGCTCATCAATACAAATAAAACAGCAACTTGACCAAAAAAATATGCGATGACTTCTATTAACGCTACTTCCCTTGCCTGAATATATTGTTGATCAAAAAGTTCATTTTCATTTTTTTTGATTAATATGGAAACTCGATGTTCTGCTCCAAAGGCTCTTATTTCCCTTAAACCATGAATAAAATCCAGAACTGTTATTCTCAGCTGTGCCGTACCCTGAACAAGTTTTTTCCCTCTTTTCCGGGTTATGAAGCCCGCACCAAATGGGCATAAAAATGCAGAAATTCCATAACAAATCACGATAGATACAGCCAATGCCAAATTATAGTGGGCTATAACTGTAAAAAGCACAAAAGATGTCAATATGGAACCGAAAAACGGTAAAATAAGACGCAAATATAATCCGTCCAATGTTTCAATATCAGAAACCAATCGGGATAATATATCCCCACTATGACGGAAACCCAATCCTGCCGCACTCCCCATAGCAAGTGTACGGAAAAACCATATCCTTAAGTCTGCTAAAGCATGAAACATGGCATTATGGGTAAACAATCTTTCCACATATCGCATAATCATGCGGGAAACCCCGACCATTTTTAAAAACAGTGAGCTGGTTATGATTGCACCCATAGCTGTCAAGGCAACCTTGCCCCCGGCAAAGCTCATTAAAGCCAATCCCAATAATACGGCAATCAAGGAGATAAAAATTCCAAAAAGTAAAGCGGGCAACCGTTTATACCATATCGAAAATATTGTTTTAAACGCTGCCGTCACGGAGGATTTTTCAGATCTGGTAATATCTTGAATATTTTGCATATTATCCTTCCTTCTGACAGGAAATTATAAATCCATGATTTAAATTGATGTGTATACCAGGCAATTTTTGCCCCTGTTCCGAATGGGTGGCCATAATGACTGTTCTATTTTCAGTCAGTTTCAACAATTGATTAAAAATATCCCTCTCCGTTTCGGGATCAAGATGAGCTGTAGGTTCGTCAAGCAATAATAATGGAGCGTTTTTCAGATATGCTCGTGCAATAGCAATTCTTTGGGCCTGACCACCCGATAACCCATAACCGTTTTCACCAATCACCGTATCAAGCCCATGCGGTAAATCTAATAAATATCGATCTATTGCCGCCGCTTCAATGGCTTGTTGAAATTCTTGCTCGGTTGCGGAGGGTCTGGCAAACATAATATTCTCACGAATAGTACCGCAAAAAATAACAGGTTTTTGTCCGATCCATGCCATTAATTTTGACAATGAAGCAGCCGAATATTCGGTAATATCCAATCCATTTACCAAAACCTGCCCCTCATTCGGCTTTATAAATCCGAGAATCATTTCGATAATGGTTGATTTTCCTGCACCAGACTGACCTATCAATAAAGCTCTTTCCCCTGCCTTGATGTCGAAATTCAAGGAATGTAATATACGACCTCTTTGAGCGTCCCAATGATAGGAAACATTTTTAAAGCTTATTTCCACTTTATCATTGAAAGGAATATCCTTTACATTGGTTGAAAATTCATTTTTGACAGGCAATTCAACAATAGATGCAGCCGTTCCGCCAAGTCGTGCCCTGTCCTGATAGGCCAGAGCCAAACTGCGTAGAGGACCAAAAAACTCCGGAATAATCAATAAAGTAAAGAGAATATGCGTGACAGGAATAGATTGTATTGAATGAATTTGGACAAATTGACTTCCATCCATCAACACTACCAGAATAATCGCGATAATCATCGCACAATCAATAGAGGCAGACGACAAGAAAGCTACCCGTAATATTTTCATCGTTCTCTTACGCAATTCATCTGCTGATAATGCAAGTCTATTGGCCATGTCATCTGATCGACCAGCCAATACAATCGTTGCAATCCCTCTTACTCTATCAAGAAATTGAGCCTGCAAACGGGTCATTGCCAAAAATTGCTTTCTTGCAGCCATGGCTGCTCCAATTCCAAAAATTGCCTGTGCAATAGGAACCATCAAACCACATAAACCCATAATCAACGCTGACCATGGTTGAACCAAATACACGAAAAAAAGAATAAGTAGTGGTGAGGCAATCCATAGAACCGATGCCGGCAACCATCGTGAAAAATAACCATCCAAAGATTCAACCTGATCAACCGCCAATGCTGTCAAAGCGCCACTTGATTGTCGCCTTAATATTGAAGGACCGATTTGCATAATATGATTGATAATCAAATTACGTAGGCGATGCCGTGCTTTAAGACCGATTTTGATCGTAAAGTCACCTTCCAAAAAAAATACGCATCCTTTGAGAAGCGATAGTAACAGATAAAATAATATCAGTATTGAAATTGGAAATTGTATTGGTATGGATGGTACCAAGATTTTTCCGATAATTTCAGCAATCACCCATGCCATACCGACAGCAATCAAACTTGAAAGCAATCCTAAAATTACAAGAGGGAAAATTGCCTTTTTGCCAATTTTCGTTTGTAATCTTGTCCAGTTTTTAATTTTTGTTTTTTTATCAGGCATATAATCCACTCTTTATCACGATAAAAAGATGCATTGGCAATTCAATCTGGGTAATTTACAATTTAAAAAGTAAAAAAAAAATTATCAGATTATTCAAAATTTCAGTAATTTTATTTATTCCCAAATTTTTAAAAACAAAATCAATTTATTATCAAAATTTTGTCTATTTAATAAAAATATTTACATCTTCATATTTAATAAATATGTTTTAATATACAAATTTACTTATATAGCAAACATTCTGTAAACCACATTATCTCATTATATGTCATCCCCACTTTTGCTTATACAAAATCTTTCTTACAGTTTTGGAGGTCACCCCCTTTTTACCGACCTGAATTTCAATATTGCAAATAATGAAAAATTATGTCTGGTCGGTAGAAATGGATCAGGGAAATCCACCTTATTCAAAATTATAATGGGATTGCAAAATAGAGATTCAGGAAATCTTTTTATACAGCCTGGCACTACCATTCAATGCCTATCCCAAGAACCTGATCTTTCTTATTTCACAAAAACCATTGATTATGTTTGTTCAGAATTACCCAGTCCGGATGATCATTTTCGTGGGCGAATTCTGCTTGAGGCACTGGGATTAACTGGTAATGAAAATCCTGCACATCTATCAGGGGGTGAAACAAGACGCTGTGCACTGGCCAAGGTTTTAGCTCCAAGACCAGATCTATTACTGTTAGATGAACCCACAAATCATCTGGATCTTCCAACAATAGAATGGCTGGAATCTGAATTAAAATCTTTATCTTCTGCAGTTTTAGTGATCAGCCATGACCGTCGATTTCTGGATAATATGGCAAAAGGCATTATCTGGCTGGATAGAGGACAGGCAAGGCAACTTTCCATGAGATTTTCCGAATTTGAATTATGGAGGGAGAATTTTTTCGAACAGGAAGCACTGGAGTATCATAAGTTAAACCGTCAAATTGCAAGAGAGGAGGATTGGGTGCGTTACGGCGTTACCGCCCGACGCAAACGTAATGTTAGACGAATGGCGGAACTTTCAGAACTTCGTCTAAAAAGAAAAAACCATATACAGAATCCTTCCTTGGACACCCTACAATCAAGTGATGCAGAAAATTCCGGTAAAATTGTCATAGATGCAAAAAACGTAACCAAATCCTATAATTCAAGAACAATCATAAATAATTTAAATTTACGTATTGTACGTGGAGATCGGCTTGGCATTATTGGTCCAAATGGTGCCGGCAAAAGTACGTTGCTGAAATTATTGACAGAGCAGGAACTGCCTGATCAGGGAGAAATCAAACTTGGAAGCAAACTTGAGATCAATTATCTAGATCAACACAGACAGATTCTTGATCCTGAAAAAACATTGGCAGAAACGCTTACACGTGGACGTGGTGATTATGTAGATGTCGGAGGGGAAAAAAAACACGTTATCGGATATATGAAACAGTATCTTTTTCAACCAGAGCAAGCAAAAACACCCGTGAAGGTTTTATCTGGTGGAGAAAAAGCTCGATTATTGCTTGCTTGTGCTTTGAGCCAACCTTCAAACCTGATGATTCTGGATGAACCTACGAATGATTTTGATTTGGAAACGCTTGATTTGTTACAGGAAGTGTTGTCCACTTATAAAGGAACCCTTATTCTGGTCAGTCATGATCGAGATTTTCTTGATCGAATTGCCACTTCAGTTCTTGTAGCTGAAGGTGATGGTATCTGGACAGAATATGCCGGTGGATATTCTGACATGATGGCACTTCGTGAATATAAACAGGAAAATCTTATCAGGAAAACACAAAATAAATCGCAAAAATCAACATATTCAAAAACACCCATTAAACCCAAACCAAAAAAACTTTCATACAAAGACCAGTATGAACTGGATCATTTACCAGAAAAGCTTCAGAAACTTCAAATCTCTATAATGCAGCTGAACCAACATCTCAATGATCCAGGATTATATCAGGAAGACCCTGATTTATTTGAAAAATTCACACGGCAATTACTGGATAAACAAAAAGAACAAGAAAAACTTGAGGAAAGATGGCTTGAATTGGAAATTTTGCAGGAGAATTTGAAATCAAATGATGAATAAAGTAATCCATTTAATCAGTAAATCCTGTAATTTTAAATTATTTGTTTTACCTGATTGAATTGTCTGTCATGACAGCCATATATTTTGTAATATGTTGTAGGAATGACATGAAATATCAAGCAACTTCCGGCTTTAAATATCAACAATTTGAAAATCACGTATAATTATAAGGAGGAACCCTGTTCATGGAAAATCATAGCTATCCATTTTACAATCCAAGGTTAAGTTATGAGGAAAACTACCAGAAAGGCCCTTTTGGAGATTTTACACAAAAACCGGAAATTTCTATTGTAAACCAACCTACTGTTCATTTTCTGGGAAATAAGATTAATCTACCATTCGGTATTCCCGCCGGACCTTTACTCAATGGCAAATATGTAAAGGCGGCACTGGACTGGGGATATGATTTGTGCGTCTATAAGACGGTCAGAACAAAAAAATATAAATGCCATCCCCTTCCCAATGTCTTGGCTGTCCATCCGGAACATAGACTTTCAGAAAATGTTGATACAGTATTAGCTGATCAAAATTATGATTTGCCTTTATCCATAACAAACTCTTTTGGTGTCCCTTCTTTTGATCCAGATATATGGCAACCTGACATGGAGGACGCAGTTAATTATGCAAAACCTGGACAGGTTGTAATCGGCAGTTTCCAGGGCACATTGGGTGTTACCAATCATATCGAGGAAAATTATGCAGAAGCGGCCCGTTTGGTCGATGAGACAGGTGTTCCCCTTCTAGAGGCAAATTTGAGCTGTCCCAATGAAGGGGTAAATAACCTTTTATGTTTTGATATTGATAAGGTTGAACGGATTGCCCACGCGATCAAGAATGCCGTACCAGATAAACCATTGATGCTTAAATTGGCTTATTTTAAAGATAACAAACTTCTTTATTCTTTTCTTGAAAGATTGGCTCCTATCGTTGACGGCTTCTGCGCAATCAACACCCTTTCGGCAAGACCTGTGACCTCTCAAGGTAAACAGGCTTTGGGAGGGGATCGTCCAACAGGAGGAGTTTGTGGTGATGCAATTCGTTGGGCCGGTGAAGAAATGGTTTCCCGCCTATATGAATGGAGAGCCAATCATAATGAAAAATTTGTCATTATAGGTGTTGGGGGGGTCAATAGCCCAGAACATTATCAAACATATCTTTCCCTGGGTGCTGATGCTGTCATGAGTGCAACCGGCGCAATGTGGAATCCTGCGCTAGCATTACAAATAAAAAAGGCGCTTCAATAATTTTTTACATTAAATCAAGTTATCAAAATAAAAATATTTTCGATAACTTGATTTAAAGGCTTCTCCTGTTAATTTTTCATTTATTTCAAAAACAACAACCTTGTATTATTATAAATGTCATTTAATCTATATTATGACGATTATACAGTTCATTTTTTAGTAAATGGTTATTGTAATATTATCCTGTTTAAAAATTTTAAAATATAATCCTAGATAGCATGAAATCATTTGCCACTGGATCATATCATTTTCACATCAATATTAATTTTTATGGAAAATTAATTGTGAAACTTCGAAAATTAATACTGCAAAACTTTTTATCATGCTGATCATTTCCATCGATGTGAAAAACGCATTATTTACCATTTCTTCATAACAATTAGCACAAACCAACAAAACTGTTTTGTTACATCATGGTAAATTACAGAACCATATCCCTTTAAAGATATATTAATATTAAAAGCTATTTGTTTTAGAATTCAATAATCCAGAAACCTGCATTCGCTCTCTTGATTCTTTTATACTTTTGATCACCGCCAATGCTGCATTCAAAGCCCTTCGCCCCGCAACCCCATCCACGAGAACTGGTATTCCATCAAGACAGGATTTTACAAAAGCATTATGCTCAGCCTCCATATTATCATGATCTTTCCATTTCACCACTTCTCTTCTAAATCCATTGGTACCAGGTAAAGGCATACCCTTTTCTTTTCCAATCATGACCAATTGATTTTCCACAAAATCAGCCGATAAATACCCTTCTTCGGAAAAAATTCGCATTTTACGCTCAGTTTTTAAGGAAATACGACTGGCTGCAATGGTCGCAACGCATCCATTTTCAAAAGTAACCCGAGCATTTGCTATGTCTTCGAATTCTGATGTCACGGATGCACCCAACGCATCCACTTTTCGTATATGAGATGGTACGATAGCTAGAACAAGATCGAGATCATGGATCATTAGATCAAGAATAACAGAAACATCAACCCCTCTCGGCTTGAAAGGTGCAATTCGCATGGTTTCAATATATAAAGGCTTCTTTATACGTTCATGTATAACTTTCTGTTCCACTGAATAACGTAAAAGATGCCCAACTTGCAAGACAAGTCCACGACTATTTGCCAGATCAATGAGATGATCAGCCTGATCAAGCGTTGAGGCAATCGGTTTTTCTATTAAAACATGCCTACCTTTTTCAAGGGCCTCAAGGGCCAATTCATAATGAAATTCGGCAGGTGCGGCAATAATCAAGGCATCACAAGATTGTAACAGCTGGTCAAGTGGCATATAGGGAACATTACCGGCTTCTTTTCCAACTTTTATTGCATTGCCAATTACTGGATCATAGATACCGATCAGATTTTCACGCTCTGCTTTAAAAGATTTTAAAGCATGAAAACGACCAAAATATCCCGCCCCAGCAATACCCACACGCAAAATCGACTGTTCTGCCATTTGTTTTCTCGCTTTATATTAAATTTAAACTTACAATTTTTCTTAAATTTGGATAGAAAATAAAATATTCTTAAACGTATTTAAACATTGTTTTTATTTATAATGCTATATATACCTTGCCATATAATAGTATTATAACCAAAACATATTGCATCGAATAACATGACAACGACCCTGTTGTTAAACGTTCCCTTTAACCATTTTCAGTCCATCGGGACAAAAAGGATTTAGTCGTTACTGCGATGATGTATTACAGTCGAACAAAACTTGCCCTGGTTTTCGCCACTTGTTTCATGGGGCTATTATTATGTTTACCCAATTTTGTTAAACATCCATCTTTTAAGATACCTTGGCATCAGATCCATCTTGGCCTTGATTTAAAAGGAGGATCCTATTTACTGATGCAGGTGGATGTGGAGACCATCAGCAAAAACCGTTTACAGACGTTGAGTGACAATGTTCGGCAAACCCTTATTTCCAAAAATCTGGGTTATCGCAATTTACATATGGTTCCCAAAGATCATACCATTGTTTTTAATTTGCGTGATCCAAGTGAAAAAGAGGGTGTTATATCTGCATTGAGATCAATGCCAAAAGCGGTTCCCAATGAATTTGAGGTTAGTAATAACAATGATCAAATTAGAATGGAACTTTCAACTGATGCAATGCAGCACCGCGCAAGCGAGGCGGTAACTCAATCCATTGAAATTGTTCGCAAACGTATCGATGCAACAGGTGCTGTCGATCCATCCATAACCCGTCAGGGTACAGACAGAATCGTTGTTCAGCTACCGGGCGTCAGTGATCCGAACCGGATTAAGCAATTACTTGGTACAACAGCTAAAATGACATTTCACTTATTGGATGAAAATGCAAACCCAAACCTACCTCCACCCGGTGTAACATTTCTTCCAACAGCTGGAAATGAAAATGAAAAATTACCAATACGTGATCATATTGAAGTTGACGGTGCCGACCTAACAGGAGCAAGTGCTGGATTTGATCAGCAAAGTGGCGAATATGCAGTAAATTTCAGTTTTGACAATGCAGGCGCACAATCTTTCGCAAATGTTACCCGTGCCAATATCAACAAACGTTTTGCTATAGTATTGGATAATAAGGTTATAGAGGCACCTGTCATTCGGACTCCAATCACAGGCGGGAATGGTCAAATTACAGGCGGATTTGATGCGCAAAAAGCCACTGATCTTGCCTTACTTTTACGAGCAGGTGCCTTGCCTGCTCCGCTAAAAGTGATGGAAGAACGTTCAATTGGTCCATCACTGGGGGCTGATGCTATCAGGGCTGGAGGATTGAGTCTGGTAAGCGGTTTTGTCCTTGTGATTATTTTTATGCTTCTATTTTATGGTCGTTTTGGTCTCTATGCGAACATCGCTTTATTTGCAAATCTCGTATTGATGAGTGCCATTTTATCTCTTTTCGAAGCGACACTAACCTTGCCAGGTATGGCGGGAATGCTTCTAACCCTTGGAATGGCAGTTGACGCAAATATTCTTATCAATGAACGCATTCGCGAAGAAACACGTAATGGCCGTACGCCCCTTAACGCTTTACAAACTGGATTTGATCGTGCTCTCAATACAATCATCGACAGTAACGTCACCGCTTTCATTGCACACGTCATGTTATTCATATTTGGAACGGGTGCGGTCAAGGGATTTGCATTGACTATCACCATTGGTATTGTTACGACCCTTTTCACCACCTTATGCCTCTCCTGGATGCTGACAATTCGCTGGTATGCTGTCACCCGCCCTAAAGAACTTCCGATTTGAAAGAAAGAATATGCTTGGTCGTCCTTTATTACATCTCGTCCCACATGGCACAAAAATTCATTTTATGCGTGGACGCTTTGCCGGCCTGATAACATCAGCGGTTTTATCTATTGCATCAATTATTCTTTTCTTTCATCCCGGCTTGACATTGGGACTGGATTTCCGTGGCGGTATTGTGGTTGAAGCGCAAACTCCTGAACCTGCTGATTTTAGCAAATTGCGCAAATTTTTATCTGATGCCGACATTACAGCAGCTGGATTACAACAATTTGGTGGGAAAAATAATGTCCTGATCCGGCTTGACGCACCCAAAGAAAATAATGGCGATGCAACCCAGATATTGATCAGCAAAGTCAGATCAGCCGTTACAAATTATGAAACTGGTACAAAAATTGTACGAGCCGATGCTGTTGGTGCCTCTGTTTCCTCTGAATTATTCAGAAATGGGCTTTTGGCACTTGGAATTAGTCTTTTTATGATTATGATTTATATCTGGTTTCGATTTGAATGGGAATTTGCACTTAGCGCCATTATAACCTTGCTTCTTGATTTAACAAAAACAATCGGATTTCTTGTAATCACACATTTTGAATTCGATCTGGTCATGGTGGCTGCCATCTTGACAATTCTAGGTTATTCAACAAACGATAAAGTTGTCGTATATGATCGAGTAAGGGAAAATCTAAGAAAATATCATTCCATGCCATTTCAAGAATTGCTTGACCTATCAATTAATGAAACGTTAAGCAGAACCCTTGCCACTTCGTTTACCGTGTTTTTAGCCGCCTTACCTCTTGCTCTGTTCGGTGGTGCATCTCTTTCTGGTTTTGCCTGGATAATGTTATTTGGTATTATAGTGGGAACTTCTTCCTCCATCTTCATTGCCGCTCCCCTGCTTCTATTTATGGAAGAGGGAAGCTTGAGAAGAAAAACCAAAAGATCATCCTAGAATTATTTCATGAGCAGTTTAAAAGAACTGCTCAATTTTTAACGAATATTATTTTTATTCAAAGACTGTATCAGTATTTCCACAGAATTTTTTGCATTTTTCAAATTATGCTTATTCGGTTTCGATAATGCCATCATAACGTAATGTTTAGCATTTTGATCCTTTAAAAAAATATCCTGGAAATCAGTCAATGAAACAGAAGATAAGCTACCTAGATAACCAATACACATACCATGAGTAAATATGTAATTGTAGGCAATGGAATGTGGGGTTACGCGTTCAGATGACTTTAATGAATTTTCTTGTGATTGACAGGCACTCAAGGGAAACAAAAAAAGGGTTAATCCTAATAAAACATATCGCTTAAACATTTAAAACTTCTTTGTTCCCATAGACTTGTAATCAATTTATCAAAAATTGATCTATGATTGTTTTCTGTTTGCAAGAATATCTCTTATTTCCTGCAGTAAAACTTCCTGTTTTGTTGGTTGTGCGGCTTTAACTTCTTGCTGCGTCTTGATGCGATTATAGATATCATTCAACCCTCTGACAATCAGGAAAACAACAAATCCGATAATTAGAAACTGAATAATCGTGTTGAGAAAAACTCCAAAGTTTAAAGTTACCGCACCTATTCTTTGTGCCTCGGCCAGTGTTTTAACATGAGGTCCCTTTAAGGTGATAAATAAATTACTGAAATCGACACCACCTAGAAACAAACCAATGATGGGATTGAAAATATCATTCACCAAACTTTTAACCACACTTGTAAAAGCGGCACCAACGATAATACCCACAGCCAGATCAACAACATTACCCCGCATGATAAAGGATTCAAATTCATGAATCCATTTAATGCTCCTACTTTTTTTAGCCATATTTTCATTACTCATTTTCATTTCCATTCAATTGCTCTAAAAAATAGTTACGTATCAATTATATTTGAAAAAAGAATTTTAAATAAGAAAAAAATGTCAAACAGTAAAAAATAACAAAGAAGAGATTGATTTCGAGCAGTAAAATGACTATAAATACATTTTCTTTCTCCGTCTGTTAACGGAGTTTTTTTTACAATCTGTTAAGAGAAAATCATGAAAAACGATATCCATCCAGATTATCACGAAATTACAGTCGTCATGACAGACGGTACTGAATTCAAAACCCGTTCCTGTTATGGCTCTAATGGCGATACATTGCGTCTTGACGTAGATCCTAAATCTCATCCTGCATGGACCGGAGTTCAGCGTATCAATGATACACGGGGTCAAGTTGCGAAATTTAACAAGCGTTTTGCTGGTATCGGACAAAAAAAGGTTTAAATAATTAGATTATTTTATTAACCTTATTGATGTAAGGGTGACTTCATCACCCTTACATCAATCAAATAAAATTACTAAATTACATTACAACTTTTAAAATAGTCTATATTGTTTTAACTTAAAATTTACAGTTTTAAGTTTTTAATAATATTCTACTCTATTTTTATCATACAGGATTGTCATGACCTTACCTCTTATGCCTAAGGCTACCGCAGTATGGCTTATTGAAAAAACTGCTTTAACCTTTAATCAAATTGCAGAATTTTGTGGCATGCATCCTTTGGAAGTCCAGGCAATTGCCGATGGCGAGGTAGCTCAAAGTATCATTGGCTATGATCCTGTTGCTAATGGACAGTTAACCCAAGAAGAGATTAATCGCTGTGAGGCTGATCCAGATCGAAAGCTAAAACTATCAGCAAATCGCATGCAAATCGTCAAGCGATCAAAAGGCGCAAGATATACTCCCATTTCAAAGAGAAATGATCGTCCTGATGCAATTGCCTTCCTGTTAAGAAACTATCCCCAATTGCTAGATCAGCAAATTGCCAAGCTTTTGGGGACGACTAAAGATACAATTGCCAAGGTAAGAGATAAACAGCATTGGAATTCCGCTAATATTAAACCACGTGATCCAATCATACTGGGATTATGCAGTCAAATGGATTTAAACAGTGCTGTTGCCGAGGCGAACAGACGTGTTGAGAAGGATGAGACGGATACCTCTTCCCTTAATCCCTCAGAAACAACAGAACATCAGGAATCTTCAAAAACAAAGAAAGAAGAGCTAGATATCAATCATATATTTTCCAATTATTCTGAAAAAAACAATCAATCCGACGATCTAAATTAATTATGCCATTATCCCATCCCTCTTCATCAAATATCTCCCTTGCTGTTGGTGTTATTATGGGCAGCCAGTCGGACTGGGATATTATGAGTCACAGTGCTGATATATTAAAAAAACTTGATATATCACATGAAGTAAAAATTGTATCGGCTCATCGTACACCCGATCGATTAAGAGAATATGCAATATCCGCTGTTGAACGGGGAATCAGGGTTATTATTGCAGGCGCAGGTGGCGCTGCACATCTTCCCGGTATGGTTGCCGCCTGGACACATTTACCTGTTCTTGGTGTACCAATGCAAACCCATGCCCTAAACGGTAAGGACAGTTTGTTATCAATTGTGCAAATGCCTGCAGGTATTCCGGTTGGCACCTTGGCCATCGGAAAAGCTGGGGCCATTAATGCGGCACTTTTGGCAATATCTATCCTATCTATCGCTGATCAGTCAATCGCTCAACGCTTAGTTTCCTGGCGCAAAGCACAAACAGATTCTGTCGCTATTTCTCCACTTTAATTATACATTATTAATAAGAGGGACTTATGCTCTTACCTAATTCAACCATAGGAATCGTTGGAGGCGGACAATTAGGCAGAATGTCTGCTGTAGCGGCGGCACGTCTTGGATTTAGAACACATATTTTATCTGACATTATGGATGCCCCTGCCGCTCAAGTGGCTTCTGGCATTACGATTGGATCTTATCATGATCAATCAATTTTAAAACAATTTGCTGAACAGGTTGATGTCATAACATTTGAATTTGAAAATATAAATATAGAAGGAATAGAATATCTTGCCACCGTACGACCTGTTCATCCTTCCAGCAATGTCTTAAAAATCAGCCAAGACAGGTTTCTTGAAAAAGACTTTTTAAATCAACATGATATTCCAACCACTCAATGGATTTCTATTTTTCAGTTAGAAGATGGCATAAATGCGGCAGAAAAACTGGGGCTTCCTTTTATCCTAAAAACCACTAGATTGGGATATGATGGTAAAGGTCAGGCCGTTATCCGTACCGACGAAGAATTCAAAAAAGCCTTTAAAAATTTGAAGCCCCATCCTCTAATTGCTGAAAAAAAAGTAAACTTTTATAAAGAAATTAGCGTGATGGTTGTTCAGAATGAACATGATGAATTACAAACATTCGATGTTACTGAAAACCGACATAAAAATGGAATTCTTGACCTCAGCATCGCACCAGCCCGAATTACCTCAGCATTGCAAAATAAAGCCAAAGAAATCGCAGTTAAGATAGCCCAGGCTCTCAAACTTGTTGGTATCTTGGGAGTTGAAATGTTCATTGATGATCAGGATAATATTCTTGTCAATGAAATAGCACCCCGTCCTCACAATTCAGGACATTGGACAATGAATGCCTGTCCCTTTGACCAATTTGAAATGCATATTCGTGCTGTCGCAAATCTTCCCTTACCGCCTATAGCTCGACATTCGGATGCCATTATGAAAAATCTTATAGGCCCCCAAACACTGGAATATTGGCCAAAGATTTTAGAAAATGATCGAATGATAGGACATTTATACGGAAAAAAGGAAGCAAAACCGGGTCGAAAAATGGGACATGTCAATATAAATTTTCCATATAATGGTTTACCCGGAGAATTCGGAATTAAAGCGGCATTATCATTTCTTTGTTCTGGGGATTAAGCAATCCACTTTCCACAAAAGAAAAATAGATACCATTCCCGATTATTATATGATCGGCGATATCAATATTAACTGCTTCCAAGGCTTCAACTAATATATATGTTAACTTTTTATCCGCTTCCGAAGGTAACGCTATTCCACTAGGATGATTATGTACCAGAATCAAGGATTCAACATCGAATTTAAGAGCATATTTCGCTATTTCACGGATATGGATGGATGTGGTACTCACGGTTCCTGAAGTTTGATGACTGATTGAAATGATATGGGCATTCCTATCGAGAAGAATAATATAGAAATGTTCAATCGTTTCTCTTGATAAGAAAGCAATTAGATAATCGGTTAAATATTTTTTAAACTGTAGAATGTTTTTATTATAAATTTCTGATTTCAAAATACGTATACTTGCTGCATAAATAAGGGAAATAAACGCTATATCCTTTTCAGATAAATTAAATTCCTCAATTAACTGATTTTTGTCATAGGTAAAAAGATGCGGAAAAGATCCAAGTTTTGTTAGAATATTTTCTTGCCAATTTTCATTATGTTGTTCAAATTTTATCCATTGGGATAACAAAGTTAAATATTGTGAATCAGATTTTATATTATCTTGTTTTTCTTTCATAAAACTGTGCATTTTCATATTGAAAACATCCTCAATTCTCAAAATGTTGATTCCTTATGTTCGAATAGGATAAGTTCTTTATTAATACAGTTTAAATATTAATTACGTAAGATTATTAAGATTATATATACCAATAAATTAGGAGATTGAATTCTTGAATCAAAAAACTGCCAACAAACAGTGGGGAGGACGTTTCACCTCTGGACCTTCAGCCATTATGGAGCAAATAAATGCCTCTATCGGCTTTGATAAAAACTTATGGAAACAGGATATACAAGGGTCAATAGCTCATGCAGAAATGCTGGCCAAACAGAAAATAATTTCCGAAACGGATAAAAACAGTATTCATCAAGGCCTTAGGGAAATTGAGCGAGAAATTCAATCTGGTCAATTCGAATTTAGCAGAGCCCTTGAGGATATTCATATGAATATCGAAGCCCGTTTGGCAGAACGTATCGGTGAGGCAGGAAAAAGGCTTCATACAGCACGTTCAAGAAATGACCAAGTTGCGACAGATTTTCGTTTATGGATCAGACAAAATATCGATGAATTAATTCCAATGATAAATCATCTGATGCTGACCCTTGCTTCCCGAGCTCTGGAATATGCGGAAACAGCTATGCCCGGTTTCACTCATTTGCAATCTGCCCAACCGGTAACGTTCGGTCATCATTTACTGGCTTATACAGAAATGTTGAATCGGGATCGGGGACGATTGATAGATGCACGCAGACGACTAAATGAAAATCCCTTGGGTGCGGCGGCTTTAGCTGGCACCTCATTCCCAATTGACCGCCAATTGACTTCTAAATTATTGGGATTTGACCGTCCCATGGCAAATTCACTTGACGCGGTCTCTGATCGTGATTTTGCCCTGGAATATCTTTCCGCTCTTTCCATCATATCGATTCATCTTTCACGCATGGCGGAAGAAATTGTAATTTGGTGTTCACCTCCTTTTTCTTTTATCCAGCTTTCAGATGCCTATACTACAGGTTCATCCATCATGCCACAAAAACGAAATCCAGATGCCGCCGAACTGGTTCGGGCCAAAGTTGGACGAATTTCAGGGGCGCTTACAGGACTTTTGACCGTTATGAAGGGTCTTCCTCTCGCATATGTTAAAGATATGCAAGAAGACAAGGAACAGGTTTTTGCTGCAACCGAAACTATTATTCTGTGTTTAGCCGCTTGTTCAGGAATGATTGCAGATTTAAAGGCCAATCAAGACAATATGGCCTATTGGGCAGGGTCCGGTTTCTCTACAGCCACAGATCTCGCAGACTGGCTGGTTAAAGAATTAGAATTACCCTTCAGAACAGCTCATCATGTAACAGGAAAAATTGTCAGCTATGCCGAAACACATAATCTTGCTCTTGAGAATGTGCCTTTACAAAAAATGCAGGAAATCGAACCTTTGATTAACAATGATATATATTCAGTTTTAGGAGTTCAGTCCTCACTTGCCTCTCGAACCAGTGAAGGTGGCACCGCTCCCAAAAATGTAAGAAAATCTGCAAAAATATGGATCGATAAATTAAAGGATATATCATGAAACGTTTTTTTTCTCTTTTTTTCGCTCTTGGTAGTCTTGCAATCCTCACAATCACCCTGTCTGGATGTGGCAAAAAAGCATCTCCTAAACCGGTTGGTCCCCCCGAAAAAGTAATTTATCCCCGAGCCTATCCACCTCAAGACTAATCCATTAATCCCTGGGTGGAGTGGTGAGTAACACGGCCATGCCACCGGGACGATTTGAATAAGCGGCAATCTGAATGGCCGTTATAACCCATTCCTTATTTTTATTTACTGTAAACAAAGGGGCACCACTACTTCCATATGTGGCTTGACAGTCATGCGCAAGAATGGTTTTACCCCCATTATTTTTTAATATATCGGTTACATGACATTTTTGATCAGCATATAAGACTTCTTGACGGTCCTGATCATAACCAGCCAGATATATATTCATACCGATATAAGGTTGATCTTTATTAAAACCGAAAAAATCCTCTTGATTTGTTTTTTTATCATTAAGCACAAGATAGGCCCAGTCATGGTGAATATTGTCCAATGTGGCTTTTTCCGAACCCTCTCCCTTATAATTTTCTGATTTAATAATATTAAGGACATTATAAGCTGATCGATAAGTTTGTCGCTGGTATCCCAGAAGAAAATGAACAGAATGTGGGTTGACAAAATGATTGGTTTTTCTAATCCATAAACAATGAGCTGCAGTTATCACCAATCTTGAACTGACAAGAAATCCCGTACAATGCGTACCAAGCTCTGTTTGTACACGTCCCAAAATCTGCCAAGGTTTCTCTGCAGCATTTACCAATTGTCGATGATTGTTTTTTTGGCTAATGCCTGGCAAATCTTTTGCGGGAACGGAATAGGATAAGGTTGAAATCGATATAAATATCGTGCATGCAAATATCCTGATAAAAATATTCAATTTTCCATCCCTTATCGCTATTTCTTTTTTCCTTAATAAAGAATAATTATATTATTCTATCCTACTGTTTTTTATAGATTGTTATAAAATCAGTATAATATTATTTTTTTCCGACTAAAGGCTTTTTGATTAATGTCATCTTCTAAAACCGAACCTGAAACAAATTATCAAACCCTTTTACAAACGCATCCAGACTTTATTATTGATGAAAAGAAGGGGCTCTGTTTTGGTAAAGTTCCACTTCAATCTCTTACTGATCATTATGGTAGTCCTGTATGGGTAATCAATGCAGATATATTAACATCACGTTTTCAAAAACTTTCTAAAGCATTTCTGCAAAACAAAATGGACATTTCTATTCATTATGCTGTGAAAGCAAATGATCATCTGGCCATACTTGATCTTTTGGCAAAAGAAGGAGCGGGAGTTGACATTGTCAGTCTGGGTGAATTAAAGAGAGCACTAAAAGTCAATATCAACCCACGAAAAATTTGTTTTTCAGGAGTGGGAAAAACAGAGGAAGAATTAAAAGCCGCCATTCAATTAGAAATAGGCCAAATCAATGTTGAGAGCCGTGAAGAGCTTCATCTTATTTCTAAAATAGCAATAGATACAGGAAAAAAAGCCGCAATTTGTTTAAGAATAAATCCTGATGTCGATGCCAGAACGCATCATAAAATTACTACAGGTTTGGCGGAAAACAAATTTGGTATCGCTTATGAGCAAGCTCTTCAGGTTTACAAAGAAGCAAGCCAACTGAATAATATTCTCCCATTGGGATTTGATGTCCATATTGGTAGTCAGATTTCATCTGTAGAGCCCTATAAAAAAGCTTTTTTAAAAATGGGAAAACTTGTTAAACAAGCACGTAAAGAAGGATTAGAGGTCTCTGTTCTAGACTGTGGAGGTGGTTTTGGCATTTCTTACTATGACGAAAAAGAGTCCGACCCATATGCTCTAGCTAATTTAATGCAAGAAATTTTCTCTTCCCTTAATATCCGTATTTGCATTGAACCTGGCCGCTGGCTGGTTGGTCCGGCAGGTATCCTGATCAGCAAAGTTATCAGAAGAAAAAACAATGGGCCAGAGGCAGCCCCTTTCATTATTCTTGATGCTGCCATGAACGACCTTTTGCGTCCAGCGATGTACGATGCGTGGCACGGTATCTTACCTATACAGGTTGAAATATATAAGCGTCCCTTGGAAAAACAGAATATTGACGGTCCAATATGCGAATCCAGTGATATTTTTGCTCGCCAACGGTTACTTCCCCAATTAAGGGAAAATGATGAAATTGCCATTCTGGATGCCGGTGCCTATGGACACGTCATGAGTTCCTCTTATAATGCCCGTCCCCAAGCTTTACAATTGATGATCAAGGATAAAAGATTATTTGTTATCAAACCACGACAAACATTTGAATCCTTATGGAATAATGAAACTATACCCAACGGATAATTGATTTATATTATACCGAACATGTAAGCACAGTCAGTCATTATGGCATTCAGATTGGTTTTCTTTTATTTATAAAGGTCAATAAATAAAAATATATTTAATAAATATGTTTTTATTTCATTAGGTTTTAATCAAAAAAAGCACTTTATTTTTTTAGTGCTTTTTTAAAAATTATTTCAATCTATAGCTCACACCATAATCGCATCAAATTATGATAAACATTTGTCAACTCTAAAATCTGAGGATCATTATCATCCATTCTGGTTCTTAACTTAATAATCGACATATCCAGATCAAATAAAACCCGCCTCTTGTCAGAATCTCGAATCATTGACTGGGTCCAGAAAAAAGATGCCCAACGACTGCCACGCGTTATTTTGCTGACAGAATGCAAGCTGTAGGTTGGGTAAACAATCATGTCGCCAGCAGGGAGCTTGATTGATTGCGCACCACTTGGATCATGCATGATCAGCTCTCCACCATCATACTCCTCAGGATTATTTAAAAACAAAGTCGAGGATACATCCGTTCTGATACGCATATTGGCTTCATGAATTGGACGTAACGCATTATCAACATGATCAGGAAACTCCATGCCTTCATCATAACGGTTGAATAAAGGCGGGCAAACCCGATAAGGAACAACTGCGGAATTGAAAATCGGATTACGTCCCAGAGCTTTCAATATAATTTCTCCCAATTCTTTACTTTCGGATGATTTCTGGTCAATTTGTATATTACGCTTGACCTGGGCAGATTGTTCACCTGCTGTTACCTTACCATCTACAAAAGGCGCCCGTCTATAAACAGACTGAACGTAAGCCAACTCTTCTTTATTTAAAACTTGAGGAATATGAATGATCATCAAACTAACCTGATTATATTTTAAAGTTATTCTAACATGTTCAAACTGAACATGAATGCTCTACCATTAGATGGTGTCACACGATTACTGAATAAAGAGTCATAGTTCAAACGGTTGGTCAGATTGTAAATATTGAACGACACTTTCCAATGATCGTCGAATTTATGAGAAAGCATGGCATCAATCGTTACATTTGATGGTACTTTTGCATTGTTTCTGTTATTCAAATAAACTGGTCCACGCCATGTTACACCTCCACCAATCAACAGGTTGTATGGTGTATTGGGCATTATATTATACGTTGTCCATAAATTTCCCTGATGAGAGGGAACATAGAACATACGATTTCCCTTGACATTAGGCGTTAAAGAACCTGTAACTTTGCTATGATATGCAGCAAAGGCACCATAAACGCTCCAATTATTCGTGATATTACCGGATATACCCAATTCAATCCCCTGATTGTAACCTTTGTCACCCGTACTTGTCACCGCTCCTGACAATGGATCACTAACCATCTGGTTGCTTTTTTCAAGATGGAACAAAGATGCTGTCAGTCCCAGTCGCTGATTCAAAAGACTCCATTTTCCACCTAGTTCATATAAATGGCTTTTTTCCGGTTTCATTCCATTTTGACCATCCTTCATCGGTGCATACGAATTCGTCAAATACATACCCAATGGCGTTGTAGAGGATGACCATGTGAAATAGTAGGCCTGATTTTCATCAGGATTGAAGAGCAAACTTACTGTCGGATTGAACACATTATCGTTCGTCGACATACGGTGCGTTGTAAAGGATTTGCCCCCTTGGGTATTATAAAACGCTTCCCAGTTGTCATAACGGAAACCACCCTTAATTGACCAGGCTTTGGTGAACCATATCTGGTCATACAAGAAAACACCAACATCACGGGAATGCCCATATCTACGGGATGGATCCCCTACTTTACTGTTGGGATCACCAGGCATGATATGTATTGGATAATCAATCGCATCCGTTGGATGAACAAGATTGTTGTTTGGCAGGGATGCGGAAAATTGCCCGTAATGACGGCTTTCATGAGCATAGGCAATGTCAACACCAGCCGTTAATTGATGTTTGATAAAACTTGTATTGAAATTGGCAATTGTTGATAAAACGTTTTGGAACGACCAAGTGCTCTGTTCATATGGACTTGGACCTGCCGTTTGAATAATAGCGTCCTGAGGACGACCATCAAAATATGGGTCACTACAATCTGCTGGCGTACATTTAGGTCGTGTAACAGAAAACTGACGTTGATAATTACCATATCGAGTATCGTTATGGATAACAATATCAGGAGTGATGTTATAGGTTAAGCGTCCCGTAACCTGGTTATCCTGGGTTTGGTCCTTATCCATTTTGTTACCATACCAATTTCCCCTTCTTATTCCATATTCAGTCGCAGGTCTACCAATTGTATGACCAGGTTTTGTAATTACAGGAACACCGTAATCGGGAATGCGATCATCCTGTTGATGTACAAATTGCAAAACATAACTTAAATCTGTTCCCAGACCAAAAGCTATGGATGGCGCCAGACCCCAACGATGGGAATATAAATTATCTCTTCCCACAACATTATTGCTGTTGGCCATACCTTCCATACGAACAGCAATATTATCATTAATCTGCTTGTTCAAATCAAAAGTGCCACGGTAATAATCACCGTTTCCACCAGTAAATTCAGCTTTATATTGATCTTTCAAAATTGGTTTTTTTGTTACAACATTAATGGCACCACCCGTAGTTCCATTCCCAAATACAGATGAAGATGGACCCTTAATAACCACAACATTTTCATAATTGAAACTGTCACGGCTATAGACACCGAAATCTCTCAGGCCATCTTCATAAATATCATTCTGGGCCTGAAAACCGCGGATAAGAAACTGATTTCCGGACATGCCGCCACGTCCCTCCCCAACGGAAGAGGTTACCCCCGGTACATTTTTTAATGCTTCATCAAGAGATTTGACATTTTGCTCTTCCATAATTTTGGCCGGAACAAGATTGATATTCTGAGGGGTATGCATGATATCCTGTGGCATCAAACTGACACCTGTATTCTGCGTCAGAATATTATCATTCTTTTTTCCACGAACAAAAATATACTCATTCGTTGTTGACTGGTTATCTGTTGTTTGATCTTTTGTTATTTGTTGATTTACTTTATTTGCTGATGCTGCAACAGCATTGTTCGATTTTTCTGCATTTGCAGATTTGGTGATAGCGGCATTCCCTAATAATCCGACCATTACTGCCAATGATACAGGTTGAAGCGTCCTTTTTATTCCTGACAATTTAAAAATCCATCCAATAAAATACTGATAATGATAATTAATAACATGAGATATTGAGAATCATTATCAGTATACAGATACAATTGCAACTGGCGGAAATCAAATAAATCATGATGGTTTGTAAATGATTAAATAGACAACAAAAATTGTAAAATTATTTTTTACATATTTTTAAAGAGTTATAATAAATTTCATCCGTTTGAGATTGACTGAATTTTAATTCAAATTTTCAAAATATGTGATAATAATACAATAGGTATAAAAATAAATGTTTTATAAATATGACAAATTATTGGTTAATTAAATCGGAACCTTCTGCTTTTTCATGGCAGGAACAATTGAAAAACAAAATCGAACCCTGGACAGGGGTGAGAAATCATCAGGCAAAAAAAAATCTACAATTAATGAAAAAAAATGATCTGGCTTTTTTCTACCATTCCAATGAAGGTAAGGAAATTGTTGGTATTGTCAGAATTGATAAAGAGGCCTATCCCGATCCGACCGATACAGAACATAAATGGTTTTGTGTTGATGTAGAGACAATATGTTCGGTACCTGTACCCATTACCCTAAAAAAAATCAAATCCATTCCTGAACTGGAAGATATAGCACTTATTAAACAATCCAGATTGTCAGTAATGCCAATCAGTTCAAAACATTGGCAAATTTTATGTGATCTTGGAAATGTGAAATTATAAGTAAATTCATTTTTCTTGCTAAAATTTAATAAACACTTGGACAAGTTATGAAAAACAACAATAAACAAATTCCCGATCATATTCATCTTTACCAGCATGACATACCTTCCGGACTAGATCTTGGAAAAATAGTCGCAATTGACACTGAGACCATGGGATTAAATCATGATCGAGACCGGCTTTGTTTGATTCAGTTAAGCAAAGGGGATGGACAGGTTCATATTGTCCAGTTTGTACCCGAACGGCTTGGTGGTAAAGGGTTCAATTCCTGCCCCAATCTAAAAAAATTACTTACTGATCTCTCCATTGCAAAATTAATGCACTTTGCCCGATTTGATGTCGGGATATTACAAAAAACCTTTCAAATAAGTATGAAATCCGTAATTTGTACAAAAATTGCAGCTAAATTGGTCAGAACTTTTACGGATAAACACGGACTGGCTGTTCTATGCAGAGAATTACTTGATATTGAATTAAGTAAACAGCAACAAACTTCAGATTGGGGTTCACCAACCCTGAACATTGAACAATTGACCTATGCAGCTGCAGATGTTCTTTATCTTCATCAATTGTGGGAAATCTTGAAAGTTTTATTAATCAGGGAAAACCGTTTGGAAATTGCAGAATCCTGTTTTTCATTTTTACCAACAAGAGCCACCCTGGATCAGCTCGGATATCTAGATCCTGATATATTCGATCATCGCGGTTAAGAATTTAACAGTTTCATTTCATTTTGAAACTCTATATATATTATTATATCTGTTTTAATAATAATTAAATTTAATCAAGTGCATTGAAATGACCAAAATTGCCTCATCAGAGATTGATACAGCTCTTGAAGCTCTATCTATAGAATCTAATGGCATCCTGGATTTGATTAATGCACTTCGAGACAAAACCGAACTTACTCAATCTTTCCTGGAAACCGCCAATCTCATATCTGAAATTAATGGTCGGGTGGTATTAACCGGAATTGGCAAATCTGGGCATATTGCAAAAAAAATTCAATCAACACTGGCCTCCACTGGTACACCATCTCTCTTTGTTCATCCTTCTGAGGCTTCCCATGGAGATCTGGGAATGATTCAAAAAGATGACATCATTCTGGCTGTATCCGCTTCTGGTGAAACCCAGGAATTATTCAATATAATTATTCATGCAAAACGATTCAGCATCCCATTGATTAGCATAACAACCAATCCACAATCGACCTTGGCAAAAAATTCCAGCATAATTCTCTCACTTCCCCATTCAAGGGAGGCATGCCCACTGGGTTTGGCACCAACGACCAGCACGTTAATGCAACTGGCAATAGGAGATGCCCTGGCAATAACATTATTGAAAATGAGGCACTTCACCGCATCAGATTTCGGTATTTATCATCCTGGTGGTAGATTGGGCAGCAGACTTAAGATTGTTGAAGATTTAATGCACACAGACAAGGATATCCCCTTGGGGCATTCAAGGATGCCTATCACCGATGCAATCATGGAAATGACTCAAAAAGCCCTGGGTTGCATTGGTATTATTTCTGAAAATGGGAGGCTGATCGGGCTGATAACAGATGGCGATCTAAGGCGAGCATTCAACAAGGATATAAGAAAATTGACAACTCAAGAAATCATGAATCCCTCGCCTCTTACCATTAAATCCGATATGCTGGCTGCTGAAGCGCTGAAACTCATGAATAATGATAATCATCCCATTACCTGTTTATTTGTCGTGGATTCCAGAAATCATCCAATAGGGGTTTTGCACATTCATGACCTTTTACGAGCGGGCATTGCATGAATATGTCAACAAACAGTCAACCAAATGAAGAATCTAGTTCAAAAAACAAAATTGAAAGAACCGATTTTCAGGACAAGGAAAAATATTTAAGTCATAGATCACAAAATATCATTGAAAGACGGCATATTCCTAAACCCGCGGAAATGGAACGTCGGAACACCATTATGAAGTGGGTTAAATGGGGCCTACCAATTACAGCCCTTGTTTTGTTAAGTTCCATTGCTGTCTGGCCGGAGATTGATCGGGCTTTGCATACCAACAAGGAAGTGATGAAACAGCTTTCCCGTATCAAGATTGAAAGTGGAACCATGATTGACGCTACTTTTCATGGCTTGGATACACATAATCGACCCTATACCATAACATCTGAAAAAGTTGTTCAGAAATCTAACAATAGCAATCTTATCCATCTAGGCAATCCAAAAGCTGATATTTTATTGCAGGACAATGTTTGGATGATGGTCACGGCAGACAAGGGAAATTATACACAGCATGAGCAGGATTTAGAATTGATTAAACATGTTGTTTTATACCGAAATGATGGTGTTTTCATGTATAGCGATATGGCAGACGTTGCTTTAAAGTCCTCTGTTGTGACTGGCAACAACTGGATTCATGCTGAAGGACCATTTGGCATCTTGGATGCCCAAACCTATTTCCTTGACTTGCATACCGGGATTGCCCAATTTAAAGGACCAGGCCGATTGGTCTTGAATGATGATAAAAAAAATAATTCCTCCAATCTTACTCAAGCTAAATCATCGGAATAAAATTGATGAATAAACGCAATTTATTACCTTTCGCCATTTCTAGTATCTTTTATGGCTTTTTCAACATCCATACTGTCCATGCTCAAAGTATTGATCTATCACATGGTGGACAGATTACGGTTACAGCTCTTGGAGGATTTGACTGGGATCAAAACGCCAAAAAAGTGACCGCCTATACTCAAGCCAAGGCAGTTCGTGAAAATGTAACGGTCACAGCAGACAGACTTATCGCCTATTATCGAAAAAAAGCTGGCGATACAGAATCAAAGTCCTCCCAAAACCCCAATTCTCAACAAAAAAGCGGTGATATAACTCAAAGCGATTCAGGTTCAAATGAAATATATCGTCTGTACGCTTATGGTCATGTTCATATTTATACGAATACCGATCAGGCCTGGGGAGATAAAGCAGTTTATGATATTGATCAGGCAACCCTGGTTTTAACGGGTAAACATATGAAATTAACCACCCCTCAAAATGTCATGACCGCAAAAGATGCCATGGAATATCACTCCCAAACCAGAATGTCAGTTGGTCGGGGTGATGCAACCGTAATTAATATCAAGGATGGTCGACAAATCAATGCGGATGTACTGGTTGGCTATAGCAGCCCTGATGATCAAAAAAAACCTGAACAAAAAAATAACGTGACTGACAGTAAGAAATCTGATGACCTTACCAAATCCGGAAAGTTGGAAAAAGTCAACGCATTTGGTAACGTCGTCGTGCGAACCCAATCTGAAACTGTTCGTGGAGACCGCGGTGTTTATGTTCCCAATACAGGAATCGCCCGCATCGTGGGCAATGTTCATATCACAAGAGGCCAAAACCAGCTAAATGGTCATGCTGCCATTATCAACATGCATACCGGTATTGCTCACATGACAGAAATGCCTGGTCAAAGAGTCCAGGGACTGGTCGTTCCAAACCAAGCAAATCAAAATAATCAACCAAGCGATAAAAAATAGTTTTTAATTTTTATAAGTGAGTTTCAAATTCCATGCCTGAAACCGAATCTGCTTCCAATAATACATCATCAACCAAAAATTTACCTGATAATGAAGGGCTATTTGCAGACAACATAGGAAAAACCTATAAAAAACGACAGGTTGTCAAAAACGTGTCATTACGCGTTCATCGAGGAGAAGCTGTCGGTCTTTTGGGCCCAAATGGTGCTGGCAAGACTACAAGTTTTTATATGATTGTTGGGTTAGTTCAGCCAGATACAGGATCAATTCGCCTTGATAACACAGATATTACCAAATTGCCAATGTATCGGCGAGCAAGACTTGGCATTGGTTATCTGCCTCAAGAGGCAAGTATATTTAGGGGGTTGAATGTAGAACAAAATATTATGGCAGTTCTGGAAGTTGTTGAATCCAATGCCGATAAAAGACATGAAACGCTTGATGGATTATTGGCGGAATTCGGAATTTCACATTTACGACATTCCCCCTCCCTTTCCCTATCTGGTGGAGAAAGACGCCGTTTGGAAATCGCCCGAGCGCTTGCCAGCGATCCGAATTACATTCTTCTGGATGAGCCCTTAGCTGGAATTGATCCAATTGCTGTCGGAGAAATTCGTGATCTTGTTTCCCATCTCAAAGATCGTGAAATTGGTGTGTTAATTACGGATCATAATGTAAGAGAAACCCTGGAAATTATTGATAGGGCATATATCATGAACAGTGGCCAGCTTCTTATGGAAGGACGTCCTGAAGAAGTGGTCGCTCATGAAGATGTACGTAGAGTTTATTTGGGGGAAAAATTCACATTATAATTCACCTTAACGGTTAAAAGTTAACTATAGATCTTACCGTTAACCAAAATGATAGAACAATTACCACCCACGCGTTGATAAAGCTTTAATTTTGAAAAATTAGATACTAGAATAGTAAGGAATATAACTAAGGGAGAACCGTAATGGATATTTCCATCTTTGGTAATAAAATTGATATTCCTGATTGGTTTAGAAACAAGATTAATCAAAATCTTCAAGAAATCACGCAAAAATATTTTAAAAATATCGTTGATTGTTCAGTAACATTTAACAAATCCCCATCCGATTATCATTGTCAGATACATATCCATGCTTCTCGATCCCTTTCATTACGTGGAGAGGGAAATGCAGATAATGTACAAGAATCTTTTAATATTGCCCTTGAACATTTACATAACAGACTGAAAAAATATAAGGGACGGTTGATTACAAAAAGAGATCATGCCCCTTCTGCCCATGAATTATTCGAAGGTAACCAATATATTATTGATAATGATATCCCCTTGGAAACATCGGTGGAGTTTCAAAAAGATGTAAAAATCATTGATAAAAAAACGACTCATATAGATACATTATCGCTTCAAGATGCCATCATGGTTCTAGATTTATCTGAAAGACCGGTATTGATGTTTAAAAATCTGGATAATAACCGTATCAATGTCATATATAAGCAAAATGAAGATAGGATAATTCTACTGGATTCAGGAATGATATCTTGAACAAAAAAACAGGGATAAATCCCTGTTTTTTATACTAAATATTATCTTGTTATTATCAATTAATGAACCATGATAGGCATCATTTCCTGCTGCAAGATCGCAGCATATGCTGTCTTGGCATTGTCCGTCACTGCCATAGGTGTCCCATCAGCCGCATGAATGGCAAATGCCTGTTCACCATTGATCGTGATTTCCTTTACGTAAGCCAATTGGGACACACCCAAGGCTTTTAGCTGATTGTCTGTTAAATGACGAACATCAACAACGTCACTACCTTCTTTGGTCGCAATTAATTTAGATTTTTCCTTGATGTCGAAATCCTTCATAATTGATCAAGACCTCCTTTAAAAACAGATGGCAAGATAATCCTGCATCTTTCAATATAATATCATTCTTTTTCTGTAAGTTGCAAACTTCGTATCGCACCAGAGCGATAGGCATCTGATGTGCCAACTTTCTGTGACATAACTTTATTATATGATTTACGCCTTGCATTGGAATTTTGTACTATTTCAATATGGCGGATTCTTGTCTCCGGTTTGGGCCGGATAATATCAATATGAAGCAAACCATTATCCAGCCATGCTCGTTCAACCTTGATACCCTCAGCCAAAATAAAAGCTCTTTGAAATTGCCTTGCCGCAATTCCTCGGTAAAGAAATACACGCTCTTCATTATCTTCAAGCTGCCTGCCACGAATGACCAGCTGATTATCTTCCTGCGTTATTTGCAAATCTTCCATCATGAAACCAGCTACAGCCAAGGTAATCCGTAAACTGGAAGATCCAATTTGTTCTATATTATAGGGCGGATAACCATCAGAAGTCGATTTTGCCGCTCGTTCTAAAATCTGTTCCAAATGATCAAAGCCCAGGAACATAGGCGATGTAAAAAGCCTTCCTGACATGAAAGCCCCCTCCTTTAATATATTGAAGCGAGACATATAACTAGGCCCAAAATGGCACCTGTCTATTTTATTATATGGAATAATCGCCAAGGACTACAAGTATTATATCTTTTAAAATTAGATTTCGCACCATAACAAAATATTGTATTAATATATTAAATCTTTATATAGACAATGATAGAATAATTTAAACTATGGCACAAATTTAGAAAATGAATGACGATATTGAAACAAGACCTGTTTTACTTGCAACCAACCCTTTTTTACGTAAAAAAACCAAAATCGTTGTAAAAGAGGATTTGAAAGACGTAAAAGAACTTTTACCCATGATGTTTGAAACCATGTACAAGGCAGGTGGTATCGGTTTGGCTGCTCCTCAGGTTGGAATTGGGCTGAGATTTTTCGTTATTGATCTCATGCAGAATAATCAGTCAGAAAAAATTGTCATTTTAAATCCTGAAATTATTGAGAAATCAGAAGAATTGGAAAGTTATAAAGAAGGTTGCCTGTCTTTTCCAGATCAATATTCCGATGTAATTCGCCCTGAAAAAATTAAAATCAGCTATATGGATATTAATGGAAGTCGCCAAGAAATGGAGGCTGATGGATTGCTTGCACGTTGTATTCAACATGAAACAGATCATCTTGATGGAATATTGTTTGTGGATCATATTTCAAGCCTTAAACGTAACATTATTATGCGTAAAATTATCAAAGAGCAAAAAAGACACCGCTAATTATATATACGAGAAGCTAGGATGCGTATTGTCTTCATGGGAACACCGGATTTTGCTGTTCCCGCTTTACAGGCACTTTATCAAGCCGGACATGAAATTGTTGCCGTATATTGTCAACCTCCCCGCCCTGCTGGCAGGGGGAGGAAAATGACCCCCTGTGCCGTGCAAAATATTGCCGAGCAATTGCATATTCCCGTCTTTTCACCAATCAAATTAAAAAACCAGCCAAGAGAATTTGAACAGTTCGCCTCTTTTAATCCTGATATAGCTATAGTTGCAGCTTACGGACTTATTCTACCTGAGGAAATACTTACACTACCTAAATTAGGCTGTATCAATATCCATGCAAGTCTTCTTCCACGCTGGCGAGGAGCCTCGCCCATTCAGACGGCAATCTGGTCAGGTGATCAAAAATCAGGTGTCAGCATAATGCAGATGGACAAAGGTCTTGACACAGGAGCCGTTTATATTGAAAAGTCTATACCAATTACAAAAAAAACGACAACTCAAATTCTTCACGATCAACTTGCGCAATTAGGGGGTGAACTCATACTTGAAACCCTTTCAGAATTGACAGAAAATCCAAATTCAAAACCAGTTCCACAATTATCAGGGCTCGCAACCTACGCTAGGCAATTGACAAAAGAGGATGGCAAAATTGATTGGAATCAATCAGCTGAATCTATTGATCGACAAATTCGTGCCTTGACACCCTGGCCTGGGACATTCTGCTTTCTAGAAGGAAAATTACTTAAGATTCTTAAAGCTGAGCTCAGCTCTCAATCAAGCATGGCAGAATCTGGAACAATTATACATCCTGATTTTTATGTGGCATGTGGTGAAAATCAGGTTCTTAAAATTCTGGAATTACAATTGACTGGAAAGAAAAAAATGCCAATCAATGAATTTCTCAAAGGTTATCATCTCAAATTGAATACAAAACTTGTCTAATGAATTTTACCATACAGAGATGGGCCGTCAAAATCGAATATGATGGTACAGGTCTTGTTGGATGGCAACGGCAGGATAACGGCCTTTCTGTTCAGCAAATATTAGAAGAGGCTGCCTGCAAACTATGCAACGGTCAATTTAAAATAGCCAGCATTACCGCCGGTCGGACAGATGCCGGTGTTCATGCCTTGGGACAAGTGGCCCATCTTGATTTTCCGGCACATATACCCTTAACAGCCAAAAAAATTCGCGATGGCTTAAATTACTATATGAAACCTCATGCCGTTACAATCTTGCAATCAGGGCTGGTTGATGCAGAATGGAATGCACGTTTTTCTGCAATAAAACGAAAATATATTTATGTCATTCTCAACCGTCAGAGCCGTCCTGCTTTGGATATTAATCATGTATGGCATGTACGAAAGAAATTAAATGTTGATGCTATGAACGAAGCTGCTCAAACCTTATTGGGAAGCCATGATTTTACATCATTCAGAGCTACTGCATGTCAGGCAAAATCACCAATCCGTATTTTAGACAAATTTAACGTTTATCAAATTGATGATAAAATTTATTTTGAAACACAGGCCCGTTCATTTTTACATCATCAAGTACGTAATATGGTAGGAACCCTTAAAATGATTGGAGACGGATATTGGCCAATAAAACAGGCCTATGCAATTTTACAGGGTAGAGATAGAAAATTGGCAGGAATCAAAGCTCCTGCAACAGGTTTATTCCTCAAGGAAATAACCTATCCGGATGACCCTTTTCAGTGAACAGCTGACAATTCATGTGATAGTCTGACCAGTGTATCACTGTTACAAATTGACAAAACAAACAACAATATTACTTCAGAAAAAAACAAACTGATAACAACGATTAGAGATTGTTTATTGTTAATCTGTAATCCCACTTTAATTGTCATCCATGATATCCAGATCATGTAAGCCAGATATAAAATCATTAAAACCGCCATAAAGCCCAATATAATTGATGGCGTAAAACCAGGTAACGATACAATCATCATACCTATAATCAAATCTAAAATTGGCATCCATTGACACCAACAATAACTTGAAACTGTTCTTTTCCAAAATCTTTCCTTATGCCAAAGGACGGAAAAAGAATGAATCAAAATCGGTATAAGTAATACTGTACATAATTTATATAAAAATAATGATATGGTAAAAATAAATAAATATGCTTTTTTTGCCTGAACAACACTTAATATATTAAAACCATCAATGACCACCAATAATGCTATCCATGGTGCCAGAGCACTTAACACTCCATCTGTTGAAGAGGGAAACAAATTTATCCCTTCTTCCTTACCACCACCCAGAGCAAGCATCCCCTTGAAAATATCTTTGAGCTTTGAATCAGAAGATTTCTTTTGATTATTTGAATTAAGTGTCATAGGAAATAATTTTTCAAAAACTGTGTGTAAATTGAACTTAATTTTTTTAAATCTTCAATGGGTACAGCTTCATTCACTTTATGCATAGTCTGCCCGACAAGACCAAATTCAGCAACATTACAATAATTTGAAATAAACCGAGCATCGGAGGTTCCCCCCCCTGTATCCAGACGTGGTTTAACAGATGATATTTCTTCAATTGCCAAACGAATTGCCTGCACTTCATTTCCTGGTTCTGTCAAAAATGCCTCACCAGATACAACTATATCTATTTTACAATGTTCTGCAACACGTCTGGCTTGAGTTTCAATCCAGCCTATTAAAGAATTCCCATTATGTAAATGATTAAAACGAATATTTAACCGCGCCGTCGCAGTGGCAGGAATTAAATTTGTCGTTTTATTCCCTACATCAATAGATGTCACTTGAACAGATGAAGGCTGAAACCATTTATTCCCCTTGTCTAAAGATAATGTTGTTAAAGAGGATAATATTTCTATCAATTTATGAATTGGATTATCTGCAAGATGAGGATAGGCGACATGCCCTTGGATACCTTCAACAGTAATAACCGCATTCAAACTACCCCGACGCCCAATTTTAATTACATCGCCCAACTCCTGTGCTGATGTTGGTTCACCCACCAGACAAAAATCAGGAATATGTTTTTTTTCCTTCATCCACTCAAGTACTTTAACAGTACCATTAACACCGGGCCCTTCTTCATCTCCTGTAATCAAAAAACTTAATGACCCAGTAAAATTAGCTTGAAGAGATAGGAAATTTTCAACCGCTGTTACAAATGCAGCAATGCCACCTTTCATATCACAGGCACCACGTCCGTAAATGATATTATCTTCAATAACGCCTTGAAAAGGATTATGTTGCCAATCATTATTTCCCGCAGGAACAACATCTGTATGACCAGCAAAACATAAATGTGGCTTTCCTGTCCCGTAACGCGCAAAAAAATTCAAAACGTTGTCATTACTTTCACCATAAGGCAAATCATATATTTCAAAACCAATTTTTTTCAGTCTTGTTTTTAAAATATCCTGCGCTCCAAGATCTTGTGGTGTAACTGACGGACAACGAATCAGATCTTGCAATAGCTTTACGGGATCGTGCATATTAAATGGAACCAATCTTTTTCAGTATTTAACTTCTTAACAGCTCATTGATTGAAGTTTTTGAGCGTGTCCTTTCATCTACACGTTTGATAATAACCGCGCAAGCCAATCCAGGTAAAGTATTGCCGTCTTCACTTACCGCTTTTTTAGGCGGAAGGGTTCCGGGAACAACAACTGAATAAGCTGGTACCCGTCCCATGAACACTTCTCCGGTATTACGATCAATTACTTTCGTTGACGCACCTAAAAATACACCCATTGAAAGAACACTGCCTTTTTCAACAATAACTCCCTCTGCCACTTCACAGCGGGCCCCGATAAAACAATCATCTTCAATAATGACTGGAGCAGCCTGTAGGGGTTCCAATACTCCACCAATACCCACACCACCACTGATATGACAGTTTTTACCGATTTGTGCACAGCTCCCAACCGTTACCCAAGTGTCAATCATGGTTCCACTATCCACATATGCACCCACATTGACAAAACTTGGCATCAAAACAACATTTGAAGCAATATAGGCTGAACGACGTACAATTGATCCTGGAACAGCACGAAAACCGGCTTTGGCAAAATCGGCATCCCCCCAGTTGTTGAATTTTAATGAAACTTTATCATAAGCGGCAATACCAATTTCACTTTTCATCGCATGATTATCGTAAAGACGAAAAGACAAGAGTACCGCCTTTTTAATCCATTCATGTATTGTCCATTTTTGATCGGCTTGTGTTGCAACCCGTAACTTGCCAATATCAAGAAAATTTAATACTTGATCGACCGTTTCCCTTGCAACTCCCTGTGTTGTGGGCGATAATTGGGCCCGATTTTCCCATAATTTATCAATTTCATTTTGCAAGGCATCTATATCTGTCATAAATTTTTTCCCTTATCAAATAATAAAATAATTTATATTATAATACTTTACCAGAACGAATTAAGGTCCCTGATCCACCCTCAGTAAATAATTCCAGTAAACAGGCATGTGGTACTCGTCCATCCATAATTACTGCAGCTTGGGCGCCAGCTTTAACTGCCTCTAGACATGTTTCAATCTTTGGAATCATTCCACCTGTTATAATTCCTGATGCTATTGCTTCCTTGGCTTCTTCTTCCGTTAATTCAGAAATAAGATTTCCATCTTTATCCAAGACACCCGGTACATCAGTTAACATAAATAATCTTGATGCCCTGACTGCCCCGGCAATTGACCCTGCGGCAATATCGGCATTAATATTATAGGTTTGCCCCTGTTTATCGGTTCCAATAGGTGCAACAACAGGAATTAGTCCAGAACCAGATAAAGCATATAAAACCCTAGGATCAATATGAACAGGTTCACCAACCAGTCCCAGGTCAATTGTTTTCTCACATTTGAGAGTTTCATCCCAGACATGTTTAACAAGCTTGTGCGCCTCAATTAAGCCGCCGTCCTTACCTGATATACCCACTGCCAAAGCGCCAGCCTGATTAATGAGGGTCGCAACCTGCTTGTTGACTGTCCCGGCCAGAACCATTTCAATCACATCAATTATAGCCTCACTCGTAATACGCAAACCATCAATGAAATTCGATTCAATTTCCATCCGCTTCAGCATTTGATTTATTTGGGGACCTCCCCCATGAACAATTATTGGATTGATTCCAACCTGTTTCAAAAGCGCAATATCATGACCGAAATCGTTTGACAAGTGATTGTCAACCATGGCATGACCACCATATTTGATAACAATCGTATCACCCGTATAGCGTCTTAAATATGGCAGGGCTCTTGCAAGCGTCTTGGCTTGTTCATGCGCCTCTTTGGCAGCTTCCTTAACTGACTCTAACGATTGATGATTACCCATAATAGTTAAATCCTGATGATTCTCTTAGATAAGCTGAGCCAAATCAGCCCGAAGTTCTTGAATACCTATATTTTTTTGACTGCTTGTAAAACGTATATAAGGATAGGCAGCAGTATGTTTTGCAATCAAGTCCTTTATCTCTTGTTCTTTTTGTGAAAATTGAACCGAGCTCAAACCATCACATTTTGTCATTACAATCTGAAATGTAACAGCCGCTCTATCCAATAAATTCATAATCTGATGATCACTTTCTTTTAGCTCTATACGAGCGTCAAGCAAAAGCATAACCCTTAAAAGCGTTGGTCTTCCCCTTAAAAAGGAAAACATCATCTTTTGCCAATCTTTTTTAACGGATTGAGAGGCCTTGGCATAGCCATAGCCTGGCATATCAACAAAGACCAAACAACCACCAATATTGAAAAAATTCAATTGTTGAGTTCTTCCTGGCTCTGAAGAAGCTCTTGCCAGCGTTTTTTGCCCTGTTAACGCATTAATCAAGCTCGATTTACCTACATTTGAACGTCCGGCAAAAGCAACTTCCGGTAATAAGGAGGGTTCAAGCTGATTTAACCGTTGTGCACCAAAGAAAAATTTTGCTTCTCGAGAAAAAAGAAGCCGCCCAGCTTCAATAAACTGGGCATTTTCATTATTTTGATGAGTGGATATGCCATTTTTTGAAAACATGGCTACCTATCCTTTTTTTGATTTAGAAATGGCTTGTTTTTCCTTGATTGCCATATGTTTTTGAATAACAAGCTGCTGAATTGCTGTTAACAGGTTGTTCCAACTATAATAAATTACCAATCCAACAGGTTGCGTAGCCAGTACAACCGTAAAAATAGCTGGCATCAATTGAAACATTTTCTTCTGGACAGGATCAATTACGGCAGGATTCAATTTTTGCTGCAAGAACATTGTTGTCCCAAATAACAAAGGCCAGATACCGACATGCAACAAAGGTGAAATAACAGAAGGATCAAAAGGAATAAGACCAAATAAATTCAGTATATTCGTTGGATCCGGGGCTGACAAATCATGAATCCATCCAAAAAACGGCGCATGGCGCATTTCAATTGTGACGTACAAATCCTTATACAAACACCAGAAAATCGGAATCTGAATTAACATCGGCAAACAACCACTGGCAGGATTTACCCCCTGCTCCTTGTACAATAGCATCATCTGCTGATTCATCTGTGTCTGGTCGCCTTTATAGCGTTCACGAATTTCTTTCATTTTTGGCTGCAATTCTTTCATCTTGCCCATCGAATGAAATTGTTTTGAAGCCAAAGGATAAAAAACAAGTTTTACAATCAAGGTAAATGTTAATAAAGCAAGACCGAAATTACCCCATAAACCATTTAACCAATCCAGAACGATAAAAATTGGATAGGTAAGAAATGAAAACCACCCGAAATCAACAGATTTCCAGAAATTGGGAATATGATATTCTTTTTCATAGCGGTTAAGAAGGTGAAGTTCTTTCGCGCCAGAAAATACATTTCCATCCGTTACGACAACCTCACCAGGTCCTACAGAAATTGGCTGTTGTGAAGTGAAACCAACCTGGTATGTCCCTTTTTGATTTTCTGAATCTCCTGAATTATTCGCATGATCTTCTGGAACAAATCCATAATGAACTGTTACATTCTTGTCCTGTTGTGGAACAATGGCATTTAACCAGTATTTATCGGTTATACCCGCCCAGCCCCCTTTACTGTTCTGACTCCAGGCAATATGATGTTCCCCTTTGGAATTTTCCCGCAGATATTTATAGGAATTTTGTTCCAGACGATCATTTATAATTCCTAATGGCCCTTCATGCATTAAATATCCACCAACCTCTTTTGGTGCATATCCACGATTAACACGTCCATAAAAAACAAAATGAACAGGTTGACTTGATTTATTTTTAACCTTTTGCTCAATATGAAAAAGATATTCCTTATCAAGTGAAATAATTTTCTGGAATTCAATTCCTGCACCATTATCCCAAGTCAGGGTTAAAGGATGGCCAGGAGTTAATTTTTCTTCATCCGCCTTCCATACAGAAGTTGAATCAGGAAATTTAACAGACGTATTATCCGTATTAAACCAACCTGTTTCAATATAATTGGGTTCTTTACTATCTGCCTTGTCAAGGACTCTAACCAATGGTGAATCAGCTTTAACCGTTTCATGATAGTTTTTTAAAACCAAATCATCGAAAACAGCACCCCGAAGATTGATTGATCCTTTTACAGCGTTTGCCTCAAAAGGAATTCTCACTTCAGGACCAGTCACTTTTGCTATTGTTTTAATTTCATGAGGAATATTGGACTGGGACTGTCCGGTTCCAGTTTGTTGAGTCACCTGTTTTTCATTTTCATGCACTGAAGACGTTTGAGGCGTAAAATATTCAAATGCAAAAAGAATTAAAACAGAAAGTAAAGTCGCCAGAAAAAAGCGCTTATTATCCATTCAAAGCCAGCCAATCATTCTTTGTTTTAGAAAACTAATAACTTGTTTTTTTTGGAGGAACAGGGTCATTTCCACCCGCATTCCAAGGGTTACATCGCAAAATGCGCCATCCACCAAATAAAATGCCCTTTACAACACCATGTTGTTCTATAGCTATCTTCATATATTCACTACAACTTGGATTAAAACGACAATTATGTCCCAAAAATGGGCTTATACACAACCGATAAAAATCAATTGAATGAATAAGCAATTTTTTCATTTACGCATCAAATTTCATGCCAGCCTTCTTTAAAGCATGGTAAAAATCGTGGACGATATGGGGATAAGGTTTTGAAAAAGTTTTGTTACGTCCTATTAGAACCAAATCAACCCCACATAGACATATTTCTTTTCCAGCTTGATAAATCACGGCTCGCAATCGGCGTTTTATACGGTTTCGTACAACCGCGTTTCCTACCTTTTTTGTCACGGTAAACCCTACCCTTCCCGGTTGATTATCATGCCTGTTCAAGAATTGTAATACCAAACTGGATGTAGGGATTTTTTGCCCTTGAGCAGCCACTTTCAAAAAGTGCACTCTTTTTTTCAAGTGTAAAAGCTTAAAATCTGATTGAATTGACTGAACCCTTTGTAACCTTATCTTTCTAAAAAGTCGTTCTGACAAAGCAGATCTTACGCAGAAAGACGTTTACGACCTTTGGCCCTACGACTTGAAATAACCTTGCGACCGCCAACAGTAGCCATACGTGCACGAAAACCGTGGCGATGTTTACGAACAATTTTGGAAGGTTGATAGGTACGCTTCACGAAATTTCTCCTTAAAAATATTGCAAATTGTATTTATTCCAGAATAAGCCATCAAAGGTCAACAGAATAATAACTCTTAAAAAGCTGTTTATAATCTGATTATGGGAAATCGTCAATCAAACTCAATAGCCATAAAATGTTTTTTATGATATTTTAAGAGAATTACTCAATATATATAATGCTTGAAAATGACATTTCATAAAAATCAATTCCATTTATGCAAAAATTTATTAAATTATGTTGTCTATTTGCTTGAAGGCGTTTTGGTTTATTTAATTTTAATGTTACTCTATAAATACAATTTAGATATAAAGCTGATTTTGCTATCTGGTTGCCTGATTTTTTGTGCAACTCTTTTTCTAATGAATTTCTTGTTTCAATCGCAAATATATAAAGTTAAAAACAATCATTATCGACAACTTTCACTTTTAAGACATGATGTTAAGGGCTTGTTATCACCAGCCTTATTACAGGCCGATCGCATCATCCTCAATAAGTCTGCTGATAAAAAAATTATTCAATCAGCAGAATCAATCGCCAGTTCTATTGAAAAAACTTCTGATTATCTAAATTCCACAAAAAAGATTGATAATTTATTCTAATTATTTTGAATGAGTTCAATTTTGTAACCGTCTGGATCCTCCACAAAAGCTATGAATGTTTTCCCAAATTTAACGGGTCCTGGTTCACGAGTAATTTTGCCACCCGATTGTCTAATTTTCTCAACCAATTGGGTAACATCATCAACACCAAAAGCAAGATGACCAAATCCTGTTCCCACATTATAGGGCGTTTCACTTCCCCAATTATAGGTCAGTTCGAGTTCTGCCCCACCTTTGTCATTACCTTGATAGGCCATATAAACCAATGTATACTTACCCTCTGGCACATCCTTACGACGCACTTCATGAAGCCCCAGTGTTTTATAAAATGAAATGGACTTGTCAAGATCGAAAACCCGAAGCATTGTATGTAAAAACATTGACATTCAATTTTCCTTACGCAAATATTTTTGTTCAAATGTCACAGGATTATAGCTTAACAGAAACAGGCCTTTTTGATTTGCAATTGCAACCATTTCGTCTTTGTGGATTAATAACGTTCCCTCTGCCTCGAAGGCGATACCTCTTAATCCGGAATAATGGGCATTATATACCGTTTTTGGACCAATGGTTGGCATATCGGCTTTTCGTTCCTGATTCGGTTTGACCTGTTTGATCAAAATGCCGCCCAAACCTGGTTGCTGACAGTCTTTCGCCCGTTTTAACATGGCATCAGTTCCTTCCATGGCTTCTACAGCAATAACCAATTCATTTTGAACAATACAAGCCTGTCCAATATCAAGCTCTCCTATAACTTTATTAATTTTAATTCCTTTAGCAATATCCTGTAAAGCCAATTTATCTGGAATAACATCTCCTAAAATTCCCTCATATACAGGCTGTAAAAATTCATGAGCTCCTCGTACCGTAAACCCTTCCTCATTTAGCACACGAACAAGGGAGGCAAGCAATCCATCATCTCCAGCAAAAAGGGCCTTACCTATTTTTCCTAATATTCTTACCCCTTCCGGGTCTGGACGAAGATCAAAAAACGATGGTCGTTTCACTGGTCCAATCAAGACAAGTTCTTTACAATTATTCTGGCGTAAAATATTTAGAATATGTCCTGCAGCGGCTAATCTTACATATTCATGTGGCCAAGAGCTGACAATATGAGGTTCTGCAAAATCCTTAAAAGCCACAATAAAAATAGAATATCCTTTTTTCTTTGCAGCTTCTGCAACCTTTCCTGGCAAAGGTCCTCCTCCTGCCAAGATACCTAAAACAGGCTGTTGTCGGTTTTTATCCATCTAATATTTAATCATCATTTTCAGAAGAGGAAATCATGCGTCCAACTTTAACCAATCCACGTCGGCTCGGATTCTGAATAAAATCCAGTATTTCCTTTACACGCTCAATATGTCCATATTTTTCGTGCACTAATTTCAACCGTTCATCAAAAACCATTTCTTGTTCATTTTCTTTCGGGAAAAGAATTCGATAAACGCCTCTTAAAGCATGCAACTCCTGATTTTTAACCCCATTTCGTTTCAGCCAAATCCAATGCATTCCCACCAAACGGGCCCGATTACCTATTACACTACCGTAGGGTATGACATCAGATTCAACTCCTGTTACACCCCCTACCAAGGCCCCTCTACCAATTCTTACGAATTGATGAATAGCTGCACATCCCATAATTCGGGCATCATCATCTATGTGAACATGCCCCCCTAGGACAACATTGTTCACAATGATCACTCTATCTCCTAAATAGCAATCATGTGCAATATGAGAGTTAACCATTATCAGACAATCGGAACCTACGCGGGTCACCCCATTTCCGATAGCTGTTCCGCGATGAATTGTCACTTGTTCCCGAACAATGGTACGGGCACCAATGATACAGCTTGTCAACTCACCTTTATATTTCAAATCTTGCGGGGCCAGACCAATTGTAGAGAATGGATAATAGACTGAATCTTTACCCAAAACAGTTTTTCCCTCGACAATGACATTTGCTATAAGTTTTGCACCATCTTCAACAACAACATCATCACCAACAATACACCATGGACCAATATGTATTCCCTGTCCCAACTTAGCTTTTTCAGACACAATTGCCGATGGATGGATATAACAATCACGAGAGGAACGATTTTTTTGTATATTTTTTGTCAGAGTTTCCTCCATCCCCTTAAAAAACTTTAAAACAACTCAATACTTATAATTATGATAAAATTAAGTTTATATTTTAAATATTTCCATAAATGAATTTTTAGCCAACAATCATGGCACTGAAAATTGCCTCAGCCACTGAAACTCCATTAACTTTTGCTATACCGCGAAATTTCCAGACATTTGCACGGTTACGTTCTTTTTCCACATGAATATGCAATTGATCCCCTGGAACAACCGGCTTTCTGAATTTCGCGCTATCCACAGTCATAAAATATACGAGTTTACCTTCGAATTCACTTCCAAGTGTTTTTACGACCAAAACCGCTGCTGTCTGAGCCATAGCTTCAATTATTAAAACACCAGGCATAACAGGATGTCCCGGAAAATGCCCAATAAAAAACTGATCATTTACCGTAACATTCTTAATCCCTGTTGCAGAGCTTCCCAATTTTACATCGACTACACGATCAATAAGCAAAAATGGATATCGATGTGGAATAGCCTTCATTATTCCCTCGATATCAATAACAGATATATCGATTTCACTATTTATTGTATCTGATTGAACTGTAGAATTTTCTAGATTTTTATTCACGTTTTCAAACCATTATAAGAACGAAAAAATTAATTATTATTGCAAAACAAGAATGTTCATTCTTTTTCTTTTGAAGACGACTTAACAAGACGCCTTAAAAAAGCAACATTTCTGAAAAACTCTCGAAAAGGCATTGCCGGACTACCAATTACATCAGATTTAGCATCAATATCCGACATTACTCCACATTGTGCACCTATTCGGGCATGTTCCCCAATATGGATATGTCCAATCAAACCTGCCTGTGCAGCAATTGTAACGAAATCCTCCAATCGGGTCGAGCCGGATATTCCAGCCTGGGCTACCACAATGCAGCATTTTCCCATTTGGACATTATGTCCGATTTGAACTAGATTATCTATTCTCGATCCCTCACCAATAACCGTATCTCTTACCGATCCCCGATCAATTGTTGAGTTAGAACCAATTTCAACATCGTCTTTCAGGATAACTTTACCAATTTGAGGCACACTTAAAAAACCATGTTCACTAATGGCAAAACCAAATCCATCCTGTCCTATCCTAACTCCTGGATATAATGTAATTCTATTCCCCAAAATTGCACAGCTCAAAGAAACATGACTTCCAATTCGACAGTTTTCACCAATTTCCACACCCTGTTCAATGACAGTATGTGACCCAATAATTGAACCCTTTCCAATTTTCACGTTTGCCTTTATCACTACAAATTCCTGGATTTCAACTTCATCATCAATCTGGGCAGTTGAGTCAATACAGGCAGAAGAATGAATACCGGCTTGAACCGAACTTTTAGGATAAAACAAAGATGCTATTCTCGCCCATTCCAAATACGGGTTTTTTGTTACCAATGCATGAGAATGATGGGGTATTTTATCTGCAAAAGCAGGTGAAACAATTATTAATCCGGCTTTTGTTTGAGATAGCAAGTCAATATATCGTTTATTATCAAGAAAACTAACCTCATTTTGCGTGGCTGATTGCAAAGGTGCAATTCCCATTAAATCAAAAGATTTATCTCGACCATTGTATGCTGGAACAAATTTGGCTTCAGAAGTCCCAATAATCTGTTCCAAGGCAATAGGCGCAGACTTTTTAAAAAAACGAGAATCACCAGGACAATTATTAATCGTATTCAGATTCACTTTATAATAACACCTGATTTTATTAATTATTTGGTTGTTTTCTTTGGTTCAACCGCTTTGGTCTGAGATTTTTGAGGTTCAGGATTCGCTGTTGTTGGCATTGTTCCACTTTTTGCCAATTCTTCAGGATCGACATTTGCCGCAGGCACAAAAACAGATGGTAGATTTTTATTAAGCTCTTTTAAAACATCATTTGTAATATCAAGCTCATTAACGCTTAATGCGACTTGTTCACGATGTAGTACCAAATTCATATTATGACTGGAAGCCACATTCTGAATAATCTGAATCAATTCACGTTCAATCTGTCCAAAAGAAACTTGTGCCGCCTCTTGAATAATTCTGCTTCGATTGCGAAAATCCTTTTGTGCCTTTAAAACACGTGCCTGTAACTGACGTGCACGCGATTGAATTTGTTCAGAAGTCATTGTTCTAGCTTTTGCCTGAATTTGCTGCTGTTCCGAACGCCAAACTTTTTGTTCTTTTTGAACATCCTGTTGCAAATTGTCCCTACGAGCTTCCAATAATTTTGAGGCTTCAAGATAAGCGGTTGATTGACGCATAACATCCGGAACACTGATTACCCCAATTACAGCCTGTGGTGGTGGATTGGATTTTGCAATAGGGGCTGGTGTCGGAATTGGTGGTAATGGCAAAACAGGCTGATTTTGATTCTGCATATCGGTTTCATCGGAATCATCCGTGTCAGGAACAGAAGCAACCGGTACAGCTTTACTAACATTAGCAGTGGAATGCTTTACTGTTTTTGACGTATTGATAACAGGTTTTGTCTGGCTCCCTTTAGGAATGAACCATCCATTATTCTCGTCTGCGGCATGGACAGAATTATTAAATCCAGAAAATGAAGGAATAATCATTAACCCTGTCACTGCCAAAAAAAGCTTTAAATTTTTTGCCATTATAAATCCTTAAAACTGTTGTCCAAAACCAAACCTTAATAGTTGTACCCGGTCACGTCTCTGTTTGACAATAGGTATACCAACATCAACATTCAACATACCGAAAGGACTTTTCCATGAGATACCAGCACCAGTACTTACACGCGGTGTCATTGAATTTCCCCAAATCGGTGTATAACGATCTCCATCAGTCGCTTTATTGGTATAACGGCGTTTGACACGCATTCCTCCCAAAGCACCCATATCCACAAAATAACGACCCATTAAACCCAGATCACGTGAAGCGGGCATGGGAAAATTAATTTGTGCTGAAGCCGTGTACATGAAACGACCTCCCAGGAAATCTTCTTCACCATGGGATTTACCCTCAACCACATGACTGATTGGATGGGTTCTTGGTCCAACTCCACCATCATAGAAACCACGCAAATTGTTACCACCAAGATAAAAGTTATCAATAACGCTTCTATGATTATGTCCTGAAATATCGCTTATATACCCTGCACCACCACTGATACTCAATGTCCAATCACGATTACCGGTAAAATCATCCAGGGGGAAATACTGGGCAGCATCAATTTTACCGCGAACATATTTCGTGTCACCACCGACACCAGCAAAATCTCCACCCAGGCGAACCAAGGTTCCACTGTGAGGATTCATTCTCGAATCTCTCGTGTCATAAGTAATCGTCGTACCAATTTGCGACAAGAATGAATAGCCTTTTTGATCAAGAATATAGAAAGATGAGTGGCTCCAAATATCATGAACCCTTCTTTCCATAATCGAATATGTCCATTGCTGTGACAGAACGTTATTAAACGCGTATCCGATACGGAAAGTTGCGCCATACCTGTTTTCGGCATAGTTCTGATAAGTCTGATAATTATTTTCAAGATAGAATATATCAATTCCCGCAACCATATTTTTACCCAGAAAATATGGATCTGTTATCGAAAAATCAGCTTGTCGAGCATAATAGGCCATCGTACCGTTAATTCCCGCATCAACCCCTGTTCCAAGGAAATTACGCTGCCTTAACCCTATATTTCCCAACACACCGGAATCCGTGGAATATCCTCCCCCTAGTGAGAATTCACCTGTTGGTTTTTCCTGAACATTTACAGAAACCATTCGTTTATCAGGAGCGGAACCTTTACTTTTTTCTACTTTGACAGTTTTGAAATATCCCAAATCCTCAACTGATTGCTTTATATATTTTTCGGTTGTATCAGTAAAAGGATCATTTTCAGCTATAGGCAACTCACGACGGATAACCTTATCCTGAGTCACCGTATTACCGTTAATGTCTATTCTCTCAACATAAACCCTCGGCCCTTCCATAACATCAAAAAGCAGATCAACAATCTTTTTTTCCGGGTTACGCGCAATTTCAGGTCTTACCACGGCAAAAGGATGCCCCTGTGACTGCAATGTCTCCTGAATATCTTTAGCTAAGTCATCAATTTCCTTGCCATCATAGATTTGCCCTTTACGTATTGGAATCATCCGTTGAACTTTTTCAGCTGTCACATTTTCAACATTTGAACGGGCATCAACCTTACCCAGACGATATTGAGGCCCCTCTTCCATTGTATAGGTGATGTAAAAAGATTTATGGTCAGATGATAATTCACCCGTAGCATTGATCATTTTGAAATCGACATAACCGTTACGTAAATAAAATCTTCGAATCAATTCCGCATCATAACGGACACGTTCCGGATTATACTGATCGGAAGAGGAAAAGAATCGATACCACGCAGCTTCTTTTGAAGAGGTTACCTGACTTAAACGTGCCTCACTGAATGCATGGTTACCAACAAAAGTAAGTTTTTTAATTAAAGTTTTAGGACCCTCATCAATTCTAAAAACAACATCAATACGATTATGAGACAGGTTGATAATTTGTGGCGTAACAGTTACTGAATAACGTCCTTTTGCACCATACATGGCTAGGATACGCTGACGATCAGAAGCAATCAGTGAAGGGGAATAAACAGAACGCGCCCTCAAGGAAGTGTATTTTTGAATATCTGTATCCTTGAGTTTGGAATTACCCTCATAAGCTACACGATTGATAATCGGATTCTCTATAACCTTGATTTGTAACGTACTGCCGGAACGATGCAGGCTTATATCTTTGAATAAACCTGTGGCATAAAGTGTTTTTAAAGAACGATCCAATAAATCCTTATTAAATGGATCACCTGGTTGAGCCAGCATATAAGAAAGAACTGTCGGGGTTTCAACTCGATCATTTCCATATACTTCAATTGATTGGATAATGCCGCCCTGTTTCGTTATTTGATTATCAACAGAACGCTTTTTATTACGGGATTTTTTTATAGAACTTCGACGATAATCCGCTTTTTTATGATGAGATGCATAGGAAGTTTTACTTGTTGTTTGAGCATGTAACGATACGCACATAAAAGGAAATATGCATACAGAAGCAAACAACGCCGAACGTTTACCGGACAAATCAGCCACCCTTTATTACCAAAACAAATCCATTCAATTCAATATCACAAGAAATACAACAATTAAATCAAATTTTATTTCTTAAACTAAAGGGGTAACGATTTTTAATCCTTTTTACAAGTTTTTGATTACAGAAATTGAATAGAATTTATTTACTGTGGCTTGTAAACCAGCTTATCAAACCTAATTGTGATATATCGTTATATGTTGAAAATAAAAAAAGCAACAAAATCAATCCGAAACCGATTTGAAATGCCCATGCCTGAATTTTTTTATGCACAGGTTTACGATATACAGCTTCAATAACATAAAATAATAACCGTCCTCCATCCAACATTGGAATCGGAAACAAATTTATAAGGCCTAAATTAATGGATAAGACTGCCATCATTAAGATTAATTGATCAAAACCTTTTTCAGCAACTTGACCAGAAATCTGGGCTATTTTTATTGGTCCGCCCAGTTCACTCAAGGAACGTTGTCTGGTAACCATCTGCCCCAGTCCAATAACAGTGTCAGCGGTTATATTCCATGTTTCTCGGAATGCATATACGACAGAATCTTCGATTGACAATCGATGTTTTTCAACAAAAATTCTGCCCATGACAATCCCCAACTGCCCTACTGATTTATGGTCAATTAATTTTGAACTAATTGTGATCGGCAATGAAACTTCCTTACCTTCTCTCTTCACAATCACCGTTGTCATCATTCCCGGATGCTTTTTCGCAAATAAAGCCAGGGATTGAGCATCAGGATTTTTATATCTGTCAATTTGAATAATAATATCATTGGGCTTCATACCAGCTTGGCTGGCAGCACTATTGGGAACAATATTTTCCACCACTGGTTTAATAAAAGGTTTACCTGAAATTGCGAATACACCGGCAAACAGGATCACGGCTAAAACAAAATTAAAAAAAGGTCCTGCAAAAATAACGATTGAACGATCCATTACAGGTTTTGCATGAAATGTCTTCCCAGGAATCCAATTTGCTTTTTGTTCATCCGTGGCATCTTCCGGATCTTCAAATCCATGCGGTTTTACGTAACCACCCAACGGAATAGGACATAATCGCCATTCGGTTCCAACCTTATCACGCCATTTATATAGCGGTTTGCCAAAACCAATTGAAAATACGTCGACATGAACCCCACGCCAACGTGCAGCCAAATAATGACCAAGTTCATGAATGAATACAAGCACTCCTAATACAAATATGAAAGAGATAATTGTTACTATAAACGCATGCATCCAGTCTTACCCTATATTTCTTAGATTAGTTATTGTAATTGTTCAGCCACTCTTTTGCGCAACGACGAGCTTCCATATCCCAATGCAACACATCTTCTAGTGAATTCGCCGTCGGTGCACCAAGTTTTTGCATGACGGTTTCAACTAGAACCGCTATATGGAGAAAACGAATTTTTTCATGAAGAAATGCATCAACTGCCACTTCATTGGCTGCTGATAGAATGGTTGGCGCACATTTACCAGCTTTCAAGGATTCACGCGCCAATCTTAAAGCTGGAAATCTTGTTTCGTCAGGTGCTTCAAAATCCAACTTTCCTGCCTTGGCAAGATTCAATCGTTCAACATTTGAATACATTCTCTTCGGCCACGCCAGAGTATGAGCAATTGGAATTCTCATATCTGGAGAACCAAGTTGCGCCAAGATACTTCCATCTTCATATTGTACCATACTGTGTACAATAGATTGGGGGTGGATTAAAACATCAATTTTATTCTCGCTTACGGAAAACAACCTAGCCGCCTCAATAATTTCCAATCCTTTATTAAACATTGTTGCTGAATCAATGGTAATCTTGGCACCCATCGTCCATGTCGGATGTTTTAAAGCCTGATCTAGTGAAACATTTTTCATCTCTTCAAGGGAAAATTTTCGAAATGGCCCACCAGAGGCGGTTAGAATGATTTTTTCAATTGCATTATATTGTTTGTCCGCCATTGACTGAAAAACAGCATTATGCTCGGAATCAACAGGAAGTAATGTCGCGCCAGCCTTTTTCACGGCCTTTAACATCACATCTCCAGCTGAAACCAAGGCCTCTTTGTTAGCCAAGGCAACATAACGACCGTTTTTAACGGCGGCCAAAGTTGGTTCCAAGCCAATGGCACCAGTAATAGCCGCCATTGTCCAATCAACAGGAATAGCTGCCGCTTCCAAGACAGCCTGACGCCCTCCCATTACCTTTACAGGGAAAGAATTCAGCAATTCTTTCAATTCTGGTAAAAATTGATCATCTGCAATAACAGCATATTCAGCATTAAGCCTAATTGCCTGTTCAGCAAGTCTTTTAAAATTCTTGCCCCCAATCAAGGCAACCGTTTTGAACGCCTGGGGATCTTGCAACAAGAGATCAACTGTCGAACACCCAATACTTCCTGTACAACCCAATATTGAAACCGTCTTCATTTCCTGAAAATCCTCATCATGTCCAAAACCAGAATGCTCCCTTTATTATTTAAACAAATATAAAGGTATATTAGGTTTTATATTAAATATTAATTGATTATTAGCTAGCGATCCACCATTCCATTTGACACCCTCTATTTCAGATGGCAGGAAGAAAGTAAGAAGAGCGACCAAAATTGATACTGTCAACAAAGCATCGCAACGATCCAGAACCCCTCCATGTCCCGGAATGATTTTGCCTGAATCTTTAACACCTAAAATACGTTTAAGTTTACTTTCAAGCAAATCACCAATTTGCGCCATAATACCGATAAGAACACTCAAAACACATCCGATAAGATAGGAATGTCCTATTCCTTGATTCAAATATCCAATGATACAGGCGCCGATGCACCCGGCACCAATCAATCCGCCTATAGCCCCCGACCAGGTTTTGCCAGGAGAGACAGAAGGAATGAGTTTGGGTCCACCAACAAGCTTTCCAACAAGATAGGCACAACTGTCACTTGCAATAACAACCGAAACAATCCAGATGATCATCCAGGTTTGAAAGCCTGTCATAAATCGTAGCCATAATAAAGATAAACCAGCGCCACCGATAATCACTGATCCCAACCATAATTGTGGTCCAAAGATAAAGGCAAATCCCAATATGATATAAAGCGATTGTGTCCACATCCCTTCAAGGGCGGCGCAATAGGCTATAACGGGCCAAAATAAAAACAGGCACCCCTTAAAATTTTTATAACTAATTTTAAAAAGATTTTCCCATTCATATACCATTACGATACTTATAATGGAAATCATACCGATGTAATACCATTCACCCCATACAATACAAATCAAAGCAGCAGGAACAATAATCACTGCAGAAACAATTCGTACAGGCAAATCCTGCCAGGAAGCTTGCTGATTATTATTCACTATCTTCTAATCCCGGTCTGGCACCAAAACGTCGTTCCCGACGAATATAAATATCTATAACCCTATCAAAATCCTCTTTGTCAAAATCTGGCCAAAGCGTATCAATGAAAATTAATTCAGCATAAGCGGCCTGCCATAAAAGAAAATTCGATAATCTGCTTTCACCACTTGTTCGTAAAATAAGATCTGGATCTGGTATATCTGCCGTAAAAAGATATGATGCAAATAAATCTTCCGTTATGTCCCGTGAATCAAGCAACTTGTCAACCCGATCCTGACAAATTCTTTTAACTGCCTGAATAACCTCTCCTCTCCCTCCATAGGAAAGAGCCAAAGTCAGGACAAGCGCATCATTATTCTTTGTCAAATATTCCACTGCATGCAAATCGTTTTGAAGATTTTGGTCAAAACGTGTAATATCACCGATTATACGAATACGAATATTCTGCTTATGAAGCTTTTTAACTTCGCTTTTAAGGTAAAATTTCAAGAGGCCGGTTAAATCTGATACTTCCTCTGGTGTTCTTTGCCAATTTTCAGAAGAAAACGCATAAAGAGTCAACCATCTTATCTTTTTTTCAATAGCAAATTCTATACTGCGTTTGACCGCCTGTGCACCTGCACGATGTCCGGCAATTCTCGGCAATCCTCTTGCAGCCGCCCAACGACTGTTGCCATCCATAATGATCGCAACATGTTGGGGTATTTCACAATCATCCATTGTTGATGATATTTTGACATTATCATGAACAGTAGGTAAAACCATTAATTATCAACCTGATGTTTATGATCTATACCTGTTTAATGTCACGTTCTTTTTCAGCAAAAACCTCATCAATTTTATTGACATACTGATCTGTTATTTTCTGAATTTCATCAGACCAATCTTTTACATCATCTTGGCTGATTTCACCTTTTTTTTCAGCAGCTTTGGTTTTGTCCATTCCATCACGACGAACACCCCTCACCGCAATTTTTGCATTTTCAGCATACCGGCTTGCAGCCTTAACCATTTCATTACGTCGCTCTTCGGTTAACTGTGGAATAGGCACTCTAATTAATTGCCCGTCAGGAATAGGATTCAATCCCAACCCACTTTCCCTTATCGCCTTGTCTACAGCGGATGCTAGCGTCTTGTCCCATACTTGAACAGATAACATTCGTGATTCTGGCGCTGTAATGGAAGCGACCTGAGTAATTGGTGTAATGCTTCCATAAGCATCAACGCGAATAGGCTCCAGCAAGGCCGGAGTTGCACGTCCCGAACGCAACCCTGCCAGATCATGCTTAAAAGATTCAATAGCACTCTGCATACGTCGTGTCAGATCCTGCTTTAAACTATTAATATCATCAACCACATCAACACCTTTTAAAATTATTAAGATTATTTAATTTATCTTTTACTTATGATTTGAAGAAGAAGCAACCACTCTGGTACAAACACCATTCCCCAATAACACATTTTCAAAATTGCCCTCTTTGTGTACATTAAACACTATCATTGGCAACTTATTATCCTGAGCCAGACTGAAAGCCGTCGCATCCATGATATTTAATTCCTTGATGAGAGCCTCAGAATAGGTGATTGTATCATATCTTTTGGCATCAGGATTGTTCTTGGGGTCGCTATCATAGACACCGTCAACCTGTGTACCTTTCAGCATAATATCACATCCCATCTCAATGGCTCGCAACGCTGCAGCTGTATCCGTAGTAAAATAGGGATTTCCCGTACCCGCCGCAAAAATAACCACCCGTCCCTGTTTTATATGTGAAATGGCCTTGTTTCTTACATAATTTTCTGCAATCTGAGGAATATCAATCGCCGACATGATACAGCTTTCAATATGATGCTGTTCCAAAACATTATGCAAAACAATTGCGTTAATCACTGTAGCCAGCATTCCAGCATAATCACCATGAACACGATCTATTCCCTTGGAGGCTGCAGTCATGCCACGAAAAATATTGCCACCACCGATTACCAAACAAACTTCCACACCAGACTTAACAACATTGGCGATATCGCTTACAATAGCGTTTGCAATTTTTGGATCGATACCATAACTACCTTCACCCAGTAAAGCCTCACCTGAAATTTTCAATAAAACTCGTTTAGGAACAATTTTTTCTGAAGAAACCATTATAAATTCACATTGTAAATAAAGTTTTTTTAAGTGGTTAAAGATATTATATCAGCCATTAAAATTTTGAAAGAATGAAAATAAATTTTAATTGATTAACAAACAATGCTTACCCTATGAAAGATCAAGCCCTATGGCTTTTAATCGATTATTTTCACTATCCCAATTCTTTCTTTCCTTAACTGTTAAAAAAACGTGACATGGCCGTTCCAATAAACGAGAAAGTTCTTTTCGGGCCCGTTCACCGATCATTCGTATTTTTTGTCCTTGATGCCCAATTATAATCGCTTTGTGATTGGGTTTAGAGACATATATTACCAAATCAACCCGTATTGAATGATCAGATTTTTCTTTGAAACTTTCTGTTTCAACGGTTATTGCATAAGGAATTTCTTCATGAGTCTTCATAAAAATTTGTTCACGCACCAACTCGGCAGCAAGCAACCGGTCTGGCAAATTGGTCAAATCATCATCTGGATATAGCCATGGCCCTTCAGGAACCTCTTTTGCCAGTGCTTCCATTAAATCATTTACACCATTCCCCTTTTTCGCACTCACCATAAAACTACGTTCTATTGAAAGTAAACTATTAACCTGATCTGCAAGAGGTAACAGTTTCTGGGGGATAATTTTATCAATTTTATTTAATACCAACCAAATACGGCGGCTAGTTTCCTTCAATTTTTGAATTATAAGGTTAATCTCTTCATTTAATCCATTATGTGCATCCAGAATAAAAAGAGTTATATCTGAATCCACCGCACCGGTCCAGGCATTTGAAACCATCAATTCGTCCAGACGTCTTTTAGGCTTAAATATACCTGGTGTATCGACCAAAAGAATTTGAGATTGCTGATACATAACAATTCCCAATATCCTCATTCTTGTTGTTTGTGCCTTGGGGCTGACAATTGACAATTTCGCCCCTACCATTTGATTTAACAAAGTTGATTTACCAGCATTTGGCGCGCCTATTAATGCAACAAAACCGCAACGCATCACTTATTACCCTGTCTCTTGATTTTATTAACCTTATTTAGTTTGCCCAGCAAATCCTTGGCTGCCGCACTCTGTGCACTTCTTTTGCTTCCCCCTTTACCTTGTCCCTCCATATTTTGTGCCTTGACGTTTATAATAAATACAGGCGTATGGGACGGACCCTCTTGGGAAACCAATTCATATACTGGTAAAGGCAATCCTCTTGTCAACAGCCATTCTTGCAATGCTGTTTTTGAATCTTTGGGAGGCAGCGCCTGCGCTTTCATAATATCAACCCATAATTTACGGACGAATTTTCTGACAGGTTCAAGTCCTCCATCAAGATACATCGCCCCCAAAATAGCCTCTACAGCATCAGCCAGAACACTTTCGGTATAATTGACCCCGGCTTTTTCTTCATGTAATGCAACATGAATACTGTTATGAATTTCAAGTTTTGATGCTATTTTTGCCAAAACTGTTTTGGACACAAGATTGGCATGACGAGGTCCAAGATCACCTTCCTGCTCATCCGGAAAACGTTCCAATAACCATTCCGCCATCACCAATCCTAAAACACGGTCACCAATAAACTCCAACCGTTCATTTGACCGGGCTCTTTTCCTTTTTTTATGTGCATATTTTTGTTCATACACTGCGGAACGATGGGTTAAAGCCTTTCGGAACAATGACTTTTTTACAAATTCATATCCCAGTTTATTTTCAAGTTCTTTTTCAGAAGAATTCAGGGAGTTAATAGTTATTTTTGTCATTTTACCGCTTTAAACAATCTATCCCAACGTATTTCAACTGGCCAATACCAAAATTGCCAAACTGGATGCTGACTATCATAAGAATAAAAAATAAACTGCACTTTCCCGATTAAGTGATCAATTGGGACATATCCAAGATAATCTGGCGAATTAGGATCTGTGAATCGACTGTCCGCACTATGTTCACGATTATCACCCATAGCGAAAAAATGTCCCTGAGGCACCTTGTAGATAACAGTATTATTTACGTTTAATTCCCCATTCCATAAATAGGGAGATTGTTCATATTCATCAAAATCTTTTTGCAGAATATCGTGTTTAACAATTTTACTATTGGCTGGTAGGAATTCAGTAAATCGATGATCCACTTCAACAGGAACAGAAGAATTCTCTTTATAGTGATATTCTCCTCTAAATTGACGTTCAACGGCCTTGCCATTTACGTATAAAACACTATTTTTTACCTGAACAGTGTCTCCCGGCAAACCGATAATTCTTTTTACGTAGTAATCGTAGGGAGGCTTAGTACTTCTGAAAACAGCTACATCTCCTCTTTTCGGAGCTTTATACCATAGCCTGCCTTTAAGATCCGGATGATAGAAAGGTAAGGAATAGCGAGAATACCCATAACTGTATTTACTAACAAAAATATAATCCCCAACCAGAAGGGTCGGGATCATTGAACCAGATGGGATATTGCAGGGCTCGAATAGTAAAATGCGTATAACAAGAATAATAAGACCACCCCAAAAGATAGTAGAAATCAATTCCTTGATCTGATGCCATATTGAATCATGTTTTTCATTATTTCCTGTATCTTTTACAGGTTTATTTATCTTATCCTGATTATTTTCCATATAAACAATCTATCTTGTTAAATTCCTAATAGGTGCCCGATTTAGATGCGGTATTTCAAAGTTTCACGATCACTGTTCATTTACGGTATTCATTGGAAGCATTTCAATAATAACTTGCGCAAATGCATAAGGATATTCATCACTCATGGTCAGTAAAATATTCGTTTTTTTATTTTTATCAATTAATTTTTGTAAAGATCTGAAAGCGCCATTATATAATCTTAATGTTGGTTTACCTTTTTCGTTATTGACAATTTCAATATCCTTGTAAAAAACCTCTTCTGTAAATCCCGTACCCAATGCCTTGGCACAGGCCTCCTTTGCTGCCCACCGCTTGGCATAAGTCCCAGACTTAAGTTTGTCTGATCGCATTTCAGCCTTTTTTATCTCTTTATCAGTAAATATACGATGAAGAAAACGTTCCTTATGGTGTGTAATGACTTTTTCGATACGACGAATGTCACATAAATCTGACCCAATACCAATAATCACTTTATTTCTCCATTAATCATGAACATGATCGTTCAACATGGACAATCCCCTTGACCATTTGCAAACCATTGATAACCTGATTTAAATGTGTAAGGTCTTTAACTTCCACATCCAAAAGAATTTCGATGAAATCCATATGTCGGTTAACAATTTTCAAATTTATCAAAGAGCCATCATACTGAACAATACGATTGGCAATAGTTGCCAGAATGACGTTGTCGTTTTCCGCCACAATTTTAATACGCGCTGTATAATTTTTCTGTCTATTCACCTGGTTTAATATATCATAGTCCCAATCCAGACTCATAAAACGTTCTGGGGTAGCAGAAAAACTGTTTAATGTTGAACATTCCTTGCGATGAATAGTGATCCCCTTGCCTGTTGCAACAATACCAACAATGGCATCATCGGGAATTGGATGACAGCAACCCGCAAAATGAACCACAATTCCCTTATCCATACCTTTCAATGGGGAAGAGAATTTATGATCGTCTTTATTTTTATTTTGGCTAATACGGCCTTTATCGCTTAACCCGGGCACAAAACGAGGGGCACGTTTAATAGGTTTTAATTCTGGGTAAGCAACATATACTATATCTTTGGCAGAAATATTATCGCTACCCACCGCTATATATAATTCATCAAGAGAGGTTTGTTTAAAATTCTTTAAAACAGTTTCAAGAATTTTTTGTGATCCATCAACACCTTCCTGCCGAAAAGCCTTAGCCAACGCAACACGTCCAGCTTCCATTTTCAATTCTTTTTGTTGATTACTTACAAAATGACGAATTCGAGCTCTGGCTTTTCCAGTAACTACAAATCTTTCCCAGGATGGAGAAGGGTTACCTTCCCGTGCAGTCATAATTTCCACTTGATCACCATTTTTTAATTTTTGGCGCAAGGGAATAAGTCGTCCATTCACTTTTGCACCAACACAACGATCCCCAACCTGACTATGAACCGCATAGGCAAAGTCGACAGGTGTCGCTCCTCTTGGTAGCTGGATCAATTCCCCTTTCGGTGTAAAACAAAAAACGAGATCCTGATATAATTCCAGCTTCGTATTTTCCAAAAATTCATCTGGAGCTGTTGAATCTTCAAGAATTTCAAGAAGATCCTGAACCCAGCGTAATTTTTTCATCTTGGCAGCAATGCCAATAACCTGGTCATTATTTTTACTGTTTTTGTTAATAATCGGCAGCTGCTTATATATCCAATGAGACGCAACACCATTTTCAGCAATATCATGCATCTCTCTTGTACGGATTTGAATTTCAATTTTCTGATTGCGAGGAAAACGCAAGGTTACCCCCGTATGAATACTCTGATAACCATTGGCCTTGGGCGCTGAAATATAGTCTTTAAAACGTCCGGCTACAACAGGGTAATGACTATGCACTATACCAAGGGCTGTATAACAATCCTCTTTGGTTTCAACCACAATTCGAAATGCCATTATGTCGGAAAGCTGTTCAAAGGTAACCTGCCTTCGCTGCATTTTTTCCCAAATAGAGTAACAAGATTTTTCCCTTCCCGTTACCTCGACCTGCTTCAACCCACCCTTTTGGCAGATTGCCTTAAGCTCGGCACAGACTTCCTCAATAATATCTGCACCCTGTCCACGCAAGAAATTTAAACGCGCTTTAATAGAAGCATCTGCCTCAGGTTCCAAAACAGAAAATGCAATATTTTGCAATTCCCTTTTCACATTATCCATTCCGATACGTTCGGCCAATGGCGCGTAAATATCCATTGTTTCACGAGCAATACGCTGCCTACGATCCAGTCTTTGAACATAGTGTAAAGTACGCATGTTATGCAGACGATCAGCAAGCTTGACAATCAATACACGTATATCCTTGGACATCGCCAAGACAAGTTTACGAAAATTTTCAGCTTGTTTTGTCTTATCAGATTGTAATTCAAGCCTTGTCAGTTTGGTAACGCCATCCACCAAATCTGCAACAACCTTGCTGAATTCTTTTTCTATAAATTCTCGGGTAATTTCTGTATCTTCTATCGTATCATGCAAAAGACCTGTTACGATAGAGGCAATGTCAACTTTCATATGAGCCAAAATATTTGCCACAGCCAAAGGATGTGTAATATATGGGGCCCCATTGTCACGATACTGTTTCTCGTGTGCTTGAACAGAAATTCTAAAAGCTTTCTCTACACAAGCAACATTCGCCTCCGGCTCATATTTCCGAATACGATCAATTAATCCAGCGCAATCAATTTGATTGCTTTCACTCAAGGCTATGGGAAAGCTAATATTTTCCACTTACAATCCAAAAATTAAATGACACTCTTATTTAATTTTATAGATTATAAAACTGAAAAATAAAATTAAATTATTCCTCTTTATTTTCAGAAGCCATGCGACGACGATCCAATTCATGCATGATCTGATTAATGTTCTCAAAGGAATTTGTCGGTTTGGCCTGCTCTTCCTCGATTGAAACATCTTGAAGGCCAAAGATATTTTTTTCCGCCGGGATCAGATCTGCAACCTCCTCCTCCACTGGTTCAGGTTCAGGAGCACGAGTCAGGGTACGGATAATATCATTTTTAATTGTTGCAAGATCAATTTTTTCATCTGCAATTTCTCTTAGGGCAACCACTGGATTTTTATCATTGTCACGATCTATAGTTAACGCCTCACCTCTTGAAATGTTGCGTGCTCGTTGTGAAGCATAAAGCACCAATTCAAAACGATTAGGAATTTTTTCAACACAATCTTCTACAGTAACGCGTGCCATTCAAATTAATCTCCAGATTCAAAAGGATTTCACCAATATCATATTTTTATCAAGAAATCAAATATAAGGTTCAATACCCTGATCAGGTGGTAGTTCTGATATTAATTCATCAAGTGATTTCTTGCTTTCGGGATGAACCCAATTTGGCAATACATCTCTTAAGGGATATAAAACAAAAGCCCTTAAATGTGCCCGGGGATGCGGCACGATCAATCGTGATGAATCTTTGATGATTTTGTCATGATATGCGATTATATCGAGGTCAAGCGGGCGAGATTCATTTATCTTTTGACGTATTCTACCTGCTTTGTCCTCCAAATCATTTAAAATTGACAGTAAATCCTCGCATGGAATTTGACTATCAAATAATATGACACCATTTATATATAAAGGTTGAGATGACGGCGGAATTGGTGTAGTTTGGTACATTGGAGAAACGACCATGGAGGTATCATTAAGTTTTTTACCCAAATAATAAAATGCTTTTTGACACATTTCATAAGGGTTGTCTCCCCATACTCCTGGAAGGTTGCTTCCGACTGAAATAATAATCATAGTTTTGTAATAATTACCTAAATAAATAAATTTACATCACAAGGATACAAAATATCTCGCCTTTTAATGTAAAATTGATATAACCTATAAAATGTTGATATAACTGATAAAACAAATTATGTATAACGATTTTTATTCTTATTTAACTCCTGCTTTCAAAAATTTTAAGGTGCTTATAAATGTTTCTTAAAAATAATGAAAAGGTCTGCTTATTTATCGATGGAGCAAACCTTTATTCCGCATCACGCAATCTGAATTTTGATGTCGATTACAGAAATTTACTCAATTTTTTTAAAAAACAATGTAACGTCATTCGTGCCTATTATTATTCTGCCGTCCTAGATACAGAAGAATATTCTCCATTAAAACCCCTGACTGACTGGTTGGCCTATAATGGATTTCTTCTGGTTACCAAGAATGCCCGTGAATTTACAGACCAAAATGGTCGGCGACGGGTAAAAGGAAGCATGGATATTGAATTGGCTGTCGATATGATGGAAATCGCTCCAAAAATTGATCATGCCATATTATTCAGTGGTGATGCCGATTTACGACGCCTTGTTGAATCCGTTCAACGACAGGGGGTACGTGTTTCTGTCGTATCTTCTATCAAAACCAACCCACCCATGATTGGTGATGAATTAAGAAGACAAGCCGATCAATTTATTGAATTAACAAGCATTGCACCCGAGTTCACTCGACGGCCAAATGAAGCCCAACAATAACTATACATAATCTTTATATCCAATTTTATTACAGTCTATTTTTTCAAAAAATATTTAATTTCATGATAAATTTAACACCTGACATAAATTGTAGCATTTGTCCTCGTCTTAAAAATTTTAGAGAAGAAAATAAAGAAAAATTTCCCACAGGCTGGAATGCACCTGTTCCAACCTGGGGGAATATTGATTCAGAATTACTTATTGTTGGTCTAGCTCCGGGATTAAAAGGGGCAAACTTGACCGGGCGTCCTTTCACGGGAGATTATGCAGGCATTTTACTCTACAATACTCTTATCAAATACAAATTTGCCTCTGGAACCTATCAGGCTGATCCCAATGATAGTTTGACCCTGATCAATTGTAAAATCTTAAATGCCGTTCGTTGCGTACCACCTCAAAATAAACCCACAACGCAAGAGGAAAAAAACTGTCGCCCTTATTTGAAATCAGCAATTGAAAATATGATGAATTTAAAAATTATTTTGGCGTTAGGTGTAATTGCACATAAAAATATTTTGTCATGTTTTAACATTTCGAATTCTAAAGTGAAATTCAAGCATGGACAATATATTCAACTAAATAAAAAAATATCGCTAGTCGACAGCTATCATGTATCAAAATACAATACGAGTACCAGATTATTAACAACGGAAATGTTTGAAAATTTGATAGAATCTATTCACGTCAAACTTGATTAGGATTACTTTCTCTTTTTTAAAAAAAATTGAAAAATAATTATCAAGATCATTATTACAACTAATAATCCATAAACAAATAACGGGAATATTCCAAGAGCCATCTCTACTGTCATAACTTAAATTCTACAGTTTTTTACAAGTTATAATATTTTCTAAATAAAATAACCCATTTCAATTAAAATAAAAAATTTTGTTTCTAAAAATTGCAATAGATTTTGCTGATATTTTTATCTACTCATTTTATTTAAAATATTCAAATATACTCTTTAATTTTATTAAATAAATACCTTTATTAAAAGAAAACAAATATAACTAAATTAAAACTACAAACAACCTTTATAAAACAAAACACAAATCTTATACTTACACTATGATAGGAAATACTATGCCTTCTAAAATAAATGTAAGAGATATCCCCGTACAAAACATTAATTGTGGAAATATCATTTTTTATCTTGATCAACTATGGAAGGTCATAAAAATAAGATATTCCCTTAAAAATTCATGCATCAATTTTCATGCCATAAGACAAATCAATAATACAGACACAACATCTCTTGAAAATATAGACAAGGATATTATCCAATTGCAAAGAGTTCCCGAGGCTTCCATCACAATTGTTGAAAATACCTAACTTATTACTTATCAGCCATCTGAATTCTTTTTTATATATAAATGTTTCATTATTATTATAATTATTATTTATATAAAAAAAATTTAAATTCCTCTATAATAATATCAAGACTGTTGCTTTTTTATTATTTCTGATAATAATAATTATTATCATTAAGCGTTACAAATCATATTATGCATCAAAAAACTTTATTCTTGATAAAATCCATTCATCGCTGGATAGGGCTGGCAGGTGGATGGTTTCTTTTTATAATTATTATTTCAGGCAGCCTAACCTTATTTGATAGTGAAATCAATCAATGGATGCGGCCAGAACTTGCACGGGTCAAACCGGCCCCCCTTTCCTCCAAGGCACTGGATAATGCCTACAAAATTTGGACATATAGCCAAAATATGCCCAAAAATTTAATTAAACTTCCCTCTTCTCGCGATCCCTATCTATATGTTTCCTATTTAAAAGGCAATATAAAACGCAATATTGTTCTTGACCCTCATGAAGGGAATATTATTCCAGTCCGAAATACAGCAGGCGCTTCATTTATCGTTTCCATTCATAAAAAACTATATATGAATCCTAGATATGGACAATTTATTTTACTTATTGTCGCTTTTTTCTTTATTCTTTCAATCATTACTGGTGTGATTTTACATTATAAACCCTTTATCAAAATGCTTTTTAACCTTCAGGTCAAGGCTGCCCCCCTTCGACAACAACTTAATTATCATACGTCCATTGGAATAATTTTCTTGCCATTTCTTTTTATAATAGCATTAAGCGGTTTTTTATTCATCATTCCTCATTATCTACCTTCTCCTCATCCTCAATCAAAACCTGAAAATATATATAAAGACAATCTGAACACATTATCTAAACAAAATTTACTCAATTTAGTTAATGAAACTGAACGTTATTTTAATAATCCCGCAGGATTCATTTTTTTTACTCCTAAAGAAATAAAAATAAGTGAAGCGAACAATAGTCATCTAACCAGTTTTAAAAATCTAGTTGGTTTTGATAAAACTTCAGGAAAATTAACATCACATTCTTCCTTATCCCCCATGTTTGGTTATCCTGAAAAAGTTATTTTTGGCATTCATATGGCCAGGGCAGGTGGAGCCATATTCAGAACTATCAATTTTATATTAGGATTGGGCAGTGCGTTTTGCATAGCTTTTGGTCTTTTATATTATTCTAATCGCCATAAAAATAAACTTTTTACAAACAAAATAACCTATATTGGATATAAAACAATTGAAGGAATTAATACTAGCGTCATTATGGGAACTCTTATAGGATTCATATCCCTTTTATGGATCAATCGATTTATTCCCTTTGATTTTCCAAACAGAATCCATAATGAAATTTTTTTATTTTTCACAATATGTCTTCTTGTCTGCATTTACGGTTTTTTATCAGCATATTTTAACTATACAAATAATGCCTTAAAAAAATTAATGACAATATTCAGCTATCTCTGTCTACTTCTTCCTATTGTGGATCTGTTATTCAATAATACCCTGATAAAAGCCTCGTTACTGAATGGAAATTTCCTTTTTATAAAAATGGATGGCACAGTTTTTATTTTAGGAATTGTTTCATTATTGTTTTGCTCATATTTAAATAAAAAATCTTATCTATCATGATCATACTTATTATAACGTTAAATATTCTTGGCATATTCGTTTTTGCTGGCAGTCTGAAGAAATTTCAAGATAAACTACCAAACCAGTATTCAAACGAACAAATAAAATATTATTGTAAAATTATCAGTGTGTTGCTTATATTTTGCAGCTTTATACTTTGTCATTTATGTTGGAGGAAGATAGGCTGGATAATTGGGGTCAACCTGACTTCCATCAATGTGCTTGCAGTCACTATCGTGATAAGTTACTTTCCTCAATTTTTTTTAAAATGGAATGGCAAATTTCATTCTATATTTGCTTCATAGTCAGGCAAGTATCTATATAAATTTATTCATTTATGGTCTGGCAGTAATTTCGTATCAAGACCCATCAATTGACCTAATCGGGACAAACGACGTGAGACTGTCTCACTGATAACAGCATCCAGATGATGATAATAATATAATGTAAGTTTCTTTTTCCCAACTTTTAACCGTGTTCTCAACAAAAGGTTGGGAAGATTTCCTGATAATGTATATGCCAATCGAAATGCCAGTCCCAATATTACGGCCTGTTCATAATGTTTAGGAGAAAGAATTTTCTTGGAAGCAGACAGAAATTTATCATTCATGGTGGCATCATAACGTATCGCAATTGTCAAGGCCAAAAAGGCTCGCAACTGATGATCAAACGCCATGCCGGCCATTCGTAAAATACGATAATAAGCCTGCTCTTTACGATAGGCTGGATGGTCATGACAACCACAATCAGAAATCATACAGGCTACCCAGCGTTTTTGCTGCATATCCTGATCTTCATTATTAAAAAGTGAATCTGTCCACTTGATCAGGGCGGAAGGAAATTCCTGTACACGACCCAATCGTTTACAAATATCTAAAGCTGCAGCTTCTTGTGGGTTTTGATTACGATTATTTTCGGCAATAACATTTCGCATATACCAACCTTCCCGAACCCCCTCTGCGCAAAAAATAATTTTTGACGGTTTCAAAATCATTAATAACTGTTTCAACACCGTGGCGGCATATGGTAAATCGTTTAACCTTTTATGAATTAAGGCCTGTGTATTTAAATTTCCATCTTTTAGCTTAAGTAAAATCCAATCCACAAGAATTTTTGCTTCATTATAAGAAAGCGTGTAATAATGAACGATACAAATCGGATAAGAAGTGTATTCCATATATAATTGTGCCATTGCCCGAAAAGCGCCACCGACCAAATATAATTTTTTCTTTTTGGATTCATGCAACCATTTAACCGATTTTATATCCCTACCCGCAATAACATTCGCTTTTGGAATTTTCTTGCCTGCACGATCCATCAGGCGAATAACACCCAAAGACAAGGTTTGTGCATTATATCGCTGCTGATTTGAAATTTGCACCAGCTCCATAGAGCCACCACCAATATCCGCAACAACACCGTCCGCATTCGGAATACTGCACATTACACCTGCAGCGGCATAATCCGCTTCCTGTTCGCCAGTCAATATTTGAACAGGTACACAAGGCATCCATTTATGCAATTTTTTTAAAAATTCATGTCCATCATCTGCATCTCTAACCGCTGCAGTCGCTAGGACAACAAATGGATCCGCCTTCATTGTCGTGGCAATTGCATAAAACCTTTTAAAAACATCTTCGGCTAACAAGACACCTTGCGGATTGAGTTTACCTGTTTTTTCCAACCCGCTTCCCAATCTAAGTGTGGCTTTTTCATTAAAGATAATTACGGGATTACGCTCCCTTCCTTCAAAAACAACTAAACGAACGGAATTCGAGCCCAAATCAACAATTGCTGATCGTATTGAGGAAGAGGAATGGATCATTATTATTTCCTTTGAGGCAAAAAATTATAATAGATTATAGTCTAATCCAAAGGCCTTGTATCCAACGAGGGATTCTCCATAAAATAGTTATGTGCGGAAAAAGGAGGTTCCGAAGATTCAAGACGTTTCCATTTTTTATCCCTCCCCAATTGCCAAGACTGCATATTATCTTTCAGATTTGCAACCATTAACTGATTTAAAATTTTATAATGAATATCTTCTGGCAAGATAGGTATCATTTCCTCGATTCGACGATCCATATTTCTTTCCATCCAATCTGCAGAAGACATATAGACTTTAGCCGATCTTGAAGGAAGCTCGTACCCGTTTCCAAATACAAAAACTCTGGCATGTTCAAGAAAACGGCCAACAATTGATTTGACAAATATATTTTCAGAAAGATTTTTGATACCCGGACGAAGACAACAAATTCCTCGAACAATTATATTTATTTTTACACCTGCACAAGACGCCTCATATAATTTGTCAATTAATTGTGGATCCACAAGAGAATTCATTTTAAGCCACATCGCACCTGGTTTGCCTGCTTTTACGAAAGCAATTTCATCATCAATCAATTCATTTAAGGTTTTACGGATGGTTAAAGGCGAAAACGCAATTTTTTCCATTTTGTCAGGACGTGCATATCCCGTGACATAATTAAATAATTTGGCCGCATCACGCGTTAATTCGGCATTACAGGTAAAATAGGATAAATCAGTATAAATTTTTGCTGTAATCGGATGATAATTGCCAGTGCCAAAATGGGCATAAGAGCGTATGTTTCCCCCCTCTCTTCGAACAACAAGACTCAATTTTGCATGGGTCTTCCAATCGGCAAAACCGAAAACAACCTGCACACCGGCTGCCTCCAAATCCCGTGAAAGACGAATATTGGCTTCTTCATCAAAACGGGCCCTTAATTCAACAATGGCTGTTACGGAAATTCCATTTTCTGCTGCCTCAATTAAAGCTTTGACAATGGGACTGTCCCGGGATGTTCGATATAAAGTTTGTTTAATGGCTAAAACCTGAGAGTCTTGAGCCGCCTGACGCAAAAACTGAATCACAACATCAAAACTCTCGAAAGGATGGTATGCCAACAAATCTTTTGAGCGTAACAGGGCAAAACAGTCCCCGGCACTTTCCCGAATACGCGCGGGAAGATGAGGTGAATAATATGGAAAAAGGAGATCTGGCCTGTTATCAACAATGAGTTGCTTAACATCCACCAATCCCAGTATTCCCTTATGAACCGTCACCTCTTCTGGAGGCACTTCCAAAGCATGGGCAACTATTTCACCAAGTTTTGGAGGGAAATGTTCATCGATATCCAAATGAATCACAACCCCGCGTCTTCTTCTTTTCAAGGCTGTTTCATAGGATCTCACCAGATCCTCCGCTTCTTCTTCAAATTCGACATCTGTATCACGAATAACGCGTAACAAGCCATAATTCGCAATTTTGTATCCAGGAAATATCGATGAAATAAATATCCTAACCAAATCCTCTAATAAAACAAATCTTTGAATTTTATTGCTACATAACGATAAAGGCAAAGGTATAAAACGCAACAGCTGCGACGGCAATAAAATCATCACATATTTGCGGCTGCTATTTTGGCTAATCAATCTTAAAGCAATTGCGAGATTTAAATTTGGTATAAATGGAATGGGATGGGCAGGATCCAAGGCAATAGGGGTCAGGATTGGAAAAATACGCTCCATAAAAAATTGATGTAACCAGTCCAGATCTTCCTTGTTCAATTCTTCTGCCTTACAAACAATGATACCTGAATCACTCAATAATTTTATAAGTTCATGATAGATCCGTTGCTGGTCACTAAATAGTCCCTTAACCCTTTCCTGAATGGCAACTAATTGTTCTGCAGGTGTTAAACCATCAGGAGAAAGTGCTATCAACCCCTCTCTCACTTGACCGGTCAGTCCCGCAACACGTACGGAATAAAATTCATCAAGATTGCTTGCACTAATGGATAAAAAACGTAATCTTTCCAAAAGTGGATTATGTTTGTTTTCGGCTTCCTCTACGACCCTTTGGTTAAAATCAAGCCATGATAATTCCCGATTAATAAAACGCTCATAATCCATTTTGATATTATTAGATATCTGAATACTGTTTCGCTGCTTAATTTTGCGACCCGACTTTTTCACAGCAATTTTATTTTGTGTCAAATGATTGATATTCGATATATTTTTACGATTTTTTTGGATCATGTAATATTACTTTATACTGAATTATTTGCATTAAAAATTATTTTATTAATTTATCAATTTTAACACAATTTTCTCTAATTTTTTTAAATAATTCAAAATCACGTCTAATTATAACATATTATTTCTATATCATTATAAAATTGACAATTCATCAAGAATTTTCATGACAAGATTTCTGGTCATTCCCCCCTGTTCAACAAGGGTTATTTCATCTAACCGTTCAATAAACTGACGTACTGCAAAAGCTGTTCTTGGTAATCGTAACTGAATAATATCCATAATGGACGTTGGAATAACCAATTGCCTGTCAGCTACTAACCGAAGAAATAAAAGCCGTAATAATTCCTCTTCAGGTTGTTCAATTTTAATCGCTATGATTGACCGTAATCGGCTAGCCAAATCGGGCAACTCAACTTCCCATCGAGCTGGTGAGGAACGCCCTCCTAGAACAGTTATGATCCGCAACTCTTTGGTCATGTTTAAAATATGCAACAATGAATGAAAATCAGTGACTAGATCGGCATCATCTATAACAATGGCTTTTATTTCTTTATTTTGTAATTTTTCGGACCAATATACAGAAGAGTTTTTTTGTAAAGCAGAAGCTGGAATATATAGGGCCTGTTTCCTTTCCGCCCATATTTGCAATAAATGCGTTTTACCTGTTCCTGAATCTCCCCATATTGCCAAACGTCGATCTGGCCAATCTGGCACATTGTAGGTTGTTTTACTGATCCCAAGCCAGGTCCGTGCATCAAAATTTGAAGGTGAATTTATAAAATCTGAAGAAATAAAACGAGGTTTATAGGTAAAGGGTAAAGCGAGCTGCCTTGACGTATTAAAAAAACAATTTTGTTTATTTTTTTCCTGCATCACTACTTTACCAAAATTCAATCTATCCTATAAACCCTATTATGGTGTAAAACTATCCTATAACCATTTCAAGATAAACCTATAAAGCAAGAATAGAGGCTGCTTAATAATGAAGTCAGATTTTTCTGAGAATACAGAACTAAATAACCAGCAGGATGAAATCACCTATGAAAATGCTGGTGTCAGTATTGCCACAGGGGATGCATTGATCGAAGCTATAAAACCGGTTGTCTCCCAAACTCATAATAATGGTGTTATGGGTAATCTGGGCGGATTTGGTGCGTTATTTGACTTAAAAGCAACCGGCTATCTAGATCCAATTCTTGTTTCAGGAACCGATGGGGTTGGAACAAAGCTTTTGCCCGCAATCGAAACAGGGCTGTGCGACAATATCGGATTTGATCTAGTTGGAATGTGTGTGAATGATATCGTTGTGCAAGGCGCAAGACCTTTGTTTTTTCTCGATTATTTTGCTACCGGAAAATTAGAGCTTGATCAGGCACAACGTATCATACAAAGTATCAGTAAGGCCTGTGAAGCAAGTGGCTGTGCCTTGATTGGTGGAGAAACAGCGGAAATGCCGGGGATGTACAAGGAAAAGCATTATGATCTGGCCGGATTCGCCGTTGGAGCAGTTGAAAGAGATCAGATTCTACCCAAAAATATCACTAGCGGTGATAAAATTATCGCTTTGACATCAAATGGTGTTCATTCCAACGGATTTTCCTTGGTACGTTCAATTGTAAAAGCCCAAAACCTGTCATGGGACGATGTGGCACCTTTCGATCCCAACCAGTTTCTTGGAGAGGCATTACTCGCCCCGACACAGCTTTATGTAAAACCTGTACTAAAACTTCATGAGGCTGGACTACTAAACGGGGCCGCCCATATTACAGGCGGTGGAATTATCGGCAATCTTCCACGTATTTTGCCAGACAATCTTGTAGCTGTTGTTGACGGACAAAGCTGGCCCATGCCACCAGTATTTTCATGGCTGGCCCACGCTGGCAACGTTCAACCAGAGGAAATGCTGAAAGTATTTAATTGCGGTATTGGCATGATATTGATCACATCAGATTTTGAAGCCGTGAATAAACTACTTAATGATACCGATGTCCAAGCCTATATCATTGGCCAGATTGAACCAAAAACCGAACTCGATAATGATCAACAGGTATTCTTCAGCGACCTACCCGATTTTACCTTTATTCCTGAAATTGATTAACAAGGTGAGAACCCTTTAAATGTCGAAGAAAAAACGTATAGCGATCATGATAAGCGGACGTGGTTCAAATATGCGTTCCCTTATTGATGCATGTGCCAAACCCTCTTTCCCAGCATCAATTGAGTTGATCATTAGTAATAACCCAGATGCAGAAGGATTGGAAATCGCCCGCAAATCGGGTATTACCACTCAAGTCATTGATGACTATGATTTTGGCAATAACCGACAAGCTCATGAACGCCAAATTAATGCGGCCCTTCAAGCCCATCATGTTACAACAATCTGTCTTGCAGGTTATATGCGACTTTTAAGCCCGTTTTTGATCAATGAATGGAAAGGTAAGATCCTAAATATTCATCCAAGTCTCTTACCAGCTTTTCCTGGTTTAGATACCCATAAAAAAGCCCTTAAAAAAGGGGTGAAGATACATGGTTGCACCATTCATATCGTAACAGAAAAAATGGATGATGGTCCTATTCTAGGTCAGGCAGCAATTCCTGTTCTTCCCGATGATACAGAAAACACCTTGGCAAAACGTGTATTGGACCAAGAACATCTTCTTTATCCAAGAGTTTTAAAGAATTTTCTATTGGGATTTGAAGCTGATTCGACTTCTGATACCCTGATTAATGGATAAATTTAAAAAGGTTGGAGATAAAGATCTCCAACCATTGGTTTTATACGCAGATTTCAATGTCTGAAAAAAAGAAGCGAATTTCAGTAGCTGCATTTTCGGCAGAATCAGATCCATGAACTGAATTGGCCTCAATTGATTCAGCAAATTGCGCACGAATCGTGTGTGCTTGAGCTTTTTTAGGATCTGTTGCACCCATGATATCACGATTTTTTTGAACAGCGTTTTCGCCCTCCAAAACCTGAACCACGACAGGACCACTTATCATAAATTCAACCAGATCATTGAAAAAAGGACGTTCTTTATGAACTGAATAAAAAGCTTCAGCTTGCTGCTTGCTTAGCTGAATACGTTTTTGTCCAACGATTTTTAATCCCGTCCCTTCAATTAAAGCGTTGATTTTACCAGTCAAATTACGACGTGTTGCATCTGGTTTTAAAATTGACAGTGTTCTTTGTAAAGTCATATTGAAATTTCCTTTAATCTGTAAATATATTGCAGAGAAAAATACTCTATTGGTAAATAGAAGTATTTCTCTTATCTTGTCGATAGTTTTTTTATCATATTTTGCGGGCAGATTTGTGAGTACGCTGGTTATAAATCACCTTACCCTTCGAATTTTAGGTCGTCCCCTCTTGGAAGATGCTTCCCTTACCATTGAGAATGGGCAAAAAGTTGGACTGGTTGGCCGAAATGGAACAGGAAAATCAACATTGCTAGCCGCAATTTCTGGAGACATATCAATTGATGGAGGTGAGATTCTTTTATCAAACCGTATAAAAATGGCACGGGTTAAACAGGAAACACCATCTGGTAATTTATCATTAATTGAAACAGTGCTTTCTGCGGATAAAGAACGTACGTATCTCATAAATGAGGCTGAATCAACACGGGATGGGTATCGGCTTGCTGAAATTCATGAAAGACTAATAGCCATACAAGCTGACAGCGCTCCGGCTCGCGCAGCAACCATTCTTGCAGGTTTGGGTTTTAGTGCAGAAAACCAACAACGTCCTATTTCGGATTTTTCTGGTGGATGGAGAATGCGAGTTGCTCTAGCGAGCACATTGTTTTTAAATCCCGATTTACTGCTCCTTGATGAACCCACCAATCATCTTGATTTAGAAGCGACTTTGTGGTTGCAATCCTGGATCAACAATTTTTCTGGCAGTGCAATAATTGTCAGCCATGATCGCAATCTTTTGAATGAATGTGTTGATGCCATTGCCCATCTTCATCATCAGAAATTGTCCATGACAGCTGGAGGATATGATGAATTTATCAGAATAAATAACGAAAAAATACTTCAACAAAATCGGGAAACTGAAAAAATAGCCGCGAAACGTGCTCATATGCAAGCTTTTGTCGATCGCTTTCGTGCCAAGGCGACCAAGGCCAGACAAGCGCAAGCACGCTTAAAAGCACTTGAAAAACTGCCTGTTTTGGAAGAAATTGTTGAGGAAAAAGCAATACATTTCGAATTTCCCCAACCTGTACAATTACCGCCTCCATTAATTACCCTTGATCAAGTCAAGGTTGGATACGGCGATCATGTTGTACTTTCCAATTTAACATTAAGAATTGATCCAGATGACCGTATTGCCCTTTTGGGTGCAAATGGTAACGGTAAATCAACCTTTATCAAACTTATCGCAGGTTGTCTGAAACCAATGGAAGGTAGCATTCATAATCACACCAAACTTTCTGTTGGTTATTTTGCTCAACATCAGTTAGAAGAACTTATTCCTAATCAAACCCCATTCAGTCATCTTGAAAAGGTTTTACCAAAAGCCACACCCACTGAATTGAGAGCGCAACTTGCCCGATTTGGATTAAATACCGAGCAAATTGATACCCCTGTTCAATCCTTGTCTGGTGGAGAAAAAGCTCGACTTGTTCTGGCTCTTATCACACGTTATAAACCCAATATCCTATTGCTTGATGAACCTACCAATCATTTGGATCTTGATGCAAAAGAATCCCTAATTCATGCATTATCCTCCTTTGAAGGAGCTGTCATACTTATTTCCCATGATCCACGTCTGATAGAACTGATAGCTGACCGACTTTGGTTGGTTAATAATGGTACAGTTGAATCTTTTGATGGTGATATCAATGATTACCGTCAATGGCTAACGGATAATAAACGTATTCTTGATTCATCCGTAAAAAATACAGAAACTGGCTCATCTCAAAAATTAGCACGCAAGGAAAGAGCGGAAAAACGGAAAATACTTCAACCGTTAAAAAATAAAATAAAGGCTCTTGAATTACTTATTCAGAAAAATAGTGAAGCCTATCTCAAAATTGAACAAAAAATGGCTGAACCAGAGTTTTATTCAAATGTATCAGCTGAAGAAATAACAAAATTACAAATCGAATTGGCTGAATATCAAAAACGAAAAAATCAAGCCGAAGAAGATTGGTTTATTTTACAAGATAAACTGGAAAATACTGAAAAAGAATTGTAAATAATTTATAATATACTAACAGGCAATGAATATGATTTCATCATTGCCTGTTAATAAAATATTGAATCAGTCCAGTTTAGGATGTTGATCAATCAGTATCTGTCTACGTCGTTCCAAATCTGCGATTTTTTCATCAATTTCCTCAACTTTTTGCTCTATCGTATCAAAATGTTCTGATAAAATTTCTTTGGCCTCATTACGATCGGAAGCTGTTGGTGTTTCACCTCTTAAGGGTTTATTGGCCGTTTCAGGCATTCGTATTCCTGTCCACAGTCCTATTAATGAAATACCCATCAAATAAAATGCAGGCATATTTAAGTTATGCGTTGCTTCAACCATCCATGCCACAATTGTTGGTGTCATGCCTGCGATTAAAATCGAAATATTAAAAGCAATCGCCAGTGCGCTATAACGAATTTGAGTTGGAAAAATAGCTGGCAGAATTGAAGCCATCACACCGATAAAACAATTCAATAATATGGCAAGAATTAATAAACCAATAAATATAAAACCGACTGAATTCGTTTGAATCATCAAAAAGGCAGGATAAGATAATAAAAAAAGTCCAGTGCTACCCCCCAATATAAAAGGGCGTCGTCCAATTTTATCACTTGTCATTCCAATTATAGGCTGAACAAATAACATACCAACCATTACGGCAATAATAATCAATACGCCGTGATTTTCTGAATAATGCAAATTATGTGAAAGATAACTCGGCATATAAGTCAAAAGAACGTAATACGTCACGTTGGTAACAATTACTATTCCAACGCATATCATTAAACTTTTCCAATATTTACCGGCCACTTCCCGATATGATAGCTTGGGTGAATTTCTGAGGTTTACCTTACTTTCAGCCTCCATATCCTCAACATGCTTTTGAAAGGCTGGTGTTTCCTCCAATTCATGACGCAAATATAAACCTATTGCTCCCAAAGGAAGGGCTAAAAAGAAAGGAATACGCCATCCCCATCTCTCAAACTGCACATCAGAAATCATGCTGGATATCAAAACAACAACACCAGCCCCAATTACAAACCCTGCGATGGATCCAAAATCAAGCCAACTTCCCATTAATCCACGTTTACGATCAGGGGAATATTCCGCGACAAAAATTGCGGCACCAGAATATTCTCCACCTACTGAAAACCCCTGTACAAGCTTTGCAATCAATAATAAGACCGGGGACATAATACCAATGGATTGATAACTTGGGATTAATCCAATACTACAAGTACCCAATGACATTATGATTATAGTTATCGCCAGGATTTTTTGTCTTCCGTACCGATCTCCCAAAATACCACAAACTATTCCCCCCAATGGACGAACAAGAAAAGGAACAGAAAAAGTCCCCAATGAGGCAATCATTTGAACACTTGGTGAAGCATCAGGAAAAAAAACCTTACCCAATACAAAGGCCAAAAATCCATAAACCCCAAAATCGAACCATTCCATTGCATTTCCAAGTGCGGCTGCAGTTATGGCTTTTTTTAATTTATCATCATCGATAATGGTGATGTCATTAATATTCATTGGTTTATATATTTTTTTTACTGGCCTCATTAATATTTCCTTCAAAAGTATAATTTATCTTCATAAATCAATTTTTTTTATTTTTTAAATTTTTAATTTTTTTTGATTTTAACAAGATTTAAACATTTTAAGGAAAATCTGTCCTTTCATAATCATATTGATCAACAAGCTTTCTTAATGGATCAAAAGCACTATCATTACAATCTTTTACAAATATCTTGCTTTCACTCTCATTGATGACTTCATAAAATATCTTATTATTCCAATCCGCCTGGCTGATCCCAAGCCACAATACCAAAGTGAAAGGATGGGGTTTTTCCTGTTCAGGTTTGTTAATATAATAGTTTTTGTCCAGATCACGATTAAACTGAATTTCAACATCCCCGGTGGATGGCGGGTTCTGATGTAATGGTCCCCAACCTTTTAGATTGGATTTTATCCATTTCTTAACCGATTCAAGCTCTGAAGGTGTTAAACTACGTTTTTTGTGCAAGGGCCCAACAACAATTTCTGCATTGACTATCGGTGGAAAAGTAACAGGTTGAATTTTATCCCTGACCGAAAGCCATATAATCATCACAATGGTAAGACAAACGATTAATACAAGGGTTAAAATTATATTTTGCTTTCTCATTCTTTTATTTTTTTACTTTTAAAACTGCTTGAATAACACGGTTAACCTGAGCATTCGAAAGTTCTGGATGAATAGGTAATGCCAAAATCCGTTTGGAAATTTCCTCTGATACTGACAAATATGTTCCATCATGATAGGAGTGATAGGCAGGTTGTAAATGCAATGGTAAGGGATAATAAATGGCCGAGGGAATATTTTCAGCCTTTAACGTATCTTGTACAAATTTGCGTTCTGCTTCATCACTTAATAGAATTGAATAAATTGCCCAGGCACTTTTACTATTTAATACCCGAGCAGGTATTTTTACACAAGACAAAAGCGCGGCATCGTATAAAGTTGCAATTTCTTCTCTTCTTACAAGCTCCTCTTCAAGATAACCGAATTTGGCCAACAATATTGCTGCCTGTATCGTATCCAAACGTCCATTTATTCCCGTTCGCAAAACCTGATAACGTGTTTGTCCTTCGCCATGCGAACGCAACGAGCGATAAAGTTCAAACTTTTCTAAACTGTTTGTAAAAATTGCACCACCATCCCCATAGGCTCCAAAAGGTTTTGATGGAAAAAATGAGGTGATCGTGGCATCTGCCTGACTACCCAGTTTCTTTCCATGATATTGACCACCAAAGGACTGAGCACAATCATCCAACAAAAATAAATTTTCATCTTTAGCAATCTGGCATAATTCATTCCATGGCGCAGGCTGTCCAAAAAGATCTACCCCAATAATGGCTTTAGGTTTTAATTTATTTTCTTTTTTAACCTTATCAATTGCATTTTTGAGATTAATTGGATCAATTTGAAAAGTTTCAGGATTAATATCAACAAAAATGGGAGTTGCACCCAGCAATAATGGAACCTCAGCTGTTGCTGTATAGGTAAATGCAGGTAAAAATACAGCATCCCCTCTTCCAACATTTTCACCCATTAACGCAATCTGGATTGCATCTGTTCCAGATGAAACCCCTATACAATATGAAGCCCCGACATATTCCGCCAAACGATCTTCAAGTTCCTGAACTTCAGGTCCTAAAATAAACTTTCCATGTGAAAAAACCTTGTCTATACGATCTTTTAAAATCTTTCCTATACGTGCCTGTTGTTTGTTCAAATCTAAAAATAATATCGGATCATTCATATTCACCTCTAGTATAATTTTTTAAATTATCTTATTCGATTTTTTGATTTCGTTCATTTAATTCGACAAATGTTTAAATTCAGGCACTAATTTCTGCACATATGTTATTGCCTCAACAACATCATTATTATCACATGCATATCTAATCCGATCGATATATTCTGTAACCACCTTGATATCCATACCTTTGGGCGTTGCCATCAATAAACCGTCATGATCAGTTGGAACTGGGGCTTCACGACCATAAAATAATTCCTCAAATAATTTTTCACCAGGTTTTGCCCCGGTAAATTCTATGACTATGTCCTCATCCGGTTTTAACCCGGCAAGGCGAATCATCTGACGTGCCAAATCTAGAATTTTTATGGGTTTTCCCATATCAAGTACAAAAATGCCCCCCTGATGCAACATCTCATCCGTTTTGTCTCCATTCCCAAATCTTATTGTTGCTCTTACGCTAGCCTGTAAAACCAACCCTACCGCTTCTGGAATAGTCATAAAATAACGTTGCATATTTGGATCGGTAACCGTCAAAGGTCCTCCATGACTCAACTGACGCTTGAACAGGGGAACAACAGATCCTGTTGAGCCAAGAACATTTCCAAACCTTACCGTAATGAATCGCATTTTGCTCATACCCAACCATTCAAAACCCTGATTTTTCTTTTCAGTATCATGGTCACGAATGGTTTTATCGAGAGACTGACAATACATTTCTGCAATTCGTTTTGAAACGCCCATAAAGCTTGAGGGATTAACCGCTTTATCAGTAGATATCATAATAAATGCCTGTGTCCCGCATTTAACAGCAGCATCAGCCACAACACGCGTGCCAATAATATTTGTTAAAAATCCCTCGATTGGATTATTCTCGATTGTAAATACATGTTTCAATGCTGCAGCATGAAAGACCAAATCTGGTTTATATTTTTGAAAAAGGGAATCCACTCTTTTCTTCTCTCGAATATTGATCAAGATCGTTTCCCTTAAACCTGCAAAATTACTTTCCGATAATTCAATATTTATCTTCCATAGTGCATATTCGCTTTGATCAAGCAACAATAATAATTTAGGGGATAAATCAGCAACTTGCCGAACCAATTCTGATCCTATACTTCCTCCCGCACCTGTAATGGCCACGACTTTGCCCTTTATCATTTCAGCCATGCCAGCACGATCCAAGACAATCTGTGGCCTGTTCAATAATTCATCAAGAGCAATCGGTTTCAATTCTAAATTGGCGGCAGGTGATAAATGGGTAATTACTGGTGTTCTCTGAACATCAATATTCCATTTACCCGCAATTGCTAAAAAATCCCGCAATTGCTCCCCTCTTAATTCTTGACCAATAATCACGAATAAAGAAGGTAATTTTTTTTGTGCATCAAGCTGTGTCAGTATGACAGAAAAATCATCCAAACTTCCTAAAATGGGAATATTATGAATACGATGCCCTTTTCTATTCTGACGAAAAGAGATCAGTCCCATAACCGATAATGCGTTTGAATGATCAAGCCGTATAGCCCGCATAAACAGATCAATATCTGCATCATTTCCAACAATGATAATTTTTCTTTTTTTATTGAAATAATTCCTAAATGCTTCTGAAGATAAAATCCGGTAACCTATTCTACCACCGCCCATTAATAGCAAAAGAACCATTGCATAAATAAACGGAAATGTCACGGAAGGCAATGGATATCCGGTTACATACAATAAACAGGTGAATAATATCGCACTGCCTACAGATGCAGCGGCTATATTTAACAAATCCGCTATCCCGGAAAAACGCCAATATTGTTGTGGAATATGAAATGGTATTCCACTAACCAGCAAGGTCAATACACCACCCGTTAAAAACCATAATGGATGGATAAACCCGCCCTGTGGATCAGAAAGCCAACGTGCCAATGGAGCAGCAATGGCTGCCAACAGACCATCCATAAAAATATTGATAGCAATACGATTAAATATCTTTTTTTGTTGGCTAGAAATAGTTACACTAGGCTGTTGCAAAATCACTTTTCCATTTAAATAATGTAAAATAACTTTATTTAATTACATTACATTTAAAAAACAATGAACTCTGTAAACTATAAATATTTGTTACTTATCTGGCTTATCTCCAATACACTATTATCCGCAACAATTGTGAAATATGTTGCCTCAGTTGGTATTATGGATAATCCAAACCAACGGAGTTCTCATACATTTCCAATACCAAAAGGCGGTGGGATAGGTATCATTTCCGCCTTTTTAACTGCCAATATAAGTTTTATTTACTTATTTAACCAGCATTATTCTTTATCAATCATAGGTTTATTATCAACCATTACATTCATATCATTATTTTCGTGGCTGGACGATATCAAACAATGGTCAGCCTTATCCAAACTGGCAATTCAATTTATTGCATCCGTAAGTGTTTGTATTTTTGTCTTTCCAGCCTCTTTCTTAGAAAACCATTTATATTTGCTTCCTTTTTTTATAATCTGGCTTGTTTATATAACTAATGCTTATAATTTTATGGATGGTTTAAACGGTTTGGCTGCTGGAGTTGCCGCAATCTGCTGCCTGTTTATTTATTTTTATAGCACAAATCTGGAAAATAAAATTTTTGCATTATCTCTATTGACTGGATTGCTCGGTTTTCTTCCTTTTAATTTCCCAAAAGCTGAAATTTTTATGGGAGATGTCGGCAGTCAAGCTTGCGGTTTGATATTGGCCTCTTTTGCCATTATCCCCTTAGGCACAGCGATCAATTCAGACTTTGTCACCTTAATTTCTCAAAATATAATAATATTTTTTCTTTTGTTTGGTTTCATTTTTGATGTGACCTTTACATTAATACGTAGAATAATTAACAAGGAACCTTATTTACAAGCACATCGCAGCCATTTATATCAAATGGCACATCGCAGTCATATTTCTCCGATTTTAATCACGTTTATAGAATGTTTATTTTGCATTTGGGGTGGTTTTTTATTCTATCTATTCCCCCTTACTTCATTGCAAAACATTGAACTCGCATGCTCGCTACTGATTTTGCCTCAACTTATCTGGACTTTATTCATTCTTTACAAAACACAGTCTTTAAATATAAAAAAATGGTAACTGTATGATATCCAGTTACCATTTTCCAAAAATTCAAGCAACTATTTTTTCATTTTATCTAGTTGTTCACCATTTAATTCATCTGCAGTCATATGACTTTTATTTGCAGATTTTTTAATGTTTTTTTCTTTCTGCTTGTCAGCTTCAGCTGCTTTTTGCAAATGTTTATCAACAAATTTAATTTCAAAACCTGCAGGTGCACCGGCCAATCTTCCGCCAACAGTGTTTGTATCCATTTTAATGATAACATTCTTTGCATTTTTTAGATTTCCAGCCCCTACACCAACACCAGCTGTGGCTTCACCCGTAGCGGCGGCATATTTTCCAGCAAAATCATATATATTTTTTAACTGAAAAACACGTCCTGTTGCTTGAGATTTTGAAAAACCTAATGCAACAACATCACCACCCTTTATCTTGAACTTGTAAACATGTCCCCTATAATGAAGAATACCATCTCCCCAAGTATAACCAACGCCTAAATCTGCTGAATGAAAGGTCATAGTCACCGTACCTACGGATTTTTCAGAAGATGCAGCAGCTTGGTGAACACGTTTGTGATGATTGGTCGCATATATTGGATTAATTAAAAAAGACGATCCAATCAGAGTAGCGGCAAAGAGTAAGTTATTATTTTTCATTATGATTTCCCCAAATAGTTTCTGTACTATAATAACACTTACCTGGAAATAAATAAATATATTAAACTACATTCTCATTTTGGGTATTAAATAAAAAAGCAGTTATTAAATTAATAACTGCTCTTACAACATATATAGTAATTGTTATATAACCATTATTATTGCTTCACAGCTTCGCTCATAATGGATTGAATATTCTGCAAATATTCATAACCTTCTTCTGTACGCTGCACTAATACAGAGCGACGATCCATAGGGTCTGTTTTTCTACCTAGCAAATTGAGTTCTTCCAATCGATCCAGAGCTCTTGTGATAGCCGGTTTTGAAACTCTTAGAGCCGCTGCCAATCCACGAACAGTCTGAACTGTTTCATTCAAATAACAAATCAAGAAAACAGCCAATTGACGTGCTGACAAGTCAGGTTTATCCTGACGTACCATTGTCGTGATTGTATTCTGGAGAATAACAATCTGTTGTTCAAAAGGGATTTTTTTAGAAGTCATTTTATAACCTTTGAATAATTACTTACATATAACGTTGTGTCAGTTAAACAAATGAGTATTATGACTTAAAATATCAACCTTCTCTACAAAAAATTATAACAAATTAATTACAATTAATTTGACACACCAAAAAAACATAGGAAAAGTAATAAAAATTTCTCATTGAAAAATTAGTTTATTAAGATTTAAGCTTTATTTACCTCCTTTTATTTTGATAGTAAAATTATTTTACTCTTTTTTTTTGATTTTGTAACTATATAATAACAAAAAGTAATAAAAATAAACCAAGCACTTCCGATATATAATGCCATACGCGTGTCAAACTGTATCATTAGCGTCAATAACGTGAAAAAAATAAAAATTATGCAAAGAATGCAGGAGATATATCCACCAGGTAATTTGAAGAAAGAACTCATGTGTTTATGAAGATGTTTTTTTCTATACTGGATATAGGACAGTAATATTAGCAACCAAGTAAATAATGAAATAATTGTCGCAACGGAAGCCACCAAAGTAAAAATTTCAATAATACTTTTATTATTAAAAAGTAATAAGATAACTGAAGTTAATAAACATAAGCAAGAAAATCTCAGACCATTTATCGGTATAGAATGTTTGGATAATTTTCCAAAAAAAGCAGGCGCTTTATTAAGTCTTGCCAAACCATATAACATACGGCTACTGGAAAATACCCCGCTGTTTGTAGATGATGCAGCTGACGTAATCACAACAATATAGACTATTGCAGCAGCTGCAGGGAGACCAGCAAACAAAAACAACATGATAAATGGACTTTTGGATGGATTGATACTTTGCCAAGGAATAACCGCCATAATAACCATTACAGAAAATACGTAAAACATCAAAATTCTTAAAGGGATATTATTAATGGCCTTGGGTAAATTTTTTTCCGGATCTTTAGATTCAGCCGCAACAGTACCAATCAGCTCAACTCCAATAAAGGCAAAGGTGGCACTTTGAAATCCAGCCAAAAACCCCTCAAATCCATTAGGAAACAAATTACCATGATTCCATATGTTTTTTACAGAGGTCACGTCTCCTGATGGAGAACGAAAACCCGTAACGATAAAAAAGATACCAACAAGAATTAAAACAATAATGGCTAGAATTTTGATAATGGCAAAACTAAATTCCATTTCACCAAATATTCGAACAGTCAAACGGTTTAAAATATAAAATATTGCGATACAGCATAGAGCCGGTATCCAAGAATACAAATTGGGATAAAATATTTGCGTATATCCTGAAATGGCAATTAGATCTGCAATACCAATGACAATCCAGCACAACCAGTAAGACCAACCCAAAACAAAGCCGCAACAAGGTCCAAGCAATTCTGTAACAAAATCTACAAATGATCTGTATCGTAAATCAGATAAAAGAATTTCGCCCAAGGCACGCATTACAAGGAATACAATAATACCAATAATACAGTAAATAAAAATAATAGAAGGACCAGCAAGTGAAATCGTATTAGCCGCTCCCATAAAAAGACCAGTGCCTATACACCCTCCAATTGCAATTAACTGCATATGTCGGTTACTCAAATTTCTTTTTAATTCTGTATCTATACCCTGACCCATAAAAAACCTTTATTACATTGATTTTTCAAACGTGTTTGAAAATGATTAATTTTTTGCAAGCAATAAATTAATTATTTAATTATTAATTAAAATAAAATTTCAAAACAATTGTAATTTATAATTATCATTGAATGATTATCTAATTAATTTATCTATTATCCTGTACGCTTATCAAAAACAGCTGATATAAATTACCTAATAATGACACAAATCAAAGCAATACTTGGACCAACAAATACTGGCAAGACCTATACAGCCCTTGAACGCTTGCTTGCTTATCCTTCCGGAATCATTGGATTTCCCCTAAGGCTTCTTGCCAAGGAAAACTATGACCGAATGGTTAAAATCAAAGGAAAAAAAAATGTCGGGCTTATAACAGGTGAGGAAAAAATTGTTCCACCCCAGGCAAAATGGTTTTCCTGCACTGTTGAGGCAATGCCCGTTCATATACCCGTTGATATTGTCATCATTGATGAAATTCAGCTTTGTTCAGATCCAGATCGTGGACACATTTTTACCCACCGGCTTCTTCATTGCCGCGGAACATATGAAACAATTTTTCTCGGGGCTGATACAATCATCCCTATTTTGAAAAAACTTGTTCCATCTATCGAAATACAAACACGGCCAAGACTTTCATCATTAGTATATAATGGATTTACCAAATTAACAAAATTACCACCACGTTGTGCAATTGTTGCCTTTTCAGCCCATGAAGTTTATGCCATTGCAGAATTGGTCAAGCGTCAAAAAGGTGGATGTGCAATTATCATGGGACGACTTTCTCCCCGTACCCGTAATGCACAAATGGAACTTTATCAAAATAAAGAGGTTGACTATTTGATTGCCACCGATGCAATTGGCATGGGTTTGAATATGGATGTCAATCATATCGCTTTTGTGAATTTATCAAAATATGATGGACGACAGATGCGTAATCTCTATCCAAGTGAAATTGCTCAAATTGCAGGTAGGGCTGGGAGAGGCTCAAGGGATGGAACATTTGGCATAACCGCGAATTGTCCAATAATTTCTGATAAAATTGTCAATGCCATAGAAAATCATGCTTTCGATCCCATAAAACAAATTTATTGGCGTAATCATGATCTCGATTTTCAAAATCCCCTGACACTTTTTTCCACCTTAACCACACCTTCACTGTTTCCACAGCTTATAACTGGTCAATATTCTTCTGATCTTAAAAACCTATCTTATCTTATCCAAGACCATGAAGTACGTTCAATATGTACGTCACAATTTAAAACTGAATTGTTATGGGAATGTTGTCAAATACCCGACTTTAAAAAAATTGGCAGTGAATATCATGCACGGATATGTAAACAAATTTTCCTTTTTTTGATCAAACAAGGCCATATACCTGAAAATTGGATTGATCAGCAAATTCAACAGCTAAATCATTTGCAGGGGGACATCGATACCTTAATGCAGAGACTTGCCAGTATTCGTATCTATTCATTTTTAACAACAAAAAATAATTGGGTAGAATCATCATCTTATTGGCACGCCCAAACAAAAGAGATAGAAGAAAAACTTTCCGACGCGCTACATGACAGTTTGGTATCAAAGTTCGTTAATCAAAGGGTCACAAACCTTATCCATCATTTATCTCACTCTAAACAAATAAATGCCTTTACCTCTATAACAAATGAAGGGAATATTTCAATTGATGGCGAGTTTATTGGTAAAATTCGGGGATTTTGTTTTCAACTTCCGGATTCAATCCATAAAGACGAACGCTCTTTTATTTTAAAAAAAATTAATAAATCGATTGAAAAATTTATCCCTCAACAGGTTAATCGATTAATTCACGATAATGATAAAGAATTTATGATAGATCATGATAAAAAAATTATATCATGGCAAAAATCACCAATCGCTCAATTAAAAAAAGGCAAGGATTTTTTTCATCCAGATATCTGCCTTTTAAATAAGGATTTAATTCAACAAGTTTTTCAAAATTTAATCTTGAGAAGATTGAAAGAATTTTTAGAAAATTATAATCGAAGATTATTTCCAAATTTTTTTAATGCCTTGGATAATGATAACAACACATCAGAACTACGTGGAATTCTGCATCAACTTTATGAAAATGGAGGCATTTTATGGACTGAACAATATTTCAATTTGTCAAAAGACACAATTAAACAATTGAAACATTACAAGATTCATTATGGAAATCACGCAATTTATATCGAAAATTTTTTTAAAGAAAAACAATATTATTTACGACATACACTCCTCACACTCAATGAACAGATTGCTAATCCTGTTTTACTTTCACCTAAACAGATTGCTTATTTAACTTCTTCGACAATGAACAAAAATCTTGTTGCCAAGATGGGATGGCTTGTTGCCAATAAACAGATCATCAGATTGGATATTGCAGAAAAATTGACGTTCAAGCTTAAGAAAGCTTCAAAAAAACATCCTGTTTGTTTTCATAAAAAATGGATGGCACCTGTTCCATATTATAATGATAACATTATTCCACTACTTAAATCTCTAAAATTGCAACCCAAAAAACCTGAAAAATTAACATATGAAAAATTTGGCCCTCCAGCACCCTTATTAATTAAAAAAATTAAAATAAAAAAACAGCGCAAAATTAAACATATGACGCATCTTACCCAAGATAATCCATTTAACATTCTTAAAAACTTTCTTTTGAATCGTACATGAACTATCAAACTGAGCTAACCTGTCAACGTATTGATATCTGGCTTTGGCATGCTAGAATATATAAATCCCGATCGATTAGTCATTTCTCGATTAAAAACGAAATTATAAAAATAAATTCAAAATCAGTTATCAAACCTGCAACTTTAATAAAAAAAGACGATATCATTACCATTCCCTGGAACAACAGTAGCAGGGTAATACAGGTCTTGGGTTTTTCAACCCGAAGAGTTTCAGCAAAATTATGTCACTCTTTATACAAAGAAATTCTTGAAAAATAGATTTTGATGTAATAAAGAAAATGAATAATTTTCTTGTTAGTCATCAAGATGATACCTAACTTATATAAGTAAGCTATTTTATATAATTAAGAAAAACAATTATTTAGGGAAAAACCCTTATTTAACTAGTATGAATCGGAGAAAACAATGGCCTATGTGGTCACAGAAAACTGTATCCGCTGCAAATATATGGATTGTGTAGAAGTATGTCCCGTCGACTGCTTCTATGCGGGTGAAAATTTTCTAGTTATAAGCCCAGAAGAATGTATCGATTGTGGAGTATGTGAACCTGAATGCCCTGCAGAAGCTATATTCCCTGACAGTGATGATCGTTCTACCGACTGGATTGAGATCAATGCTGAACTGTCCAAATCATGGCCAAACATTACAAGAAAAGAAAATACACCTTCGGATGCTGATGAATGGAACGGAAAGCCTGATAAAAAAGATATGCTTTCCCGGAAACCGCATAAGAGCTAATGTATATCAGTCTTTAATCAATAAAAAACCCTTTATCAAATGATAAAGGGTTTTTTTACAACTTGATTTCATTTTGCCCCATAATGATTTACAGGACAAAACGTAAATATAATTATCGAGACATCATGTTATAACTTGCATTATGCATTACGAATAACGTTCCAAATACAATAACGATTGCTACGAAAAGCGAAAATGCATAACTTACCAAATCAACACGTTTTTCTGGAGACACACTGACATGCAAGAAAAATACTGACTGAACAATAATTTGTAATGCTGCCAATACCCCAAGCGTAGTTGCAGTAGCCATCGTTGAAAACATATGTTCCATAACGATATAAAAAGCAATTACCGTAAGGATGATCGATAATACATACCCGACTATATAGGATGCTACAGAGCCGTGTCCTGCCTCTTCTGAGGCTGTAGTGTGATTTTCTGTCATTATGCCATACTCAACAGGTAAACGAAACTAAATACGCAAATCCAAACAATATCCAAGAAATGCCAAAATAAACTCATACAAGCCAATCTTGGCATCATTGTTTTGTTTAGACCCTTTGTTACCAATTGAATCATCAGAACCGTCATCCAAATCAGACCCAAAGTAACATGTAAGCCATGCGTTCCAACAAGTGTAAAGAATGCCGACCAATAAGCGCTAACGGTTGGTGAGGCACCATGTTGAACAAAAGCGATAAACTCTTGAACTTCCAAAACAAGGAACCCTAAACCAAGAATGGCTGAAACCACCATCCATAAAAGTGTTCCATTGTTACTGTTACGACGCGCCTGAATCATCGCGAAACCGAAGGTAAGTGAACTTGTCAACAGCAAGGCAGTTTCAATAGCCACTCGTCCCAGTTCAAACATTTCTTTACTGGTTGGACCACCAGCAAACTGATTTCTTAAAACCGCATAACTGGTAAATAAACACCCAAAGACAATGCAGTCCGACATCAAATACATCCAAAAGCCAAAGAATGAATGATTTTCATGCTCATGTTCGTGTTCATGAACATTTTGTGAAGTATTTGACATCGTTGTACTCATATTCTCAGCCATTATTCAGCCACCTGTGTCATAAGTTTACGAGAATGTTCTTTTTCAATACGTTCAACTTCTGAAGCAGGAATGACATATTCTTTATCATCTTTAAAGCTATAGCCAATAGCTAATACAAAATTAAGAATTACGGTAACAATCACAAGCCACCAGATATGCCAAACTGCCGCAAATCCCAGAACCAATGCAAACATGCCATGCCAAAAACCTGCAGACGTGTTTTTAGGCATAAGAATATCCTTATAGGTTTCAGACGTACGACGTGTATCAATTCCATGCTCTTTATTATATGCATAAGCATCACGTGATTGAACAACTGGAATATGAGCAAAGTTATAAACAGGAGCTGGAGAAGAAGTTGACCATTCAAGACTACGACCATCCCATGGATCACCCGTTACATCAATATTTTCAGGTTTTTTCGCGTTAATAATACCAAGGAAAATCTGTAATAATTGGCAAACAACACCACAAAGGATACAAAATACACCAACACAGGCAATCTGTAACCAGAAATGCCAATTGGGATTGTCATAATGATTCAAACGACGAACCATTCCATCAAATCCGGTAATGTATAATGGAACAAATGAAAGGAAAAATCCAAAGAACCAGAAAAAGAATGCGGCCTTACCAAGTTTCTGACTCATCTTGAAACCGGTTACTTTTGGAGCCCAAAAATTCATCCCCGCGACATAACCAAAATAAACACCACCAATAATAGTATTATGGAAGTGAGCAATCAAGAATTCACTATTATGCAAAACGAAGTCACTGGCTGGAATTGCCAGCATAACCCCGGTCATACCACCAATAACGAAAACAATCATAAATCCGATTGTCCAATACATTGGTGCAGTAAATTCGATACGTCCTCTAAACATGGTAAAGAGCCAGTTAAAGACCTTAACTCCTGTTGGGATGGCAATGATCATCGTCATGATACCAAAAAAGGTATTAACATTTGCTCCGGCACCCATTGTAAAGAAGTGGTGAACCCAAACCAGCAAGGACAAGGTCGTAATCGCCAAACTTGCATAAACCATTGTTGCATAACCGAATAATGGTTTTTTGCAAAATACAGGAACAACTTCCGAGAAAACACCAAAGGCAGGAATTACAAGAATGTAAACTTCAGGATGTCCCCATGCCCAGATCAGATTCAAATACAACATTACATTTCCACCACCATCATTGGTAAAGAAATGCATTCCACAATAACGATCCAGTGCCAATTCAGCCACAGCCACTGTCAAGGCAGGGAATGTCGTAAAAATCATGATACAAGATGCAATAACAGTCCATGTGAAAACAGGAATACGCATCCATGTCATTCCTGGGGCACGCATTTTGACAACTGTAGTTATAAAGTTAACAGCAGTCAAAAGCGTTCCAACACCGGAAATCTGAACAGCCCAGATATAATAGTCTACCCCTACGCCAGGACTAAACTGCAATTCAGAAACAGGTGGATAGGCCAACCAACCAGCAGTCGAGAAATCACCAATAAACAAAGAGATGTTAACTAGTATAGCACCAGCAGTCGTTAACCAAAAACTTAATGAGTTGATAAATGGAAAAGCGACGTCACGAGCACCAATCTGCAAAGGAACGATAAGGTTAAATAGACCCTGCATAAATGCCATGGCCATGAAGAAAATCATGATTGTACCATGAGCAGTGAAAATTTGGTCATAATGCGATGGAGGCAGGTAACCAGGACTATTATAAGCCATGGCCTGTTGCAGACGCATCATGATAGCATCCGCAAATCCACGGAATAACATAACAAGTGCAAGCACGATGTACATTATACCGATACGCTTGTGATCAACCGAGAAAAGCCAGTTTCTGAACAATACACCCCATTTACCATAGTATGTGATCGCTCCTAAAACAGCCAATCCAACAATAACTACCCCAATAAATGTCCCTACCAATATAGGTACATGATATGGAATAGCCGAAAGACTTAATTTACCTAACATTTATCTATTCCTCTGCGTGCTTCATTTCACCAGATTGACTTGAGCTCATATGAATCATTTGCCCAGTAGCTTTATCCATAACCATACCATTGTTATATTTTGCTATGATTGTATCGAATAAAACCGGTTCAACATGAGCATAGTATTCAACTGGATTTTTAATACTATCTTCATGCAGTTTAGCATATGTTTCATTGTTCAAGTCTTGAGAAGACGCACGAACTTTTTCAATCCAGTCCTGAAATCCCTTTTCATCTTTAACCAATGTACGGAATCTCATATCTGAATATCCAGCACCACTGTAATTATTGGTTTCCCCCAAATAATCACCTTCTGTAGAAGCCAATAAATGCAATTGAGTTTGCATACCAGCCATTACATAGACTTGTGACCCTAGCTGCGGAATCCAAAAAGAGTTCATTGTCGCATCGGACGTTAATCGGAAGGAAACTGGTGTATTAACAGGTACTACCAATTGATTAACTGTGGCTATACCATATTCAGGATAAATAAATAACCATTTCCAGTTTAACGCAACAACCTGAACATCAATTGGTTTGACTTGTGGATTATCAGCAGGTGCAGCGATTGGTTTATAAGGATCCAATTCATGAGATGAAACAAATGTTTTATATGCAAGAAAAGCAATCAAACACATTGGAATTCCCCACATACATATTTCAATCGGAAGTGAGAAATCCCATTTTGGTGAATATGTTGCACTGGTATTTGATGCACGATAACGTCTTGCAATAATTAAGGTTGCAATAATAACGGGAATAACAACGCAAAGCATTGCCCCTACCGTCATCATAATCAATTCTTTCTCACTTTGTCCTATCGGTCCTTTTGGATCAAATAAAACCAAGTTACATCCACCCAACATAAGAGTAGATGTTAAACCCACTACCGATAATGTAATTTTCGGTAATAATTTTTTCATTCTATGCCTCGTTGATTCTGACATCGCTCAACTCATCAGCGTGTTTATTTTATAAAACTTCTTTTTAATTGAGAAATCATATAAAAAAACAGTTTTATATTATTAAATTTTTACATAAAATTCATTCTTCATAAAAAGACCACAATTTTTTCTAAATTTAGACATATAATCATGATCTTAGTATAATGTTATTTTATATCTAATTGTTTACTATAAATAACATCCCATTACAACTCACTTTATAAGCAAGCACTTATTAAATATCGATTATGGATTATGGCTATAATCAAAAAAAAATAGTGCTGAATAAATCAGCACTATTTTCAACATTCATAAAACTGTCATTTTAAACTTAGTTGTCGTTTTGACGAACACCCATGAATTGCAGCATAAACTGAAACAGGTTGATAAAATTCAAATACATACTTAAGGCATCATAAACGCTGGCTTTAAGCACGATATCAGACCCTTCATATTGATAGAGATTTTGATAGGAAAGCTTAATACGTTGAGTATCCGTAGCGGCAAGACCTGTAAAAATGATCACTCCAACTATATTAATGATTAATCCTAGTTGTCCGCTTTTGAAAAAGATATTCGCAACCATGGCTAAAACAAGACCAAACAGACCCATCCCTAAAAAAGAACCTATTCCTGTCAAATCTTTGTGAGTTGAGTATCCCCACAAAGACATTCCCGCAAACATACCTGCTGTGACCACAAACGTCCTTACGATGGATTCACCTGTATATACATAAAAGATATTTGCCATACTAACGCCCATGACACCACAAAATACCCAGAAAAGTGTTTGGGCAGCTTGCGTTGAAAGGCGATTGACCCCAAAGGACATTACCAATACAAATGCCAATGGTGAAAAAATAGCGATATAACCCAATAATGTTGGTGTGATTCCAATGGTTCTGTACCCCATCACTACCGGATGATAAAATATATTACCTAAAGATGTGTTAACAACCAAATATGAAACTAATGCAGTTAGCAACAACCCTGATGCCATCCAATTAAAGATACGAAGCATATAATTTCTAAGACCTGCATCATATGCGACTTTGGCATTGACATTGGTCATATTGTTATAAGAATCAGGACGAAATACCATTTACTTTACTCATTAAAATTTTCATAGACTTATATAATATATTTCATTTACAGCCCAAATATCAAGCATTGAAAAAAAATATGTTATATTCATAATTAATACGCAAAGAGTTGAATTATAAAAACAGAATTGATCATATGCGCTTATTTATAGGTATTGATTTCCCAGATTATGTAACTCGCCATTTAAGTCAATTAAGAGGTAGTTTGACTTATGTAAGATGGTATGACCCTAGGACCTACCACCTCACACTAAATTTTATAGGTGAAATTAATGACTATGATCTGTTGAATGATCTTGATTTAACACTTGAAAAAATATCGCCCCCTTCATTCAATTTGACAATTGATAAGGTTAATCTATTTCAAACAGCATCCAATACCCAAATATTATGGGCGGGGATCCAGCCTTCGGAGAGTCTGGTTCATTTACGTAAAAAAGTGGAACAAATCTTAAGACAATTAGAAATCAAAACTCAAAAACAAAAATTTGTTCCCCATATTACACTGGGGAAAGGTTCTTACCTTCCTCAAGAACATATCAAACAATGGTTGAATCATTATAACCTGTTAAAAATTCCCGATATTGAAATAACCCACTTCTCATTGTTCAGCTCGTATCCTGGTAAGGAGCAGCCCAATTACATAATTGAGAAAAATTATCCATTATCTTTTCAAACTTAAGATTTTTTGAATTTACCAATCAGATTAATCATAAAACTAGCATACTGGACTTCACAACAAACAAAATGATCCGTTTTATCCAGTTTCAAACTCGCCAATCCAAAATCGTGATAAATGGTCAGGTATTTTTTTCCCGCACCCCAAAAACCAATAGACCGATTTTCCTGTAACGCCAAATCCCTAAGACGCCAAATAGTATTGACAATTTCACGTTCATTACCCACGGGATCTCCTATTCCGACTAAAAAATTATCCTTACGAATAAAAGGTATAGCCGTTCCCTCCTTTGAGCAGATCAAGATACCATTCGGTTTAATATCATCCAGTAATTTATTGTCTGTATCAGACATAACCCGATATAATTCTTTAGTTTCCCCTGACCAGGGCCATGAAACTATTTTTGCTGGAAGCATCAGCTTAAACAATATTAAAATTCCGCTTATTCCCACCACTGCAATAATTATTTTTGTTGCGATTGAAATATTGCCAGAGAAAAAAACCTGAACAACTCCATATTGAGCAATTGATTGCGGGATTAACCAGTTTATTATCAATACAGTGGTTAAAAATAAAATAACCTCTACTATAATTTTGCTGGAAAACGGTGCATCCGTTAAACTGGCTGATCGATAATAACATTTTCTAAACGGAGCAATAAAAAACGCAACCAAAGTCAGTATGGCCGGAATAATGAGATAAGTTCCCATAATCAACGTAATTACTGCTGATGCAATTAAAATACAAAGACTTAATCCCCATGCGAGTGTAATTCTACGGACTAATGACACCGTAAGAGTTAATAGGATAAGACCTAAAAATGATAAAATATAATCGCCTGTAAGTTCAATAAATAATGAAAAAGTTCCTGCATCGTGAAGAATCAATCCTGAATCAAACAAAGGCACAGCCAGATCAATCAAAGCGCAAATAAAAACTGCCGCTGCTGCAATGGCTACAGAAAAAGCCGCATCACTCTCCCGCAGATTTTCATCAATGAATAGAGATGGATTGAATCGTAACAAATTCTTTTTTCTGGGCTTATCAAATATGGATTTGCTTCTAATTAAAATTTCATGCACTGCAAACATACTGCCTGCAATAAACAATGGTATTAAATAATACAAAAACCGGAAAACAAATATAACACACATAATATTGGCCATTGGCATATAATTTTTTAAAGCCAATATCATGCTGCCCTCAAACACCCCTGCACCTCCAGGTACACTTGATATTAACCCGGCAATATAAGAAGCGATATAAATCGCCATAAAAGACATAAAATCAAGTGCAGGATAACCGATCATGATTGAATGAGACGGCACGACACAATAAGGGATTGCAGCCGTTATTATAACTTCAGCAGTTGCGACAACAATTTGTGAAATAGCCATGGATGGCCGAGGAAACGATAAAGTATATTTCCAGACTTTTAACGTGTTGCATCGGAATGAAAGAAAAATATAACCAAAGACCCCTAACCACGCGACAATTCCGATAAAAATAAATATCCAGCCTGGCAATGCCTGCCCAATGATTGGTAATGAATTCGATTTAAATATTAATAACGCGCCTACTAGCACCGCAACACCTATAAAATAGGTAATGGAACAAAAGGCGATAACCTGAAGGATTTCTAAAGGCTTAAGCCCCCAACTCCCATATAACCGGAAACGAACCATTGCTCCAGAAACTGCCGATAAACCAATATTATGTGAAAGCACATAGGAACAAAAAGATGCAAAGGCAGTTTTCAAAAAAGACAAGCGGTATCCAATTTGTCTAACAGCCATTTTATCATAAAACGACAGGACAAAAAATGACAATAAGGTGCACGCTCCAGCCATTAACAAGGAAAAAGTGGGAATTTGTTCAAAAGATAGCTTAATCTCTTTCAGGCTGAGATGTTTGAATTCCTTTTGCACAACATAAATTGCAGCCATGAATAACAAAACACCAAGAATACGAGAACAATATTTTAAATGAATCTTCCAACCCGTGTTTTTATAATGTTTCCCATCATTCTGGGTGTTATTGAGTTTTTCGAAATCCGATGGCTGCATGAATCTTCTATGTTATAATTGATAAAGCAAAATCTTTCGATCTTCTTATATTTATCTTTTTACCGCCTTGTTAATCAACTCTATTGTTTCTTTTATTCCATATACGGCGATAAACATTCCGAAACGTGGCCCATCTTTTTGTCCGAGTAACACTTCATAAAGACAACCAAACCAATCCCTTAACGGTTCAAATTCGTATTTTTTACCGATTGCAAACACCAAATTTTGTAAAATATCTGGTTTATGCTCTTCCGCTGGTAATTTCTTCAATTCAACAGATAACTCAATCAAAGCCCTTGCCTCTCGTTCATCCGGTGTACGATAAACCTTGTGGGGACGAATGAAATCAGCATAATATGCCAGGGCATTCTCTACTAGCTGAGCCAACATGGGGTTATTATCTGGCGATACAGATTCATCATATCGTTTAAGAAATCCCCATAATATCTCGGCTCTTTCCGCGTTCGCAACACTGGCAAGATTTAATAACATTGCGAATGAAATCGTACTTCCCGCTTTTTTTGGTAAAACACCTCCATGTATGAACCAGGCAGGATTAGCATATTTCTTTTCTTTTTCAGCGGGTCCGACACTATCATCTCCCCGCTCTGATTTCTGCCAATTTTCAACATGTTTAAGATATTCATCTGTAGTCTTGGGTATAACATCAAAAAATAATCTTTTCGCCCGTCTAGGTGCATTAAACATATATTGCGCAAGACTTTCCGAGGGACCATATCGCAACCATTCTTCAATCGACAGTCCATTTCCTTTCGATTTTGAGATTTTTTGCCCCTGATCATCAAGAAATAATTCATATGTTAGATTGGCTGGTGGAGTGCCACCAAGAATTTTACAAATCTTGCTTGAAAGTCGAACACTGTCAATCAGATCCTTTCCTGACATTTCATAATCTACCCCCAGGGCATACCAGCGCATTGCCCAATCAGCTTTCCATTGTAATTTTGCATTTCCACCTGTAACAGGGGTTTCAAAAAGCTTGCCATTCCCATCACGCCATTGAATAGTTCCAGATACCGGATCAATTTTTTCCATAGGAACTTGCATAACAATTCCCGTTTCAGGATGGACAGGTAACACAGGGGAATAGGTGGCCCGTCTTTCTTCTCTCAGTGTCGGTGCAATTACAGCAACTATCTTGTCGTGAACTTCCAATATTCTTTTCAAAGCGGAATCGAATTTTCCTGATTGATAATATTCTGTTGAGGAGGCAAATTCATATTCAAATCCAAAATGATCAAGAAAGGAACAAAGTTGGGCATTATTATGTGCACCAAAAGATTCATGTGTTCCAAATGGATCAGGTATACTTGACAAAGGTTTTCCTAAATGTTCTTTTAACATTTCCTGATTAGGTACATTTTCTGGAATTTTACGTAAACCATCCATATCATCTGAAAATGCAAGAATGACAGCTTTTTTCCCTGTCAGGGCCTGATATGCCTGGCTGACCCAAGAAGTGCGAGCCACTTCGCCAAATGTTCCGATATGCGGTAAACCAGAAGGGCCATATCCTGTTTCAAGCAAGGCGGGTTTATCCGATTTATCTTTTTTATTCCGAACATGTTCAGCCAATTTTACGGCTTCCTCGAAAGGCCATATTTTGGGTATTGAAGTAAAAGAAGAAAAATCGTTTATTGTCATTATTTTACAGCCACTATAAAAATGCCTGCCCTCTGATTAAATATGGATTTAAAAAACTATTATCTGTTAGATTAACAGGATAAAAATCAATATATTATCATATACGTATGAATTGTTAGAAAATAAATGGTTTTAAAAGATTATTCCGCATTAATTATTCATGATAATCAATTTTCATTATTTAATACGGATGGAGAAATTCTTAATTTACCGTTACAGACATTGATTGCTGAACTTGAACAAACAACTGAATTGCTGATCATACACAAATCTTATACCTACCGTAAACTAAAATCCCCAAAAACCATTCATACTGACCGGTGGCTTGATTTGCTTGAACTTGCCGCATTTGTATTTCCCGTTCAATCATTTGGCTATACAGTCACAAATTTTGCCAATGCATTAAAAATCCCCATGCCTTTAAATCCTGAAGCTGATTTTTTAATAATTATCTGCGATTATCTTATCCTAAAATTCAAGGAAGAATATAATCATGGCAACAAAGACCTGATTGCCGCTCGGCTAGCGGCCCTCTATCATGCACAATGGTTATGGGCTCCAATATTATTATCTGCACTTGATATTTCTCTACCGTTACCAGCGCAACAACTGCAAGCTTCTGACGCGCTCAGAATATGGCAACGATTACCAAAATGGCAAGAACTTTCCCCACGTCCCCAACCCAGCCAATTTCCTGTCAAACGCCAGGAAACCTTTAATCGTTTAGCCGAAATTCTGGGACCTGGCGCTGAAGATCGAGCTGGACAAATTGATTTTACAGATGTTGCCCGTTATGCATTTGAACCTTGTGTGGAACAGGGAAAACCCAATATTGTATTAGCCGAGGCAGGAACAGGTACAGGAAAGACCTCTGCCTATATTGCTCCAGCAAGTTTATGGGCTGAACACAATAAAGGAACAGTTTGGATAAATACCTACACGCGCCATTTACAAAGGCAAATCGAACATGAATTCCATCATCTTTATCCAGATCCTGCCACCCGCAAGAAAAAAATTGTTGTCCGAAAAGGTAGAGAGAATTATTTATGTTTATTAAATTTAGATGAATATATTACGCTTCATTTCAATAAAAATGATGGTAACGGTGATAATATCGCCATTATTTTATTATGCAACTGGGCTGAACAAAGCAATGATGGTGATCTTTTTGGAGGTGACCTGCCCAACTGGTTCCATGATCTTTTTGACAACAGAATATTATCTATTCTTGCTGAAAGACGGGGTGAATGCATTCATGCAAGTTGCCCACATTACCAGACTTGTTTTGTTGAACATTCCATTCGCAGAGCCCAAAATGCAGAAATTGTTATTGCAAATCACGCCCTGGTCATTAACCACTTTGCCTGGTCTTTAGATAATGCCTCTCCTGAATGGGAAAGTAATCTACCGTCCCGCTTGATTTTTGACGAGGCCCATCATATATCGGATGCAGCTGATTCAGCTTTTTCAACCGCTTTCTCGGCTACTGAAACCAGCGAATTGAGACGATGGCTATTAGGAAATGAAGGAAACAATACACGTTCAAAAGGATTGAAAAAGCGTATTCATGACGTAATTATTGGCAATAAAGCGCTTGAAAAGGATTTGGAAGAAATTATTGATTCCGCCTTTATTTTACCCCCCTTAAATTGGTCAAGTCATCTTGCATCATTTCATGACAATAAGGATGAAAACCTAACCAATTTATCTGAGCGTTTCTTTTACCTCATATATCAGCAAATACAAGCCCGTTCTTCCCGTAACCAAATTATCAATCAGTCCTACGCAGAAACAAGACAATATGAATGCGATCTCTATCCGCTATTACCGGAATTAGTTGCACTTGTACCAAATTTAATTCAATCCTTTCAAAAATTGCTAAACTGTCTTTTAAAATTTACACGCAATATAGAAACCAAATTAAATAATGAAAAAGACTCTCTGGACAAAATGTCCCTTGAGAGACTTGAGACAACTCACGCAACATTAACCCGGAAAGCGGTTACTCCCTTAACTCTATGGTTGGATCTTTTGACTTCACTGAATAAACCAGAACATTCCAATAGCCAACCTAAAACTCATGTTTCATTTCTGAAATCTGAACATAAGAATAAAAATATAACAAACGTAGGTTTATTTCATCATTGGCTTGACCCAACCATTCCATTGATGAAAATGCTGGCACCTTCAATACAAGGTATGCTTTTCACCTCTGCAACCTTACGCGATGAAAGTAACAATGACACAGAAGCATCCTGGCAAGCAGCCGAACAAAGAGTTGGGACAGAACATCTTCCCGTTCAACCTCTTAGAGCTGCATTAAGTTGTCCCTTCAATTATGACAAACAAGCCCGCGTTTTTGTAGTTAATGACATTAATATTCATTCCATCAATGAAGTGGCCCATGCCTACCTGCATTTATTCAAGGCCTCCAAAGGTGGCGCATTGGGATTGTTTACAGCAATTCATCGGTTACGTGCAATTTATCACCAGATTAATGAATCTTTGGAAAAAGATAATATTTCTCTTTTTGCGCAACATATCGATCCATTGAGTAATAATAGTCTGGTTGAATTGTTTAAAAATGATATGCGCTCCTGTCTATTGGGTACTGATGCCATGCGGGATGGAATCAATATTCCAGGCAATTCTTTACGCCTTGTTGTATTTGAAAGAATACCCTGGCCTCGCCCTGATATTCTTTATCGAGAAAGAAGAATGTATTTTTATAAAGACAAACCCAATCTTTATGATGAGCAAATTGTTCGCTTGCGCTTAAGACAGGCTTTTGGCAGATTGATACGTACTCAATCAGACAAGGGAATTTTTATTATTTTGGACCGTCGTACACCAACTCGTGTATTGTCCGCTTTCCCAAAAAATGTTCCGATACGAAGACAGAGCCTACAAGAGGTAATCAATCAGACGACCCTTTTTTATGTAAAATAAATCATCATAAACAACAAAACCAGCTCTTTATCAAAAGAGCTGGCTTGCTTACGGTAAATAGATAACTCTAATACCAGTAATCGTATGCTTCGATCTTACAAAGGCTTGAGATTAGCTGCAGCAGCTTTACCTCTTTCTGTTACAATATCATAGCTTACACGCTGATTTTCCTTCAAATCACGAAGTCCAGCAGCCTGAACAGCTGTAATATGCACAAAAACGTCCTTGCCACCTTCTTCAGGGACAATAAAACCAAATCCTTTTGTAGGATTAAACCATTTCACGGTTCCAGTATACATTATAACCGCGCATCCTTATCATATATAGAATATCAAGCCCTGAAACATAGACCTGATATAGAGTTAAAATCAAAACGAATAAATCGTTTACCTATTCAGAAAGAAAACTTTCATGAGACTATTTGACACATAAAATAAATAAACTGTCAATATAATTATTATTTATTAAATAAAAAAAACATATATATTGTAAATTTAATATAAAATATAAATAAATTTTTAGTATTTATTAAAATTTTAGAATATTTATTTATTATTTAGAATAAAACACTTAAAAAATATATCGCAACATTTCATTTACAATATTATTCAAGACTATTTAATATGGTTAATTTAATAATTACTACTTCATAATTGTGATCAAATATTCACATATATAAAAAGGTTACTGCCATTATCGACAGTAACCTTTCAGGATAAGATAATTATTTAGTTATTATCCTTTGTGCAATAAGGGAGAAATTAGAAATCCATTCCACCCATACCACCCATACCACCCATGCCTGCAGGCATTTCAGGAGCTTTTTTCTCTGGACGTTCTGCAACCATCGCTTCAGTTGTAATCAACAGACCGGCTACAGAAGCCGCATCTTGTAAAGCGCTACGAACAACCTTTGTCGGATCAATGATACCGGCCTGAACGAGATCTTTATATTCTCCAACCTGAGCATCAAAACCGAAATTATATGAGTCATTTTCAAGAACTTTACCAGCGATAACCGCACCGTCTTCACCAGCATTTTCAACAATTTGGCGTAATGGGGTTTGCAATGCCTTGCGAACAATATCAACACCAACACGTTGATCATCATTTTCGTGAGTATGATTGGAAAGTCTTAAAGATGCACGTGCCAATGCGGTACCACCACCTGGAACAATACCTTCCTCAACTGCTGCACGAGTTGCATGAAGAGCATCATCCACACGATCACGACGTTCCTTAACTTCCACCTCTGTAGATCCACCAACGCGGATAACAGCAACACCACCTGCTAATTTAGCAAGACGTTCCTGTAATTTCTCACGATCATAATCTGAGGTTGTCTCTTCAATCTGAGCACGGATTTGGTTACAACGTCCCTTGATTTGATCAACGTCACCAGTACCTTCAACGATTGTTGTATTTTCCTTATCGATATGAACTTTTTTAGCGTTACCAAGCATTTTAATTGTAACGTTTTCAAGTTTAATGCCAATATCTTCACTTACAACCTGACCACCGGTTAAAATGGCAATATCTTCAAGCATTGCCTTACGACGATCACCAAAACCAGGCGCTTTCACAGCAGCAATTTTTAAGCCACCACGCAACTTGTTAACAACCAAGGTTGCCAATGCCTCACCATCAACATCTTCAGCAATAATCAACAATGGACGACCGCTTTGAACAACACTTTCCAACAAAGGCAGCATTGGCTGTAAAGATGAAAGCTTCTTTTCATGGATCAAGATTAAAGGATTATCAAGATCAGCGGTCATTTTTTCTGCGTTTGTAACGAAATATGGAGAAATATAACCACGATCAAATTGCATTCCCTCAACAACATCGAGTTCTGTTTGCAATCCTTTGGCTTCCTCAACAGTGATAACGCCCTCTTTGCCAACTTTTTCCATGGCTTTGCTGATCATATCACCAATTTCTTTTTCACCATTTGCAGAAATGGTTCCAACCTGAGCAATTTCAGATTGGGTAGAAATTTTCTTTGTTTTTGCCTTCAATTCTTCAACAACGATTGAAACCGCCTTATCAATTCCACGTTTCAGATCCATAGGATTCATACCTGCAGCAACCGATTTTAACCCCTCACGAACAATCGCTTGAGCTAAAACCGTGGCGGTTGTTGTTCCGTCACCGGCAACATCATTGGTTTTTGAAGCAACCTCGCGAACCATCTGGGCGCCCATATTCTCAAACTTGTCAGCAAGCTCGATTTCTTTTGCAACAGATACACCGTCCTTGGTAATACGGGGTGCACCAAAGCTTTTATCAAGAACAACGTTACGTCCTTTTGGACCCAAGGTTACCTTAACTGCATCTGCCAGAATATCAACTCCACGTAACATACGTTGACGTGCATCAGCACCAAATCTTACATCTTTGGCTGCCATAATCTTAATCTCCTACAAGAAATTCTTTAAAAAAAGTCAAAATCAAAACTGGTGAAAAATTGCGGATTAACCTACAATTCCCATAATATCGCTTTCTTTCATAATCAAAAGCTCTTCGCCATTTAATTTGACTTCGGTCCCAGACCATTTACCGAATAAAACTTTATCACCTTTTTTAACATCCAGAGGAACAATTTGTCCCTGCTCATTACGAGCTCCCGGACCTACGGCAATGACTTCGCCTTCTTGAGGTTTTTCTTTTGCTGTATCTGGAATGATAATTCCACCGACAGTTTTTTCTTCGCTGTTTAGCCGACGTACGACTACACGGTCATGTAATGGACGAAAATTCGTCATTTGGATCGCTCCATAATTTCTATATAATGCCCTTAATCAAAGCAGCATTATGGGTTTTAACTACGCGCGTTTTTGCCGCGTTACTCCAAATATTACAGTGGCATTATTGCCACTTATATTTGGTTTTAAGGTAACCATAATCATGTACAATGTCAACTAAATTTAATTCCTATGCACAGATATAAGTTACTTAAATTTTATCGATTGATTTATTGTGTATAATTACAATATATTTTAAAGAATAATACTTATTAAGTAAGTTGCTTACAAAAGATTTTATCACATAACATAACATGCTTTCAGACTTAAATCTCTTTTTCCGTAACCTCATATCGTCTTATGAATGCTAAAAATAAAAAAAATCTTCTTTTGAAAATTGGTCAGGAATTTTTTGCAAGCCAAGGTTTTACAAATGTTGGTTTAGCTGAAATTCTCAAACAAGCAAATATTCCCAAAGGCTCATTCTATTATTATTTCAATTCCAAGGAAGATTACGGCGTTCAGGTCATTGATCACTATATTGACAATTATATAATGGCTCTACAGTCCTTACTTAAGTCTTCTTCCCTTTCAGGAAAAGATCGTTTACTTAAATATTGGGAAAAATGGCAATTTTCACAATGCGACAATAATTTTGAGGGACATTGTCTTATCGTTAAATTAAGTTCTGAGGTGACGGATTATTCCGAACCGATGCGTAAGGCATTCTGTAGAGGAACCGACCGGATATTATCCCTTATCGCACAAATTATTGCCATAGGCCAAAAAGATAATTCCATTCACAATCAGGCTGACAATTTTTTTATAGCTCAACAACTATATCAACAATGGTTGGGAGCAAGTTTAATGGTGAAAATACAAAAACGGTCTACAGCATTTACTATCGCTCTCCATTTCACAAACTTTCTTCTTGACAATAATATTTAATTTTTCATAGATTAATAGACGACCGGTCTACTATTTTTTGAAAATATAATTATTAGTGAGGTTTACCACTATGCCTATTCTATTTGATCCCATTCAGTTGGGCGCAATAAAAGCTTCCAACCGTATCATCATGGCTCCTATGTCACGTTCAAGAGCGACAAAAGATCACATTCCCACCCCTATGATGATTGAATATTATCGTCAAAGGGCAACAGCTGGTTTGATCATTTCCGAGGGTACAGGAATTTCACAAGAGGGAATGGGATTTCCCTATGCTCCTGGTATATGGAATAAGGAACAGGTTGAAGCTTGGAAACCCATAACCCAGGCTGTTCATGATGAAGGCGGTAAAATTATTTGCCAATTGTGGCATATGGGACGCACAGTACATTCTTCATTTTATCCATCTCCCATTTCTGCATCAGCAACCACAGCGCCAGGTCATGCACATACTTATGATGGGAAGAAACCCTATGTCCAGGCAAGGGCTTTACCTGTTAATGAAATTCCAAGATTACTCAATGATTATGCCAAAGCGGCACAAAATGCTATGGACTCTGGTTTTGATGGTGTCCAGATTCATGCCGCAAATGGCTACCTGATTGATGAATTTTTACGTGACAGCAGTAATTTCCGTCAAGATGAATATGGCGGTTCAATTGAAAATCGCCTACGTCTACTAATCGAGATTACGAAAATGGTTTGCCATGAGGTGGGTTCAGATCGAACATCTGTGCGTCTTTCTCCAAATGAACGTGTACAGGGTGTATTTGACAGCAATGCCAAAAGCCTTTTTATCGCTGCCAGCCAAGCGTTGAGTAGAGAAAAAATTAATTTCCTGGAAGTCAGGGAACCACAAATCGGCAATAAAGATAATTATGTGGAGAAAGATTTGACAGATGCTGACTATCATCCACCGATTTTTCCTTCTATGCGGGAAAATTTCAAGGGTAATTTCGTTATTAATGGAACGTATAACGGTCAACTGGCCCAAAAAATTGTTAAAACGGGACAAGCCGATGCAGTTTCATTTGGTCGTCCTTTTATTTCCAATCCGGATTTGGTCGAAAAAATTAAAACGGGCAAACCCTTTGTCCCACATGATTCGTCCATTTGGTATACTCAGGATGAAAAAGGCTATATTGACTTCAAGTAAAATAATGAATGAATAGCCTTCCCGTATCTTTAATGATAATATCATTATGTTCATTTGCTTACGTCAATAGATAAAACTGACTTAACAAGATAATAACATTGGAAAAATTAAATGGTTACTTTATTTGACTCTATTCAATTGGGCGCAATAAAAGCATCTAACCGTATCATCATGGCACCCTTAACCCGGGGACGGGCCACAAAGGATCATATTCCAACTTCTTTAATGATAGAATATTATCGCCAAAGAGCCTCTGCAGGTCTGATCATTTCAGAAGGAACAGGAATTTCACAAGAGGGATTGGGATGGGCATATGCACCAGGCATATGGAATAAACAGCAAGTTGAGGCATGGAAACCTGTAACCCAGGCTGTTCATGATGAGGGGGGTCATATTATTTGTCAGTTATGGCATATGGGTCGAACCGTACATCCATCATTTTATCCTTCTCCTATTTCCGCATCAGCAACAACAGCTCCAAGATATGCACATACATATGAAGGAAAAAAGCCGTATGAAAAAGCACGTGCATTACCCAAAGAGGAAATTCCCCGATTAATCAATGATTATATAAAAGCTGCAAATCATGCCATGGAAGCGGGATTTGACGGTGTACAAATTCATGCCGCCAATGGATATTTGATTGATGAATTTTTAAGAGACAATTGCAATTTTAGAACGGATGAGTACGGCGGAAGTATTGAAAATAGAATCAGGCTACTAATTGAAATAACACATAATGTCTGCAAAACAGTGGGATCAGACAGAACATCAGTTAGACTTTCACCAAATGAGGAAATTCAAGGCGTTCATGACAGTAATCCCGAACCATTATTTATTGCCGCCTCAAAGGCTTTAAGTAAAGAAAATATTAATTTTTTGGAAGTGAGGGAACCACGACCAGGTGAAGACAATTTTGTCATGTCAACACTTACAGATCAGGATTTCTATCCTCCCATCGCTCCCGCAATGAGGAAAAATTTTAAGGGAAATTTTGTCATTAATGGCTCCTATAATGGGCACTCTGCTCAAAAAATTATCAAGAACAATGAGGCGGATGCCGTTTCATTCGGCCGACCATTTATTTCCAATCCCGACCTTGTTCACAAAATTAAAAATGATATCCCCCTAAAACCATCTGATAGCAAAACCTGGTTCAGTCAGGGAAAAGAAGGTTATACGGATTATCACGTTGCAAAATAATCCAAGCTCTACTCTGGTTTATAAAAATTGATCAGAGTAGATTCAAAAATGAAATTATAAAACCCGACCAGCAATCGTTTTTAAACGTTCAACCAAAACAGGATCACGTTTTTCCGGTGCCGTTATCAATGCATAATCCAGGGCATGTTTACATTGACATTCACTGTTTCCCTGAGGTCTTTTCCCTAAAGCTGGAATAAATTTCTCAACCAAAGAGCTAGCATGTCTGGCATTTTGCTTCAGTATTCCGACAACAGCTTCAACGCTAACCGCATCATGCTCCTCATGCCAACAATCATAATCGGTAACCATAGCAATTGTCGCATAACAGATTTCTGCCTCTCGCGCCAAAGCTGCCTCTGGCATATTGGTCATACCAATAACCGATGCACCCCATGAACGATAAAGCTGACTTTCCGCCCGTGTTGAAAACTGGGGGCCTTCCATAACAAGATAGGTTCCCCCCTTGACAACTTTGATTTCTAATTGTTTTGCCTGTTCATACAGCATCTGACACAATTTAGGACAAAATGGATCAGCCAGAGATACATGGGCAACCAATCCCTTTTCAAAAAAACTTTTGGTTCGTAAACGTGAACGGTCAATTAATTGATCCACAACAACAAATGTACCTGGGGACAATTCCTCTTTCAGGGAACCGACAGCAGAAACAGAAACAAGATCCGTAACACCTAGTTTTTTCATCGCTGCAATATTCGCCCGATAATTCACATCTGTTGGGGAATATACATGGCCCCGACCATGTCTCGGTAAGAATACACAGGAAACACCATCAAGTGTGCCTTTTAATAACTGATCGGATGGCTTGCCCCAGGGCGTATCAACTTCCACCCACTGTTGATCACTCAAACCTGAAATATTATATAATCCCGAACCACCGATAACCCCAATAACAGGTTTATCATGAGTATGACTATTTATTGACATTTGACCACACTTTACGATTAATAAGAAATACCAGAATAACGATAAAAATCATATAAAGGAAAAACATTATTCCCATACGATGACGTTCTGTCAAATGGGGATGTGCAGCCCAATTCAGAAAAATGACAACATCTTTTGCTTGTTGTTCAACAGTTGCTGGCGTGCCATCTTCATAATGAATACCTCCATCAGTCAAAGGAGGTTTCATCCCTATCTGGTGATGCGGTGCATAAAGATTATAATATGAGGCTTTATTGTCAAAATGAAAACCTGATGGTGCAGTTTCATAACCCAATAATAGAGCCATCACATAATCGGCCCCGTTTTTTCTAATCATCATGTAACGTGAAAAATCCGGCGGTATTTTACCGTTATTGGCTGTTTTCGCAATATTATCATTAAAGTACGGTTTTTTTAAATAATCAGTTACATTGGCTGGACGGTAATAATCCTGCCCTTGATTATCCTTGCCATCCATGACCTGCTCCCTATGGGCAATTTTATCAATATGCTCAAGAGTCAATCCCATTTGCTGCAAATCAGCATAACGCATCACATTGATGGAGTGACATGAGGCACATTTTTGTCTATAAACCTGATACCCCCTTTGCACACTCGCATTGTCAAAATATCCTAATGAACCTTTAAAGCTCCACTCATAATGCGGTAAAGTAATTTCATGATTTTTAATTAATTGATTTTTATCCGCTGCCCAGATTGTCATTATTGCCGTTATAAAAATCAGGATATTTAAGAAAAAACCTAGAACAATCCTCTTAACCATACCCATAAATCGCGTCCTATTTATTATCACATAATGAAGAATCATGTAATTTACATCCAATTTCAAAACGGGCCGATAAGGGTAAAATCACTAAAAAATGGCAATAATAATACAATAATGAAAGGCGTCCCAACCATATAAGTGAGTTAAATGTATGAAATTTTCCTACAATACCCAACATTACGAAAGCAATAACCAAAATAATCAATGATATACGGTAAATAGGTCTGTATCGTGCCGATTTAACAGGTGATGAGTCCAGCCACGGAACCAAGAATAAAAGAAAAATCGTTCCTGCTGATAAAACCATTCCCCCAAATTTATATGGTATTATTTGTAAAATTCCGTAAAAAGGTAAGAAATACCATTCTGGAGCAATGGACGCTGGGGTTTCCAGTGGATTGGCTGGAATATAATTTTCACTATTTGTCAACAACCCTGGTTCAAAAAAAATCAAAATAACCATTATTAATCCGGAAACGCCTAGAACTAGCCCATCTTTTGCCACAAAATAAGGAAAGAAAGGAAGAACATTCTTTTTTGATGTAATATCGATTCCTTCAGGATTATTGGATTTTACATGATGCATGCAAATGACATGAAGAAAAACGATAAAACAGATTACAAACGCCAAAACAAAATGAATTGTATAGTAACGATGTAATGTCAGTGCGTTTGGTATTTCCCCACCCATCAACCAACTGGACAAATTTTGTCCTATGATTGGAATGGATGAAATCGCTTGAATAACTACATTAGCAGCCCAGTAAGACATTTGCCCCCATGGCAATATATATCCAGCAAAAGCCGTTATCATTACAGAAACTGTCAAAATCATCCCCGAACACCAGACCAGCTCTCTTGGTGATTTATAAGAACCGTAATATAATCCCCTAAACAAATGCAAATATAGAAAAGCCAGAAACAAATTTGATCCTGCCATATGAATGGATCTAATTAACCAGCCGCTTGGCACCCTTCTTTCAATCATCTCTATTGATAGAAAAGCATGATAAGGCAAAGCCGTATAATATAAAGTTAAAAAAATCCCCGTCAGTAACATCAAGAATAAAATAACAGTTAAGGCAGCACCAAATGTCCACCAAATATTCAAATTCTTAGGCATTGGAAACTGAATGTATTCTTTCTGAATTACCGAAAAAAAGGGAAAACGTTTGTCCAGCCATAATTTAAAAGACTGTTTGTTCCTAACAGTTTTTTTTCTTTGCCCATTCTGGGATAAATTCAGATCACCCATGCCATTAACTTACTCAATAAAAAGCATACAAATTCTAAAAAATTATAAATAGTATAATAAATAACAATTTCGCCTTTATATTGCTACAATTCCATGTAAAATAAAACCAGTCATGTTTTTTATTAATGATTTACTTGTTTTTTCCTCTTAAAAAAATAATTTTCTATAAAGCAATCCTTCATGTCTTTATCGATATCCAGACGACATCTACTTAAATTTTTATCTCTGACAGGTATGACAACAGCTCTACCCTCATTACCTATTAAGGCTAATGAAGTTTTATCAACGGTTGACCCTACTAAAGATGGTAAAGATGACTATTCACTTATCGTGGGTGGTACAAAAGAAAGTCGAATAGGTCAATTTTCCAGCACACTAGCAGATTTATTTAAACAGAATATCGAGAGTAACCCTTTGTTATCTCTGCAATTCACAACTGGTTATGATAGTGTAACAGCATCAAATTTATTCGATACAAGATTAACCCAAGACGGCTCGATCGCATTGATAACTTCTGGATCTGCCATTATCGCAGCCTTGGCCGCTGATCCGCGTGTTCATTTTGATTATCAACATTGGATACCTGTATTTTCAACCATCACTCCAATTATTGTCATATCGAGGCAACCTTTTCACAACTCTATTCCTGATCTTTTAAAAAATAGAACAATGAAAGTTGGAGTCTCCACCCTTATTGGAAAAGAACTTCCAACATTATTGGGAATTGAACTTTTACAAATCAGTACTAAACCCGTAATCGGAATTACAACGTTATCAACTGGAATTGAAGCGTTACGTAACCGAACAATAGATATATTACAGATAGATTCCCCTGAGGGGTTTGCAGAACTGCCAAAATTGTTGGCCGAGGGATTTCATATCTTTTTTTCATTTGATCAGGAATCCTCGTATAGCCCTTCTTTTTCCAGTCTCTACACGAAATTGCCCCATTATCGCACAGGCAACACATTATTTGAAATATGGCAAACCCTTGCCCTTGCAGCCAGAATTAATTTTGCCGTTTTCTTGCCCATGCTGACCCCTTCAGCGCTTGTTACAAAATGGCGTTTGAATTTCGAAAAAATCACTGATAATCCTTATTTTCAATCAATTGTACATGCCAACAATATTGTCACTCAAAATAGTTTGAAAACAATTGATAATTTTTCAAAATTGATTCCTTCTGCTACAGCAACTTTGGCATTGAGACGCTGGTTGTCATTGAAAATTTCCCAATGGGAAAATTGAAAAAAATTCTAACGCCTTTTTTTCAGTAGAATTCTAACCGCTCCATTATTCGTAGCAGACACATAGGAAGTTGCAAGTATCATTGAATGTATATAAGGACGATTTAACCAATGAGGTAATTCTCTTTTGAGTATACCACCACCTTGGGATAGATTTCCAACACCTGTTATAATTTCGATACATCTTATTTGTTGTCTATAGGCATTTAAAATAAAATTTTCCAAGGATAAAAATGCATGATGTGCTGTAAAACCGTGTAAATCTAATCTCCATTGGGATTTTAACTCGCCATTCTGAAACTTCTTCCAGGTATTTTTATCCAGTCCGGGTTGTTTCTGTCCAATTGCCATGAAAGAATCATTTTTATTATCTAATTGATTCTTATGAGCTTTAAAAAGTTTATAATGCTGTATGAACAAGGAATTTTCATTCAGCACTATTTTCTTAATATTGTTCGTCTGTTTGAAATTATTTTTATTCGTTTGTTTTTGAGACATGAAAAATGAATCAAGATCATTTTTTATATATATTAATTTATCCCGTTTTGCAGATTTTTTAATTGAATATGTAAAATTATCCCATAATATTCGTTCCTCTATACTAAGCTGTCTTTTTTTCAAAATAATCCTCTTTCATTTACCCTTATCCTATCACAACAAAAAAACCTTTCACCCGTTTTAACAGGTGAAAGGTTAAACAAATAAACTAGCTTGAAATTATGGATTCATTTTATCAATAGATTGACCTTGATATTTTCCTGTTAATGATTTCAGGAATTCTACAATATCATCAACATCCTGATCTGGAATTTGATGATCAGGAGTTTGATATTTAACCATTTCAATTACAGCCTCTTTTAGGGTTTTCGCACTGCCATCATGAAAATAAGGCGCGGTCAAGGCAATATTGCGTAATAAGGGAATCTTAAAGAAGAAACGATCATTTTGATCATGTGTAAAATTAAATCGGCCAAAATCCGCATTTGTCAAGGCTTTGTTTAGACGATCCTGGAAAAAATCACGTTGCAGTCCCATTTTGGCAAAAGATGCTCCACCAACACCGACTCCATTATGGCAACTTGCACAACCGATATTCTTAAAAACTTGATACCCATGTTTAGCCCGTTCACTAATCGCACTGTCTATTCCCTTCAAATACATATCAAAGGGACTGTCTGGCGTAATCAAGGTTTTTTCATATTCTGCAATCGCTTCTGTTATTGTTTTCTGGTCAATTACGGAACTGTTATAGACATTCATGAAATCTTTTTCATATGAAGGGTCTTTACGTAATTTATCAGCAACTTCCTCCCATTTTTTTGATCCCATTTCAATTGGGTTCATTACGGGCCCTGCAGCCTGTGCCATCAGATCGCTGGCTCTTCCGTCCCAAAACTGGGTGTGATTGAATACAGAATTATATACGGTGGGTACATTGATAGGACCTTTTTGACCATTAATCCCGGTTGCTGTTACAAGATTATCCACCCCGCCCTTTTTCAGATCATGGCATGAAGCACAGGTAAGGGTATTGTCACCAGACAAACGTTTTTCGAAAAACAGTTTTTCTCCCAGGGCAACCTTTTTGGCATCGACATCTAAAGATTCAGGAATAGGTTGAATGGGTTCATCAGCAAATTGTTCTGCCACACCTGATGTTGCGTAACTTTGTCTACGTTCACGCTTGATCCATTTAATCACGGTATCCCGTTGCTCAGCTGAAAGGCGTGCATGCCAGTGCATTAATAAATACAGTGATGGCGGCATAAGATTTCGTTGCATTACGAATTCTATACGAGACAGGGAAACATTATCAACTGGCTCGCCTTTATTCATCGCATCAAGAACGGGTTCAAGATGAAAATTTTCCAGTCCCTTTGTGCGATCACTTTGCATCAACTGATTTGCCACAGGTATCTTGAAATAGAAAGGCATATCCACTTTTTGCGTATGACAGTAATCACAACGGGCTTCCCTTAAAACATTAAAAGCATCCATCGCCATTTTATCGTGACGCAATGGTGAACTATCTGACAAACTAGGAGCTGTAGAATGATCATAACGGGTTAAATACGTAACAACCCCTCCATAAATGATGGCAAAAACCACCAGAAGCATTAAAATAAGTTTTTTCATCCACTGTTTTCCAAACAATACATAACCTAGAATTTTTATAAATCTTTAGAATTTCAAAAAAAATATCAAGTTTTGAATTAATAATAAATCAGAATTTATCTTTTATTTGGTCAATATCGCTTTTTCCAACCTTTCTTTGGCAATTTTTACATAATTTTTATCAATATCCATTCCTATGGCCCTTCCCCCTTCATAATGGGCTGCCAATAAAGTAGTTCCCGTACCCATAAACGGATCCACTACAACTGGATTTTTTCTTCCATGCAACCTTAGACACATTTGGGGCAACGCAATTGGAAAAGTTCCAGGATGATTGAATTTTTCCGATTTTTTTCTAATCGTGTCATAGGGAATAAACCATACATCACCTCGACAACGTAGATCATACGTATGAGATCGTCTAGCAATATTGGACTTATCCTTATATGGAACCCCTACATTGAGACGATTTAACTGCACGATTCCAGTTTTCGTCAAATGGAATATATATTCATGATTGCGATGCAGAAATCGTTTGCTGACTACAGGTTTGAAATGACCGTAACTTTCCTCACCTATTGAAATAGACTTCACCCATTCTATGTGATTTTGCAATATGAAAATTTTTCTCAATCGGACAATCAGTTCAAATGGCAACCAAGGATTTGATGATGATCCGGCAATATTCAAAAAAAACGAAGCATCATCCTTCATAACTCTTTTAATTTCAAAACAGATTTTTTCAAGCCAATCGAGATATTCTGCCTCTCCCTTTTTATCCTGATAAGCGCTATAGACTATACCAAGGTTATATGGGGGAGAGGTAATAAAAACATCTACGGAACGGTCTTTCATTTTTTGCAAAACCGTTAAACAATCCCCCCTAATAATAGTATGCCTATCAACCCTGAAGCTATATGGACGCAATAAAAGTTCCTGTTTTATTTGAACTTTGGTCTTTTTACGTAAAGACACCTAAAATCTCACTTGATTATCGCTTCACTGATGCAGGAACTGACTGATTGGAATGGGAAAACTGACGGGGCAACAAAAGATATATCTTTCCTTTTTCATTCATCAGCCCCGCATACCATTCAGCGGTCTTACCCCATCCGGTGAATAGGTCCAGCCGGTTCATTCCATGAATATCCCCGCCCAAGTCATGGGCAAAGACCATATGTTTCCATGACCTTTTATCCTGATGTCCAGGTTCAGGCATTAGGGTTTCAATCCATAAAGGACTACCCAACGGTATCCATTTTTTATCAACAGCAGCAGATCGGCCTGCACTTAAACTAACATTAAAAGCACCTTTTGGTCCTTCATCAAGAATTTGATTATTTAAAATTTTAAAGAAAACGTAATTTTTATTTTCTTCCATCAGGGAGAGTGCTTGATCAGGATGGTTGAATAGCCACGTCCTCAATGAATAAATATTGATTGCATCAGAATTCATATATCCTTTGTCAATAAGGATTTTTCCTAATGGTGTATAGGGTTGTCCATTCTTGCCGGCATAAGCCAGACGTAAAATTTTACCGTCCGGTAACAAAATCCGGCCTGATCCTTGAATTTGCATAAAAAACAGATCTGCCGAATTTTTTAACCAGACAATTTCAAGATTTTTACCGTTTAATGCCCCTCTGTCAATTTCAGCACGTGTGTAGTAGGGAATGAATTGATTATTCTGCATGTGACCATACTGAATTTGACCATCAACAGTTTTACGCGCTTTCAGATCGTTGGGACGTGTATATACAGGTACTTGATAATTGCCTGTTTTTACAGTTGACCCTTCAATTTCTGGTTCATAATATCCTGTCACCTTTCCTTTTTGAATTCTATAGGAATATTGATAGGGTTGCAGCCATTGTTCAAAAAAGTTTTTCACTTGTAGAGGTTGTTTGATATCAATCTGTTCCGCAGCAATACAAACTGGAATCCAATCCTTAGTCTGACTTCCTGGCAAACCGCTGACTCCTCCAAGATAAGTGGTAGCTGGCAATTTTCTTATCTGCCTACAGGTTTGACGAAAAACTGTCAAAATTTGTGAGTGGTTTTCCTGATTCCATCCTTGTAATACCTGATAGGAAACGGGATAGAATTCTGACAGTTTTTCCTGACCTTCCTGTACACAAGCGGTCAGACATATCCCAAGGGATATCGATATTGCACGAACAAAACGTTTCATAACAAGCCTATTAAATTCAAGTTCCTGTACGAGTTGATTTTAAACGCCAGGAAATATCCTGACCATTCATTCCTAATACACGTTCAAATAACCAGAAATCAATAAATTCCGTCACAGATTCCGTACCAACTACAGGTTCTTTCTTTTTATCAAATATACAATTCAGTTGATCGGAAATGATCTTAACCTCAATCAATGCTTTTTTAGGATCAACTTCAGATTTAATCTCAGCTTTTGTTATAGCGATCGAACAAATTGCTTTGATTTCAATTTTTTGAATTTCGTGTGCCTCTTGACGTTTTTTAATGGCCCTTTCAAATGAAGAATAGGCATCTGATGTCAACATTGACCCAAGACTATTTAAGTCTGCATTAGCGAATGCAGTTAGAATTTTACGAAATACTATTTCAGTGCCTGCTACAAATTTTTGTGGAACAAAAGTTGAATCGAGCGCGCTAATTTTTTGTAAAGTCTGTCCTAATTCACTATTGGCAGCCGGTATTTCATAATTAACCTTGGGTACAGGTGCTACTGCTGGCTGTACGGGTTTATTTTTTGTATTTGATAAAAAAGCTGGTGCTTTAACTGTCAAGGAAATGGCTTCATGTTTCTCAAATCCGGTTTTTTTTCCTAATACGCTTCGCAAACGGAGAATCAGAAAAATCGCTATCAAGGAAAATATTATAATATCTATGGGAATATCACCTACAGAAAAATCCATCTTTTAACCTGTTAACTTGAACCTATATTGAAGTTATTTACTATATTCTTTTATGATCATTTAAAACATTAAAAACAAATTATTTTATTTAATTATTTCAATTTTTAAACTGCCTCTTGTTTTTTTATTATAAGTTTAATTAGTATAAATCGTTTTATTTAATGATAAAATTTATGTTATATGAAAATTTAAAAATTTTTAAATTAAGAATAAAGAATATATAGAGAATATAATGACTGACTCAACAAATACGGTATCGAGCAATCAAACAGAAGGAACACCCCCTTCCCTTCCATTAACCCTTAATATCCAGTTTACAAAAGATCTTTCATTTGAAGTCCCTCACGGAGCTGCCATTTTCGCAAGTTTGCAAGAGGCTCCCCAAATATCGGTTTCAATTGACACAAATGCCAACCGATTAAATGAAAACGGAGTTTATGAGGTCAGTTTAAAAATTAAAATTGACGCTGTAGAGGCACAAAAACAAAATGAAGGTGCCAGTCGCACAATTTTTATTGCGGAACTTATCTACTGTGCTGTTGTAACCCTGAATAATCCGCCAGAAGAATTGATTGAACCCATTCTTCTTGTCGAAGTTCCTCGTTTGATTTTCCCTTATGCACGAAATATTATAAGTGAAGTTACACGAGATGGAGGGTTTCCACCCGTTGTTCTACAACCCATAGATTTTGTTTCTTTATGGCAAAATAAACAACAACAGGCAGCCCAAACACATACCGAGGCAGGTCATGCATAATTTTGAGCATGCTATCACTTTATAAGATAAAGCATGGATTCAGTAGAGGGATGATCCGCAACGACAATCCCTTTCCACTGAAAATTCTCCAATACCTTTTTCACTTTTTCACTTATTGCAATAGCATAAATCTGGTTAAGCAAATATCTATACTCTTCATATAGAAGATCCTTAAAAAACTGGGCTGTTTCCGAAGAGAAAAATAGAATTGTATTAATTTCCCCCTGTTTGAGTTTCTCAATAAAAGAAAAAGGTATAAAATCTTTTCGTCTGGTTTCGTACACTTCTTCCACAATCATTTTGAAACCAGAATTTTGTAAATTGGAAATCAATTTTTTTCCCTGCCCTTTTCCTACAGGAAACAATAAACCGCCTTGTTTGGGAAACAATTCCCTTTGAATTAAATCATTCAAAGCGTTCGAATCTTTATGCGCACTTTGAACCTTTTCAAAACCAGCAATTTTAGCATCATGCGCAGTTATATCGCCAACAGCAAAAACAGGGATATCCCTATATCTTATATCTTGCCGAATAAATAATCTTACCGTAGAAATGATGGCTTGGCGGCTTGTAAACAAAATAGCCTGAATTTGATCAATATTGGTAAATTCAACAGACAATTGATTAACATTCATCAAGGGTAAGGCTAATGTTTTCCATCCCAATTTCTGAACCTTTAAAATCGTTTCACTCAACCCTGGTTCTGGCCGAGTTATTACAACATAATTTTTTTGCTTGTCACCCAATTTCAAGACTCAAAAATATCATTCGGACTATCTTTACGCAATTGTTTACCTAACTCATGACCGATCAATTCAGCTTCTTCCAGGGTTCCTATAACATCTTTTTTGATTAAAAAAGAACCGTCTTCTCTTGCAACCAATCCAGTTAAATGCAACCGTTCTTCCTGACCCGGAAAAGAAACAACCCTTGCATACCCGCCAATTGGTGTTCGACAAGATCCATCAAGCTCAGCCAGCAAGGCACGTTCAGCGCTGGATACCGCCTTTGCCTCCCTATTTTCAATTGCCGAAAGCATTTCAAGCAATTCTGTGTCCTTTTCTCTAACTGTGATTCCAACAATACCTTGACCCGCCGCTGGAACCATAATTGAGGGATCAATCAAAACATCAATTCGATGCTCCATATCCAGTCTTTGCAATCCTGCAGCAGCAAGAAAAGTTGCATCAAATTGTTTTGAGGTAATTTTATCCAAACGTGTCTGAATATTACCCCTCAACAATCCAAATTTCAAATCAGGTCTATAATGCAGCAATTGAGCCTGACGTCGTACGGAAGAAGACCCGATCAACGCGCCTTTTGGTAAAACATCAAATGGATTTTTAGAATCAATGGGTTGATATTCACTTCTAACAATTAAAGCATCCCTCGCATCTTGTCTTTTTAGCGCACATGCCAAAACAAGACCTTTGGGCAGGTCTGTTTCTAGATCTTTAAGGCTATGGACAGCAAAATCAATATTCCCTTCCAACAGCTGTTCATGAATTTCCTTGGCAAATAATCCCTTGCCACCGATTTCAGCCAAACGTCGATCCTGTATGCGATCTCCTGAAGTATGAATTTGAAATTCCTGAAACGCCCCAATCTGACGTAATAAAGGGCAGAATTGTGTCAATAATGTGAGAAAATTGCGAGTCTGGACCAAGGCCAAAGGAGAACCCCTGGTTCCTACTCGCAGGGGCAGTCCTCTTTTTCCATGGGCTTTAATATAGTTTGCTTTCTGTAATTCCGCAGCCTTGGCGGCAACCCGTTGTAAATTGGGATTTGAAGCAATATGTACTATGTTTTTGATATCCATAAAAATATACTTTATCTATATTTATGCTCATATTCTCTTTAAAAGAAAAATATTCATTATGATATCCATACACCAAACACGTATAAAAACAAATAACTGCTTTAAAATTCTGGCTATTGAATCTTCTTGTGATGATACAGCATGCGCAATCATTCGTTCGGACGGAATGGTTTTGGGAGAAAAGGTTCATTCACAAAAGGAACATGTTCATTTTGGTGGTGTGGTACCAGAAATAGCTGCCCGTGCTCATATGCACCATCTTCCTTCTTTGGTAAATTCATTGTTGGATGAGGCAAAAGTTTCTTGGTGTCAAATTGATGCCATTGCCGCAACCTGCGGACCCGGTTTAATTGGTGGGGTGATTGTTGGCAGCAGTTTTGCAAAAGGTCTGGCACTTTCAAAAAAAATTCCCTTTATTGGTATCAATCACATCGAGGCTCATGCCCTTACCGTCCGTTTACCGGATATTTCAAGCAAGAAAATAGAATTTCCCTATCTATTATTTTTAACATCAGGTGGCCATTGTCAATGTATCTATGTTGACGATGTCGGTAAATATCAGCATTTGGGAGGTACTATTGATGATGCGGCTGGCGAGGCTTTTGATAAAGTTGCAAAAATGCTTGGACTTCCCTGGCCTGGTGGTCCAGCCCTTGAAGCCTTGGCAAAAGAGGGAAATGAAAATGCATTCATCATGCCTCATCCTTTATATGGCCGTGACGGATGTGACTTCTCATTTTCCGGACTTAAAACGGCAGTGGCTAATTTACTTGAACCCTATAAGGACTTATCTTGCTTGCCACGCTCTTTGGCAGCTGACATTGCGGCGAGTTTCCAGAAAACTATAACGGATACCATTATCAACAGATTAGAGAATGCCATTCAAATGGCCCCTAAAACCAAAATTCTTGCAACAGCTGGTGGGGTTGCGGCCAACCAATATTTAAAGTTTCATCTAATGAGACTTGCCAGTCAATATAATATGGAATTTATAGCCCCTCCAATTCGTTATTGTACGGATAACGCAGTTATGATTGGATGGACAGCAATTGAAATTTTAAAAAAGACCATTACAAATAATTTTATTCCAAACGACATTGATTTGATACCTCGTCCACGTTGGCCTTTGTCTGAAATGAAGTCTCGTTTTGAACACTAAGTCTTTTATTATTTGAAGGATTATGAAACATGAAGAAATCAATTGCTGTCATTGGTGCCGGCGCTTGGGGAATAGCCCTTGCCATTCATGTTGCTCGTACAAATGCCAACGTATATTTATGGAGTAGAAAAGAGCTTCCCGATCCAAATACAAAAACACTTTCAAGATTAAAAAATTTCCCTTTACCAAATAATATTCAGGTTCATAATTCATTTCCAAAGAGGGCCGATCTTATTTTTTTGGCAGTACCTCTTCAATTTATCCGCTCCATTCTACCGAATATCAATAGTTTACAATGTCCGATTATTGTCTGCTGCAAAGGTGTAGAACAGCAAACCCTTAAATTTCCATCAGAAATAATTGAAGAATTTGTGCCAAAACAGAATATCGCCATTTTGTCAGGCCCAAATTTTGCTCACGAAGTAGCAGCAAATTTACCAACAGCCAGTGTTATCGCGTCTGACAACATACAAATGGCCCAGGAAATTTCAGATGAAATTTCAACTTTTAATTTTCGTTTTTATAAAAATGATGATCCCATTGGTGTTCAAATTGGCGGTGCTGCAAAAAACATATTTGCAATTGCCGCAGGAGCGGCAATTGGGGCCGGTTTGGGGGAAAATGCCCGTGCTTCGCTAATAACCCGTGGTATTAGCGAACTCTCGAGACTCAGTCTCGGATTGGGAGGATCTCCCAGAACATTATCAGGATTGGCTGGATTGGGAGACATGATTTTGACATGCACGGGAACGTCATCTAGAAACTATTCATTAGGAATCGAGTTAGGTAATGGAAAAAAACTTGACGCCATCCTAAAGGAAAGAACTGTCGTGACAGAAGGCGTTACAACCACTCCCGCCTTGCTTAAAAGAGCGCAAAACCATCATATTGACGTTCCAATTATTGAAACAGTCGCCGCCATATTAAGTGATAAAATCACCATTCATCAAGCAAAGGAAAGATTGATGTCCCGTCCCATTCCTTTCGAATAAATAAACATTTATATTTGAAATAATATTTAATATAATAAAAAAAATTTTAAAAATCTTGTCAACGAAACTGAATCCATAACATATATAATGACCACATCACTCTATGATTTAACTATATCCTCTTCTACAGGAGAAAGTATTAACCTTGGTAAATTTCAGGGTAAGCCTTTATTAATTATCAATACCGCGTCTCATTGTAAATTTACGCCTCAATATGAAGATTTACAGGATTTATGGCTTTATTTTAGAAATTGGGATTTGAATATTATCGCCATTCCTTCCGGTGATTTCGGCAATCAAGAGTTTGAAACAAATGAAGAAATCAGGAATTTTTGTCTTAAGCGTTATCATATTGATTTTATTCTGGCCCAAAAAAGCCATGTAAAGGGAAAACAGGCCATTCCACTTTTTCAATGGCTGAATAAGGCAGGGGGATATATATCAAAACCAAGATGGAATTTCTATAAATATATTATAAGCCGTCAGGGTAAGTTGTCATCTTGGTACTCATGTTTAACACGTCCTTCATCCAAGAGGTTTATTAATGCGGTTGAACGTGTAGCCTATGATTTATAAATCTGATAATAACTAAATAATATTGTTTTATAAAACACCTCCACCTTGGTAAAGGTTTCAATGTTTAAAAATCTTTTAACAGTCAGTGGATGGACCATGTTAAGCCGTCTTCTTGGACTGGTTCGGGATCAACTGCTTGCCGCCTTTCTTGGGGCCGGTTCTTTACAGGATGCCTATCAGGTTGCTTTTAGGTTACCAAACATGTTTCGCCGTTTATTTGGTGAAGGCGCTTTTAACGCCGCTTTTGTCCCCTTATTCACCCTAACTCTTGATAAGAAAAATATTAACGAGGCTAAAAAATTTGCAAATGAATCGTTCAATATTCTTATATTCATCTTGTTGATTTTCACCTTACTGGGTGAAATTTTTATGCCCCAACTGCTTCACATCATAGCTCCAGGTTTTACCACCGATAAAAATCGTTATCATGAAGCCATTATTTTAAGCCGTATTACCTTTCCCTATATGATCTTAATCTGTGGAGCAGCTTTATTGGCTGGTGTTTTGAACAGTTTACATCATTTCAGCATTGCCGCTGCTGCTTATGTCAGTTTTAATATATTTGGAATTGCCGCGCTGCTCTGGTTAACCCCTTTTATGCCAAACGCAGCATGGGCTGCAGCATGGGGAGTTACAATTTCAGGAGTGGCCCAGTTTGGCATTTTATGGTTAGCGGCAAGAAAAGCTGGGATCACTATCCTTTTCCATCGACCAAAATTAAGTCCAAGTATCAAAAAACTCTTTAGGAAGATGACCCCCGGCATTATTGGAAGTGGCATCACACAGATCAATTTAACCATTGATACAATCATCGCCACCTTGTTACCGACCGGTAGCGTTTCAGTCATGTATTTTGCTGACCGAATTAATCAGCTACCCCTTGGTGTTCTAGGAGCTGCTGCAGGAACAACCCTATTACCCCTATTAACAAAAGAGCTTAATACCGGAAATAAAGAAGCTGCCTTATCCATTCAAAATAAAACTCTTGATTATTGTTTGCTTTTGACACTTCCTGCAGCTTTTGGTTTATTTACCTTGGCCCCTCTTATAATTTCAACTTTATTTGGTCATGGTGCTTTTAATCTTGACGCTGTCTATAAATCAGCTCAATCCTTACGGACCTATACAGTTGGCCTTCCAGCCTTTATCCTTATCAAGGTTTTATCTCCTGGTTTTTTTGCCCGTGGTGATACATCTACTCCTGTAAAAATCGGTATATTCACCCTTTTGTTGAATTTCATCCTGAATCTTATATTCATGTATCCTCTTGCCCATATGGGCCCCCCTCTGGCAAGCAGTATTGCGGCCATTGCTAATGTCGGGGCCCTTGCTTTCATTTTATGGAAGAAAGATGCGTTTTACCTACCAGTTTCTATAATAAAACGTATCATTTATATGATTGTTGCCGCATTCATCATGAGTTTGAGCATATTTTTGACAGAAATGATTTTCTTTCAAAATATAATTAAAAACCCAATTTTATTTCGTATAATAGATCTTTCTATTTTAGTATTAACAGGCGGACTTGTTTATGGAGGAATTCTTCACATTCTTGATATCATTGATTTGAATTCGACTTGCCTAAAAGTCAGACAAAGAATTTTGAAACGATAAATAAAAAAGCAGTTTAAACAGGTATATATGACACTTCCTTCTGCAAAAGGTGCCACACCCGTAATGGCACAATGGTTTTCTCTTAAAAAAGAACATCCTGATGCCCTTCTTTTCTTTAGAATGGGTGATTTTTTTGAACTGTTCTTTCATGATGCAGAAGCGGCGGCAAATGCACTCGATATTGCCCTGACTGCTCGTGGTACCCATGCCGGACAGCCAATTCCCATGTGTGGTGTTCCCGTTGGTACTGCTGCAACCTATCTTGCTCGTCTCATCAAAAAAGGATTCAAGGTTGCCGTTGCAGAACAAACAGAAAGTCCAAAAAACAGAGGAAAAAATCAAAAAGGCCCGCTTTCAAGAGCTGTTATACGTTTAATCACTCCAGGAACCCTGACCGAAGATGAATTATTAAACGCTTCTCAACCAAATTATATCCTTTGTATCATCCCTGACCTTAAAAAAAATTCCTCCAATCTGGGAGCGGCATGGATTGATATCTCAACAGGAATTTTTGAAACTAGCTATTTCAAATCCTTTCAATTAGATGATTTTTTAGCCCGTATCAATCCCTCTGAAATCTTGGCACCCAATCAATTATATCTAAATTCTTATGAAAATCGTCAAACAATATTGAATGAAATCAGTAATATCAAGATTGCTCAAAAACAACTTGCGACTTTATTCAATATCAACTCCTTATCCGCACTAGGTGATTTCAAAAATGAAGAAATTATTGCTGGATATGAACTGATCACCTATATTGGCCAAACACAAAATGGTAGAATTCCACAATTATCACGTCCTCAATCACAAAAATACGAATCAATCCTAGCTATTGATCCAGCAACGAGAAACAGTCTTGAAATTCTTGAAAATAATGCCGGCAACAACCAATTTACCCTATTTTCCAGCATTAACCGTGCCATTACGGCACCAGGTTCAAGAATGTTGGCAAATTGGCTGTCGTCACCCCTGACTGAAATCGATAAAATTGAAGCCCGACAAAAAGGATGGATTTATCTATATCAAAATACACAGCTTCTAACCCTTCTACGCCAGACCCTGAAAGGTTCGCCAGACATTTCCCGCTCTTTGGGTCGAATTTCGGTCGGCAGAGGTTCTCCCCGTGACCTGGCATCCATACGAAACGGTTTGCATGTTGCCAGAAAAATAGCACAAATCTTGTCGAAATACGAAAAAAAAATTGACCGGACTCCACCCTATATCCATAAAATCAAGCATTATCTTTTATCAGGAAACATCCTTCTTGAAAATTTAACCAAAGCCTTGATGGAAAATCTTCCCCTTAAACTGGAAGAGGGTTCAATTATCAAAGAGGGTTATGATGAAAAGCTTGACACTTACCGTCATCTTCATCAGCAAAGCCGGCAAATAATTATTGATTTGCAACAAAAATACTGCAAAAAATATGATATCTCCACATTAAAGATTCGATTTAGCAACCAATTGGGATATATCATTGAGCTTAGTCGTACTGCAGCCGCAAAATTAAAAGATTGTCCAGAACTGATTTTAAGACAGGGAACAGTTAATCTTGCACGTTATACAACCGACGAATTAAATATCTTAAATACAAAGATCCTTGAAGCTTCCTCCATTTCTGCAGAATATGAAAAGATGCTTTTTGATAAGCTGATTGAGGAAACGTTACGGGAAAGGGATTTGCCGCTTCTGGCAAACGCCATTGCCGTCATTGATGTTTTACAGGCATGTGCGACGCTTTATTCCTCGCAAGAATGGTGTGTACCAACTTTAACCAATGATACACGCTTCACACTTAAAAACGCACGCCATCCAGTTGTTGAGGCCGCGTTACAAAAACCTGATAAGTTTACACCCAACTCCTGCAATTTATCCAACAATAAAAGGGTTATGCTGCTTACAGGTCCTAACATGGCCGGAAAATCAACATTCCTAAGACAAGTCGCCCTAAACGTCATTCTTGCACAAAGTGGTTTGCCCTTACCTGCAACAAATGCCGAAATTGGAATTGTCGATCGCCTGTTCTCAAGGGTGGGTGCCTCTGATGACCTTGCCAATGGCCGATCAACCTTTATGGTTGAAATGACCGAGGCAGCTTCAATTCTAAATCAGGCTGGTCCCCGTTCTCTTGTTGTAATTGATGAAATAGGAAGAGGAACTTCAACTCTGGATGGATTGGCCATCGCTTGGGCTATATTAGAAACCTTGCATAATACTATACAATGTCGTACAATTTTTGCCACACATTTTCATGAATTATCACAATTGACCCATCATTTGCCATTTATACAAAATTTTACCATGAAAATTAAAGAATGGAAAGGTTCCATAATTTTCCAATATGAGGTAGTGCCTGGCGCAGCCGAACATAGTTGGGGTATTCATGTCGCACAGTTAGCAGGTGTGCCAACAACAACGTTAAACAGGGCAAAATCGGTTTTACAAACTCTTGAAACGCAACAGTATGGTTCCCAAATCTCACTTCCTCTATCAGACACTGATGCAACGGTTGGAAATCAGGATCATTTCCAAGTAAATTTTGATACTAAAAAACGAAAAATGCTTAATGAAATAGAAACTGCCTTTATGGAAATCAATCCTGATCAAATCACTCCAATGGATGCCATAAATATTCTTTATAAACTAAAAAAAGTTATTGATAGATGATGATTTTTTTTTAATTATTATCTGTAAATGCCCTTTATTCTATTATGAAATTGGTTAAATAAATTGAAGCAATCTTTACTTAATTTCTCCTCTAACCCTGAAAAAGCGACAGAATCTCTTCGCAATTACGTTCAAAAGATTTTAAATAATAATCCAGATTTATCCAGAGAGGAATTGCTTCAAATTTTCAGACGTCATCTCGGGCGCATCCAGACACAAATTCAATCCGAATTTGAGATATCCAAAATTCCAGGACTGAAAGCCGCCACGGAATTGGCCGAATATATTGACGGTTTAATTACCGTTATATTTGATTTTATCTATAAAACCTTACCCTCCACAGATATCGCCACACATTCCATAGCATTGGTCGCGACAGGTGGATATGGAAGAAAGGCCCTTGCCCCGTTCAGTGATATTGACCTTCTTTTTTTAACGTCTGAGCGTCCCTCAAGCAATCTGCTCAATACGATTGAACAATTTTTATATTTTCTTTGGGATTTAGGGTTAAAAGTTGGTCATGCCACACGTTCCATTTCGGAATGTCTTTCAACAGCACAAAAAGACATAACCATTTTGACCACTTTACTTGATTCACGTTTTGTAAGCGGAGATCAGAAACTTTTCAACCAATTTAGTATTGAATTCAAAAGGACCCATGAAACCGTGGGTGATGTTCGTTATATTCAGGAAAAGCGTAAAGAGAAAAAAAACAGGTACAAAAAATTTGGAGAAACTCCGTATCTAGTTGAACCTAATATCAAAGAAGGTTTGGGAGGACTAAGAGACTTACAGACAATTCATTGGGAATGCCGCTATATCCTCGGGTTAAATCAGCAGGACAATATCTTCATCAATCCATATATTGGATCCTTGAATGTACTGAATGAACAAGAGGTTCGACGTTTAAGGAGAGCGCATAATTTTTTATGGACGGTTCGTTTTCAGTTGCACTATATCGCAGGACGAGCTGAAGACCGATTGACTTTTGATATGCAGCCCATCATTGGGGGGAGGATGGGATACACACGACATGGACAACAAGTCGGTGTTGAACGATTTATGCGACATTATTTTCTTACGGCCCGCGAAATAACGCGTTTAACCTATGTTATCGAGGCGGCTTTATATCTTCATGCCCAACGGCTCAAAATAACCGATTACCAAAACAATAAATTTCTTGAACATACCGGTTTTGCCCTTTTAGAAAACCAGCTTTTTCCAACGCCAAAAATTTCATTTGACAATCAGCCCATTTACATGATGCGGATGCTTAAGATTGCCCAGACCCAAAAACGTGCCATTCATCCTCTGGCAATTCATCAAATGATCAGAGCGGAACGACAGACCAACCTATTACGTGGGGACAAAGAGGCTTCCCATATTTTCCTTGATCTGTTATGCGATATACCGAAAGTACTTACTTCAAAGGCACGCTATAAACGTCTAAGCCAGAATAAAAATGAACGTCAGATAGCTGTTCCGTTTGACCCAGTCTCGGACGAACAATATAATTTTCATTGGCTGCAAATCCTTAATACAACAGGTGTATTGGGTCAGTTCATTCCTGAATGGCGTCATATGGTGGGACAGATGCAATTTGATACCTATCATGTATTTACCGTTGATCAACATAGTATTGAAGCTGTCAAACTTTTGGCGCTACTCGAAGCAGGATATTATCCCGAGGATTTGCATTTTGCCTACAAACTCATTCAGGGATTACAGTCACGACGGGCATTATATCTTGCCACCCTTCTTCATGATTCAGGCAAAGGCAAAGGTTCAGATCATTCTGAACTTGGTTCTCAAATGGCGGTTAATATTTGTGCAAGATTGCATATGTCAGCCGATGAATCAGATACCGTTTCCTGGCTTATCCTTCATCACCTGCTTTTAAGCAGTACTGCATTTCAACGCGATATCGATGATCCAAAAACAATTTTGGATCTGGTTGATACCATTCAATCTCCAGAACGTCTTCGTTTATTATTTTTACTAACCGTTTCTGATATTCGTGCCGTTAACGATAAAGTTTGGAATGCATGGAAAGCCACCCTTTTAGTCGAACTTTACAATCGAATATCCGAGGTTTTAGAAGGAAGTCTTGCAACTGCTGAACAAGATACCCGAGTCCACCAGAGTAAAGATAGTATCACCAACCTGTTGAATAGCAAAGAATTCAATTCATGGGAAATTGATGATTTTATCAAGCTGGGATATGCCAGTTATTGGCTATCTTTTGATCAAGACACATATTTGCGCCACGCGGAAATAATTACAAAAGCGAATCAAGCAAGCTCTCCCCTAACGGTCCATACCCATCCCATTCATGACCGTGGTGTCACAGAAGTCACCATCTATACACAGGATCACTCCGGTTTATTTTCAAAAATCGCAGGTGCCCTATCGATTGCTGGGGCATCCATTGTGGATGCACGAATTCACACCCTCACAAATGGCATGATTCTTGATACATTCTGGATACAAAACGCCTCCAAAGATGTTTTTGATGAACCCCACCGTCTGAAAAGAGTTGAGGAATTAATACATTCAACTCTCGAACAGAAAACAGACATAGAACAATGCATATATAATTATTCCCATCACCTGTTATATGGAAGACGTATGCGGGCAATTCATGTCCCTCCCCGTGTAGTTATAGATAATCAAGCTTCTAACAGTTTTACCGTCATTGAAATCAATGGACGTGACCGGATTGGTTTACTTTATGATGTGACAAAGACTATTAAGGAACAAAATCTACAGATAAGTTCCGCCCATATTACAACTTATGGTATTAGAGCCGTGGATGTTTTCTATGTTAAAGACGCGTTTGGTCTAAAAATTCAAGATAAAACCAAATTGTCTCTCATAAGAGACGCTATTCTTCAAAAACTATACCAAGCTGAAGAAAAAATTACTGGTCAACAATCTGAAAAATCTAAGGTAACACAACATCAACCTCAGTCAGAGAATATCAATTTATAAATTTACTTACTTTTTTTTCCAATGCAAGTTTTACCTTATCAATGACAGCTTGCCAGCTCTCTTCCCCATTCCTCGCTTTTTCTTGTTTAAATAATGTCAAAGTTGGATACCACAAATTTTTTTTTGGTATATCGGGACTTTGATTGTACCATCGCCAGTCCCCACCATAACGGTTTAAAAGCCAGGTCTCTTTACCTAAAATACCGGCAAGATGCGCTATTACAGTATCAACTGTTATGATCAAGTCCATTTTCTGCATAATTATGGCTGTATCAAGTAAATCACCCTGTGGTAAAGTCAATATTTTATATTTATCAAGTAATTTCTGAGAAAAATTCATTTGTAAAGATTGAAAAATCACATGTTGAATTGAAAATAACGTTGATAATAATTTAAAAGATATAGACCTTATTCGGTCAAATCGATAATCCGGACTACCTGCCCAACAAATTCCAACATGAAATTTGTTTTCATGCAAAACTATTTCATTTGTTTTATCAAGAATAACTGTAGGCATAATTGGAATGAAATTGATATCTAACAAATAGGGCAAACTCATTAATCTTGCCTGGAAATCAATTGGCTGATTAATTTCCTCCCCTTTTACAATAACTTTACAAATATTATTTAATTCTTGTTGAACAATAACCAATCCAACCAATCGATATACTGGTAAAGGAACTTCCAAAATTATAGAAAGGTTTTTATCTAAATATGGTAGATACCGGATAAACTGAAGAATATCCCCCAATCCCTGTTCTGATCTTATCAGCAATGTGCCTTTTAGCACTTTCCCATCCCAAAAAGGTATATCAGAATATTCTGGAGCAATTTCAAGTAGAGGATGACGAGATTCCATAAGTCTCCAGCCTTTTTTAAATTGACACTTAGCCAATAATATCGATGACAAATTATATTTTATTCTGTTCTGATCTTCCTCTGACAAAAAATGTAAATCATCATCATGAAACAATCTAATATACAATTTTTCAGCCTCGTCAATCATTCCTAATTCAAAAAATAACGTACCTAAATTCAAGCCTATTTTCAGATCTGCCGGAAATTTGTCATAAACCTTCTTCAGTAACTTTAGAGATTTCAGCAATGATCCCTCTGCCATATAAACAAGGGACAAATTAACCTGACATTCTGAATTGTCATTCTGCTTATCAAATGCTTTTTCCAAATAATGTTTGGCTTCATCAATTTGATTTAATTGAAATAATATCCCCCCTAAATTAGCATAGGCACCGTAATCATCATGTTTTAAATGAATAATTTTCTTATAAACAATAACAGCTTCATCCAACAAATTTAACGCCTGCAAAACCAATGCAAGTTTGAATAGAAAATCTATTTCTCCTGGATTATTCCTGACAGATTCCTGTGCAACCGACAAAGCTGTTTCATAAAAATGCCGATCCCAATAAAAATCGATCAAATCATTCCAATAATTGAATGTCTTCTGTTGTAATTCAACCGCCTGCTTAAATGCCTGTTCGGCACGTGTATAATCATCTAAATCATTATAAACTCTTGCTATGGCGTTTAATGCCCGATCATCGGATGGTTGTAAAATAATTGCACTTTTTAGCGCTGATTTAGCCTCATTTAAATGACCCTGACAATGCAACGCTTTCCCAAGAATTACATAATATTCAGGTTTGGAAGAAAATTGGACGGCCCTACCTGCGAAACCTATGGATAGATCAAACCTTTTGGCCATATAAAAAACAAGTGAGCGCCCATATAATGCATCTGGTTCATCAGGATTGCTTTCTAAAATTTCAAAGAAAGCTTGATCCGCTTCTTGAAATTTTCCCTCGGATATGTAATCCATACCCAATTTTATCAACAGCTTATAATTTGTCATAAACAAATGTCACTTTATAAACAGAAGAATGGTCAAAAATTAATCAATACAAATTTTTTGGTTTAAAATTTCGTGCGTTATACATTTTTTTTATTCTATTATGAGAATAACAGTATTAAATAAGGTTAGTCTCTATCATAATCTTTGATTTTAACTTATAAATAAACAAAAATTAACTGGTAATAGAATATTCATCATGAGCATTTTAAAATATTGTTTCATTGCCCTGTCCATGATCCTGATGGTTGTGTTCGTCTCTTTTGACAAGGGTATGGCAAAGCAAAAATTAGATCAACCCTCTCTATTACCATCCAATGCGTTACAAAGCGTTGCAACTGTTAATCAATATATTCCAAATTATATTGCGGTTGATACAGAAAAAAGAATTTTTGTTCAATTTTTCAATTACAATAGAGATTCAGGCCCTTCTCTGGCAACTATAAACGCTGATAACTCAGTTACTCCATATCCGGGAGGTCAATGGAATGACTGGAACAAGACATCCAACCTTGATCCCTCAAACGCATTTGTTGGATTGTCTGGAATGACCTTAACACCTGATGGTTATCTATGGATCATTGATAATGGTATCGATAAATTCGGGAACAAGCCAAATAAAAAAGGCATTAAAATAATTAAGATAGATATTAAAACCAATAAGGTTGTTGATACCTATCCCATTCCTTCCTCTGTCATTTTGCCTAAATCGGTTTTTAATGCGTTGGCTGTCCACGACCATCATGCTTATTTTGCAGATAAAGGTGCTCCCGCCTTGATTATTATGGATTTAAACAATAATCAAGCCAGACGTGTCTTAAGCAATTCATCCAGCCTATATTCTCGACAACCCATTATCGTCAATCATAATCTTATACGTCCAAGTAGCGATCAGAATTCTTTTTTCAATGTTAACCAAATCGCAATCACCCCCGACGGAAAAAGACTTTATTATCAGGCTGTCAGTGGACCACTTTATCGTATCGACACCATGTATCTCAATGATCCTACATATTCGGAATCCGAATTAAATGAAGCGATGATTTTATGGCTTGAAACTCCCTCTTCAGGTGGGATCACATGTGATAATGAAGGCAATCTTTATTTTACTGACATATCCACAAACAGTATCTATCGTTTTACCCAGGGACGCATTTTAAATAAAATTGTTACGGATCCCCGCCTACAATGGCCCGCTCATCCTTTTGTTCTACAGGATAAAACCCTATATACTCCTGTAAATCAGTTTATCCATCATTCGGCACTGGATCATAATAATCATTCAACGATTAAATGGCCTTTGACGATTTACAAAATTGACCTTCCACCCTTAAAATAAACTCTATCTAAAAAACAGGTTACCATGCGTTACATATCCACACGGGGACAAGCCCCAATTTTAAATTTTTCTCATACGCTCCTTACGGGTCTTGCAGAAGATGGAGGCTTATATATTCCTGAAACCTGGCCACACCTTTCCCATAATGATCTTAGGGAATTGAGAAAGCTTGATTATTCAGAACTTGCCGCAAAAATTATTGGTTTATTTACAGGGGATGATATACCTGCTCCCATCCTTTTGGATTTATGCAAACAATCCTACGCAAGCTTTAACCATAAAGCAATTGTCCCCTTGGTTCAGCTTGAACACAACCTTTTTGTTCAGGAACTTTTTCATGGTCCCACCCTGGCTTTTAAAGATATGGCGATGCAGCTTTTGGGACGCCTGTTTGATTATGTTCTCAGCCAACGAGAGGAGCATATCACAATTGTAGGTGCAACGTCAGGCGATACAGGCTCTGCCGCAATAGAGGCTTTTAAGGACAGTAAATATCTTACAGTCACTATTTTACATCCCTATGGACGCACTTCAGAAGTTCAGCGTCGTCAAATGACAACCGTCCTTTCACCCAATATCAATAATATTGCCATTAAAGGTTCCTTTGATGATTGCCAGGATTTAGTCAAGTCCATGTTTGCGGACATGCCATTCCGTAAAGAAATGCATTTATCTGCCATAAATTCCATTAATTGGGGGCGTATCGCCGCACAAATTCCCTATTATATTTATGCGGCACTATGTTTAGGCGCTCCTGACCGTGAGGTTTCCTTTACTGTCCCAACAGGAAATTTCGGCAATATACTTGCCGCATGGACGGCAAAGAAAATGGGGCTTCCCATTAGATTTTTAGGAGTCGCCTCCAATCATAATGATATCCTAACACGCTTTTTATTAAATAATGACATGAGTATACAAGAGGTAAAACCGAGTTTATCTCCCTCAATGGATATCCAGATTTCTTCGAATTTTGAACGGTTGCTTTTTGAATTGCTTGATCGTGATGCAGCGCAATGCTGTCAAATCATGCAAAATTTCCGCAAGGATGGAAAAATGAATATTCCTGAACAATCCTGGACAAAAGCGACTCAGAATTTTAAGGGAATGTCACTGAATAATGAAGAAACGAAAAAAGCCATTACAAAAATTTTCAAAGATTCACTGTATCTTGCAGACCCACATACTGCAATCGGAATAATAACCGCACAAAAATATCTTGAAAAAGATGTCCCTATGGTAGCTGTTGCAACAGCTCATCCGGCCAAATTCCCTGATGCGATTAAACAGGCAACAGGAATTCTTCCTCCACTGCCACTTGCAATGGCGGATTTATATGAAAGAAAAGAAAACTATCAAATTCTTCCTGCAGATTTACAAGCGATTGAAAATTCAGTCCGCACTGTAGCCTATCAAAATAATTTTTAATTTTAGGATAATTATGAATCAAGCCATAAATATCACACGTCTTCCTTCCGGCATGTTGGTCGTGACTGAACAGATGAAACATGTAGAAACCGTTTCCATGGGAGCTTATGTTTCAGTCGGGACAAGATATGAAAAGGCTGAAGAAAATGGAATATCCCATTTTCTGGAACATATGGCTTTCAAGGGTACACACTCGCGCTCTGCATCCGTTATTGCGGAAACGGTTGAAAATGTTGGTGGACACATCAATGCCTTTACCGCCCGCGAACTTACAGCCTATTATCTTAAACTTTTAAAGGATGATGTGGAACTTGGAACAGATATTCTGGGCGATATCTTGACCCATAGTATTTTTGATGCGGAAGAATTTGAAAAAGAAAGAAGTGTTATTCTTCAGGAAATCGGTCAAGTTAATGATACACCTGATGAAATCATTTTCGATTATTTCCAGGAAACCGCTTATCCCGATCAACCAATGGGACGTCCCACTCTTGGGACAAGCAGTATTATCAGATCTTTGCAAAAAGAACATCTGCAACACTATATGAATTCACATTATAATGCGGAAAATATTATTTTCTCTGCAGCTGGTAATATTGAACACAATAAAATTGTTGCGTATGTAAACAAATATTTCAAAGACTTACCAAAAAAAAAATCAGTCTCTCCTGTTGCAGCCCTATATAAAGGTGGGGAATTCAGAAAATTAAAACACTTGGATCAGGCACATATTATTCTGGGCTTTCCATCATTTACATTCAAACATCCATGTTATTATGCCTCCATTCTTTTATCTATTATTCTCGGTGGCGGAATGTCCTCTCGTCTTTTTCAGGAAATACGAGAAAAAAGAGGGCTTGTTTACACAATCTACGCTTATAACCTTACCCATCAGGATGATGGAATATTCAGTATTTATACAGGTACTGGTAAAGAACAGGTCAAGGAATTAATGCCTGTTCTTGTACAAGAATTGAAAAAAATTCAAAAATACATCAAGCCCGAGGAATTACAACGCACCAAGGCTCAATTAAAGTCTTCCCTGTTAATGTCAATGGAAAGCACTAACAGCCGTTGTGAACAACTTGCACGTCATTTACAGATTTATGGCCGGATCATTTCCCCCCAGGAAATTTCCAAACGCATTGATGCTGTCACCCTTGATGACATATGCCAAGTTGCAAAACACATTTTTACCCGTGTTCCCACGCTAACAGCGCTGGGTCCCATTGAAAACGTTCCATTTCTATCAAGTATTACCGAAAGTCTTGCACAATGACAGATCATAAAGATTTTATCAAAAACCTGATTTTAAAGGCTAAAAAGGCAGGGGCGACCGATGCGGATGCAATCTATCTTGAATCTACATCCGTTGGTGTGCAGGTCAGAAATGGTCAGGTGGAAGAGCTTGAACGTTCCGAATCAAAAACAGTTGGATTAAGAGTTTTAGTTAACAAACGCGTTTCAACAGTCTCAACAACTGATTTGCAACAACAGAATATGGAAAAGCTGGTAGAGCATGCTATTTCAATGGCAAAAATATTGCCAGAGGATCCCTATGCCGAATTGCCCGCACCCTCAGAAAAAAATTATATTGAACCGCAAAAGCTAGATCTGTATGACCCTACAGAACAATCAACCAAACAGATGATTGAGCAAGCCAAAGCCGTGGAAACTGCCGCAATAACCATAAAAGGAATAACAAATAGTATGGGAGGAAGCTGCAGTTATGGCAAGACAGCTATGACCCTGGCAAACAGTAAGGGTTTTTTGGGATCTTATCAACGTACCTCTCATTCGCTGGCTGTTTGTGTTCTGGCAGGAACCGGTACAGAAATGCAAAGAGATTATGACTTTCATTCCTCTGTTCATCTTCAGGATTTACAGTCCCCCAAAATCATCGGTGAAAATGCCGCCCGTAAAACGTTGGCCAAATTAAATCCTTCCAAACCCAAAACAGGTATATTATCTGTCGTTTTTCATCCTCGGGTTGCCAACAGCATTGTTTCTCATCTGGCAAGTGCATTAAATGGTCATGCAATTGCAAAAGGAACTTCTTTTTTGAAAGAGAAAATGGGACAGTTTGTTTTTCCCGAAAATATAACCATTATTGATAATCCATACAAAATAAGAGGGTTGGCATCTCGTCCTTTTGATGCTGAAGGATTGTTTCCTGAAGAATTGAAACTGGTTGATTCTGGTAAAATAGCCAATTGGTTGTTAGACAATCGTACAGCAAAACAACTCGGTCTGCAAAGCAACGGTCACGCAACCAGAGGTCCATCATCTCCACCCACACCAACGACAACCAATCTGTATATTCAGCCTGGCGAACAAACCCCCGAAGAATTGATGAAAGATATTGCAGAAGGTATTTACATAACAGAACTATTAGGTTCATCGGTCAATATTGTCACAGGTGACTATAGTCGTGGTGCCAGTGGGTTCATGATCAGAAATGGAAAAATTGCTGAACCAATTATGGAATTCACACTTGCCGGCAATCTAATGGACATGTTTTCAAAACTTCACGTCGCAAACGATCTTGATTTCAGATATACTACCAATAGTCCAACTCTACGGATTGATGAAATCAGTATTGCTGGACAATAATTTCATAACCTTAAGAGATGGATCAATAAAATGAAACGTGCGACCTTACACAGCCGTACACTGTTATTTTTATTAAGTGCTGCTTTGATTAGCCCCCCGCTCCTCATTTCTTCCTCTCATCAAGCTGAAGCAAGAGCAGGACGAGGGTTTTCCATGGGTAGCAGGGGAAGCAGAACCTTCAGCTCACCTTCCTATACTAGAATAACACCTAATGGAGGACAATCTTTTCAACGTACCATGACGAGACCTCCAGCAACTAATAATTCAGGTTTTAATGCGCGCCCTGTAGCACCGTCAGCTCCAACTACGCGACAGATATCCCCCAATAACGCAACAGCTCCGCAAAGAGGAAATTTTCTTAAAGGAATTGCCGGAGGAGTTGCCGGAGCAGCTGCCTATGATATGTTGATGGGTCATCATCAAACCAACGCCCAAACTCCCGCTGCTAATGCCAATCAAAATACTGATCAGAACATGAATCCGTCAGATCCCAATACAATGCAATCACATCCGACACCAATGTCTCAACAGACACCCAAAAAGCATAATTCATCAGGATCTCTTGTATGGATTATAGTTCTTGGGCTTCTGGTATGGTTTGGTATCCGTTATTTTCGCAAAAATTCTGCCATTAATAAAGAACAAGGAAACAATAATTCAATAAATCCGATTAAGGAATATATCAAGGAATCAAATATACAACTTAATCAAAACGATTATACTGTTTTTCAACAACGACTCATCGAAATACAGGAAGCCTGGAATCATCAGGATTTAGGAAGTATGCAAAAAATTGCCACTCCCGAGATGGTGTCTTATTTCAATGAGCAACTTACCGATTTGGCTAGTAAAGGTCTGCATAACAGCACTTCAAATGTACAATTTGAACAAGGGGATCTTTCCGAAGTTTGGACAGAAGGTACACGTGAATATGCTACAGTGGCTATGCGTTATTCGCTAATCGATATAACGACCGACAATAACGGAAACGTTGTAGAAGGTAATCCAAATCAGCCTGTAACTGTAACAGAACTTTGGACTTTCGTACGATCGGTTGATCATAATTGGTGGTTATTGTCTGCCATCCAACAACAGAAATAATTTAAACTTTGATTAAGGTGATAATATATAAAATTCCACTTAATCCCAAAAATGCATAAAATAAAATTTTATTCCTTTGAATGTTACGGCGTTTTTTTTCCTGCCTTTCTTCAAGGGATATTTTTTTTTCAAAATATATCATGATTGATATTAGACACCCCATAAATCATAAATATAATGATCTATAATCAAGGCTAAAAATAGAAAGAAGAGATAAATCAAAGAAAAACGAAAAGACCATCTTGCCGCTTTATCACTTCTTAAACTTTTTCCTGAATGATCCTGTTTTTCAAGTAAAACACAAATGGCCATAAACATAAATCCGACATTCAATATCAACGCTGCCACCATATAGACGCTATGCGTGAAATGAAAATACACAGGCAATAAACTGACAATGGCCAACAAAATAGTATATATGAAAATCTGCCACCGTGTATGTCTGGCCCCTTTTACAACTGGAAGCATGGGAATACCAGCCCGTCCATAATCCTTGCAAGCATATAGGGATAAAGACCAAAAATGGGGAGGTGTCCAGAAAAAAACAATCAAAAACAGTATTATTGGGAATAATTGGATCTGTCCAGTTACACTTATCCAACCTATCAAGGGAGGAAAAGCACCCGCTGCCCCACCAATAACAATATTTTGCGGGGTTGATCTTTTTAACCAAACTGTATAAATCACACTATAATAAAATATTGAAAACGCCAGTATAAAACTTGCAAAAAAATTTGTAGCCAGAAACATAAGGATGACAGAGATAATGGATACAGTTACCCCATAAATCAAAGCATCTGAAGATTGAACCCTCCCCGAGGGCAAAGGACGGGTTATAGTCCTGTTCATAACACGATCAATATCCTGATCGTACCACATGTTAATGGCACCAGCACCTCCTGACGCAAGACAAATACAAATAATACTTATCAAAGAAATAAAAGGGTTTGCATATCCAGGTGCCAAAATAATGCCGACAATTCCTGTAAAAACAACCAAAGAAATAACCCTCGGTTTTAACAGAAGGAACCAATCCCTGACATTGCTTCCAACAATTAATGGGTCGAAGCGTATACGCTGGTTGACTGCATTATTCTCAATCTGAATTTTACTCATCTGTTTTGCTTGTTTGCAGTAAACATGGGAGAAGGCAATTTCCATTCATTCGTGATTGCACCTTTACCCCAATAATTGGCTACAGGTTTAACCACGTTATAAAATATGGCATTGATAATCACACCCTGAAAAACAAATATGGATAGTCCCATAAATATGTCACCCCAAAAAACTGTGTTTCTACCTAATGGGATTATTTTCAATGTCAGAACAATTCCAATCATTGTAATCACAAAATGTGAAATTCCCAATGATTCTGAATATTGTTTTCCAAAAATTTTACCCATCCAAAAATAAAACCCTGCAAAAATTGATAATATAATTGCATAAGTTAGAGTTGAATGAATCTGATTTATTCCTTGAATTAATCCTTTATATGGCCAAGCAAAAAGTAAAAGGAACAAGCAACCCAACGACCATAACATAGGCGTTGATATGTTTTTTAAGCCTGTTTTAAACAATTTCAATGCAAAAATACTTAAAACCCATATCAATCCATATAAACCAATAGCAAATATAGTTTCGATGTTCGCAAATGAATCTGTCTGAAAGTAGACTTCTGTAAATATGGATTTATTCCAAAATAAAAATAATAGAAGAGAGAATGCTGTTGTAATGCCAATTAATAAAATTTTATCCGATTTGATTTTCTTTTCTGATATTGTCTGAAAAATATGAAATAAGATACCAAAAGATGGCAAGATTAAAACTACAACCATGGGAAAAACGAAATTTTTTACAGTTTGTGAAATCGCCCAATCCAACTGCATATTATAATTTAAATAATCTCGTGTTAATATCCCCAATAATATTGATCCCACTCCCAATAAAAAACTCGCACTTATAACATGCATCCAGGCAAATAGGGGAATTGAGTAATATTTAATATCCTGCCCACGATTATTAATAAAAGTAACAAGGACATTAATTGAAAATAAAACCGAACCAATTGACCAAAATACCAAGCTTATCAAGCTCATCAATCCAGTTTCTGAATTAAAAAAGGAAAAAAAATTAAAGAAAAATCCTGTCCATAATAAAATGATTGAAAGGATATTGATTAATGGAAACGCAAAATTTCTACTTCCAATTAAAACAGGAAAGAACCATGAACCGAAGGCTACCATTAATGCTGGCTGTAAGACAAAAAAAACCATCATTCTGGCATGAGTCTGGAAAATATTAATAGCAGCAGTTTGGTCATGAATTTGAAATAATAAAGGTAAAAATTCATTCAGTTGGTAATATAAAGCGGTGATCCCTCCACTTAATCCTGCCAAGATAGCCAAAATAATGGCACTCATTCCTACTTTATAATTGATTTTCATTAATAATTTTCCACAAATATACTTTTTTTAGAGTATATCTATCTTTCAAAACTAACCAAAGTAAATAATCCTAAAGGCGGAACCGAATTTACTTCAGCCCTTTTTAACACTTCTGGTGGTAACAAGGACTGAATGGCAAAATCGGGATGCCAACCCAATGCCTTGGATGCAGGAGCCATAATTCGTTCAACATATGACCGGAGTCCTTTTTGAGCTATAAAATGATTCACAAAAAGAATATGCCCACCAGGCTTCACTACACGTTGTAATTCCTTAAACAATCGGTCTGGATGAGGCACAACCGAGGCAACAAACATGCCGACCGCAATGTCAAAAGAATCCGTTTCAAAAGTCGTTGCCTCAGCATCCATTTCCAACAATGCATCAACATTATTGATTTTTTCTTTTTTCACACGCTGTTTGGCCTTTTCCAGCATATCGGTTGAAAGGTCAATACCCGTCACTCTTTTATCATTATGATAAGAAGGTAAAGCCAGGCCAGTTCCGACACCCACCTCTAATATTTTTTTTCCCGGTAAAGAATTAACCTTTTCAACGGCACATCGTCGGCCAAATGAAGAAACTGTACCAAAAACAGTATCATAAACCTTAGCCCAGCGACGATAGGCAAGCTTAACTGCATCTGCATTTAAGGCAGTATGAGGTAAAGGAGACACGCTATTGCTCCAAATTTGGTGAAATAACAAAATAATACAAAAATAACACCTTATAATCCAATTTCATAAAAATAGAAATTTTTTTTATTTACCTTAAAATTAAAGTATTATTTTTTATAATTTTTCTTTGGATAATCAAAATTCATCGAACACTCTTTATTGTTTCCCGAATTATGTCTATACTCCATTTTGTTAACAAATTAAATAAAATTATAATTAGGACTTAAGCGTTAAAATGTTAATGACAATTGTGGTATGGATCCTCGCGATTGGATCAATCATACTATGGAGCTATAATTTTACTTACCTAAAACATCGTGAAATATACGAGTGGTTTGATAATAAATTTGGCAAGGATGATCCCATACCGCCAATGCCTTCAAAATCGAATTCTGATCAATCCAGTGATGACAAAAAAAATAATCTTTAATTCTTTTTCATTTTAGATAGTATTCAATATTATTCCAGATACAAGCGGCAGAATTCATTTGATTAAAACGGTCCAGCTCTTGTAACCCTGTTGGTGAGGTGACATTAATTTCAGTAAGGTAATCCCCCAATACATCTATCCCAACAAAAATCAACCCCTGCTCTTTCAGGGTTTTACCTATTTTAGAGCAAATATAAAGATCCCGTTCAGTTAATTGAGTTTTCTCCGCCACTCCCCCAACATGCATATTGGATCGCATATCTCCTTTTTGCGGAACTCGATTGATTGCACCGATAGGTTCCCCATCAACTAAAATGATCCTTTTGTCTCCCCTTTTAACGGAAGGCTCATAACGTTGCACCATCAGGGGTTCATTGGATATTGAAAACTGCATTTCTAACAATGCATTAAAATTCTCATCCTCATCCTGAATGCGGAAAACGCCTACACCCCCATTCCCGAACAACGGTTTAACAACAATATCTTTGTATTCCTCCCTAAACATCCGAATTGTTTCGACATCACGAGAAACAAGCGTGGGAGGCATTAATTCAGGCCAAAATGTAGCCATTAATTTTTCCGGTGAATTTCGAACGGATTTTGGATTATTTACAACAAATACCTTGTCCTTGCCCACACCATGAATACGTTCCAGAATATGTGTGGCAGTAATATATCCCATATCAAAAGGTGGATCCTGGCGCATCAACAGCACGTCAAAATCTGCCAGATTCACGGTTTCCACTTCTCCAAATTTTACATGATCACCTATAACCTTTTGAATATTAACTTTTCGACCTCGTGCTGTTACATACTTACTTTTTTCATTATTGAACAAACTTAAGCTATTTACAGAATAAACAAAAAGTGAATAACCACGAGCCTGTGCCTCGATCATCAATGCAAATGTTGAATCTCCATGAATATTTATCTTTTCCAAAGGATCCATTTGTACCGCGATTTTTAACATTTTTAAATATCCATTCTATTCTGACTCTGCATCATAAGTGATTTCTAAAATTTCAAGGTATTTTTCACCAACAGGGGTTTGCAACCTTATTTCATCCCCTACTCTAGCACGCATTAATGCCCTAGCTACAGGGGATACTAGACTTATTTGCCCTTTTTCCGTGATTGCTTCATCTGTTCCAACAATAGTAACCCTATGCTCACAATCATCCTCGGTTAAATAGCGCACTGTAGCACCAAAAAAAACCCGATCTTTTCCCTGTTGATCAATGGGGTTTACAATTTGTGCGTTCTCTAACCGTTTGGATAAAAATCGAACCCGACGATCAATCTCACGCAATCTTTTTTTTCCATAAAGATAATCTCCATTTTCAGATCGATCTCCATTACCGGCTGCCCATGAAACAATCTCCACTATTTTTGGACGCTCTTCATGCAATAGTTGCAATAATTCCTTTTTCAAACGTGTATAACCCCAAGGGGTGATATAAGGTAAAGACATATAAACAAACCTAAATTTTAAAATAATTTCTATATTCCCATAAAGGAATAGAATATCCTGCCTTTTAAAATTTGCCCCGGTTTTAAGATAAACAAGCCGCGATCCGAAATTTCTGGCATATTGATTGCATTATTCATGTTAGTTGCCGGTTCCATAGTAAAAAAAGATTGGTCTGGTGGGGTATATACAACAAAATGCCGAAAAATAACGCTGGCAGAAACCGTTAAGAAACTATTACTATATTTCCAGCGGATAAACGCTTCGCGATCCCAGTTCACATAACAATTATCCAGAAAATCGTCTTGTTTCAAAATACGCATTTGATCAAAGTTCCATTGATCTTCGTTCAACATGCGACCCTCTGGCAATCCATCCGGACCATTGTTCCATACAGACGGTGCCGAAAAACCGATTTCAACAAGATTTCTTCTTGGCAAATAGGGATGAAAGCCCATCCCGATGGGTTGTTTGCAAATATCAGTATTTTTACATGACATTTGTATAAACAATCCACTTTCATAAACACAATATCTCAACCTGGCAAAATATGCATAGGGCCATTCCTTTTGAGATCCCTTATCCGGATTATAATTCAAAGTTAAAACAACACTATTTTCCGTAAAGGATTCAAGATCCCAAGACCTTTGCCATGCATTACCATGAATGGAATCCTTTCCGTTCGACGCATTGGGGGTTAATTGATAAACACTGTTATTGAATTTAAATTTACCGTTTGCAATACGATTAGAATAAGGCAACATTGGATAGGCTGCAATAATCTGGTCAGAATGTCTCGTCAAGGGCGAACGCTCGACTGGATAAAAAATCAATAAATCTTTTCTCAACCAATATGCTATGGCTCCACCCAAAGAAGGATATATGCCAATTCTATTATTTCCCGCCTTAATTTCCAGCATCCCGCATCCCTATTTAATGTTTCTTTGATCTTTGACGCCTCGATGGACCATAGCCTCCCCCACCAGGTCCAAGAGGTCTTGGTTTAAAATTGCTTTTTAGGATTCTCCCCTCTTCTCTGGTACGGATTGTCGGTTCAATATCAGAAATTAATCCCATATCTAAATCTTCCAATCTCTTTATTTCATCTCGTATACGAGCAGCCTCTTCAAACTCAAGATTGGTGGCAGCGTTACGCATTTCCTTTTCCAATTCTGCTATGGTTCCTTTCAGGTCCTTCCCTACCAGAGAATGAATATCAGAAAATTCTGTTGGGGAAACCGTTACATAATCCTGTTCATAAACAGAAGCAATGATCTCTCCAATTTTCTTTTTTACCGTTGCTGGCGTAATATTATGATCTTCATTCCATTGTGTCTGTTTTTCACGACGTCTTGCAGTTTCTTCGATCGCATATTTTAAACTGTCCGTAATTTTATCCGCATATAATAAAACACGCCCATCAACATTTCTTGCTGCCCGTCCAATCGTCTGTATCAAAGAGGTTCTTGACCTTAAAAATCCTTCTTTGTCAGCATCAAGAATGGCCACCAATTGACACTCTGGTATATCCAGACCCTCCCTTAGAAGATTAATCCCTACCAGAACATCTATCACACCCAAACGCAAATCCCTTATAATCTCTATACGCTCCAAAGTATCGATATCTGAATGAAGATAACGAACCTTTATACCAGCTTCACTCATATAATCAGTTAATTTTTCAGCCCATTTTTTGGTTAGAGTTGTAACAAGAACACGCCCACCCTTCTTGATGACCTTATTTGCCTCGGATAATAAATCATCCACTTGCAATTCAATTGGTCTTATATCAGTAACAGGATCAGTCAAACCGGTTGGACGTATGACCTGTTCAATAAACACGCCTCCTGTTTTCTCTAACTCCCAGGGACCTGGTGTCGCACTGACAAAAATGCTCTGGGGACGATAACAATCCCATTCCGCAAAATTAAGTGGCCTATTGTCCATACAAGAAGGGAGTCGAAAACCAAAATCCGAAAGCGTTTTTTTACGTGCATAATCCCCCCGTTCCATTCCTCCTATCTGAGGTACACTTACATGACTTTCATCCACGATAAGCAAGGCATCTTCTGGCAGATATTCAAAAAGAGTAGGTGGAGGTTCACCGGGATTGCGTCCTGAAAGATAACGGGAATAATTCTCAATACCCTTACACAATCCTGTTGTTTCGATCATTTCAAGATCAAAAGTTGTACGCTGTTGAATACGTTCGGCCTCCAACAATTTGCCTTCAGCTACAAATTGATCAATTCTTTCCTTCAACTCAACCTTGATATTTTTAATTGCCTGATTCAAGGTTGGTCTTGGCGTAACAAAATGACTATTGGCATAAATAGTTATCGACTTTAAGTTTGCTGTATTAACCCCGGTCAAAGGATCAAATTCGTTAATTGATTCAACTTCATCCCCAAAGAGCTGAATTCTCCAGGCACGATCAGCGTTTTGAACGGGAAAAATATCTATTGTTTCGCCTCTTACACGAAACGTTCCCCGCTGAAAGGCCATATCATTTCTACGATATTGCTGTTCTACCAAAGCTTTTAGCAAATCCTCACGATTTACCACTCCGCCTTCCTCAACCCGCACAACCATATGAGAATAGGTTTCTGGAGATCCAATACCGTAAATACAGGAAACAGAGCCAACTATAATAACATCATTACGTTCTAGTAAAGCCTGTGTGGCCGCATGTCGCATACGGTCAATCTGTTCATTGATCTGACTATCTTTTTCTATATAAGTGTCAGATCGAGGCACATAGGCTTCCGGTTGATAATAATCATAATAACTGACAAAATATTCAACCGCATTATTTGGAAAAAATTCTTTCATTTCTCCATAAAGCTGCGCTGCAAGCGTTTTATTGGGTGCTAAAATCAAGGTTGGTTTTTGCACGGCCTCAATAACCTTGGCCATGGTAAAAGTTTTGCCTGAACCTGTTACACCCAATAAGACCTGGTCACGATCTCCAGCCTCAATTCCATCAGTAAGTTGTTTGATGGCGTTTGGCTGATCTCCTGAGGGCTGAAATTGCGATACAATTTCCAACCTGTTCATTTTCGGCTTTGCCGGAATCTTTTCTGGATGAAAAATGACAGTTCCGCTTCTTTTTGGTTTTTTCATGGAAATTATCTGATTTTGTTATGATTTCTATATTTGATTTAAGATTAAGACTTTGTATTTGCTATATTATATAGCATAATAAATGGTCTACTAAAATGAACAATCCCAGTTCATAGATCAAAAAAACAAATGTCTGTTTTCATTGCCTGAAATATTCGATAAAATCCATTTATATAAAAAATCATTCATTTAAATCAAACAGAGATACAATGTCTAATTCATCTTGTCACACCAATCAACCGAATCATGATACAATAAAATCCGAAAAGAAAAAATCGGATCAACTTCCTTCTTGGGACCTGACAGATTTGTACCCATCACCCGATTGTCAAGAATTAAAGAATGATTTGCAAAAAGCTCAAACCCTCATCACACAATTTTCTGAAAAATGGAAGGGAAATTTATCCCAGACATCAAGTCAGGAATTAAACCAGGCTCTTAAAAGTTATGAAATAATCAACGAAATATTGGGAAGGATTGGATCTTATGCTCAACTGATTTTCGCAACTGATTCAACCAATCTTCAAAATACCAAATTTTATCAGGATATCCATGAAAAAATAACTGGATTAAGCACGCAGTTTCTTTTCTTTACTCTGGAATTGAACCAGCTTAGCGAGGAGAATATCAAGAATAAAATGCAGGACAACGAATTACTGCAGTGGAAACCGTTTCTTGATAAAATCCGTATATTGCGCCCTTATCAGTTAAGTAATGAAATCGAAAAGCTTTTCCATGAAAAAGCAGTTACGGGAGCCAATGCATGGTCAAGATTATATGACGAAACATTGGCGACACTGGAAATCCCCTTAAAAGATAAAACCGTCCCTTTAGGTGAGGCTTTGAATAAATTATCATCTTCACAAGCAAAAAAAAGAAAAGATGCAGCCCAGGGATTGAGTTCGGTATTTTCGAAAAATCTGAGACTTTTCTCGATTATTACAAATACGTTGGCAAAGGATAAGCAAATCTCTGACCAATGGCGTGGTTTTTCCCGTCCAGACTCACAACGAAATTGTGATAACCAGATTGAAGACAGTGTCGTTGATGCGCTGGTTACCGCTGTTACCAATAATTATCAAAATCTGTCACACCGCTACTATCTATTAAAAGCAAAATGGCTGGATGTGGACAAATTACATCATTGGGATCGTAATGCTCCCTTACCGGAAGATCATGATCAACTTATACCCTGGAGAGACGCGAAGACAATCGTTTATCAAGCGTATCATGAATTTGATCCTCGGCTGGGCAAAATGATTGATCAGTTTTTACATAGTCCATGGATTGATGCCACACTTCGTACTGGGAAATCCTCTGGTGCCTTTGCCCATCCCACTGTTCCATCGGTTCATCCCTATATTCTTCTTAATTACCATGGTCGCAGCCGAGATGTCATGACATTGGCCCATGAGCTGGGGCACGGAATTCACCAGATTCTTGCTGCAAAACAGGGATATATTCTATCTGATACACCGCTGACCCTTGCTGAAACAGCCAGTGTATTCGGAGAAATGCTGACTTTCCAGAGCCTTTTAAAAAACCAAACAGATCCCAGACATCGTCATATTCTCTTAAGCCGTAAGGTTGAGGATATGTTAAACACAGTAGTAAGACAAATTGCATTTTATCAATTTGAACGCAAGGTTCACGAAGCCAGACGTAAGAACGAGCTTTTACCTGAACAAATTGGTCAGCTCTGGCTTGAAACGCAACAAAAAAGCCTTGGCCCAGCTTTTGAATTTACACCAGACTATAATACATATTGGACATATATACCGCATTTCATCCATACACCTTTTTATGTTTATGCCTATGCGTTTGGTGATTGTTTGGTTAATGCACTCTATAATGTCTATCAGGAAGGGTTTCCCGACTTCCAGGACCTTTATATTGAAATGCTGAAGGCGGGTGGAACAAAAAGTCATAAAGAACTTTTGGCGCCTTTTGGATTGGATGCCTCTGATCCAGCCTTTTGGCAAAAAGGATTGAATGTAATCAATGATTTCATAGATGAACTGGAACAAATTTAGATGGTGCATAATAACGATAATCTTGATAAAACCAGTTTATTCAGTGGAATGAAACGTATGGTCAATTCTACCCGGGCGGTGGGGGGAATTGCCGCACGGTTGGCTGGTGAAAAAATGGGAATACCGATTAACAAAGCTTCCCATGCAGAAGAGTTGAAAAACATTCTTGGGAATCTCAAAGGCCCCATGATGAAGGTGGCGCAATTAATCAGTACCATTCCCAATATCCTGCCTGATGAATATGCCGATGAATTGGCGCAATTACAATCAAATGCCCCTCCGATGGGATGGTCTTTCGTCCGTCGTCGCATGAGGGGAGAATTGGGTCCGAACTGGGAAACCGCTTTTGACGAATTTTCACATGAAGCTGTCGCCGCAGCCAGTCTTGGTCAAGTCCACAAGGCAAAATTGCACGATGGAAGGGAAGTTGCCTGTAAATTACAATATCCCGACATGATTAGCACTGTTGAATCAGACCTCAAGCAACTTCGTCTATTAATTGCTTTATACCATCGATTGGACAATGCAATTAAACAGGATGAGGTTTACAAAGAACTTGTTACACGTTTACAGGAAGAACTGGATTATAAAAGAGAAGCGGCCAATTTAAGACTTTTCTCCTATATGCTCAAAAATAATGACACAACAGTTATACCAAATGTAATTGAAAATCTTTCCACTGAACGTCTTATAACCATGGATTGGATAGAGGGAAAGAATCTAAGATCCCTGATCACACCTGAATTAGATCAGGCTCATAGGAACAATATTGCCTGCGCACTCTTTAAAGCCTGGTATATTCCTTTTTATCAATATGGTGTCATTCATGGTGACCCGCATATGGGAAATTTTCTTATCAATCATCAAAATCAACTGTGTCTTCTTGATTTCGGTTCGATACGAATTTTTCAGGGTAAATTTGTCAAGGGTGTTATTGATCTTTGCCGTGCCGTAGAAACTAACAATGAGGAATTAGCCTATCAGGCCTACACCTCATGGGGATTTAAAAACATTTCCAAAGAGACAATGACTGTTCTAAATGAATGGGCAAGTTTTCTCTATGCCCCCCTTACCCAGGATAAAGACCGTTATATACAAGATGATACAGATCCGGATTTGGGACGTAAATTGGCCAATAAAGTACATAAAGGGCTTCAACAGGCTGGGGGAGTGACACCACCACGAGAATTTGTTCTGGTTGATCGTTCTGCGATAGGACTTGGAAGTTTATTTACAAGATTAAATGCAAAATTAAACTGGCATCAATTATTTCAGGAAATCATTGCAGATTTTGATGTTGACAAACTAGATCAGGAACAGGAAAAGGCAATAGAATTGGCCCGTGTTCCTCCCCCTTTGGAATAGAATAACGGCTACAGTGATTTAGTATGGAAAATTTGCTAGATCACTGTAGATATCAGGCAGTTAAAAGATTTAATACAAACCTTTAACTGCATGATATAATTTTTTGAATTTTTGATATTTTTCTTGATATTGCGCACTGACAGATTGATTGGGAACATAGGTTGCCTGTATGGAAGGTTCTGGCAATAAATCTCCAAATACTACATTTGGATGACAATTCAACATTGCCAATCTTGCGGCACCCAATGCTGGCCCCACATCTCCACCTTCACGATATTGCAACGTTTCTCCTGTAATATCAGCCAGCAATTGACGCCAAAAAGAGCTTCTTGCCCCTCCGCCAATCAAACTGATATGGTCTGGCCTTAAACCCGTGGCATGTAAAACTTCCATACCCTCCGCCAATCCAAAACTTACCCCCTCTATTACTGCCTTGGCTATATCCTTCCGATCATGTTGATGGGTTAAGCCAAACAACATTCCATTTGCCTGGGGATTATTATGAGGCGTTCGCTCACCCGAAAGATAGGGAAGAAAAATAACGGATGATGGAATTGAAGAGGCCTGTCCTGCCATTTCCAACAATTTAGGCACTGTCTGAATTCCCATAATCCGAGCAGCCCAATCCAAACAGGAAGCAGCACTCAGCATAACAGACATTAGATGCCAGGTGTTCGGCAATGCATGACAGAAACTGTGAACAGCCTGTTTACAATTATTCAAAAACCCATCACTTGCTACAAAATATACCCCGGATGTTCCCAAAGAAAGCATAGCCTGACCTTTTCGCCAGATACCAACCCCAATTGCTCCAACGGCATTATCACCACCACCGGCAATAACCGAAGCTTTTGAAGTCATTCCCCATCGTTGCGCTAATTCAGGTTTAACCGTTCCGGTTGCCTGATTGCCTTCAAACAATTGAGGCATATTTTTTCGCGTCAACCCACATGCCTTTAATAAATCATCATTCCATTGACGATTTTTGACATCAAGCCACATAGTTCCAGATGCATCAGACATATCAGATGCATAAATTCCCGTTATCAACCAGCGAAGATAATCCTTGGGTAATAAGACTTTATCAATTTGTTGATATACTTCCGGCTCATGTTTGCGAACCCAAGCTATCTTGGGTGCGGTAAAACCAGGCATCAGTATATTGCCTGTTATCTCTCTTGAATTTTGTACATTCTCCTCAATTTCATTACACTCCCGATAACTACGCCCATCATTCCATAAAATAGCAGGTCGCAATATTTTACCATTTTTATCCAGCAAAACTGCCCCATGCATTTGACCCGTCAACCCTATCGCTTTTACATCTTTCAAGGAATATTGACTCGATAGTGACAAAAAAACCTTGTCTGTCGCCTCCCACCAATCAATTGGATTTTGTTCTGACCAAAGGGGATGGGGACGATAAACTTTCAGTTTTTCAGTATGGCTGGCGACAATCTGATGGTTATCATTCAATAAAATACCTTTAATACCTGATGTTCCAAGGTCAATCCCGATATACATAACCATCCTTTATAATGAAATATAATACAAAAATAATATCACTTATTTGACTGTTCCAAGCGTGACGCAGGAATTTGAAAATCCCTTATTGCAACTTTCATTCAAAAGTTTTTTAGCCTTTCCCTTATTCTTTGGAAAATCCTTGCCAGACAGAAAAGCCATTCCAAGATTATACATTGCCTGGGCATTCCCTTCCTTAACAGAATTTTGCAAATAATATTCTGCCTTGCCAATATCCTTCTTAACATCCTGTCCAGTCAGATATATCTGTCCCAACAGACGGGCCGCTTCGGAATTTCCATTACTAGCCAAGATATCAAATAGTTTAATTGCCTCAGATACGTCTTTTTTTGTACCAACCCCCTTATAATACATCTTGGCAAGAATGAATTGGGAATCTAGATCTCCTGCCGCAGTGCCTTGCATATAATATTGGAAAGCCTGACTGTCATCTTTTTGAACCCCCAATCCATTTTCATAAAGTTGACCCAGATTATAATAAGCCTTTACTTTTCCTTGTTCAGCCGCCTCCTTAAACCAATAAATGGCCTTGGAGTAGTTCTTGTCAATCTGATCATTATTTTTATATAATTCTGCCAACACAAACTGGGTTTGTGCATCTCCCTGATTTGCACCCTTTTGATAGTATTGAATGGCCTTATTGATATCCCTTTTCACCCCTTGACCTGTTTCATACATCAAACCTAGAGTATAGATCGCATGAATATTATTTTGCGCTTCAGCCTTTTCAAACCAGAATTTGGCCTGATCATAATTTTTTTCTATGAAAAATCCCTGTTCATATAATTTACCCAGATAGAATTGCGCCTGAGCGTTCCCCTGTATTGCAGATTTTTTATACCAATCAACAGCTGCTGACGGGTCTTTCGGAATTCCGCTGCCTTTTTCATACATAGTGGCCAATTGAAATTGTGCCTTACTATCTCCTGCCTGTGCCGCTTTTTTAAAAAGGTCAAAGGCTTTCTGAAAATCCTTGTTAACCCCTCTTCCTTCCAGATATAATTCCCCCAAGGCATAAATTGCGTCATTATTTCCGGAATTGACCGCCATGTTGAACCAGTTCAGTGCCTTGGAATAATCCTGGGAAACAATTTTTCCCTCTTCATACAAAATCGCCAATTTATATTGTGCTTCCGAATATCCTTTTTCAGCAGCCTGCTGCAATAAAGATAATGCCAATTGCGAATTTGGATTAACCCCTTTACCCACCATATACATCATTGCGAGATTGTATTGAGCTGTCACATTCTTTTTCGAGGCTTTTTCATACCAATAAAGAGCCTTGGAATATTCTTTATCAACCCCAGTCCCGTTTTCATACATATTGCCAAGTTTATATTGGGCGTCAGCATAACCTTTATAGGCGGCCTGTTCAAAACATCGTTGAGCCAATTTCGGACTTTTTGTAATATATTTCCCTTCCAGATAAAGATTTCCAAGAAAATACAAGGCATGAATATTTCCCTGATCGGCAGATTTTTTGATCAGTTCTATACCTTTAGTTACATTTCTATCATTTCCCTCAAGATAAATGATACCCAATTGATACTGCGCATTTGTCTCCCCCTTGTCTGCAGCGGTTTGATACCAGCGAATTGCACGTGAAAGATCTTTTTTTACCCCCTTGCCATTCTTGTACATATTGCCAAGTACATATTGGGCCTTTACATATCCGTGACGGGCTGCCTTGCGATATAACTGAATAGCTTTTTGATAATTCTGCTCGGTATTTTCGCCATATTCATACATCACACCCAGCATATATTGAGCCTCGACATTTCCCGCCTCAGCTGATTGCTCAAAATATTCACGTGCTTTTTTATAGTTCTGAGACGTACCCTCACCCTGCATATAAAGATTTGCACGATTAAATTGTGCCTCAATAAATCCCTGACGAATCGTTTTATAGAAACAGATGCACAAAAACACAAAAATTATGCAAATTACTGCTGCACTTTTACCGATAAAGGCAATCTTAGATCTGGACATAAACCCAACAATAACAAAAAAGAAAATGAATTAAGGCTGAATTATAAAGAATTTAATCGATAAAATAAACTTAACAAATCAATTTATTAAAGGCTCGGATTCCGCTTTATCTCATCTTGAAACCTGATAATGAAATATATCAGTTACAGATATCATGTTTCGCTTAATCGAATTAGCTCCATCCCTTTTTGATGATCGTGAGGTATTCCTCTTCCCTCTAGATACATTTTTCCAAGGATTAACTGTGATTTTTTATGATTTTGATCGGCAGCTTTTTGAAACCATGCCGCAGCCTTATGATTATCCTGGATAACACCATCTCCCTTATAATACATGACCCCCAAATTAAATTGAGCCAAAACATAACCTTGTTCCGCAGCTTTTTTAAAATAATCATAGGCCTTTTGAAGATTTATTCTTGATGTCTTTCCAGTTAAATAAAGATATCCCAAATTATATTGAGCATTCATATCATTTTGATCGGCTGCCTGTTCATACCAATACACGGCTTTGTCAATATTCTGGAGGACACCCTTACCCTCCTCATACATTTGTCCAAGCATGAATTGCGCCTTGACGTAACCCTGCATCGCGGCCTTGTTATAAAAGCTGAAAGCCCTCTTATAATCTAATTCGACCGTATTTCCAGTAAAGTACAGATTGGCTACAAAATATTGTGCCTCAACGTCATCCTGATAGGCGGCTTTCTCAAAATAACCTCTGGCTTTATTAGTATTTTTTTCTCCACCTTCACCATTCCAATACATCAAAGCTAGATTATATTCCGCTTTACGATCTCCCTGATTAGCAGACAGTTCAAAATATTCACGTGCTTTTTCAAGATCCCTCGAAACACCTTGACCATTCATATAGATGAACGCCAGATTAGTTTTTGCCTCCATATTACCTTTTTGGGCGGCCTGTTCGAAATAAACCCTTGCTTTACTATAATCCTTATCAACACCCTTACCATCAAGATAGATTAAACCTAGATTGAATAAAGCCTCACCCTCACCCTGACGAGCGGCCATTAAAAAATATTCATTGGCCTTTTGATAATTTTGCTCGACAATTTGGGCATCCATATAAATCTGCCCCAGTATCATCATTGCCTTTGTATTACCTTTTTGGGCCGCATTTTCAAACAATTCAAAAGCTTTTTCAACGTCAGCTTTAACACCCAAGCCCTCGTAATAAATTATAGCCTTATACAAAATACCTTGCGCATATCCCGATGCAGCAGCTTTTTCAAAATATTCCAAGGCTTGTTTGTAATTTTGTGAAACACCATCCCCGTTAAAATACATTAAACCTATATCAACAGGATTGTTTCGTATTGCAGGTGAAGTTTCAGTTTGTATCCGATGATTTTTTTTATTATTGGATTTATTGATTATATAAAATAATGCAATGAAACCTGTACATAAAAGAATAATTATAAAAAAAATCATATGAACCCTATCGATTCAAATTGAATGTTTAGATCCAAAATAATTCTGAAAACGAAGATAATCAATAGTAAAATTAGTTATTTATAATTCGAAAATACTTGTTCACACTAAATTAATACTTGCCTCTTATTCAGTAACAACTTTATATTTCCTATAAATCCAATTTGAATTTTTTAAGAAAATTTGATCATGAAAAACATTAAACCAATTTCTCTTGAAGATTGTCTTCCTCTCAGACAGAAAGTCTTATGGCCTTCATTAACAGTGGAGGAATGTATTGACCCAGAAGATCAATATTCAAAACATGTTGGATATATTCTTGATAACCAGGTTGTCAGCTGTTTTTCCATTTATCCAAAATTGCAAAACAATTATCAAATTCGTAAATTTGCAACTTCCCCCTCTTTTCAAAGAAAAGGTATTGGGACAAAACTTTTCACAACTGTTCTTAATGAGCTGAAACAAAAGAAAATTGAATTTGTGACGCTGAATGCAAGAATAACCGCGGTTGAATTTTATAAAAAATTTGATTTTTATTTATCCGGAGAAAAATTCATTAAAAAAAATATATTATTTATTCCAATGCAAATCGCATTGAAAGGTTTTAATTTTAAATATAATTCAATTGAATAATTATTCTAAAGATATGTAACTATACAGAATAAAAATTTATTGAATGGCGGAGGGGATGGGAATCATATTCGTTATTTATCCTATTGATTAAACATAAAATCAATATCATAAATAATGATTTGTACCCACTTTTGTACCCACTTTCTACAAACTGCCCAAATATCTTATAAAACAGAAAAAATCATGACGATTCGAACGCATGATTACTCACAATCAATTCTTCATTTATCTTTGTTGATCTGGAATTACACGAATATTTAATTGGAACAATATGATAATGGAAATCTTTAAATATATCCCTTGTCTCATTTGTATTATTGATTGAAAGGATAAAACTACCTTTTATATTTTTTAACATATCGGCAAGTTTATAAAAATCATCCTTAGAAAATTGATTTCCATAATAACGCTCTGTACCTAAATACGGTGGGTCTAGATAATGAAGCGTATTAGCTTTATCTTGCCTTATGATAAATTCATCATATGGAGAACACTCAATAAACACTTTAGACAATCTTTTATGCAATAACCGTATTTTTTTTTCTAATAGATAAATATTGAAATTTGATCCAGATAATTTCATACCGCTATGATTAGCTTTACCTCCAAATGCATGTTTTTGAAGATATAAGAAACAAAAGGCCCGCTCAATATCTGTCAGGCTCTCCCTTGGAAATGTTCTCAATCTATAAAACTCATCTCTTGATGATAATTGCCATTGGCATAATTCAATCAAGGCATCTTTATGGCGTTGCACTACCCTAAATAAATTAATGATATCTTTATTAATGTCATTTATTACCTCTTCACCAACAATTTTATTTCTTCTTAGAAAAATACCTCCCATACCCAGAAAAGGTTCAACATACCGTTCATGAGGTATTTGATTGATCACATTAATTATTTTTTTTGCAAGTTTTCTTTTTCCTCCAATATATCCAGCCAATGGTTCAACTGGTTTTAAATTATCCATAGATTTTCCTTTTCATTTAACAATCAATGGCTTGTTGGAAACGATTAATATTCTTTTGCCAATCCGCCTTTCCCAACGCCGTATTGTAGTACTTCTTGTGATACTGGGCCATTGCTGTTGCATTATGGGAATCTGGCAGTATCTCCCTGATCCGGATATAGAAAACGCGGCACATGGCCGCTGCAAAGAAAAGATTTCCTGTCAATGTCTCGGGTTTCGGTATCCCCCTGTTGTCCAGGTTAAAATCACCCGCGATATGCATTAAAAGACTTCTTAGAGGTTGCCTTCTCGCATTGTTGAGATAATTTTCCCAGATATCGTGATAGGTCACAGGCTCCATCTGACATGGACCCAACGCAGGTCCCTTTCCAAGCTGTTTGAGATATGTATAGTTGCTTGCATATCCCTCCACCAGAAAAGTTCCCGTGACCTGATTGATCGCCCTTTGACCACCCAGATTTATATAATTCAGGGCTGGTGTTATCACTTCATGTTTTAAATGATTAAGATAAATTCCACCTGTGGTTTTTGTCATACTGGTTTTTCCTTTTTAGAATGGGAAATGGATAATAAAAAACCCACCGCAATGGGTGGGTAAGAAAGAAAAATAAACAATTAACTTAATTATTTACAACCAGTTTCAATTTAATTCTTGGCTTTTCAGTTAATCCATACATTATTCTTAATTCGTCTTCATTTATATTCGTTATTTGGCACAAATCTTCCATTGAGTATCCAAGCTGTTCCAAATGCACCTTGATTAATTGACTTAAGGATGAAGGAATTTCTTTAAAATTATTCAATTCCACAGGCTCATTTTTTCTATATCCACGCCTGGACATCTCAATCTGATAATATTTTAACCCCCTATCGGTGATTTTTCCTAAACTCCAAGCCTTAAACATTAACGCCTGCATAGAAACACCCCATTTTCTTTTCAATTCCGCAAATCGTTGAATGGATAATTTAAACGCAAAATCACGTTTTATCTCCTCATCTGGGATTAAAAAAGATGCAGCAAAACAATTTGCTTCGTTTTCCTGTTCTTCATTCGGGACACGGTGCATTAATAAATGTCCTAATTCATGCATTAACGAAAAACGATAACGATCTATAGATAAATACTTGTTAATGAAAATAATAGGTGGCATCCCTCCATAAGACGCATGACAAAAACCATCCATTTTCATCGTGCCAAAATCCATAGGAATGACAATAATACCAGCACGTTCAATCATACAAGTAATGTTATACACTGGACCCAATGGAACATTCCATACATGCTTGAGAAGAGCTGCTACCTCGGCAGGGTCTTTTTCATCACAATTTATTTTATAGATTTCTTCCAACTCTGGCTCAAATTCTATGGAATCTAAAAATTTACAAATATGCATTCTGTATAAATTAGCTTTGGCCTGAATCACCTTATGATTATTTACTGAAATGGATTTCTGTGTCCTATAAAAACTGTATGAAAAATCATACAAGGGAACATGATTGAAAAAAAACTTGGGTCGAACATCTAAAGCTTTTGATAAATTTTCAATCTGTTCTTGAGTTGGTTCCAGCAAACCATGTTCTATTTTTGATAATGTTCCCTGTGTTATCCCATCGTTCATTTTAGCAATCAACTCCTTTTGTGTTAATCGCCTCAAATTGCGTGCAAGAAGCAATAAATCACCATTAAACTGATTGCTTCCTTTGATCATCATTCAACCTCTTTGATTTTATAATATTAGCTTGTCTAACTGTATTGTCATTTATATTTACCAAATCATTATTTGCTGTTTCATTGATTTGATCTTCTATCATATTAGCAGAAACCAGATGCATGTACCAGTCTAAACCAGCTTTTTGATCACCAATTGTATGTAATATGACTAACTGCATAATATCCGCATCTCTTTGGGATAAACTCCATCCCAAATGAAAAAAGAAAATTTGCTGATTTTTATAATCTTTCAATTCATTTTTTAATGCAATATTGTTTGGATGATTTAAGTATCCATTGACGTTATGTTCTATATAATATTTACTACTCTCTGACCTATTATATAACCCGTTTCTTATATTTAGTGTATCAATAGGATTTGTTTTCCTGATTTTAAAAACCAAAGCGTATTCTGAGTGCCTATAAATTAAATATTTATTCTCTTTACCACCCTCAAAACAAAACCAATAATTTGAATCAACACAAAACCCTTTTAGATAACCATATAAAACAGTGGTAACAAGACCATTTTTAATACGAGGTTCTAAATGACAATTCATAATTTCAGTTTTTTTTAATCCTGTTTTTGTCCCTTGTATTGCAACATTTATAAGGATATCCACTTCACGCAATTTCAGAGCCTTAAAATTATCTTTATACATATTTTAAAACTTTCAATAAAAATAAACATTTATATTTACGATAACATTCATACTGTCTTTTACAAGAGAAAATATTCTTAAAATATTTCATATTGTAGAATATTTTATAAATTTTACAGAAGATTTTCCTTTATTTTTTAATTTTATTAAAAAATAAGCTTTCAATGATCAAACTATGTTCAAGCATGAATTTTTTAATCCTAGTTCTATTACATATATTTAATAAAATTTAATTTATTTTGAAATATCTGCCACTTATAGCATAATTACATAAGATATAAACTTTTATTCAATTAGAGAATAGGCAGGTTCTTTATAAGAATTGCGCCTTTTATAATTTGAAATTAAAGAGTAATTTTTATCTCCTTTTTAGAATTATTAATTTAATAAAATTATAATTATGAGTAATATTAAAGTAATAACTGTTTTATTGTGCGACCAAAATACTATTAGTATAATGGAATCTTTTAATAAAAAAAAAGAACTTGATAATAATGCTAAAAAAATAATTAATTTAATAAAACAAAATGATAAACCTAACGTTTATCTTAGTTTTAACTTATCCATTTTAGAAAGTGACAAAAAACGATTTCCTACAATGGAGGAGATGCATGCTTATATAAATAATGAATATAATAAAATTATAAATTTTATAAAAGAAAATTGTAAATATATTCAACATGATTTAGATATATTAAAATATTTATTACGTTTTCCAAACGAAGAGGAAGAGAAGTCCTTTGAAAAATCAATAAAAAATAATGATTTTATAAATTTTTTAAATAAAATGAACAAAATTTTATATAAAGATTTTCCTAACGAAAAAGCCCTTGAAAATTGTAAAAAAATTATAAAAATAGCGTCACAATATAATTTAAATCCTTTCGCTCCAATTGTTATGAGTTGTATACTAATTGCTTGTAAACATAAGAATATATCTGGTAAATCTGCTATAAATATTAAACACGTTTTCAAATTTGGCGAAAATTTTAATGCATATAACGCTTTTTGTGACGTTAATAATATACACAAACGATTACTTATACTCAAAATGGATAGGGAACAAGAAAAGGAAAATTGCGAATCAAAACAAATTAATTGTCAATTACTTACTGCAGATAAATCTCTAAAATATTTAGATAGCTTATTCGAATATCAACCTAATGATTTGCCTACTGAAGAAGATGATAAAAATGATAATAAAATTGTATATATAAGTTATAACTTTGATAAATTTACTTCAGACTATTTCCCCGCATTAGATAAAGAAAAAGGTGAATATAAAGAATTATTAAAACTTTTATCTACCCCGCCAAATCCTGACAATGGCACAGATGGCGTGAATGACCATGCTTAACGGTATGCAGATCGCTATGATCGGAATGACCCAGGGATCATGGATCCTGATCCACTCACAATTGTTCAGCCACCACCATTTGCAAAACTCATAGACTGTATTCATGATCCCTTATCACCCCCGCCAGTATTCTTGCCAGGGTGTAAAGGTTCACCAGAGCGAATGTTCCCCAGGCGACAATGCCAAAATGCCAGTGCCTCTCGTAGACAAGCATGTTCAGCACCCCCCATATGAAAAGGGATGCCGCCAGAAAAGAGGCCACACCCCTCAACCTGAAACTTCCGCACATCAATGAAACAAGCTGCAGCGTCCCTGTAAGTATGAATGACCCTTCCCAAATACAGGCCGGAAGGATAGCCCTGAACCCATTGACGAACGAACAGTGAAAGATGTTGCCGGCCATGAAATATGCAAGTGCATACATTCCCGTCATGACCAGCAGTATCGAGCTCCACCACTCACCCGGGCAATGGTTACGATGTTTTTGGTGTCGCCTGTTTTCCATTGGTGCCATCCCCGTTCTTTCCATCTTTTCCAGCCTGCCTGTCTGGCAGCCTGAAAGAGGCAAGAAGATGAATGAGAGACCACAGCCTGTGCAATCCGCTTTTTGGATCAGGCTCTTTCCAGAACCGTATGACAAGGGTGCACAGGGTCACGATGAAAGTGACAACCGCGACAACATCACCCGCCACATTGCTGGGCAGGACATTGATGATATATTGCAGAAGCTCGGCAAAAAAATCCATTTGTTTTTTCCTTGGATATAGACATAAAAAAACCACCCTAGCGGTGGCTGGTATCTCTGGTGTTCTGGCATGCCATGATCATGTCACGCAGGCTTTTGTAATCCAGCAGGTAACGAATGATCTCGCTGTCAGGTTTTAACGCCTTGATCTCGCTGGAAAGCTTTTCCTGTGACTGGGACGTGTAATCCCTCAACGGCGGGCATTCAATCCGGTAGACAACGCGTGGTGATGACGAGCATGCCGCAAGAAAAACCGCCGCGAGTAAAATAATGGCTTTCATCAGAATTGCCCTTTCTCCAGCACATCTTCCAATTCCTCCATGTTTCCAGGTGAATGATTGGCTGCCTGCTGCATTGCCTGAACAGTCTGAATGGTATGCCGGTCATTTTTGATGACTTCATCCTGTGTCCTGATCAGGTTGTTTCTATTCGCGGCCCTTCGGCCTGTCAGGTAAAGCAGTCCCGCCATGATCAACCCTTTCCCTTTCCATAAAAAAGAGCATACGGACTTGATAATAAGTATTATATTTTCCATCTGTGTTTCCTTTTCCAGACATGAAAAAACCACCCGTTAAGGTGGTTTGTTATTTCTTATATTATGGATATTATTTTTTATTTTTTAGAAAGTTACGTTTTATCAATTCCAAGACATTTTCTTCACGAGTAACAAATAGTCCATGTAAAACAATCTTTACCATTCCAATCACCGCGATAATACTTGTCCCAACCAAAATCATCATGACATTTTTATTTAGATGAAAATGGTTAAACTTAAATCCCTGAAAAAAAATAATAATAAAAATAAAATATGTAAAAGAATATAAAAATAAAAATATCAAATAAGCATATTTTTTACGTAAATATGTATTGTCATTATAACGATTATTAACCGACGTTATTATTTTAAAAATATATTCCTGATGAAAAACTTCTTGGGTATTATTTAATTGATCCAAATCTCCAATTATCTTTTTGTCAGATTTTTCATTAAAATTTTCTTTTATTGAAAATTCAGGTTTAATAGCAGATAAAATTTCCTCGTCATACGTCTCATTACTTTTAAAATCTGACATTGAGGATTACCTTTTATTTTTTTTTCTGTTTTCTAACAAATTATTATAATGATCCTTAATTAATTCATTAGGAATTGTTGATCTGTCACCAAATTTATTATGAATCTTACTCCAGGGCGTATCAGGTTGATGCGTTAAAGCTGATAATTGAAAAGCATTGAAATCTTGATAATTATTCCATACCGCATTAATCAGGTTTATGTCATCTTGGGTCAAATTCGCCTGAACCTCATCTCCTCTTTTATCCAAAGCCCAGGCACCAGGGCTACTATCATTTTCTCTTATAGATTCCATAACCGAGCCTGAACCATATATTGCCAATGAAGAATATAAATTAGGATAAACAGGCCCATAACGCCATGCTTCAACTGGGTCTCGGATAAGTGGAATGTTTCTTAAGGCAAGGCTCCAACCATGTGCGATATAGGGGAGTTTTTGCAATTGCATATTAGTAAGCTGTCTACCACTATTTTTTGCCAAATATAAAAAATAATTTGCAATTGCTCTGGCGTCATAACCTTGATTTTTAGAATTTACATTACGGGGTTCCATCATCTTAATTGAACTCCTTTTATTAAAAAATATAGTGGTATCGTCATAAAAAATTGTACTAGTAAAGTTTATTTAATATTATCAATGATAAACGACAACCTATGTTATTACAACATTATCCTACATTATCCTACATTATACAACAATGAAGCTAATTTATCCATCTATATTGGATTATGGAAAGAGGATGACCCAAAAGCAATAGGGATAGAAGATATTGGCTATACACAAAATGACAACCTGTACAACCGATATGATTGCCTGGAAACAAAATGTTACCAGATGATATCTCTAGGCAATTCCCTCCTATCCGTAATACCTGAATTGCTGATCCAGCCACTGGATACGGCGTTTGGCGAAATTAAGGATGAAATTCACCGACCATTTCTTGCCATCATCTGAAATGACCTTGCCATTTCCCAGTCCGACCTCTGCGTTCATGATCCACAAATCAAGGTCTTTCCTTATCATGTCCGGATTGATAAGGTCTGATTTGTCCTTGATGATTTTTGAAAATGTTTCGTGGGATATCTTTCCCGTGTCCCTAAGGTAACGCCATCTCGCCCGTATTTCCGGCGTGAAACTGTTATGGATTGTTTCAAAGAATACCGGATCCTGCCCGTCAATCATCCTGTCACGTTTGGTTATCCATCCAATCCTGAAAGGATCACTGTCATCCGCACTCAGATATTGATCGACAATACCGAATGTCTGGTCCTCATCGTAGGGATATATATACGTGACACCCGATGCCGGCGTGGCATTCCAGCTGCACAGCATGAAATTGTTCACCAGACTGTCAGGGGAAAAACAGACCTCGCAGAGCAGGATATAGTCAATGAAACATTCAAGATCGATATATTCCCGATATGTCTCTTTCATGCTCACCCTGCCCGCGATACAGTCCGAAGACCATCGCAGGAATCTTTTCAGGAAACTGACACTGTCATCCGTGTTCGGATCGGGCGAGTATATCTCCCATTCTTGAGGATTGTAGTTACCGTCTGTCCAGAACGTGCTGGCATGATCGGGCTGGGCAAGAAAATGTCTTGGGTTCGATGAATCAATCAGGTACTGGTCATTGTCATTGTCCGACCTTATTATATACATCCCAAGGAATTCCCCGTCATGATACAGCTCGCATGGAAAACCGTCGGTTGAAAACAGCACTGATGTTCTCATTCCGAGATTGTCCCTGTCATAATAGGAATAGGCGGAGGCCGGTGCAAGCAGCCCCGCCTCATCCCGATGGAAATTCCGCCATATCTCGGTTGTGACGATATCCCTGAGCAGGGTTCTGTCTGTTCCGTAGCCTTTCAGGACAAGACCGTTCATAGGGGCCCAGTCCCCGATTTTCACCTTAAGTTTTTTACCTGTCTCCGCATTTTTGAACTTGATCTTGAAATTTTTCTTTGCGGAATTAAGGCTTGTCTGTCCCTGCAGGTTCCATGTTCCTGTCGAGGAAAACAGGGGTATTGTTCCCTCGAAAACGGATACACTCATATCCACACCGTCCTTGCCTGCCGGAATGTCCCCCCTGATAGAGACCCTCCATGGCCTGTCCGGTTTCGATATCACGATATAGTCCCAGTCACCAGCCGTGTTGTCATTTCCATACTGGACAAGGCTGCCGTTATTGACAAATCCTGTCGTTGGTTGTTTGGATAGATCAGCCATAGATCAACCTTCCATAATAGTTTCCAATACCGTCAGACATGAATTCGACAATAGTCACCGAACCCGCCCTTGTATCGATAAAAGGCTGTTTATCATGCCATCTGACAGATGCGTCGAACTCAACCTCGCAATTCCCCTCACAGGGTTGCTGGAGAATGACTGTCATGCGTTGCAGCTGACCCTTTTGCCCTTTACCGAGTGAAATACTGCACGCTTTCCGGAACAGAAGACGATAGCTGATCTCTCCCGATTTCGGGAACATCAGGGTAATGGCCGGATCATTCACGATCCTGTTTTCAACCGGTATACCGGCAGACAGACGGTCGACAATCTGCCCGCCTGTCATTTCCTGTCCCAACGATCCTTTCGCGAGACCCTGTGTCATGTCAAACCGGCTCATTTTGATTTGCCCTCAAGTTTCACCAGACGTGCCTCGAGATCGTTGATCTTCTGTTTATGAGCGGCCAAAAGCATGCAGAGAACCTCTGTATATCTCAGGTTCTGGCGTAAAATGACATTCCCTTTCTCATCCTTTGGCATTTCCTGGACAGACTTGAGGATCGGGTTCCCGTTTTTATCCCTCTCTCCTGTATCCACCATCCTGAATTCAGGTGATGCATCCTGCGTCCACATGGCATAATCGGACGGGTCAAGTCCGGCATCCATGATCGCCTTTTCGATATCCTGCGCGATAAAACCTGTATGGACACGCGCCTTGTCCTCACCCTTCTCTTTTATCGCGTCATTCAGCCTGTAATTGACAACATTGACATTATACAGGGCCTCCATCAGTTTTTTGTCTGAATTTCCGGCTTTCTCATCAAGGATGGACGTGACGGTCTTGACATTTTTGTCCGAGGTCACGTTTGGTGCGGTCTTTGTGAAAACATTGTTCCATGAATTCCCCCCACGTCCCAGATCACCACCGCCATCATTGAGGGGATGGAAGGAAATGGCCCCGAAAGCGAAATTGGCATTGGTTCCGTCCGACCATATCGTGTTGACAAAAGTCTTGTTGTTTCCCTCATTCCCATCGGAGTTCACGGAATACTGCATGTGAATTTCCCTGGAATTTGGATTGGGTTCATAATCCTGTGTATAATCATCATTTATTGCTCTCAGGCCCGCATTGATCCAGGTGAAACCGTCATCAATTTTTGGAGGCGGATAGGTGAACTGACCGGTTTTATCAAGAATTGTGGTTCCAAGGGGTTTGTTCGCTCCGTCCTTCGTGAAATAGGTATCGGGGTTTATCTTCTGGTTGATATCGTCAACACCCTTCTTCGCCTCATTAGCCGCCGCATTGATATTGGCGATATTGCCGTTTATATCATTTACCGTTTTGGCGACTTCAGAGATTGTCTTTGGTGTGACTCCACCATCAATTGAAACGGTACATGCGGAAAGATCAAGGTCTTTTGGAGAATTGTTAGCCATTTTAATATCCTGTTTGATTTTATTGATAGGTTTTAGGTCTGCATGTCAGTCTGGCGAGCAGAGAACGCCGCCATTGTTCATGCTGTGTCTGTAATGGACACTGCCGTCCGTAAGAACGATATTGCCGTCCAGGGACAATCCTTTCGGCATGGACTTGCCACCGTTGACATAGCTGTCCGGTGCGAGGAAAACGCTTCCGTTTACTGAAAAGTCATCAGGCAATGACGCGACCTGATCAATCGCCACGATCTGTCCGTTATCGTCCCTGAACAGTCCCGTATCCACACTGATGACTGTCCCGTCATCCATTGAGAATTCAAGATTGGCATCATTGCCCATCGCGATGGAGCGAATACCGTTGCCACGGACACCTGTAGCCCCCATAACGACAACAATACCGTCCTGATTTTCGTAAAGTATTCCCTCCTCGCGAATGGGAAGGATACAGACAAAATCAAGCGTTTCCTCATGTTCTGTCGTTATCTCGCAACGAACGGGAACATTCGAGTTCAACTCACCGCCACTCAGTCGAACCGTGAAAGTCTGGTCCTGGAATGTGTATTTGTCAGCCGTTACCTTGCTGTCACTGGCAGGCCCAACCTTCACCGATGCAATCCTGTCATCCGCAAGCATGCGGTTCCTTACAGAAAAACTGTAGAATTTCTTTTCTGTTGGCCCCTTGCATGACAGTTTCAGTCTGGTACTCCCAAGACATCCGCCAGGCAATTCAAATATTTCACGATCAGTCTGTGAAACATCTGTTTCCTTGTTATTCTGTATATTGTTTGGTTTGTCTTTATCCGTTGCGGTATCTTTGGATTCATCTTGATAAGGTATAGTCATCTTTGTATTTTTTTGGCTTTTTGAAAAATCATACACCATTATTTATATCCTGATTTTCTAGTTAACGTGTGAACTGGAATTTTATGTAACCTGTGGAACCGTCCCCTCCCTGCCATGTATGGGGTTTCTGTCTGTCCCTGGTGCATCCACCCGCACCACCGGCTCCATAACCGGAACCGGATTGTGCCTTGTCATCCCAGTTTGGTGTCCCACCCTGTCCCAGTGGTGTGCCTCCACCAGCACCCCCAAGGTGATCATCCTCTGTGGCGTTATCGACACCATGTCCCCCGTCTGCACCATTGGGACTTCCCCCCTTGCCACCAGCCGTGTCCAATATGCCGCCTCCGGCATAGGGTGTGTTTCCACCGCCACCGCCTGTCACCCTGAGTATCTCTGTTTCATCAATCCTTACAAAACTGTCACCACCATTGCCCCCTACCTCATAATTGCCAATTCCACCGTTCCCGATTTGTAAAAAAACCTTTTGGTTGGGCATCACGTCATGAACGATATCCTGCCGGTAACCGCCTGAACCGCCGCCACCTCCAGATTTTCCTCCGCCGCCCTCTTCACCGCCACCGCCACCGCCGCCACCGGCGATAAGCCATCCGATTTTCATCTTGCGGCATCCCCTGGGAATGACGTAGTCATACTGGCCGGCTGTCAGTTCAATGACAGGCTGATCATTCCATATCGCCTCTCCCCATTCCATCTTCGGTATCAGGTCAACGCCGGCCACCAGCACACGCGGTGTCTTCCCGATACTGTATCCGTTCCGGGACGCGTGGTTTCTCACCCCGTTGCTCAGGTCATTCAAGATATCCGCCGTTATCAGGTCGCCCTTCCTGATCATGTAATGGTCGAAGCCGTCCATCTCCCTACGGTATTTACGAACGACCTCGTTGTAATCATCCGCATAAAAAATACCGTTGATAAAAAGTGTGTTTCCCTCATAGTTGTGCATTGTTTCCCACCCTAGTTCTGTTTGATAACGCACTCGACATGACGGATTGACGTTTCATGACTGTTTTCCATGGAAAATCCGATATGTTTCTCACCGTCTCCCGCTTTTCTCGCCACACCGGATATTTCGGAAATGGTTATGGGATCACCCTTGTCGATCATGCCTGTCATGAGAACGGGAACACGGCCTGCCAGTGCGACCGGCAACGCGTTCCTCTCGTCCCTGATTGCCGTATTCATCACATAGGCTGGGGCTGTTGAGATTACCCCATAAAAAAAGCCCCCTATGGAGGCTCTCGTTATCTCTTTCTCACCGCCTATTTTCACAAGCGTCCCTGGATCATATCTCTCGTCGGCAATATAGTATTCCGCAAGGTCTGCGCAAAATGCGGACATGGAAACCCCGTTGAACTCTTTGGCATCAATGGTTCCATTGTCACGAAAATGAAACTCATACTTGTCATTGACGCTCAGTTTCACCATGCTTCCAACATTCAGCTGATCATAGAGCCATAATTTATAAAACAGGCCGTCATCTTTTTTGCAGAACAGTGCGTTTCCATTGAAATGTCCGCCATCATCCCATGTCCTGTTTCCGGAATTGATGGTGATGTCACCAGGCGTCTCAATGGTGTTGGCATTCATTTTACCGGATATGTCGGCACTGCCTGCATGAATATTTCCAGATGCGTTTATCATGCCCGCTGTTATCGAATTGCATGAGAAATCTCCAAGATTGCTGAGACGGAAATAGCCGGTTGTTCCACCACCTTTCACACCAAGAACAATATTGGTTCTGTCACCGATTATCTCCTCGACATTCACCCATCCTGACACGTCATCTCTGATCCATATATGATACATCTTGCTGATGTTCACCTTGCCATCGGACTTCTCAATACCATACATATTGATATTGCCGTTTACCGTCTGATTGTTGGTTGTAATCGTGTCGCAGTTTATGGATTCGTTGATCTGGAGATCATTGCATGTTAATTTTCCCATATTGCTGAGACGGAAATAGTTTGTTGTCCCACCACCCTGCACACCGACAACAATGTTGGTTACCAGACCGATTATCTCCTCGACATTCATCCATCCTGACACGTCATCTCTGATCCATAGATGGATCATCTTGCTGATGTTCACCTTGCCATCGGACTTCTCGATACCGCGTATATCGATATTGCCGTTTACCGTCTGATTGTTGGTTTCCAATAATTTGGAAAATTTAACATCACTTTTAACCTCTTGTTTGGTTTCTGATTTTAATCTTAAAAATTCTGAATTAGCCCATTTTATAGCACTATCAAATAAATTGACCCAATCAGAATTTACATTTCCAGGAATGGTTAGATTATTATCTTTTGTGGAAACCCAAAAATTATTGTTATCACCACTAACAATTGCATATTTTCTATATCCACCGATAGCATTTGCAAAAGATTGGTTAAAAGGGTTTATCTGTGCCAATTTCAAGATGGAATTCGTTATTCTATCTGAAAATATATTAATAGAGTCATTATCATTCACATCAATATCTAAAGTGTTTACAATAAATTGTGACAGACCGGATGCCGGAACTGTAGCCTGTCTCAATGTTTTGTTTATTTGTGATGATGATGCAATTCCTGATTTCACACCATTTTCATATATTCCATTTGTTGATAGTGCATCAACATATTCTTCATCTGTCAGAACATTGGCATTTATTCCTTGTGCCCAAGGATAAATATTATTTTTTACCATTTATTGGTTTTCCTCAAATTTGTATATGACATTTACCCCAGCAGGTTTTAAAGGCAAATAATTGTTTTCAATCATTGACCTGCATATTTTTGAAACTGAACCTTTTATCAAAAAGGTCACATTCATATTATTTTCTTCAATATCAGCAACATACCCGTTCGGCTTAATCGCGTAATTAATGATATTTATTGCACCTGGAAGCGTTCCATCCCAATGATTGCAAGCTATTTTTAATTTTATAAAAGTCCTGTAGATATTATCGGATAATTTTGCGATTTCATTTTTTGCATTACCAATTTCCCACCATATGCCCTCATCCCATCCCAATTTTTCCGTATCCCATGAAAAAAAAGCCTCAATATCAAGTGCGACATATCGAGATAATCCAACCCACATTCCAACAGCATCAAGTTGTGTTCCAGTCGCCGTGTCCAAATCATAATATTTATAGGCTCTTTCACAGAGATTGACTAAATCTGCAAAACCCTGGCATGAAAAGGCAACTGTTTGAACAAACTTGGGTTTGTCCTGATGTTCCGAGGTGATTAGATCAGTAAAACTATTGTCATAAGCTGTCATATTTACTCTGTTGCATTAATCGTTATGTTGGCGACTGGACACATGGGTTTCTGATTAAATGCCAGTTTCAAGTTTGATGAAGATAGGTTATTCCTGTCCAAACCTATCTGAATATCAATGATGTCATAAGTTAAACCGCCATTATCATTAGGCAAGGTAGATTGCGCAAACAATCTCGTTGTATAAATTACACATCCAATTTTTTGAGATAGAATATAACTTGAAACATTTTGTGCGATTGATTGACCAATTTCATTGGTATAATCTGTAAGGGCCTGCAATCTAATTGAAACAAAGATATCAATTTCAATTGGACGTAAAAAATTGATTGTCTGTTGTCCACCAATCGGGTTTATCACTGTAACACTTGTCTCACCATAAGTGCCAACACCCATAGATTTTTTGTTTGCGATGATGGTTGCTATTTCATTAGCGTCACCTCCATCAACAACAAGTGCTATACTGTTTGCAGGAATACCTTTTTCATCTTTATTGCCAAGGTTGTTTTCGTAACCCTTGACATCAATCACACCCTTTAGATTTAATATCGCACCTATCAATGCATCCATTATACTGTATGCAGATATCATTGTGCTTGCAGCCTGTTGAATACGCAAATCAGCATCAGACTGGGGCTCTTTCCCGACAGATGCCGTAGTTGCGTTCGTAACTGTCTGCCAGCCATTCGTTGGGGTTTTTATAACTGTCAATGTCGATATATTGACAGTTACCGCACCTGGAACCTGACATATGGAAGTTACCGTTATTTCTCCTGAAGACGGAATAACGACCGTAACAGGCAATTTCCATGTATAATTGTTAATTGTATCCTGTATCAATCCGTTTTGTATAATTGTTCCAGGAACACCAGTGATGATAACATCACAAGAGGAATTGCTACCATCCTTACGTTTAATTCCATTTATTTTTACATTACTTGATAATGCGGTACCTTGAGCCTTTGCGGGAGAAAATGAGTTGAAGACAGCTATCATGGCCTGATTGCTCGCATTTACAGCCTGAGCCTGAATGGCGATCCATTGTCCGTCCTGGGTTGAATTATCCAAGACAATATCCTGTCCATAAATTGAACGGTATTGTTCTTGAAACCAATTTAGAATAACATCATAAGTTGGAGCGGTAATACCTTTATCTGTCACATTACATATAATTTGAGAAATACTCATTTATTACGTTTCTCCATAATCTATTGATGTCTTGCCATAGGTTGTTTGTACAATTGCATTTACATTCAACTTACGGTTGTTAAGCCGGCTTTGATAATGTTCAATATGACTGACACCTTGTGTGTCCAATATTCTTTCTCTAATAACAGCATCATAAATATTGGCTGTATGTTCACCCAAAACATTGGTTGCCCAGGGTATCCCGTCACTTGTGTCGAAAAACCATTCCCCTGTCCATAATTTCAATCTTGAATCAAGCAGTTGAGAAACAACCCTTGGATGATCAGAAAGGAAATTGTTCAGGGATTGTCCAAACTGCATGTCTCCATTTTTATCAACAATTCTTATTTTCATTTTGGAGTTCCCGTTTCCTCACCACCAGGTTGAACACCACCATGTTTATGATTTTTCAGACTTATTCCTCCACCAATAACATCACCAGATGCTTTCATCTCACCTTTTATATTTACATCACCTTCAATATTGATGGATTTTGCCTTGATATTGATCTGATTGTTATCTAACTCGATTAACAGATCATCATTATCACTTTTTATCTGTAAGGAAGATGTGTTTATGTTTTTGAATGGTTTCGATTTGCTTGTCAGACCGACAAGACATATTCCATCTGAAAGATCATGCTGACGAAAATCATATGGTGGTTGACCTGTACCGGATTGCCACCATTCATCTATGGAGCGGCTTGCGAAAAGAACCATGCACTCATCACCGGATTTTATTGGGAAAGTTATGGAATATCCACCACCTCTCGGGAACATTACCGGACAATGGGGCAATATTGGTAAATCATGAAAAGTCTTGCTACCATCATCAATAATGTCATATCCCTTGATTGCCAGTTTCACTGATGCAACAGGTGTATTGTCTTGTATAAAATATTTAACGACTATACCTGGCAACATCGTCCACATACGTCCTTGCAAGGCATCACCGATCAATAAAAGTTCCTCTTGTCTGTCAGGATATCTTTCCCTGGTATCCATTAAAAAGCTCCTATGGTTCTTTGTGTCTGAACCGCCGATACATCAACGGCAATGCAACAAATAGTCGAGTACCAAACATTATCTCTTGTATCTCCCTCATGATCTACATAGGCGATACGATAGGTTCCTGTTGGAGATGTTCCTATAACACTTCTACGTTCAACACCATTTTCATTTGTCATGACCTGATTTCCACCATTGATTGCGCTATATGAGACATCGGCTTGCGCATCAAGAGTTCTGGCATCCTTTATTTGAACAAGTACATTTCTTTTTAAACGGGCGTTCATTAGGCAGGTTGCCTGAACGCCATCAGGAGTCTGAACGGGAACGCCAATAAGACCTGTTTTTGGTGACAGGATTATTGCCTCTTCATTTTGCGATTGTGGCTTCACCATATCTGGTATATGATAAAACGAAACACCATTATCATCTATATTCCATGCGGCAGATGTTGAATGCGCAAGAACACGACAATGATCACGTGTCATGCCATACATTATTTTCGGACGTGGAGCCGATCCTGTCAATGATGGGAAATCGCCTTTGCCAACATTTTCTTTTTTGGCCATATCCTCAACAATCTGGGAATGCGCATGTTTATATGACCAACCTGCCGGTAGCACTGCTGAACTTACTGCCTCTGCATATGCCATCCCACCAGTCACAGCTATAATTTCCAAAAAGGTGTCTACAGGATTTTCCTGTCCATCTCTAATTTGCTGTATTTTTCCCTCAAACAATACTGAAGATTCTTTTTGATAACCAATTGATAAACTAATGGATGTATAGAATGATTTGGCATTATTTATAGTAATTGGTGAAGGATTCCATATTTTTAATACAAGCTTTCTTGGAGTTTGAATAGTTCCATGCGTTACCCTGAATGTAATCCTCAACAAGGATAAATCTTCTGTATTACCTGCATTATCTGAAACCACTAATATACAGCTTCTCAAGAATTGTAATGACATAATTTATCCAATAAAAAAGCCACCCAAATGGATGGCTTGTATCGTTTTGATGGTTATTTAGAAAAACTGGTTATCTATACGGTAAGCCCAGATATGGGCTCACCATAGAGATTAGGAATCTGGTCGCTCATCGTTAAAATCATATATTCCGCAATGAATCGATATCATCATCAATATTCCCCAGTAATGAGGTGATGCATTTTAACGTATTTATCAACTCAAGTTTGTAAGTCGGGTCTTTTGGAGACAAACAGTCAATGCTCTTGATAACCTTCTTCATGATTTCATTATGGACATTCAGATTTTTCACGCAATTTTTTACCGTTTCCTCAATATAATGTATCTTTTTCTCGTGAGAGCAACTCTCGTTAATATTCAGAGTTATATTGGTCATAACACTAGCCATTCAATCTTTCATTCAATTGTTGAATAACAATTAATAATTTTTAATAACACTCTTGATATCCACGAACATAACCCTACATAAAAGAAGCCTATATATTTTTTAAACCATACTAGGTGCGTAGATAGTGAACAGATTGTTCAGAGAAGGTCACTATCTACAATATGGTTTTATCGATGTTTATCGATACAAATAATAAAGCTTGTTTATATATGATTAATATTCATTAACTAAAATTAACCAGTAAAGATAAGATATCAAGATAATATTTCTTAAAGGAATTAACTTTTATTTCTTTGAGTTATTAATATTTACTTAATAAAAGAGTATATATATTATAATCCACGTCATTAATTCCGGTGATTACTGTTCACGATCACGTCTATACATGATTCGAGAACATTTCGGACAATCTGGTCAGTCCCTTTGGCGTTATCCTCACCTGTTCACTGATCCTGCCTGTTCCATCACTCAATGAAACCTCCGTCACCTTATGCTCAAGCAATCCCTGCTTGATCTTGTCCTGATAGGCAAGCCAGTTCTTGTTGCCAGTCCGTCGGTAAATCCATTCATGGGAATTGAGATAGAAAAACAGTTCCTTTGGCCCCATCTGAAGATTCTTCGCCACGTCCGTGATGCATAACGAACCGTCCGCCGCTGCAATGCGATCAAATCCATCCGCCTTCGGTTTCAATTCCTTAATCTGCTCGGCTTGATCTGCAGCAAGACGTAATGCCTCAGGATAAGATTGTGGAATTTGGAAATGGCCAACAGGTTGATATTTACCTTGAACCAAATCATCATACGCACGAATGACCTTCAGATGAAAAGCCGGACTGATCCACATTGCATAGGCGTAAACAAGTTCCTTGACTACGTATGTTCCTTGGTTATTTCCACCCTTGATTACATTAACAGGATTAACCAATTTATCCGATGCTATAATTTTAGCATCGCCTAATTCATTAATTAATTCAACAGTTTGAGCATTTTTTAACCAATTACCTGGTCTTTTTGTTTCACTCATGCCAGAAGCACGATGACAGTCATTCAGACAGTAACGACCCTCATCATCCTGTCTGATTTTAGTGTTAGCAATTATTAATTTTTGATGAGAAAAAGAATGAAAAGGTTCATGTGAATTTGTATTTAGATTTTGATCCATAACGGCTCTCCTTTACCCTCATTAATAATGAGAGTATTTTTTCATCGTCTCTTGTTAATGCTTGAAAGAATTGTTGGTTGAGGGTACCAGATGAAGCCGACCCTGCCCCATCACCTTATCGATATGGTTCCGGATGATGTTCTCACCTTCATAACCGAGCCATTCACTGATCCCGTCGATGTGATAGATATACCGACCCGTTTCACGACTGATCTGGATCATCGATGCCTTGTCCATCCTGATAAGATAACGGTGTATCCTTCCCGAACATCTGCATGACAATGTCCGTCTCCCTTTCTGGGGAACATTCTTTTCCTTAAGGACGGCGATGATAGGTTTGTAGTATGTCACGAAAGCGGCGGATGGATCGAAACCTGTTTTCAGGAATTCGACATCCCGATACACTTTCTCGAAATCTTTCCGTAAAATGGCAACGGCCTTGTTGACAACCGATTTGGTTATCCCGCCGTATTGGATAGGTGATAATGTTTTTGATTGATTACGTAATTGATTTTCACACCAGATAAAATAACGACGAATTAGGCGACCCTTTTCATTATTCTCAACCATCGCCAATTCTTTGGCCATATCAAGAGTCAAACTATATGTTTTAGATTTTCTATCACCACCATGACTTAATTTTTGATTCCCCCGTTTGGGGGAATCAAAATATTGATAATCTACACCTTCAACAAAACTATATCTTGTTATTCTTTTTTGTATCCATGTAGAAAAATCTCTACCAACGCCTAAACATTCATGTAAATTTCTCGCATCATCAATTCCCAAAACATTTTGTCCACCGATTACAACATCTGTCGCAATACATAATTGAGATATTTCTGAAAACTCTTTTGGCAGTGTATTTGCATTATTAGAAATATTTGCTATATTCTGATTATTCATGTTAGAATTTCTTTCGTGATGATTTGAGATAAAGCAGCGGGTTCGTCGTCAAACTGTGCCGCTGCTTTTTTATTATCAAAATTGCATTTCATTATTTTTAACTCCCTCATTTTTTAAAATTTTCAAGCCAGTTTCCAAAATCTTGCACATGGCCCTTGTCCTGCTTGAATACTCATTTTCAATCCCCCATTTATCAATATTTTCCAATAATTTCGTTGGGATACGAAATGAAACATTACTTCGATCAATTAACGGAAATTTATTACCATATCCAATAGTCATTATTATTATTCCTTTTTATATTTTTTTAATGATATGCACATATTATGCATTACAAATTAGTATACTAAATTTATCTATAATTCAAGCTCTATTTGCAATTTTTTTGTATTACATATATTTATTTATGAATAACGGAAATTTATTAAGTATAAAAAATGGCACAAACAACTAGAAAGCGTAACATTAATAGAACTGAGAGCTTAACGATACGTCTTGATCCTAAAACAAGATTCGCATTAGAATTTGTATCAAGAATTACCAAACAAACAATCACAACAGTTGTAGAAAGTGCAATCAGGGATATAGCAGAAAAAACATATTCTGATATTTCTAAAACCTATACAGATAATTATAAAGAAGTGAATGACACCAATTGGAAATATTATTGGGACGTTAATGAGGGAGTTAGATTTATTAACCTGGCTAAAGATCCAAATACAAATCCTACTTATGATGAGGAAGAAATATTAGAATTTATAAAAATACATTGGAAATATTTTTCAGAAGATGAAGTTTTATATAGGTTACGAAGAGATTGTATTGATGTAATATGGCCCCATATAAATAAGTTAATTAAGATATGGAGAGAAACAAAATCAAACAATAGACAAGAAGCTTCTGACTATATGCAGCAATTACTTGATAAAGCTAATATATCCATAGATAAAAAAAGTTAATTAAAAGATTACAATCCTTTTATTTGTTAAATTTTTGCTCCCCCGTTTGGGGGAGCAAACAATATTGATCCATAAACATAAGTTATTTCTTAACATAAGGTTTTCCCCAAAACGGGGGAAAACCCTATAATAATGAAAAGGGTGTAGATAATATCTACATCCTTTGATGCTATAAACCGTAGAAAACTCCCAAAGCTCAAATTTGAGCTTTGGCGGAAAACAGCCATTTATAACCAAATCAATGATGCTATTTCTACTCATTGTAAAGCAGAAGAAAACTACAAATCTCCCATTTTGGTAAGTTTAGGAATAAAGATAAATTCTCCTTCTATAGGGGCCCTGAATCAGGGATCCATAGACCTTTAAACGAAAAGGGGGTACGCAAAACGTACACCCTATATATTAATGATAGTAATGAAGGATGATGTCGGTATTACCGACGCCATGGGTATAATGATTATGTCGGTATTACCAACGCAATCGGAATGATGAAAAGGATGTCATTAATAGTGACACCCTTGAACCATAGAAAACGATATAAACAAGGTTTGCTCCACCGTGGCGCGAACCCCCATTTCATCTAATTTTACCACTCATCAAATATGAGGAACGCTCCTATTTCCTGTATGATCATAGGTGACTCCATATTTGGCGTCACCTTCATCTGCAAACCACTCCAATATTATGACATTACTGCATAAAAATTATGTGATTTTGGTTTTTAAAATTTGTTCCATTCTGTTTTCTGTATGATGTCCGCGATAATGTCAAACCGCTCACCCGTCAGTATATTGAAGACTATAGTGAAGAGATTTTCATTTTCCCATCTGAAGATTCTTCGCCACGTCCGTGATACATAACGAACCGTCCGCCGCTGCAATGCGATCAAATCCATCCGCCTTCGGTTTCAATGCATTATTCTCATTTTCAAGCATCAAGCATTTTTCCGTATAGGTTAATAGCGTGTTTCTCAGAAAGATGGGATCATCAAGATTGACAACAGGCTGATATTTTCCCTGTACCAAATTAGAGAGCGAAAATCAAAAGTTATAAAGCTTACTCAAAAGCTGTTTGAACAAAAAGTTCAAAAGAGAATTAAAAGATTTCAAGAAAGGTTAAATAATAATCGTGATGGAGGGATAGAACTTTAATCATCATTAAGTAAGAAGTTTTGAAAATTCTTCATAAGGTAAAATATAATCTAAGGAAGGTATTGAATACACAAATTCTGTTATTGGTCTACCTTCATTTAAATTTTCAATATTAAAAGTTGCTTTTTCAAAAAGTTTATTTTCAGGTTCATCTCCTCGTTTTACTTGAGTTGCAAAAGATAATTCTGAATAAATCCAAGGAGATATTAATTTTTTATTTTCATTAATAGATTGTTTGGTCTCTAAGAAAAAAAAGTAATCTGATTTTTCAATCATTCTATGTAGAGCTGCACTTAAAATTAAAAAAAGATTGCTTGTTGTAAAATTTCTTTTATCATAATCATAATTACCAACGCTGTTTAAACAGCATATTTTATCAATTTCTTTTAATAATTCATATATATTTCCCCAAAGTATAGAGTCGACAAAAACCTTATATTCATATTCTTTTTCTAAAAAATTTGCTAAGTTAATGACCTTATTATTATCGCTGTGTGCGTAAGATAAAAAGATATCATATTTATTTTCTGGAAAAAATTTTTCAATAATATCATCACCAGATATAGTTGCTTTATTGTTGTTAATATCTTTTACAAAATCACCAAGATATTCATTAATTTTTTTGCGTTTATCGCTATAATCATTTAAATTTATGAATGATTCATTACTATAATTATCAAAATTTTCTACATAAAAACTTTTATACATTTTATTATACCTACGTAACTTATAAAAATACAAAATAATATTAATGATAAATAAAGTAAAACAGATACAGAATAAAGAGCTTTAAGCATTTGATAGCATGTAATGCTTTCTCTTTTTAAATTATATAAATCAGTAAATTGCAAATTATGACTGTGAAGTTTTTCTATAAATTTTTTATGATTGTTCCTGAAAGCGCGTTCCATACACAAGTAGTAAGCATCTAAAATCCAGCAAGTAATTATAGGAAATACAGCATACATACAATTGGATATTTGTTTATTACTAGCTAAAATAGAAAACACTGCTGCAGTTATAGCTAAACACCATTGTTTACAATTCACACTATTATTAGCAAGCCGCGTGATAATATTCTGAAGTATATTAATGTGTTGTTGTACCGCAGAGGAGTCATAGTTTAAAATTTTTTCTGACATGTGTGGCTTCTTATTTTAAATTTTTTAATAATCCGACATTAATAACAATTACCCACCGTAAAAGTATCTGAAAATCATAAATGATCTACTAATCATTTTTCATTTATCATGCACGATATTAACAAATTTTTTAGAAAATCTATAAATTTTACATTTCAAAATTATTTTACTATAGTTTCTAATTTCAAGTAATTTTCATCTTTAGAAAATCCCTGTTAAGATATATTCTCCTCATCCTTATTATTCCCCTTATTTGTGAATGCACAGGAAAACAATAGCAAATCTCCCAATCTGATAACTGTTGATGGTGAAGGGATATCGCAAACAAAACCTTATAAATTAAAATGATAAAACATTGCGCTTTGCGAGATGAATATATAACTTATTTGAAAACCAAAGGATGGTGCTGGGGCAAGCCAGGAGATTTTGTATATCAAGAAAAGTGGGAGCACTGTCAAAACTAGATAATGACATATAAATATGATTCATTTCCCAGATTATTGAAAGTCGGAACTTTATCAGAATTTCCATCTGTAACCACGACAAGACCAAACGAGAACTTTATATAGCTGAACTGTTCAAGCAAATTGGCCCCCGTGACAAGAGGAACACCCAACAGGATCGGAGTGCCGTCCGCATTCATAATATCAAGAATCCATCCTCCATTAGGCGCATTGCAATAGAACAGACGCAATTGATAGTTTTTTTGTAAAATTGAGATGTTGAAACTCTGGTTTGCTGGAATCAATGGTATTTCATACAGCTTGTTCATTGGAACAGCTCACTTATTCTATCTGACAGGCTGTCATTATCGACATTTTTCAATTGTTTCGTGCCCATCTTCAATTGGGATGATGTTTTGGAGGAAAATTTTTGCACATTTGTCGGGGTTGATATTTTCCCCATTGATGTCTCGACTATTTGCACAGACCTGCAATTCAATATGACCATCATGGAATATGTGGTGTTTTCAGTTGTTTCTGTATCAATGGATTCAATCAGGACATTTTTATATTTTCTCTTGCTTGTGACAACTGTACACAAAACACGTTTTTGTTGCAATTTTCTTAACGACTCATAAACCTCATTGATATAATTCTCTCCCAATTTACCGGTTACGAAATTGCTCAGCTTAAAATCGGAAAAATTTTCAGTCAAGGCTTTCAGACTTGAATTTGACCAACCCCATTCAAGCGTGAATTGAGGTGGAATAACATAGGCATGATCCGTAATTGCGGCACCGGTTTGAATGGGATGCGAGGTTATCCCCAATGTATCTTTATGTCGTTCACGCATGACAAGGTCAGGAATGACCTTAACATCTCCATTGCCAAGAGAATGACCACTGTTAAACAATAGACTGGTTGCAATATCGGTAAAACTCATGCCCTGCGTCCTTTCATATTTCTCACCAGTGAATTATTCTGAGCCTGCCGTGTTATATTTTTAATCTCGTTTGCAGTCGCATGCGGGTCTTTTGCTCCATTAACGGTAATATTCTGATTGATTGTTTGACTGTTATTGACACTTTTCTGTGCCATGGGCATCAATTTTGTCATCAGATCAATGTTATGAGCATAACCTATGCGTTTAAGCATATTCGGGTCATTCATGTTTTCCCCCGATATTTCAATATATTTATTAAAAGCCGCAGTAGCAGAATCAAGATCGGAAGATTTCATAAAATTTCTAAAGTTCTTTGTTTGATCTCCATTCTTCAATTCCCAAACCGCCGCTCTCATGGCATCCGCAAAATTTGCTTTCCATACATCAATACCTGTACCTTTCAAGATTTTGTCACGACGATCTTCATTCCATTGCTCCAACCCGCCATGACCTCCCGGCCCTTTTTTCGCGGGATCAAGACTGCTTTCCTGTTGCCAGTTCCCGATCATGGCAATAGCGTGAACCCTGTCAATCCCTTGAGAGGTGAGATATTGCATGGCCTGCTGAACCCTGTCAAAATTCAGGCCTGTCAATTTTTGCTGGGCACCAACAACAGCACCCGCCGCACGCTCCCTATAATCCCGCATCATTTGATCAGTGGCCTCAGCATCTTTTTTACTGAAATCCTTTAGGTCATCGAATGCCAGCTTGATATTATCCCATGATGAATTGAATCGACCATTTAGCAGGTCATCCAGCGCGCCACTGATATGCTGGATCAATTTTCCAAGTTCCGTAAAGGTCGCGAGAAACTCTGTTTTGAAATAGCTTAATAAAGGGGCTGTCCATTCTCTAATATTGGGCCACATAGTCCTGAAAATATCCATGATATTCTCTATGGATTTTGTGAACGCATCGATACCAGGTTTCCATTTTTCCCAATCTATTAGGGATTTGCTACCATCTTTCCATTTTTTATAATCATTGTATAAAGAAAGGATAAACGCCCCAAGTAAGAATACAATACCCAGGGGAGTTGCCTTCAATGCCGTTGATAGGACTACCCATCCCAAATATAGCTCACCTAATGTTTTGATCCATCCCAATGATCCATCATCCAGTTTCATAAACTGATTATAAAGACCGGAAATGGCATCAACACCTTCGCTGAACATTCTAAACAGTTTTTCAGAAAGATCGATCACGAAACGCGATATTTTTTCAATGGCATCAGTTATTTCCCTTGAATGGGATATCAACAAATTGCGGAATTTTACAATATCTCCGCCAATACCATCCATTAGGGAGACAGCCACACGGTCTCGTAAAGCCTTTATCGCGACAGCGGTCAGATTGAACTGCCGCATGAATTTCACTGATTTTCTGGCGGCCTGATCCTGATTGACACCAACAGCCTTATAAATATCAGAATATTGTTTTCCAAAATTTCCCAGGCCTCGCATCATGGCCTGAAGAGTGTTTTCATCAATTCCCAACACGCCCGCTGATGCTTTGGCCTGCCAGTATGGCATTGTCTTGAATTGTGAGGAAAGGTCTTGCATGATCATGGATGTGTCACGCAATCTGCCTTCAGCGTCCCTGGTATTGACTCCCAAACGTTGAATGAACGATTCCGCTCCGGGAGAAGACCTTAAAAAGTTGCCAATTGACTGCAAGCTTGCTCTTGCCGCCTCCGCATTTCCCCCAACCTGTGACACTGCAAAAGCCAATTGCTGCATACCAGCTACAGTAGACTGAGCTCGATCACTTGAAAACTCAAGCTGATTATATGATTCGGCAACTTTTGAAACGGCAACAACCACACCCATGAATGATGCGGTAACAGCCAATGCTGTTTTTTTAACTGTTTCGAGAGCCTCAATAAATCTCTGTTGTCCCTGCTCGTCGATTTTCCAACCCAATCCGACAAGGAATTCCTGAATTACACTAGATGATGCCATTGTTTTTTATTGATTCTGATTTGCTTTTTGAGCTCTTATCTCGTTTTCCGCCTTTGCATTCAACGCGTCATTCATAAGAGCGAAATCATTTAGATCAAGTGTCCCGTTATATAGTGATTCCATTTTACATATACCTGCCAAAACAGGACGCATCATGAAATCCATACAATCCGGCAATGTAACTGCCTTGAAATTTACGCCGCACCCAGTCGCTTCGTATTGGAGGGGACGGCGGGAATAAAACCCCCGAGATTGTATAAAATCACTGACCATGTCAATGTAAGCATGTCAGGCAATTCAATCCATTCATAAGCCAAACCACCAGTTCTATGCCATATCGGGAAATCACGTTCATGTTCTTCATCACGATATTCCACAGTCTGCAAACACGTGCTAATGATATAATCAGCATCATTATCTGATAATTTGGCTATTTCCTCACCAATTTTAGTTAAATTAAAAGATTTTTTTGCCTCCATGATGTTGCTGCCAGAAGGAACACCATCAGCAAATGAGGCGATAATTGGCGCAAGTCGACGTGTCAGATGAAACTGTTGCATCGCCGATAATTTTTTAAAAGTAAATTTTTTACCCTTGATTACCACATGATCGCTGATTTTAAAAAAATCTTCTCTAAATGAATTTTCCAATGTTGATTTTTCCATTTTTAATATGTTCCCAACATACCTATAATTTGACCGCAGTGAAAAGACCATGTAAGTATGGCACCATTATTTGCATATGATATATCCGGCTGTTTTTGAAAGGCGCAGGTATTGCAGACAATAGTATCTTTTGAATTTTTCTGTTCAATTGAAATGGTATTTTTTCCCCATAGGGAAGATGACATTCTTGTCGCATTGTAAGCCGCTTGCAAAAGTGCGTTTTTGGGACTCACCTGGAATAATTTTACCGAGACAGTACCAGCATTTGTTGCATGTAACGAATGCATTACCGTATGATCCGCCCCAGTCAACATGGTATTTTTGTCACCCACCATTTGAATGGTGATACCTTCTTCCGCATTTCCGGAACCCTCTCCCAAAGAAATGGAAAATCCTGGCCCACCTATAGTACAGGTAACGTCTAAAAAAGAATAAGTTGATCCTACTTGCATATCTAATTTCTCACATTAACAATAAGATTGGAAAAATGAACGGCTCCAGCCAGTTTACAGGCTATCTGCATAGTCACCGCCTTACGGGCTGCCCGATCAGCGGAAGATTGTGTGGCAATAGGTGGAGCATAGATATAATAGCCATTATTAAGCATATGATTTGTTTTCAGAATACCTATATCTGGGCCATCCCATAATCCTGGTGCAAAAAATCCATTAATGACATATTGTTGACAAACCTGATCATAGGCATTTTTTAGAGTTGTCATCCCTTCATCTGTCAATGGTATTTTATTGTCACTATATAAAAGGTTGAAACCGGCCACTTGTAAGTTATTTTGCAATGAATCAACGCCTATTCTTGTATCAGCCCATGTTCCATCAGACATATACCCTTCCTGAATAATTGATTCACCATTCTGAAGAAGAACAAAAACATTGCATTTTCTTGATGCGAGAACTTTATATTGTGAAGATGTTAATGTTTCACTTTCAATTGTAGGTTCATTTTTAAACTTTAGAGTTAAAGTTGTATTTTCACCCGTATAATCAACAGTTGCAATTCTTGCAAAAGCACTGATTGCCGCATAAGGATTTGAAGAACTGTACTGGCACCATGTTCGAGACAATTTTGCCTTGTTTAATAAATAAGCCAGATTGTTGTCACTGTTTTCCTGAATGGCTCCCACTTCCCGAGTTGTCACCCATAATGTCCTGGAAGGGGAAAAACCTTCTATATCTTTTGCGACTTCCACAATTTGCTGATTATCAATTTCCTTGGAAAAGGCAAGTCCCAATCCATACCAATCACAGGAAGATTGTGAAAGCCCCAATACCGCTTGTCGCAAATCATTTTCTGTTCCTTCAAAATCCATTCTTGCTATATATAGAGTTGAAGGTTGCGGTGACTGGGCAAAAAAAACTTTCGCCGCATTGTATTCTGGGCTATCTACCGTAAATCCATCAGTGGCGAGTGCATCTAAACTTTCATATAAATGCAAGGTTTTATTATCCAAAACCTTACTGTCACCCAATATCAAGAAAGAACCAAAATTACGGGTGGATGTAGCTTGTGGTTCAAGGGTAACTGACACATTGACAATATCAGATAATGGCAGACCTTGCGTCATTTTATATTCTCCGTTGTGAATGATTGTTTAACATATTCCGCTGTAATGACGCCATCTGATGAAACAGCACTTTTAATAGGATAAATTCTTTTTTCATGACGTCTTATTTTTAATGTTATGTCCGTTCTTGGTAAAAATAGCCTATTGATCAATTCAGGAAATCTTATGGGATTTGTTGCATTCATGAATGCCATTCCATGTTCTGATAAAATAATCCTGTTTTGGGATAAGGTTAGACCAATCCGTAAATTCATTGCATTCAATGTTGCGTTTGGCCCATAAAATGAGACAAGCAATGATAAGGTTTCATGGAAACCAACAATCAATCCAATTCCATCCTGGAAATATTTATAGTCATTAATATCTGGTTCGATATCGACAATACCCAAAGCACACCAATCCATATTTCTATCTGGTTGCGGTGGAGGGTTTTCTTGCCAACGTCTGCGACATAAATTTCTTGATAATCCTGTTATTTGTGAAATTAAGTCGCCAAAGATTATATCTAAATCTTTGTCATTTTCCGCACCGCTACCTTCTGTTGGCATAATTCCATCAGGCGTTGGAGAATTGGCTTTCATGCTGTATCACCATTATCTCTCATATTTAAAAGAGCACATTTTGCCATTGTGTAGCCAAGTCCAAAATTTCCCCAATTATCAACTGATACAACCACATATGAACTGTTATTGACATCAATAATATCTGCCGATATATCATCATGACCAGCAATCAGATGAAATTTTGTATACACAGTACATCCGCCTTGCAATCGTTCAGCATTAGGCAATCTTATCAATTCCTGTGCGGATATCGGTTGAACCACACCATGTGTTTTATATTTGAAAGTATCAAGTTTACTTTCACCATTTTCATCAATCCTGTTAATCGAGCGTTTCACCTCGATAAATTGTGAAAAATCAGGATCATCCAATACATCTGTAACATCTAAAAAAGGCATGGTTTAATTTTTCTTCTCACGAATTACATAAACAATACTATTTTGTAAGTTTCCAGTATCGATTAAAGGTTGAGCTAAAGAAGTCCCAGGAGAGCCTCCATTCAAACGATTTTTCAATTCTTCTTCAGCACCGATTTTTGATCCACCACCTCTTCTTATTCTTGCTTTTAATGTTGCATCAGAAAGTGGTGCAAATGGCCCGGTATCCATTTTATCCTTGACTGCACCAACAGCCATTAAACCAACTTTATGCAAACCCTTTATGAATTCATTTTCCCTTCCATTCAAAGCATGGGCACCAGCCTTTTTTAAAATATTAACAGCTGTATTTTTGACGGAATTTACTCCAGGAACCAAAAAAGGTCTTGCAGGTATGTTATGTTCAGGAGAACCTGTTTCCAGGACATATCCAATCAATGCGTTGCTAACACCAGTTCCATCATTACGATCAGCTGTGTCTTTGGGAATACCAATTAAGACACGTTTATTGGACATTGATCGAATTGTTTTCAATATTTTTTCAGATTTGTCATTATCTATTGAAATTCTCATCAGAATTGCAATCCTCCCAACAACCGTCCATAACGCTTCGACCAAATCCAATAACGTTGTCCATATGAGGTCAGGTTATAATAGCCTGCATCGCTATAACATGCGTTTCCTGTATCATAACTTTTGCTTACAGAACCAACGGACTTACTGGCAATAACTCCGTTGGTTAACCCTGGTGTGGCATTCCCATTCTCATTTTGGTTAATAGATATAACCAATTCATGAGCCGCGAATAGACATACACCCCATTTCCAATTATCTCCCCAAAGATCGATATTGACGAATTCAATACCAATTTTGATGAAACTCAATATTGTTTGATCTGGATATCGCTTTTGTTCAGTATCATCGCCTTGAATAAATTCTGGGAAATAATAAAAAAAATCATCAAGACCTATTTTATGGGTTGAGTCTATGATGATTTCGTTATTATTTTCCATTTTTATTATTCTTATTCAAACCAGTTTTTTGATCATTCTGATTGGGTGGTTCGGGTGGATCAAAATCTCTCTTGTTTTCTTCCAATACAATTGCCCGTTCTTTGACAAAAGGATGAGAAACAAGTTTGTCATCTATTTCATGTCTACCCACCTGATAGTATATTTTATCAATAAAAAATGGGTATTTAACCAATATAACAGACATTATACACCATCCATATATGAAACTGTATCAGGATAGACAATTTCCACCTGTCCTAATGTGCAATAATAACAAAGTGAATATATTAAATTGGAAACAGATAAAGTTGACGCTTGAAGAGGTGTCATTGGATAACGAACATAATTCTGATCTTTTGTATAGAATACTATCCTGTTTTCCTTGTTTTTACGGACTTCAGCATCCAGCCATTTAACAGGGTAAATATTTAAGGGGGCACCATTCATTGACTGTGTATAAACATTGTTCTTTTTAATATACTCCAATATGGACATTGTACCAGCTGCTGATACGGTAATATTTAATTTATTAAACAATTTAGGTGGCACCAGAATATGAGATGGAGGGACACGAAATGCACTTGCTTTCCATGTCTGTGACATACCATCTAAAATACTGTCCTGAATGGCTTTTGCATCAGCTGTATCCCATTTTATGGTTGAATTGCCAACTGATACATCGGCATGATTGGTTAATCCATATGCTTTATCCCATTCCGGTGCACCCATATAAACCATATGATCTATATTCATTTGATGGGCGGATTGTATTGCGGCCAATTTTTGTTGATCAATTGGCTGCCCAGTTTCTTTTGATCTTTGCAATTCAAGTTCTGAATATTTTAAATTGTAAACAACATCCCTGATAGGCAATGTTACTTTTTCAGTATCAACACTTGCAGATGGAATAGCGGTGGATTCATCACCAAACCATGGAATACCAGAACCAGAAGCTTCGGTACCTCCTGTCAATCCAAATTTAGACCTTGAAAAACTTGATAACTGATGGGCAACCGTGATATCTTCACGTAAATCAATATCCCTTGACCAGGAACAATACTGCAAAGGTTGGTGAAGAATATAGTCATATTTTTCCAATTGACTTATAAGATAAACACCATTGCTATCATTAACTTGTACTCTTGAAGTATCATATGTTATAGGCATAATTATTTAATCCCAAAAGAAATTTCTGTTATTCCATCAACACCAGCATTACCTTCAAACTGTGCATTCGGAAGCTTAATAGTATTCCCATCGCCTGAATCAGCGGCCTCAACACCTCCCAAAGGGGATGTATCAGATGGGGAACCAGTACGGATAAAAACAGCTGCACCCTTTTTCGCCATTGCCGCTCCATATAATCTGACAGTCATATAACCACGCCTTGCGACTGGAACCGCACCACCGTTAACTTGTGGATATCCGCCAAAACCATCATCTGCGATTGCACGACTTGGAAAATTACGCACTAAAAAACCCTGGATAACATCTGCTGTATCCTTTTCTGCCAAAGGAACAATTCTTCCTTTATCATCATATTTTACAGGTCGTCCGAAACCGTATTTACTCCAATCGGCATCAGGTGATAAAATTTCACTGAATACATCACCATTAGCGGATTGCCTTGATAAATTTCCTTCAAAACCTGTGTCTATTCGATATAAATAAGCAACCATTTATTTTATCCCTGTTTTTTATTCCAAAATTCATGATTAATATTATTAATATGAGCTAAAGTTATTTCACTATTTCCCACTACTGATCTGGCCGACATACTTCCGCCAGTATTATTATTGTTGTTATTATTGTATTTGACTGCTGTTCCAGCGGCCTGGAATGCGGTGAAAAGGGCATCACTTGTCATGTTGCGAGGTGGTTTATTGCCAATAAATTGACGAATAATGTCTCCATTTTCCCCTTTTAATCCCCGTTCCAATGCGGCGATACGAGTTGCATTGATCATTTTATATTGATCAGCTTTCTTGGCTTTCATATCTATTGCACCAGTTTTAATGCCAGGTGATAGCAATTCAGCATTTGCCAATGTGTTTTGTCTCAGATAAACAAAAGCCGCATCACCAATTGGTGCCTGTTTACCTTCCTCAACCAAAGCTGACACTTCATCCTCTACAGTTTTCTCAACTTTCTTTTCTTCGATATTATCGTCGCCAACAGTTGATGGTTCTGATACAGATTGGTTTGAATTTTCACTTGATGGATTACCATTATTCTGTTGACCATTATCATCAGATGTTTTAGCTGTATTTGTTAACGCATTAACCAAAGCGTCAATTTTACCGCCCAACCCTGTAATGGCATCCAGAATTTGCTTTTGCATGGTTTGGCCATTTTCTGTATTACCTTCACCTTCCTCTTTATCTTTAGGCATGATTTTTGGAGGTATTGGCTCCTGTCTTGTATTAGTATCTTGGTCTGGCACTTCACTTGCTCCTTCACGAATAGCATTGCCAAGGCTTTCAGCATCGTTTGCCGCAATAGCGTTCAATGCTTTCTCCGCCCATTTAAGTGGTTTAAAACCCATTCTTTTTTTCCTTTGAAAATTATGATTGTCTCCAATACGGACACCTCTGCCACCTCGTCCACGATCCACAATTGCAAGGTGATTACCAATCATGGATGTTTGTTTATAATGTCCTGGCTTACCTTCAATAGGTTCATATTCAGCTTCATAACCAGGACTTACCTCTTGCAATCTCTTACTTTCAACTGCATTCAAGGCATCTCTGCCTCTAATCACCAGATCAGCCAAGAGGTAATTATTTAAAGCATCCTCACCCTGTCTAATATTTCGAATGGTACCTTGTGTATATTCATTCATATTGTCAGGATTAACAAAAACAGGTGGATGTTGTAATGTTATTGGAGATGCTTCAAAACTTTCAATGACGGGCTGACTAAATAATAAATCACCATCACGATGAACAGTAATAATCCCATTTGGTGAATCAATAGGATCATCATTGGTATCCATTTGTCCGCCCAATTCAGAAATACCATATTCCATTGTTCCTGTTCTGGCGAAAGGAACATTTCTGCATAAGATACCTCCATCTGGCAAACGCTCACGCGTTATACCTTCCTTTCCTATCGTAAACACATCGTTTAACAAATAAGGTAAGGTATCTTTCATCTTAACTTTATTCATTTTTAATCTCAAAATTGAACTAGGGTAAAACACCTGCAATTAGGTAATGCACCAGCATGACCGGTTAGGTTATCCAATGTTGGAGGATCATCCCATTTAACAAATTTACCATTCATTGATTTATGAGAAGGTCTGGTACGTTTGTATTTATGCGCACGCCATATATATCCAGGTGAACCAATTTGTTCTGCCCTTGCCTTGGTAAGTGCAAAAGAAGCTTTATTCATTTCAGTTCTTGCAATAAGTCTGGCTCTTGTTTCAGTAACAAGACCTGATTTCATGATATCATCTTTAATCTGATCATATCTTTCACCGCGAATAAGGCTTTCTTTTGCCAACCTTTGAATACGTTCAGCCGCATCTATTGGTAAAGAGGTTATGTAATGCACCTGTTCCTTTAAAATCTGGTCAAAAGCATTACTGATATCAGTGTTTTTTAACTCTTCCCTTAAACCAATCCCGATTTCATCTGCATATGTAAACCATTGTTTTTTATTTATTTGTTCAGCATTTTTAATAACGTTTTCTGCAATATTAACAGCCCACGGAGTTAGTTCATTGGCATAATTATGAAGAATACGTTCTATATTTGAAGGGTCTTTAAGTATTTTTTCAGGATCACCAATCCGCTCTATTAGCTTACCTATATTTACAGCGATTTTCCTTAAAGAACGTTCATATTGTAGAGAAGCTGACCTAGATGGACTGAACCTTGGTTTGTCCTGTCTTTTCATTATTATTTTCCATTATATGATTAGGAATACTTGTAAGATTAGTCCTGTTCTCATCAATGGGCGGTGGATCATTTTTAGATTCTTCTATCAAATCTGGTGAAATTGTATCCCATGCACCATCTTCATCAGATTTTGCCTTTAATTCAGAAAGAGCTGTCTCTCTGGTTATCAATCCGCATTCAAACGCACTTATAACCATATTTGTTCTAGTAGATGCCAATTCAGCTTTTTCTTTTTCATTTAATCCCCATAATGAATTAAATCTGAAATCAAGAGTTTCTGGTGCTGCCTTTCCAAAAGTAGATTGATATAATAATTTTAAAATATTATGAACCGCACCTCTATACCCCTCCTGTCTCTGGGCAATTCCTTCCTGATATTGACGAATCTCGCTTTCACCAGTTGCAAAACCAGAAGGACTTTGTCCCATTAAACGAGTTAGGGGTATTTGGAATGCACCACTCAATTGAGCTGAAAACTGCATTAATATTGAATCCAGACCAGTAAATGCATATGTTGAAACTTCAAATTCATCTTTTGCATCCAGACAGGTCAATCCTTCATTGGATTGCAGTGATCTTATATACTCAAGTCTTTTATATAAACCCTCCACGGCTTTTTTATTACCGCTACCAATAACCTCAGATAAATTATTGAGCTTTAAAGTTCTTAATCTTGCCTGATAGACAAGTTGTGCGGCTCCCAATGTCGCACTATCAAATGCGGTAAGGATATCGAAAGCTCTCTCTACAACAGACATCCCCCATCCGTTTTCTGTTTGCCTGGAATATGGTGGCAATTTAATGCCATCCATCCGTATTACACGTGTATAATGAACTTTCCTTCCAGCATAAACCCAACCACCTGATATCTGTTCAAAACTTGGTAAAATATCATACCATTCAGGATAGCCGTAATTTCCACCAAATTTATGAACTGTTTGAATAAGATTTTGATTAACAACCCAACGGTCTAATGGGAAAATACCCTTGAACTGATCCTTCCCAACCGTTTCCATATTTAATGGAGTTTCCGGATTTTGACCATCGATCATTAAAATACCGATTGAACCGCCATATAACCTTGCCCATTTTATTGTTTCGCCAATTGAAGCCCATATATTTAAATTTGAAATTTGAGACTGTATAGCCGCCAATTCATTTGGATCATCCAAACCAAGGATATCAATTCCTGCACGTGTCATATCATCAGCAACACAGTCAACCGCATTGCCAATAACCCATGAACCACGATAAATACTATCTAAAAGAGCCCTGTCACGAGTTACAATGTTGTAATTGTATCCACTTCCTGATGAAAGATTTCTTTGATGACGACCTGTTCTTGTTAATGGATTAATATAGCCATCATTAACATTGGATTTGGATTTTGATTTGGATCCTCCTCTATAATTTCTTTTTATTTTCACCATATTAAACCATCTGCCATACGTTCATAAAAAGCGGTTATATTTTCTTTAAGACATATTTGTTCAAATGCCCCAGAAGAAGCATCAATCTGGTCATCATGCGATCCACTTGGAAAAGCTGCCAATTCATCAATATAAGTCCTGTTCCAGTTTGCTCTTAGCAGGGACACGTTTCCTATATTAACCTGTGATGCAAAAGGATCTGCTCTTGTGGCTTTATCTCCGGTTTCCCTGACAGCCTCAATTTTATAACCTGAAAGGATTTTTGCATAATATTGCGCTTGTGCCACACCGGCCTGTCCTGGGTCTTGTGGGATAACAATCTTAACATCATAACCATCCTGACTGGCAACAGCCTTGACTGTTTTTTCAACTTCATCAGGCAAGCCACGCAATCTCACGATATCAAGAATGGTATATCCTCCATCCGTATTACGTTGCATTTTAACGCCGACAGTCCAATCAGGATCGTATTTTCCAACATCTTTTGAGGCGGCAAAATCCCACCGCCTGACAACTTGAGAATTAGTAGGAGCCGCATCAACAATATTTAGCATATTGACTTTGAAAATTGATCCAGTTGATAGCGTTGGTTCACCTTGATACAAAGCTGACCAATCACGTTCACCGACTGCCTTTTTGATTTGCTCCAACTCTTCTCGATTATAAGCTTCCGGCCATAAAGGATCGCCGATATTTCTGTTTAATAAATCATTACTATCATTTGCAATAGCTGGTAAATTAATAACCTCCCATTTTTCACCAGTACCATTATTCATTTCATTCAATAATCTTCCTGATAAATCATCAACATGCCAACGTGTCTGAACGATAATGATTGCCCCACCAGGCATAATTCGTGTTCTTAGAACTGACTTGTACCAATCCCAGATATTTTCACGCATCACTTCGCTTTCCGCATCTTGCCTATCCTTAACAGGATCATCAATTATTGCCAGATGCCCACCGTAACCAGTCATACTTCCACCGACACCTGCTGTTAGGAAAACACCACCTTTGTTTGTTTCCCATAAATCCTTTGCCTTACTGTCGGTTGCAAGTGTCACATCAGGAAATAAACATTGAAATTTATTTGAAGCCACCAAATTACGAACATCACGACCGAATTTATCCGCAAGTTTAGCTGAATAGCTTGCCGTAATAATTTGTTTTGAAGGATTGCGTCCCAAAAACCATGCAGGAAACCTTTTGGAAGCAAGTTCACTTTTTCCATGACGCGGTGGCATGAAAACCATCAGGCGATCAATTTCACCTCGTTCAACCGCCTCAAGCTTTTCACATAATAAATGATGATGTTGACCTATGTGATAATCATGTTTTGTATATGTAGTAAAATCAATCAAGTTCTGCCGTGCAAGCTTTCGGCATGACAGTTCTCTAAGTATCCTCTTCTTCGCTAACTGTCTCTTCTCCATCCTCGATAAGTCTATTAAGCTCATCGTCACTCATTTTATCCAGTTTAACTTGATTTAATTCAACTTTTGATTCTGACAGCTTTGCATGTATATAAGGAGCGGCACCCCTTGCCGCTTCCAATGCAAGACGATAATCATCTTCTGCATAAGCCCTATTCATAATATCAACCATAATTGTCAATGGATCCTTGCAATCTTCAGAATCAATTTTTGCAAGAACCTTCTTGGCGGATATCTTGTTTCGCAAACCTTTCTTTCTACCAGCTCCGTTTCTGTAACCACCACGCGCCATTTTTAGTCTTCATTTTTGATTTATTTGATTTATTTGATTTTTTTTCAAACAATATTGGTTTTCTGCTGTTTTGATCGTAAACTAAATATCTTCAGTCATGCAATTTTGGCAGTTCAAACTTCTTGCGTTTTACACTGGAACCCAAAGCTGGGAATGGGTCTATACCTGTTTTATGAGTAAAAAAGGAAATGCTTGTTATATAACAGGTTGAATTGTTTTTATTATAGCATACATATACAGCCCCTCTATTCAATACCGGAATATAAATGGCCTTGAACACAGCATACGGAACCCATATATGAAAATATCCAATTGTCTTGACAGGTAAATTAAATATAGGGCCTGTAACTACATATAACTTTTGATATTTTAAAGCCAACAATCTTGTTTGGTGTTCTATCCAATTCCATTTTCCACTATTCAAATGATGATCTTGTGGAATAATATTTTTCCATATAAAAGTCTGAACTTGTGAATTATAGTCAGGCATATCCCCACTAGGAGTCATGTGACCACGATCATAACCTGTTTTAATATAATTTCTTATAACAGAATTTTTATAATCAAAATGTCCATATCGTTTCATACGAAATGTGGATTGGATTTGATCCTTGGTTAATATTTCTGCTGAATATATATTTCCAAATGTAATATCTGAATATCCAATTGCATACTTGTTATAACAAGTGTTATGAGTAACGATATTTACTTTTGGAGGTTTATTGTTTAAATAAAATTGCGAACAGGTTGTTTGTGATTTAACGTTTTCACTAAAATATATAGAAAAGCAAAATAGAAAAAATAATCGTAACATATATACTAATAAATTGGATAAATTAATTAACAAGATATGGAAAATCTTAATATCAATTTATCCATTTATCAATTATGATAACTATTTATCATAAACTCTAGTCTTTGCTAGAGACAATTATCCATTTTGATAAAAATGTATCATACGAGTTGAACTCGTGCAAGTGTTATTTTTATTTTTTTATCGGGGAGGATAAAAAACCCCTATTATTACAAAAGGGTTTTTAGGTTTTCTATAATGCCACTTATAAGTAGTTCCTAAATATAAATATAAATCTTTTTTTTGGAAAAAATTATCTAAATATTGTTTTTTAACTTTTTCAACAGCTTCTTCTTCACTATTTGAATTTTTCAAACAATTAAGATATAATTGCCCAACCTCCCAATCTATAATACTTAACGTGCTTTTCTTATCCTGATCATCAATAAATTCATAAAAAAATTTTTTTGATAATAATGGCATTAAATCGCGCTTGTTAGTATCGGATAAATCAAAAAAATCAGGTTGTTCCACCATACCCCTATAAAATATTTCCTGTTTCTTTTTATCAACGTCTTTAACATGGAAATTAATAAATTTTTTTGGTTTAAATATCGCTAAGGAAATTTTATTTTCATAAGCTAAATTTATAATTTCATTTTTATTTTTATAAATTTTACTTTTTTTAAATATTATATCTTTCCGCTTTTCCCATCCATCTTTTTTAGTATCAATCAATTCACCTGGTTTAATTTTTTCTACATCTACGATTCTATAACTTTCTGGACGTGTATCTTTTGTATTTTTTTCTATTTTAGCTTCAATCCATTGATACTTTTTATAACGATTTTTATAATCGCAAAACCGGAAAGGTATAGGATATAATCTAATCCATGATCCATCCTCTCTAAATCCAGCGGTACAAACGGTTTCAATATATTTAGAAGAACGACTTGGATATGTTTTTACTACAATAAAAATTTTAGCATTTTCCATTTTTACCTTCTTAAATATGTTTTATTTTGTAATTCCAATCCGGTCTGGATGCTAGTAACTTTGCCACTCTACTTCTATGACATTTTATATATACAGATTCGAAACAAGTTATTGCAATTCTTTTGTTATTGTCCATTATAACTTTTAATTTATCCAAATATTCCGACTTTTCCGTAGAAATATATTTTTCATATGAATCAAATAAATTATCATAATCATTTTGAGTATTTAATTCTTTTCTAGATTCCGAAACAATTCCCAATTCTGGTAAGTGACAATATTCAATATTTAACTGTTTTAATATTTGTTTTAATGAATCTTTAGAAAATCCATACTTACGACTTATTGCATTTTTTCTTACATCACAAAGAACACTTATATTATTCTTAATTAAACTGTTTAAATAATTCTCAAGTGTGATTCCTTCATATCCAATAGTAAAAAATGTAGAGTCTTGTTGCCTTGGTCGTATTTTATTAATTAGATATAACTCATCTTTATTCAATATTTCAGAAATGATCTGGCTTTTTATTCCATAATAAGGATAGTTTTTAAAAATATAACGGCTTAATTCTTTATTTTTAAGATATTTAAAACGATTTATAAATAATGTAAGTCTTTTTTGCTCTATATTATCCAACTCATTGATATAATCATTACTTGTTATCAATCTCCATTTATCACTGGAATCGATCAATCCAAAATCAATCAATTTCCGACGATCTGCATAAGATTGATATGAAAAACAACCATATTTAGAAGGGATAAATTCATAACTTTTATTTTCCTGATATAAAATTGTATATAAAAAAAGATATTCCTGTAATTCCAAGCTAGACAAACACCCATCAAACACCTGCAATAGTGCAAGCAATAATTTTTGACGTTTATAAAGTTTAATATTTTTTCTATAAGACATAATAATTAATAATTTTATTAGATGGGTGAAGAATATATTTTACCAATATCACTTTCCATTATCTCTTCCAAGCGTATACAGGCCGAATTAATATTCCCGTACAGTTTATTTTTCTCGATATTCAAACGTTTCCCTATTTCTTGACAATCCATATTACCTATTGCAAGCATGACAATGATATCGCTATTAAATACACCCAACATATTTTTGATCTTGAAAATCTTTTCAAATGCACGGCTTTGCCTGAATGTTGGTTCAAAATCACGTCCGTATATCTTCTTGTTATGGAAAAGATCGCTGATTGTCGCATATATGTTCTTTGTCCTTCCAACAGACTGTTCACACAATATCGCGAACCTGTCCAGGCAATCCCTTTGTTTCTGTGTTATTACGCAACGACTTAGAAGCCTGTCATACGAACATTGACGACGTATCCTTGTCTCTTTCTGCTTTGGATTTTCCGGATTTACACCGATTTCCAGGACAATTTCACGTGTTGCAAAACGTTTTTCAAGATTATGCAACTTTATAATCGGTGGAATTGACCTTGTATTCCTGTTTTTTCTTGCCATGCTCTAAATATTCCATTGCCTGATCAGTTTTTAATGGATATGCGATCCAGTTCTGCGGTCGGTCTTTTCCATCCATGGTCGAACACGAACCATGCATAGGTCTGGGTGCCGCTGTTTCTTGAAACATTCTGGTAATCGCCTGGATACATCGTGATCCTCTCGACGAATGTATGAACCCGTGCAAGCTTGCCAAGCCTGAACAGATCCTCGCGTGCCATTGATGCATAGAATGTTATGTTGAGGAACAGATAGACACGGTGTCTTGACTGTCTCAACGCTTTCCATGCAATCTTTTCAGCATGTTTGTAAGGAGGATTGGATATGATGCAATCCCACCGCCTTTCATTTTCATACTCAAGAAAATCACGTTGCTGGAAACAAGTTGTTCTGTACCCCCTGTCCTCGATATCGCCACCCTCGACATTATGGTAACCATGTTCATAAAGGGTATTGAGTATGTTTCCCTGTCCACAGCATGGATCAAGAATTGTGTTTCCCAACCCACCGTATATTTCCTCCGCCCTGATCAAGGCTCTGGTACATTCCACAGGCTCGACGTACCAGTCATTTTTCTCACGTTCTGTCATGTAAAATTCCTAGAAAGGTATTTCGTCATCATGGAAACCGTCATTGTTTCCCGATGAATTCTGGTCACGTCTCTGATTGCCGATATTTATGAGACTACCCTTGTAATCACTGACAACGATCTCGGTAACATACCGTCTGTTTCCCATATTGTCGTCCCATGTGTGGGTCTTGATCCTGCCCTCTATGTAGACCTGATCACCCTTTTTAAGGTATTTTTCCGCATATCCAGCCATGTTATCGCTAAATACAACGATCCTGTGCCAATCGGTCAGCGTTTTCGTTTCACCCGTATTTTTGTCCCTGTATCTTTCACCAGTCGCAACGGACAACAAAGCGATCCTGTTTCCCTGCCGCGTTGACTTCATTTCAGGATCACGACCAAGACGACCGACAATGATTACCTTGTTTATGCTACCGGACATCTTATTTCCCCACCAGTTTGCTTATCTGTTCTTCGCTCATTCCTGAAACGACAAGCTGGCTTTTGTAATAAAATGGGATGATTAATGAAGGAATAAACAATATCAATAAAATTATGACAAATATAGATAATCGTTTAATATGTTTAGAACCTCTTTTTGGTGATATTTCATATTCATCTTCATAGGAAAAATATTTAACAGATATTAAAATTATTGATAAAAATATAAAAATAAAACAAGTAATAGAAATAAAACCACATAAATCATGTAAAGAAACATACATGATTTTTGCATGGTTAATTGCGTTGATGTCCATTTCCATAATCCTTTAAATAAGCATCCAAATCCTCCATGACCGGAATTCCATATTCCGTCATTAATGGAACAAGAAAGTTATTGAGTGCAAAAAGCCTGTTTTCCAATGTTTCTTTTGATACTTTTGTATTATTGCAATACTTGCCAGGATTTGTTGATCTTTCCTGTATTTGTAAAAGAACCAGTGTCAGATGGGCTGAAATAGCCCTGGACAACTTTTCATTGCTCTTTAACATCGCAGATATATCAAAAACAACCTCATCGATTTTATTCTCGTTTTCAGGGGATATTTTGATATTATAGTTGTTTGTAACCTGTTTATTATCCATCATGCAACTCCCACAATCAATCCGGCATTGCTGATTATCTCAAACTGACGTTTTGCACTTTCAACCAGCCTGATTTTTTCAAGAAAAATATTCCTTATTCTCTCGTCCTCAATTTCATTCATTTTCTCTGTAAGGAACTGAATGATCCGGTCATGATCCCTTCTCGAGATATCATCCGGGAAATACCTTTCAACCACTTCATCCATCTCGGTAACAAGATTGTCGACAGGTTTCAAACGCTCCCTGATTGCCCTTATCCTCAGACTGTATTCCTCTTCCTCTTTTTCCCTTATTCTTGCCTCTTTCACGCGTTTTCTTTCCATCTCTTCCAGAACGCTATCTTTCCCTGATGAAAATACGCCATTCACAATAGATTTCAGATTTTCGATTTCGTCATCCAGTTTCTTTTTCTCCTCATCAAGAACCCGCTTTATCTCGTTCGCTGACGGGAAGAATTTGCTGATGGTTGACAACCTGTAGGCAATTGTCTCGTTGAATATACAATCCGGATAATTCCGGAATGTTCCATAGGTCGCCTTCACCCTGAAACTAAAATCATTTTTTCCGTAGGAATTTGCGACTTGCACATTCACAATCGACAGAACCTTGCAGACAGTTTCCATTGTCAGCGGAATTGAGGACATGTTTATCAATCGATCAAGATGCTCTTTCGCCTCCCGACGTGATTTCTCATCGATACCGACAGGTTTGGAAGAGATCACCAGGTCAGTCATGCCTTCTCGTGAATATCTGGAAATACCCGCATGATTTCTAAACTGTCTGATCCATTGTGGAATGGAAGCGATAACCATCTGCAGGGATTGATTTCCTGACGTTCTTACCTGGTTCATCAAAAACCTCCGTATCGTTCATTGTGTTCCTCAATCATCCAGTCAAACTTGCCCGGTTTTTCCTGATTGCAATTTTGCCAGTTTTTCCTTGGGAAAGGATGAATATTCCGGTATTGGGACGATCTTCTGCACCAGTTGCGCCACGTCGCGTTCCAGTCCCGTTTTTTGGCATTCGCTCCAGCTTTTGAACGCCAATAATCACAGAACTCCCTGTGAGTGTTCTCTGGATCAATTCCCTCATCCAACGCGCATTGACGGTTTTTATCCGTCAGCTCCCAATCGTCTGGCAAAATTGTTCCAGACAATGGATTTCTGGATTTTGGCTTGACCTGCTTTTTTTCATCAGGGGGAATTAAAGGGGGTATATTATCTACGTTAGTAGATATATCTTGTTCTTTATTCTTGTTCTTGTTCTTATATATAGACGAATCTTGATTTATTGGCTGTTTACCGCAAATCTGTGTAACACTTTTGGTAACACTACCGGTAACAGGGGTGGTAACACCATCGGTAACAGGCCTGGTAACAGAAGGCGTGACAGACCTGGTCATGCGTCGACAAAAGATAACACCGTTTTCGTCTTTTGATAAAACACCTTTCTTCTCCAGTTCCGCCAGATAACGGATGACATATTGTTTGTGACCGTTTGTGAAATTGGCTATTTGAGTGATCGTCATCGGCTGTCCGTTCAATTCCAGATATCCGTAACGATCAGACCGTGTCATGAGACCGATCAACTCAAACCACAAACCTCTTGCGCCATAAGAGCAGCTTTGAAGATTTATATCGAGTTGCCAGTCTTTGAAATAAAACTTTACCCAGCTATGATTTTTAGGCATATTTGTCATGATAATTCCCCTTCCGTATGGTTCCCGGGGAAAATCGACGTTTCATATATATCGTGGACTGGATATACTTTTTCTGTAAAGTAAGACCCTTTTATATTTACCGGGTTTACAATTTTTGAATCATTCTCTAATTTTATCATTGCTCTTACTTTCAAAAGAGTGGGCATTGTGGGGTGTCGCGGCGTCGAAACTCTGACCCCCACAATTGAGTGTTTCATGTCTATATTTTTTCATTTACATACCCAACGCACGACGATAGACATCAAATAGATTCTCCTGATATCCTCGTTGATACATTTTTTATCAACCTCGAAATCCTCTATTTTATCGACCGCCTCGCATAAATATTTCCTGAATTCCTGTTCACTGACCATTGTCTATCCACTCCTTTATATCGCCGGTTCAGTCCCTTCCTATTTTCCATCCTGTTTTACCTTTTCCTGCAAATCACGATTAACCTCCAGCAATTTTCTGGCCTGATTATTCATGATAATGACTTGAGACCATATTTCCCCTTTACATAATGCAAAAGACAGAAAACCCAATCGCAATTCGATAAAGCCATCACCATGGTCAAATCCAAAACCACGCCAAGCAGCTGTTATAATTCCTGTAAACACTTTCTGGTTTCCTTTACTGTTCTTATGATCTCTTTTTCCAATTCAGGACAATCAGCCATTAGGGTAATCAAGTCCTGCATTCTCGGTGCGTTTTTACCATATAGCCAGTTTTTAAAAGTGACCATTGACCAACCACGCTTAACAGCGACAAGCTTTGGAGCGTTACGCACTTTTCCATATCTTTTCTGTATGTGTCGTTGAGTCATCTCAACACAAAATTCATTGGTAACCATGGTAAAAATTTTACACTTTTTTTGACTAAAAATTTTCAACAATTTCCTCCATAACTATAACTGTTCGTCAAAATAGTTATGGAGGAAGAAAGTATGGGCCTAAGAATTTTTTCTAACTCCCCTGTATTTTTTTAAAAATATCAGGACGCAATTCTTCACGGGGGATACCTGTCATATGTTCAACCTCGACTACCCGCTTGGGTGGTACCTGTTTCCATTGACAAACAGCAGAATGTGAAATTCCCAATTTTTTCCCCCAATAAGAAGGGCCGCCTGTTTTATGAATAAGTTTTTTTAAATTCATCATAAAATTAATGTAAGAGATTCTTACCTTAAAATCAATATAAAAAGTAAGTAAAACAATCACAATAATCATTAATTTATAGTTTTATAGAAAAATGGAAACTTTAGGTCAAAAAATTAAGAGACTAAGACAGCTTAGAAACCTTTCTCAAGTCACGGTCGCGGACGCCATAGGAATTACGCGTCCATTTTTGACTGGCATTGAAAGAGGAAGAGAGGCTCCAGGAAGGGAAACTTTGGTCGCGTTGGCAAATTTTTTTGAAGTTTCCGTAGATTGGCTTGTCAATAGCCAGAATAAAGATGAAGCCACTTATACGCTCAATAAAAAAGAGGCTCGATTACTTTTCGCCTTTAGAAACATGAATGCGGAAAAAGCGGATATGTTTTTAAAGCTGATGACTGATGCGGCTCAACATAATGAGAAAACCAACAAATAAAAAATATAAATCCCGAATGACAAAAAAGTAAATTAAAGTATTTTTATCATATAACAAATATTGAACTATATAACGCTAATATTAGCTTATTAAAAAAAAAGAAATCAATCAAAATAAGGATGCAAAATCAAGATAATTCATCAAATCAAAATTTTAGATTGCTATACAAAGCTTGGTAATTTGGTCTTTAAACAGTGTAGGAAAGGTAAAATTATAATTAACACAAAATAAAGAAAACAATTACCCAAAATTCACTTTATATTTAAAAACAATTTCTTTAATATCCAATCATTGCATTAAGGAAATTATTATGCCTACTAAAAATAAAGAAAAAAGAATTACGTTAAGAGCTTTTCAAATTAACAATTCAAGAATAGATAAAACAACAAGTGATTTTTATAAGATTTTAAAAGATAAATTAATAATATCATCGAATTCTGGTAGTCGAGCAATGCCTGCAAATCATAACGAAAAAAATGGTGAAAGAGATCTTATTTCATTCTACAATTTTATAGATAATCCTACAGCTATTTTTTGTCTTATGATGCGTATTGCCCCAGGAGACAATCATGAAGCTTTTTCTGAAAAAATATTAGATAAAAAAACATTTACACTTGAAGATATAAAAACAAACTCTAACTCTGCAAATTCTATTACTTGCCTTGATTCCTATTATTTTTTATTACAAAGTGATGTATTAATTACAAATCTGCCGAGTAATCAAACTATTAAAAACCTGCAAACCTATCTAAATTGGTTTACTAGCAATACATTAGTAGAATTCACCCCTATTATTGAAACTCAAAATATTAAACTGAGTGAAGTTAAACAAATAACAATAGGTGATGAAGCAATAAACATTACTTTAAGAAAAAATCAAGATCAAGAAACTTCTTCTCATTCAACTATTGTTTCAACAATAATAACTCTAAAAAATTTAGGGATAGAGCAAATTAGAAATATATTACAAGATGCTAAGTCATTAGAAGAAATAAATATAGATGAATTTATTGATGTAGATTTAACAATTAAATTCAAAAAACCACGGAAAATGACAAAAGAAGATTACCAAAACAAATTTGGGGCAATGTTAAAACCTGTATCTGATCTCCAAAACTTCACTTTTAAAGATAAACATGGTAAAATAATAGCACATGGAGATAAGATTTCAAAACATAAAGAGGTAATGATCCCAATGACAAAAAATAACAATCTAAATGAAATAAAACTTATGCAAGATATGAGCAAATATGCAGCAGAAATAAATAATGAAAAAAGCACTTCTTAAAATTTGCATTATTATTATATGTACAGTTGTATACTCATCTATAACTTTACTAAGACCTAATTCAACCTTTACATCAACTGTTTTTAATATTTCTGGTATTATGTTTTCAATAGGTTTAGGGTTAATCGTAACATTTAATTTAACAGGAGTAAAAAACAAAAAATATATTAAAAAAATTAGACAAAATATAAAACATATATCGCAATTATTTATTATACACTTTTCTCTAGCTTCCATATGCTTTTTGCTTAATAGTATCGATAACAGTTCTAAAAATATAGTTATTTATTCTCACTTACATGTTAGATTTAATTTAAGCGTAGCTTACAATATAGTTATTATTTATTCTATCATATATTTCATCATTAACTTTTTGGCTATACAAACACTTAAAGATGATATTTTTGACAAAACTAATGAAGAATAATTTATAAAAATAAATTCACTTAGGCAGCGATATACTCAAATATATATTGAAATTTAGATATTTCAAAAACGGTATAAAATCTAATTAAAAAAAACAATTAATAATAAAAATTATGTAAATTTTTCTTACATTTCCTATTGACAGTAATGTAAGAATCTCTTACTGTAGATTACAGGAATGATTGATACACCCTTCAACCAACACTATAAAGAGGCAAACCATGAAACATGACATAGATTCCAAATGGTTAAACAAGGGACAGGTATGCCAGCGATTAGGTGGCATTAATTATACAACCCTGGACTATCTGATCAGTGAAAATAATTTTCCTCAAGGGTTCAAGGCAAAAGTTGTTCGTTTTGTTAAATGGTATATTCCCGCCATTGAGGCATGGGAACGAAAACAGTTTAACATTCTTCCTCAAAAAGGAATCCCCACAGAGGGAAAGGATATGACGAAAGCCACATCCTAGTTCTATTCACAATGTCAATGAGCTGTTATCATTACTTATTTCGCATAATGCGATTTAATTGTCAATATTAAAATAACGGATAATGCTAATTAATTTTCGCAATTTTAATATCTAATGGAGATATGAAAATAGGAAATAGTTTTAAATTGTACAGAAAAAGTAAAGGTATCGGGCAAGCGATGATGGCAGAAATTGCCGGAGCGTCCATAACCTCTATTAGTGACTGGGAAAGAGGACGAAATAACCCTGAATTATCAAAGTTGATTAAGATTGCGGAGTATTTCGATGACACACTAGATGAAATTATATTTTTTAATGAGAATCGACAAAAGAAAAATACCAGAGAAGAACAGAAAATTTTGGAAAACTACAGAAAAGCTCCCATGAATATTCAACAATCTATCAGGATCATGCTTAATATATAAAATTAATTTCGCATGATGTTAAATAAATATCTTGACTGATATAACGCATTATGCGAAATTAAGGTCATAAAGGAAACAAAATCTTTAATACCGTAAGGAAATATATAATGAAACATAATTCATCATAAATCCCAACTAGGGAAGACCATGACAAAGCCACGGTCTTAAATATTCACAAGGTCAATGAGCTGTTTGTTAATTAATTTATTACTTTATAAGTAAATTACTTGTCAAGCAAAAATTACGTATAACGTTATGTTTTCAGAAATACAAATAATCGATAATGCATTAGGAGGAATCTTAATGCAGAATAATATCAAAAAATGGCGAGATAAGATTGGCAAAACACAAGAAGAGCTTGCTGACTATATGAATGTTAGCGTTCCTACTGTATCAAGATGGGAAACAGGAGTTAATGATGTAACTTTAACAAGATTAAAGAATATTGCTGAATATTTTAATATAACAGTTCCTGAATTACTTTCTGATCCCGAAGATATCACACGATTCTTTAAAGCAAGAAGAATAAGTGAAAATATGGATAAAGACACTTATAACGCATGGATTGAAGTTGGAAATATTATGCAAAAGAAAAAATAATTTACTTTTAAAGTAATAAAATATTTGACATTAATATTACTTATTAAGTAAGTTAGAGTCATAAAGGAAACAAAAACCTTTTGATCGGCTACAGTACAAACAAAAAAAAGACCGAGCGGCAACTCGATCTTTTCCCTAACCCATAATGGAGTAAAAAATAATGTATTTTATCAGTACTATTAAAAAACTGTTTTGTCCAGAAAATTCTTCCAGTGAGATCGACAAACGGTATGACAGTCATGATTCGTATATCATTCATTTTTATGAATTAGAAATACAGGGAATGAAAAACAGGATTTGTTCATTGAAAGACAATATAAAAAAAATGGAGCGTTGTGAAATAAGGATAGCCGGTCTCAATCAGGAAAGGGCGAAACATTACCGTGACCAGCGTGAGGAATATGAACGCCAGGTTAAAGAACTGCAAAACAGTATCTCCCTAAGAGAGGCGATACTTGATGTAAATCATTCAATTTTTGGAATGAAAGGCATAAATGGCCATGCATGATACTGATATAGACAGTTTCCTGAAAGAGAAACATAACGACCTGATCAAACCGATTTTCAATGAGTATGTTCAGATCATGAAAAGAGAGAATATGCCGGACGATCATAGATTGGCTGAATCCGTGTATACATTGAACAGGTTCGTTGGTGCGATAAAATCGTTTACGGAACTGGCAAAATTAAAGCTTACTGAAAACATGCAAAAAGATGGTGTCTTGAGCTACAAGACAAAAGACCTGACAGTTTCCCTTGTCAGTCCGGTTCCGTCCTGCATCATATCTGATCCCGACATTATTTCCAGGCAGCATCCTGAGTTAATGTCCCCTCCCAAACCTGACAAGACCGAGATAGCGAAAAGACTTCGCAAGGGTGAGGAAATAAATGGAGCGTATCTGAATAATGGTGGGCCACCAACATTGAGAATTACGCCGGTAAGTAAAAATGCAAATCCATATGCGGGAGAAAATAGCCATGAACAATAAAGTAGTCACACTTCCAAGGGAAAACCTGCCTGTTCAATCTGTTCAATCAATTCAACATAAGCAACCTGTCGGATCGAGTACAAAGTTTGAACCAAACAGTTTTCAGGAATTGATTTTATTTTCCGATAGACTGGCAAGAACAAACTTTGTTCCCAAAAATTACAGGGGTAAACCGAATGACATATTATGCGCCATCCAGATGGGTGCCGAGCTTGGACTTTCCCCAATGCTTTCCTTGCAGAATATAGCCGTTATAAATGACAGGCCTTCCATATATGGCGATGCAATGCTTGCGATATGCAAGGCATCCCCTCTTTGTGAAAGTATAGAGGAATATCTTGACGGGGATCAATCACAAATCAATACATTGACAGCTATATGCAAGGTCAGGAGAAGAGGTTTCAAAAATGAGATAACAGGCTCTTTTAGCTGGAAAGATGCCGAAAAGGCTGGACTTACAAAAAGAGGTGTCTGGTTATCATACCCAAAAAGAATGCTGCAAATGAGGGCCCGTGGTTTCGCTCTCAGGGACGCTTTTCCTGATTTGCTGAATGGCCTGATAACCCGTGAAGAGGCAAATGATTACCAGCATGAGGAAAACGGTTGCAGACAGAAAGATGACAGTCATACGTGCGATGACAATAACAGGTTTAGCAACCAAATTAACCATAACGGTGATGGCAACCTGTCAAACAATGACATTGAAGACAAATATGAACGCTGTTTCCAATATATCAAAACAATAGAAACAACCAGAAAACTTGAGGATTTTACACGGCATTCAAAATTCATAAATCTATGTAGTGAGATAAGTCATGAACAGAAAGAAAGGCTGTATGAACTTGTAAATCAAAAGGCGGATAGTCTCAATCAGGAATATCATGATGATTTCATTGAGGAAATGCCTGACTGCTGATTGACAGGGGATATATTGAAATGCTGGCAATTCATGAAAAAAACAGTATAAAACCTGATAAATGGTACGATTGCAATGGAAAGGATTTTTACAATTTTGCGATTGACAGATTAAGACCAAGCCAGTTGGAGGTCTGGGGATACCGCTATTATGAGGACGATCCGAATTACAGGGACGAAACGGATGAACTGTTTTATCTTACCCGTATTGGAAGCACAATTTCATATGGTCTTGATGATAATTATGACGAGGTGGCGATACTTACATCATCAATCAGCTGCTGGAGATTGAGACCGCAAAAATTAAGTGAAATAAACCGCTGACACAAGGATTTTCCAGATGGATATGATTGTGTTGCTGACAATATTGATATCCAGTTCCGCATGGTTTGGATACGCATTGTCAAACGTTATGAATAATAGAAATAAACACCAGTGATTAAATGAGGCGAGATCATGAATAACAAATTATCATCTATCGTGAAAAAATCAGCAAGAAAACGATTCTGTCTAACTGTCAGGCAATTCGCGATAATGACAATGGTCTATATGGATGGAATTGAGGACAGTACGGGTTACTATGCAAACGATCTCAATCTATCAAGAGCGGATGTTTGCAAGGCACTCAATCGCCTGGAAGAAATACATCTTGTAAAACGTGAAAAACATTTATGCGATGACAGAAAAATCAAGGTTACAAAAACCGATACCGGTATCCAGTACATGAAAAATATTGGTGCCATTCATTAATATAAAAGATCAAACAAGACAAAATAGACTGCCGATACAATGAATAAAGATCATATTAAAATAGAAAGTGATGATATCAATCTTATAGTTGAAAAAATTATTCAACAAATAGATAAATATATCAATAATGAGAATAAATTTTTTAGCCTTCAGGGTTTGCAAAAAAGATATGACCTGCCAAAGCTGGATAGAAGAACCCTGATTGATATGTCCAATAAAAAGGGATTCCCGAAACCATTACAGTTTTCAGAAAAGAGGGATATATGGTTGAGAAGTGAAGTGAAGGAATGGGAAGAGAAAATCAAAAAGGAACGCAACTGATCACCTCCTGGGCATAATGGTCAATTCCCTTACTGGTCTCAGTCCGTCGAACAGTAAATCCGCCCATATCTGGTATAACTGTTTTCTTCTTTCAGAATGTTCCGCACGATTATATGCTGCCTCAACCATATTTTTTGGTGAATGTGCCAGCATCATATCAATGATAGAGCGGTCTTCTGGATATTTTTCATTCATGATACTTGAAAAAGACGCTCTGAACCCATGCGGTGTGTGAATATCTTTATAACCAGCCCTGTTGATTAAATATCCCATCGCATTTTCACTCATTGGTTTCAGTATCGAGCGATCACCTGGAAATACATACGGACTGTTTCCAGAAAAATTTTTCACCTCATTCAATATTTCCCTTGCCTGACTGGATAGAAAAACTTTATGTCCTTTTTTCATTTTCATACGTTGCGATGGTATTGACCATACATCTCCATCAATCTCATCCCATCGCATTCCCCGCAATTCTCCAGGCCTTACAAATACAATCGATAATAAGCGTATGGCAAGCTTGGTTATCGGTCTTCCCGGTTCCAATTCAATTTTATTCAGCATTTCCTTTAGTGATTCGAGATTGGTAATAGCGGGCTGCTTTCTTTTCCTTACAACTTTTTTCAATGAACCTTTAACGAGATAGGCCGGATTATTCTCTTTATAAATTCCAATTGAAATGGCGTAGTTGAAAACAGATTCGATTCTTTGCCTTATTCTATGGGCGGTTTCAATAGATCCTTTATTTTCTATTTTTTGCAATAAACCGTAAATCAGCGGGGTATTGATATCATGAATAACCAGATGCCCTATATGAGGAATGATATTTTTCCGCAGTGAGGTCATGACATCATTGGCGTGCCGTTTTGTCCATCTATCCCTGTTTAAATCCCACCATCTGTTTACAATATTCTCGAACGTGTTTTCCTGCTGTATGGATTGAAAATATTTTTGTTGCAATTTGGCGATTCCAGGATCAATACCTTTTGCAATATCCTCCTTTGCCTCATCTCTAGCTTTTCTTGCATCCGCCAGTGATACCTGTGGATATAAACCGAAAGTCAACAGTTTCTCTTTTTTTGCGAAAGTGTATTTGAAACGCCATATCTTGGAGTTTGCTTTTGTGATAACCAGGTATAAACCGCGTTCATAAAGCTTGTTTCTACCCTTTTCCTGATATTTGGCTGTTTTTATGGCTTTATCCGTTAACATCTATATACCCCAAGATGAAAAATCATATACCCCAGAATATACCCCAATATTAAATGCGTTCAAATGTTTTATAATGTAGGATAATGTTTGTTAATTTACTTAAAAATACCAGTTTTCTGCGGGAAATGTTGGGTAATGTGGGATAATGTTTTATTGAATGGCGGAGAAGGTGGGATTCGAACCCACGGTACGCTATTCACGCACGGCGGTTTTCAAGACCGCTGCCTTAAACCACTCGGCCACCTCTCCGACTTATGAAAACTTCATATATGATTTAACGTGGATTTGGCAAGCATTTTTTTTACTTTTATTAATAAAACTGATTTTGAAAATGAAATATCATTATAAGATTAATTTGTTTAGATTAATAATAAAATAAAACATTAAATCGCCAAATCTTTGATAGAGTGACAAACATATCAGGTATTTCTTGATTATGTCTTATAAACCTTCTTTTTATCGGATATTTTATTACAATATTGTGCAATGATCGCAATTACAAATAGCTGAATTTGATGAAAAATCATTAAAGGCAATATTATCATTCCCACCATTGAGGGAGGCAATAACACGTTTGCAATTGGAACCCCGGAAGCTAGAGATTTTTTTGATCCACAAAAAACAATGCTGATTTGGTCCTGCCAACAAAATTTAAAAAGTTTCGATAGCAAAAAAGAAATTATTAAAATTGAATCTAGTAAAACCACGTCAATTAAAATCAGTTTCATAAGCTGATACAAGGATAATTTGTACCATAAACCCATATTCACTGCCTGACTAAAAGCTGTATAAACAACAATCAGGATTGACCCACGATCAGAACAGGATAAAAGACGGGAATTTCTTAATGCCCATTCCCTTATCCACGGCTGCAGGATCTGTCCCATGATAAAGGGTAATAACAATTGGTAAACTATGTTAAGATTATCTCTTGAAAAAATAGCCTGATGATGATTAGAAAATATTAATCCAACCAAAAAAGGAGTTATGAAAATTCCCAGAATATTTGAGGCAGTAGCTGAACATATTGCAGCCGGCACATTTCCTTTTGCGATTGATGTAAATGCAATTGACGATTGTACTGTAGATGGTAAACAGCATAAAAAAAGAATGCCTATCCATAAATCAGGCAATAACATTTTTGGGAATAAATAATGCAAGCCTAATCCCAGTATAGGAAAAATGACAAACGTACATGCAAAAATTAGTAAATGTAATCTCCAGTGAAAAATACCCTCAATCACTGCTTGACGAGATAACCTTGCACCTTGCAAAAAAAACATAAGAGCAATGGCTATTACAGCCAGATTATTAAAAAAAAGAACACCCGAACCGTGACATGGAAAAAAACTTGCCATTGCAACGGTCATTAATAGTAAAATTAAAAACGGGTCCAGATATTTCGGCATTGAAAATCCTTAACCTTTTAGTTTTGATCCAAATCATTATCCAACTATTATAATTTTCAATCTTTTGTAAATAACCCTTTAATATCTTTCTTAATATCGATATAGTTTAATTCTTTTTTGAAAATGAAAAATGTTTCTATGGTTATGAGTATATTTTTAAAGTCTTTGCCTTTTTTCGTGCTGATGCTTATTTATTCACTATTTAATAATGCAGTAACTTTCGCTTCTGTAACTTGGCATTCATACTGTTCAAATATATCATCAGACACTGTTGATCATCATATCAATTCTTTACAAGTTACTAATTATACTGTCAAAATTCCGGATAATTCCAATGTTTTCCTGAATAGCAAACAGTTAATGGTAAACCAGAGCGGTAAAACCTTGTCCAAGGATCAGTTGCAAAGAGTTACCAATATCACATCGACCGGATTGTTGACCGTATTTCTGAAATATCAAATCAATTCCTGTAACAAAAATTACTATACTGATTCTATTACACCTATATTAAAACAACTTAAACAAAACGAACAACTTACCATTATATGGCGAAACATTTTAATAAAAAATTTAAACAATGCCTACAAAGCTGATGAAATACGGTTGCAAGTTCAAAATATCGCTGACAATGTAAATTTGAAACTGTTTTTTTCAGGTCTGAATGAAATAAATCCCTCTCAAAAATCAAACCTTTTCCTTCCAAGAGAAGGCATTTTGAATCTGAATACCCCTACAAAATATTATCCCCTAATTTTAGCCGCCGCGAGTGGCAATAATGAGGATAAATTTTATGACCTGTCATTACCGTTAAAAATCAATAACTTAATGATGCAGAACAATTTAACCCATATTACTGCGTATGGAAACGCCTTACTTGACCGAGAGCTCAACTTCCAATCGGCAAAAGGTAAAATCACTGTAAGCAATATGGAAAAATTGATTGCAAATAGTGGTTCTACCCGTATAAATAATCTAAAGACAGCATTGATTTTGGCTAAATTTGCCGGACGTTCTGTCGGAAACAATAATCTTGAATGGGATATAAACTGGCAGGGAAATCTGTTCAAGGTTAATAATGTTCCCATTCCCGTATGGTAATTTAAACAAAGAATATGAATTAAACAGTAACCTGATTAATGGGTTTGATACCATACTGATTATTTTCTGAACCGGGAAAACTTGCTATAACAAGAAAAATAATCTGAATTAAAAAATTGAGGTATAGATAGGGTAAGGGAATAATCATCAACAAAACCCACCAACCTGACAAATTAAGATCATGCAGGCGACGTATGAACAGTACAAATGATGGAAAGATCGTTAATAAAAAATATATTAAAAAAAATAGATGGATATCACAATAATAATAATGAAAAGTCACTCTGTAAATCAAATGAAAATATTCATCTATACAAAATAAAAAATATAGAATCAGACTATTTAGAATTGCAAAACACCAAAAACCTGATCTGCTTGTCCTGCCACTGAAATAAAAATAATGAAGTATAGCATCCCACCAATTCGATATAAAAATTGAAATCACCCGACCCAATCGAATATTATGCATCTTCATCATTTTATTTATTTCTCAAAAAAAAGCGAAACCATGGCTTCCCATGACTGCACCAATGATTGTAATGAAACTGATGGTTAATAAAAACCAGTGTAATCTCTGAACCTTAACATATACATTATCGGGTTGTTGCTGACCACTATCCCCTAATTTTTTATTGAGTATAAAGGGTTCAATAACAAATAACATGGTTGTAAAGATTAACCACACCAAAAACATGGCATGCATCCACCAAAATTCTATATGCTCAAATCGATTCCATATTTGCATTCGCCATACCATGTAAAACCCGGATAATCCGGCTATCAAAGTTGTAAAACGAGCCTGTGTAGCAAAACGCCTTTCAATACGATGAAATATAGACAATCGTTCGCTGGATGAAAAATTTTTACGAATGGTTGGTAGAAGAACCGTTGTCACCATACATACCCCACCTATCCAAATTACAATTGCCAATACATGTAAAGCCCGCGCCAAAATTAAATCTGACATCTTGTTTCTCTTGAATTAATTAATATGTATATTTTTTACATCAATTTAATTTGAAAAAAATAAAAGTGCAATTATAATTTGCAAGGTAATAATATAAATAGCGAAATTTAATGTTCAAAACTTTGCAATAGCAAAGAAAATGCCTGTGTAAAATTGTTTCGATTGGGGTATCTCAGATAATATCCTGAAAAAGAGGGACAGTATTCAGATAAAACATGTACAAGATGTTTTTGCTGAATGGCGTGATAAACCTCTTTCAAGGGTATATAGGCAAAACCAAAACCATCCAGTGTGGCCTGTATGACCTGGGTTAGGGTATTACAAGAAAATTGACCTTCCATATGGATTATTTGTGTATTACCCTTTACAACAAATTCCCAATCATACTGATTTTGCATAAAAGAAAGAAAGTAGTTTATAGATTGATGTTTGAGCAAATCATGCGGCGTTTTTGGAATTTTTTTATCTTGTAAATATAATGGTGACGCGACAACCGCTATTTGGACAGGTGCGCTAATTTTTATTGATAAGAAATCTTTGTCTACAACTTCGCCAAGGCTTATTTTTGCATCATATTTTCCATGAATTTCTTTTTGAAGATTGGAAGAAACCTCTACATTAAATTTTATATCAGGATAATGTCGCAAAAAATTTCGCAAATGAGGCCATACAACAAAGTTTGCAGCATGTTCATCTGTTAAAAGATTGATATTTCCAAAAGGCCTTTTTTTCAAATCAATAATCTTGCCAAGCTCTTCAACAATTTCCTCTAATCTCGGCGCAATATTTTTCAATAAAATCTCACCAAGCTTGGTTGGCTCTACACTTCGTGTAGTACGGGATAATAATTGCACATCTAGATTTTTTTCAAGATTTCGCATGGTATGACTTAATGCGGATTGGGATACACCTAATTTTGATGCTGCCTTTGTAAAACTTCTTTCTTTAGCAATTGTTAAAAAAACCAAAAGATCATTGACATTTTTTTGCAACATAATCTAATTTCTCTACTTAACTTTATTTATTTCTTAAAAAAACATTTAAATTACGTAACATTATCATTGGATTAAAAAATATTCAATGATTTTAATAAATTATGTCTTATTAATAAATAAATTCATGAATGCTTCAAAATGTCATTTCTAGCTAAATTCAGTCTGCCTAATTTAGGAAATGACGTTTTATTATCGGTAAATTTCAACAAGCTTGTTTAATAAGAATTGACAACGCTGAATCCGTTTTGCAAACGGGGTTTCTCGCAAATATATCAATTTACCATCAGGACGCAATCTCACAGACTGATCTTTAATACCGGCTATCCATTGTACTAATCCTTCAGGATTTTTGAATTGATTGTTAAAAAACTGAACAACAACCCCTTTCGGTCCAGCCTCAATGCGATTAACACCAACTTTTTTACAAAGTTTTTTCAGTTTCATTACATGAAGCAGATTGCTTACTTCTTCAGGCAAGGTCCCAAAACGATCTATCAATTCCACTTGCATGGCTTCAATATCATCATGATTTTCCAGATTGCCTATTCGTCGATATAAACCCAATCTTACTGATAGATCCGTCACATAGGTTTCCGGGATCAGAACAGGTAATCCCAAAGTGATATTGGGTGTCCAATCCTGATTTTCCAATAACTGATTATTTTTTTCTGCACGGAGGCTTGCCACTGTTTCTTCAAGCATCTTCTGGTATAGCTCAACGCCAACTTCCCGAATATGACCAGACTGTTCTTCTCCCAGCAGATTACCCGCCCCTCTCAAATCCAGATCGTGAGATGCCAAAGTGAATCCTGCCCCAAGATTATCCAGTGACTGCATTATTTCCAGTCGCTTTTCAGAATTCTTGGAAAGAAAATGATGCTGTGGCCATGTCAAATACGCATATCCACGCTGTTTTCCCCGTCCCACACGACCTCTCAATTGATATAACTGACCTAATCCAAAATGATCAGCCTTATAGATTATCAGTGTATTGACAGTTGGCATGTCCAGTCCACTTTCAACAATATTGGTCGAAAGCAATACATCATATTTACCTTCATTGAATTCAGTCATCACCCGTTCAAGTTCTGTAGGGGATAACCGCCCATGAGCTTGTACCAACCGTAAATCTGGAACTATATCCAAAAGTTGATCTTGCAGGTTTTGCAAATCCTGAACACGTGGTGCAACACAGAATATTTGCCCCCCTCTGAATCGCTCCCTTTGAATAGCCTCTCGAATAACGATACGATCAAAGGGCATGATAAAAGTTCTAACAGCCAAACGATCAATTGGAGGCGTTGCGATTAGACTTATCTCTCGCATTCCAGTCAATGATAATTGCAACGTCCTTGGTAATGGGGTGGCAGATAATGTCAATACATGAATATCTTCACGCAAGGTTTTCAATTTCTCTTTGTGCGCAACACCAAAATGCTGTTCTTCATCTATAATAAGCATACCCAAATTTGCAAACTTGATCGTCTTGGCTAGTAAAGCATGTGTACCAATCACTATATTGACATTGCCATCTGCCAATTCCTTTTTGATCTGTGCCGCATTTTTTGATGTCACCATTCTGGAAAGTTGGGCAATTTTTACCGGAAATCCCTCAAAACGTTTCACAAAGGTTTGATAATGTTGACGTGCCAATAGGGTTGTCGGTACCACAACCGCCACCTGGCTTCCATTCATGGCCACAATAAAAGTGGCACGTAATGCCACTTCTGTCTTACCAAAACCAACATCACCACAAATCAAACGATCCATGGGACGTCCGGAAGCAAGATCCTGAATAATATCAGCAACAGCCCTTGCCTGATCATCCGTTTCAATAAAGGGAAACCGTGCACAGAACTCCTCCCACAATCCTTCAGGAGGGGTCTCGATCGTCGCTTCCTGCATCAAGCGGGCCGCGGCTGTTTTCAATAACTCACCAGCCATGTCCCGAATACGAGCCTTCATTGTGGCTTTACGTTTTTGCCATGCAGGACTTCCCAGTTTATCCAGAGCAACACCCGTTTGATCAGATCCATAACGGCTCAATAACTCAATATTTTCGATAGGTAAGAATAATTTTTCATCACCATGATAAACAAGTGCCAGACAATCGTGTGGCGCAGCACCTATTTCCAGATTAACCAGTCCTTGATAACGACCAATCCCATATTCCTGATGTACAATAAGATCTCCCTCGCTAATTTCAGAAGCTTCTGAAATGAACTGCTCGGCTTTTTTCCGTTTTCTATGTGGACGTGAAATTCTTTCCCCTAACAAGTCGGCTTCAGAAACAAGAATGAAATCATCGGCAACAAATCCGCGATCCAAACCAAAAGTCAATAATCCAACAGAAGCTTCCCTGAAATTTTTAACTTCTTGCCACCCTTCCAGTTTCTGAACTGCGATTTTGTGTTCTTTCAATAATGTAGCGATGCGCTCTCTTGATCCGTTTGTCCAGCCGGCAACCAATGTTTTCCGTCCAGATGAATACCATTCCCTGAATCTTGACTTGAACATATCAAAAACATTATCGGCTTCGACTGTCAGATTACTTTTAGCAAAAACTATACCTGGCCTTCCCCCTGCATCCATTCCACTGGATCCGTCAGGCATTGCAAAAGGATAAAAATACACCCCTTTATATCGCGTGACTATATGATTCCACTCAGATTGAGTAAGATATAGCAAATCAGGTGGTAAGGGACGATATACAACTTCGCCATTTCTTACTGGCTGTTTGCGGGCTTCATAATGATCAGCAATCATTTCCAGTCTTGGTTGCAATGCCTCCTCGGCCTGATATGAAAAAGACAGTTTAACATCAGAAACATAATCAAAAAACGTTTCCATCTTATCATGAAAAAGAGGTAACCAATGTTCAAGTCCTTGAACCATTCGGCCTTCCGAAACGGCTTCATAAATTGGATCACTCATTGATCCCTGACCAAACAGTTCTCGCCATTTCGTACGAAACCTTGATATGCTTTCCCCATCCAGAGAATAAGCTGCGGTAGGTCTTAAAACAAGTTCCGTAACTTTCCGAGTTGAACGTTGCGTAATCGGATCAAAACAGCGAATTGAATCTATCTCATCTCCGAATAAATCCAAGCGGACAGGCTCTTCTTCCCCAGCCAGGAAAATATCAAATAAACTACCCCTCAAGGCAAATTCACCCGGTTCCATAACTGTATCCGTACGATTGTATCCCTGCGCAACAAGAAGTTCGACTAAAAATTCCTGATCCAGACTTTCACCCTGTTTAAGGGTCAGAGCACGTCCTGCAAAGACTGATCTGGGTGCTATTTTTTGTAACAGTGCGGGTATTGTCGTCAATATGATCCTTGGCCCGGTCAAGGGTTCAAGTAATTGCGTCAATGTTGCTACCTGTTCCGAGGTTATCGCCTTGTTCGGGGATACACGGTCATAAGGCAAACAATCCCAGGCAGGAAAATTCAAAACATTTAGTTGAGGTGCGATATAATAGAGTAAATCAGCCAACCGGTTCATATCTATATCATTCCGTGCGACATGAACCAGAACATGGTTATCTTTTTGATAACATTCCTGAGCAATTTTACTTAATAAAAAGGCATCATATCCCTCGGGAGCTCCCCATATCGGCAAAAAATTTTTAAATTGCTTTTTTGAGGCTCCCCCCATGCGATTTCTCCTTAATGTTTATTCGGTTTATTTTGTTGAGCAAAATGATATAGCGAAAGAAAAACAGGACTCTCAATTTTTTTTGGGTAAGGCTCGAAACCTGTCAACCATAACATCAAATCTGTATCAGCCAATTCCATTATTTTTTCAAAATCCTCAATTTCAATAATTGTCATTGCTGGTACATTCATCATCGCAAACTGACCGATGATTAAGTCAGCCTCGAAGGTCCCTCTATGAGTTGCACGATAAATCAGTCTGCGTTTTCGTGCCTCAAGTGAACTTATATTTTCTTTTTGCTCTACCATTTAACATATCCTATACTGATATCTAAATTTAAACAATTCTACACTCTCATAACCAAAATAATCATGAGTCCCCCCTCTATTCCACCTTCCCTTTATCTTTCCATAAAACCTATATTGTCCCCCTTATCCAGTCTTAAAGGTATAGGTCCGAAATTGAGCAAGTTAATGACCCATGCAATTGGTGGTGAGCGAATTATTGATTTACTCTTTCATTTGCCCACTTCAATAATTGACCGACGATATCGCCCCAAATTGCAAAATGCAATCCCTGGAAAAATAGTTACACTTCAAATAGAAATTACCCATATTGAAAAACCCCGTCATCATAAACAACCCTGGCGTATATTTGTTAACGATGGCAGTGCTAAAGCTGAAATGATATTTTTTTCATCGTGGCAAGCAAAAAAACTGACCCTTGATACAATATTTGTTGTTTCAGGTCTTTTAGAAAATAAAAATAACAAACTGATTATAACCAATCCACATTATATTGAACCTATATATAACCAACAGGCCATTCCATTAATCGAACCTGTATGGCCCTTAACAGCAGGCCTTTTCCCAAAAAATCTTTCAAAAGCTTTACGCCTGGCATTAAACCTATGTCCCGAATTGCCCGAATGGATCAATCCTTCCCTTTTACATCAACACCATTGGCCAAGTTTTAAAGAAGCGCTTCATTTGCTACATTTTCCAGGAGATTTCCCCACTTTTTTTGAAAATCAAACCTATGAAGCTGTTGAAAGTCGGGCACGTTCCCGTTTGGCATTTGATGAGTTATTCGCGGAACAATTAGCCATTACAAAAATAAAACATACAAATCAGTTAACCACAGGAAAATCCCTGATTGGTGATAATCATCTTATTTGCCACGCTTTACAAAAATTCGGATATTCACTGACATTTTCCCAAAGACAGGCATTCAGGGAAATTCAGACAGATATGGAACGCCCTTATCGCATGCTAAGATTATTACAGGGAGATGTCGGTTCCGGTAAAACCATTATTGCTATAATGGCCGCCTTACAGGCTGTTGAAGCGGGATTCCAAAGTGTTATTATGGCACCCACTGAAATTCTTGCCAGACAACATTATGAAACCTTTATGAAACTTGCTCCTGTTGAAATTTCATTTTTAAGCAGTTCCATAAAAGGAATAGCTCGCAAGGAAACCCTCGATAAAATTAAAACCGGAAAAACAAAAATTGCTATCGGTACACATGCCCTGTTTCAGGAACAAGTTGTTTTTCATAACCTGGCGCTTGTCATTATTGACGAACAACATCGTTTCGGTGTTGAACAACGCATTAGACTGGGGGAAAAGGGGGAAAATACAGATACACTTGTAATGACAGCAACCCCTATTCCAAGAACCCTTTTACTGACAAGATGGGGAGAATTGCAGGTTAGTCATCTTACAGAAAAACCTGCAAACCGGAAACCTATACATACCACGCTACATGCATTAAGCAAAACTGATAAAATCTTGGAGGGTATCAAAAGAGCCATTCAAAAAGGTTGTCAAATATTCTGGGTCTGTCCTCTAGTTGAAGAAAGCGAGGTTATGGATCTGGCTGCAGTCAAAGATCGTTACATGAGCCTACAGCATTATTTTGGTATCGAGAATGTAGGCCTAGCGCATGGCCAACAAGATACCGGCAAAAGACAAGCTGAACTTGATAAATTTGCACACAATAAAACCAAAATACTAGTTGCCACCACAGTCATCGAGGTTGGCGTCAATATTCCCAATGCTAACATCATGGTTATTGAACATGCAGAACGTTTTGGTCTTGCACAATTGCATCAATTACGTGGGCGTGTTGGAAGAGGAGAAAAACAGTCATACTGTCTTCTTTTACATGATGATAAAATTAGTTATATAGCGAAAAAAAGATTATCCCTCATACGAGACACAGAGAATGGCTTCCTGATAGCTGATGAGGATTTCAGGATACGGGGCGGCGGAGAGGTAACAGGTCGTAGACAATCCGGTTTACCCAATTTTAAAATGGTCAATGAAATCATGTTGGATCATTGGATTAATACAGCCTGGAAAGCTGCTGAATACTGGTATAACAAAGAAACTCAAGCCTCTATTGATGAAAAAACGTCAATACAAGTTTTACTCATGTTATTTGAAAAAAATAATATTCAAAACCTTATCAAAGCAGGATGATTTCCAGAATAGCATCACAGTAATGCAACAAAACAATTTTCAATAAATTATAATTTGTAATTCAAAAAATCTGAGGAAACATCATTTTAAGATAATTAAATTAACATAAATTTATTCTTCAATTATTGAAATAATTTCATATTTAATTTGCCACAAATCAATAATATTATAACATATTGACAAATATTTCCTTTCTCTTTTTTATATTTTCATTTATTTCAAAAAAATTAAAGTTTCATATAATGATTTCAAATAATTTAATTTTAAAACAAGATTTCCGTTCATTTGAAAAAATATCAAAGCAAAAAAAAATTTGTATTTCATCCCCTGCCATTTTATCTCTTCCCAAAAATTTTAATACTATAACAGGTAAAAGGGATTTCATGCGAGGGTTGTCTTATTATAACGTAAGATCAAATCCTAAAAATAATGATCAAATAACTTTACCTCTTACGTATTTGACTCTATTTACCCTTAAAAACGCATATTTTATCGTTTTCCCGGGACTGGACGGAGTAATCGTAACATCCGAAGGATATATCGTTGATGAACCTTCTTTTTTTTTATAAAACAACAATTGCCACCCAGTGAAAATCATTCTGGCTTTTTATTTCCAGACATTGAACAAAAGTCCAGTTTAGATAGTGTTTTTGTGGGTTTTGACGCTGCTTGCTTTAATTATTATCATTGGTTATTGTATGGAATCTCCAAAACACAATTAGCCAATTCCATATTGCCACCTGATACAATTCTTGCCTTACCATCTGAACATAGCCTATTCGACAATCGGCAATGCGCTTTCTCCCCAACAACTTATGTTCAAAGCCTTGAATATAGTGGATTGATTAATCGTGCCACTTTTATGAATTATGGTATTTACCCTGTAAAAAATCTGCATTTCTTCTGGCATAAACCCCTGATGCCGGAATTATATCTAACATTTGATGAAATTTATACCTTATTCGATACAATCCAGCCCCCTGTCAATACTTCATTACCCAAACGTTTTTACATTTCAAGGGAACATCATCCAAATCCTCGAATTAGTTTTGATGAACAGCGTATTATTGATAAAGTTTTGAATGAGAAATCAATTGAAAAAGTGTTTCTTGAAAACATGGATTTTGCTGCACAAGTCAATCTTTTTCGTCAGGCTGATCTGATTATCGCCCCTCATGGTGCAGCTTTAGCAAATATGGTCTTTGCAAAAAAAGATACAGCTCTATTGGAGTTAAATAGAAAACTGGATAACCAAAATCATCTGCGTAATTGTTTCTATCTTCTTACCGCAGTTAAAAAGCAACGTTATGGTTGCATAAATTTAAGTGATCAACCTTTAACAGAAAATGATTTATCCAGTGCGATAAATCAATTGATAAATTAGAATTCCTTCATCTGATCATTAAATGCAATATTAACAAACAAAAATCAAGGTAAGGTAAATTAAGAAATATTATAATATTTTAACAGTTCACCCTTTAGGAAAAATTTTTTCCGCAGTTTAATAAATCCCCCCAATGATTAATAAACCCAATATTCTCAATTATGATTCAGTTTTCAGATATCGCATAAGTAACGCATATTCGAGAGAAAGATTTTTCTGGACAGGAATATAGACAATATGACTATTTCCTGGTGCGATTTTAATGGCTTCCCCTTTCGTGTTTTCCATTTTTTCTAAAGTAAAGCTAACATTTCCGCCAGGAGTCATTATTTCTAGTTGATCACCAATTTCAAAACGGTTTTTAACCGCGATTTCGGCAAGGCCATCCCTGAAATTACCAGTGAATTCACCAGCAAATTGCTGTTTAACCGAAATTGATGAACCTGTTTCATAATTTTGATATTCATTATGTTTATGTCGACTTAAAAAACCTTCAGTATATCCACGATGAGCCAGAGATTCCAAACTTGTCATCAAATTCATATCAAATGGCCGACCTGCCAAGGCATCGTCAATTGCCTTGCGATATATTTGAGCAGTACGGGCACAATAATAATGAGATTTTGTTCTCCCTTCAATTTTAAGGGAATAAACACCAATATTAACCAACTTTTCAACATGCTGGATTGCTCTCAGATCCTTCGAATTCATGATATAAGTGCCATGTTCATCCTCAAAGGCTGTCATCTCCTCATCAGGGCGTTTTTCTTCGCGCAGAATGAAAACTTTATCCGTTGTCTCCCCTTCACCCAAGGTAGGTGGAACATCACCAGATTTACAACATGTTTCAGATTGGTTTTTATTGACAATTTCTCCCAATTCATTTTCACTTGCCTCTTCAACATCATATTTCCAGCGACAAGAGTTTGTACATGTTCCCTGATTGGCATCACGGTGATTAATATATCCCGACAATAGACACCGACCTGAATAAGCCATGCAAAGGGCCCCATGCACAAATACCTCCAATTCGATATCTGGAACATGTTGATGAATTTCTTCAATTTCCTTGAGGGAAAGCTCACGTGACAAGATAACCCGTGTTAATCCCATCTCTTTCCAAAATTTAACCGTGGCCCAATTAACAGCATTGGCCTGGACGGATAAATGTATGGCCATTTGAGGAAAATGTTGCCTCACCATCATAATTAGTCCAGGGTCAGACATGATCAAAGCATCAGGTCCCATGGTAACAACAGGCTCCAAATCTTTGATAAATGTCTTTAACTTTGCATTATGAGGTGCAATATTAACCACCACATAGAAAGATTTTCCTTGAGCATGTGCCTCATCAATACCGATTTTAAGATTTTGGTGATTGAATTCATTATTGCGAACTCGCAGACTGTAACGTGGCTGTCCTGCATAGACCGCATCTGCACCGTATGCGAATGCATATCGCATGGCTTTTAACGTACCGGCTGGACTTAAAAGTTCTGTTTTCAAAGATTGACGCATAACAAGGTAAAACTTTAATGAAATAAAAAAGCCTTTTTAACAAGGCCAAGAAATTTTTCAACCTTTTAAAAAAGCTATATGAAGATAAAATTATTTATCTTCATAATTTAATTTATCTAGGCAAGAGAACATGCCTCCGTTAACCGTCTGACCACTCTTTCTCGCCCAATCAGCGGTAAAAGCCCTCTCATCTCCGGCCCTTTATCCTCTCGTGTTAATGCCAGACGCAATGGATGAAAAAGAGATTTTCCCTTTCGACCACTAACCTCTTTCAAAATATTGGTCCATTGGCTCCAGGTCTCTTGCCCCCAAGGTTCAGTTGGCAAACATTCCAAGGCCAGATGAAGATATGATTTATCTTCATCCGCAACTTCAGGAATAATATCCTCATGAACCAAATCCCACCAATATCGCGTTTCAGACAATATATCGATATTGGGTCGGACAATATTCCAGAATTCTTCTGTAACAGCTTCAGGCAATCGATCTCTGACTTCTGAAAATTCCATTGTATGTAAACACTTTTTATTCAATGCCAACATTTGTTGAATATCGAACCTTGCTGGTGAACGCGAATATGAGGATAAATCATAATCCTTTGCCAATTCGTCAACAGACAACAATTGTGGATCTCTTGATGTCCCCAATCTTGCCAGATAGGAAACCACAGCTTTTGCCTCCAATCCATCCTCGCGTAATCGGCGCAAAGAGATACTTCCCAATCGTTTTGAAAGCTTACCCCCATCCTCGTCAAGCAGTAACGGTAGATGTGCAAACTGGATCGTATTTGGATGATCAGTCAATGCCTCAATCAAATCCAGTTGAACACCTGTATTTGTCACATGATCCTCACCCCGGATAATATGCGTAATGCCACTTTCAAGATCATCGACAACTGATGCCAAAGTATATAAAACGGTACCATCCGCCTTGATCATGACTGGATCGGAAATGGAGGATAATTTGACGTGACAGTCACCCATAACCAAGTCTTTCCATTTCATTTCACGCCCAGAAAGCATGAAGCGCCAATGAGGTTTTTTTCCGTTTGCCTCTGACTCTTTTCGTTGTTCAGACGTAAGCTTAAGCATTGCCCGATCATAAATAGGAGGCTTATTTTGCCGACGACGCAACTCTCTTTTAAAATCAAGCTCCTGTTTAGTTTCAAAGCATGGATACAGACGCCCAGACTGTTTTAATTTTTCTATTGCCAATTGATAACGATCCATACGTTCAGATTGACGCATGAATTCATCCCAGCCAATCCCAAACCATTTTAATGCCTGATATATTTCCCGAACATATTCCTCCTTGGAGCGTTCAACATCCGTATCATCAATACGCAACATAAAGGTTCCACCATGATGACGGGCATAAAGTGCATTAGCAACTGCTAGACGGGCATTTCCTACATGCATTAAACCAGTAGGACTTGGGGCAAAACGTAATTTCATAATCTGTACTTGTATTTTAATTAACAAAGAAAACTTATATTATTTGTCGTCTTCAGGAAAATCATCCTCTTCCACCAAACGACGTGGATCAAGCGCACGCCAGTCCCTTTCCATTGGCGTAGCAACATTTTCAATAAACATCATAATGGAATCCGAAGAATCCCAATTCTCTTTTTCTCGTGAATCAACAACTTTCGCATCTTCTCCAAAAGCTGACCAAGCATCAAAGATTTCCTGTCGTGAAGCTCCCGGAATACGGCATCTTTCAACACTGTCCCGAACATAAGTTTTGGCGAATGCATTGGCATGTTCCAAACTGTAAAAACCGGCAACCACTTCAGTGACCTCATTTTTTTGCTCACTCGAAAGATCAAAGATCTGTACATTATATTCTCTCTTGTCTTCTTTGTTCTGATCTTCTTGATTTTGCAAATTATTTACCCCATTCATATATTATAAATTATCATATTCCCAAGTTAGGCATATACTGTCGGGCAAGATTAATCAAAAATTCCCGACCTTTTTTAACCAAAGGTTTGCCATTATAGGCAATAATATCGGCAGTTGCATATGTTTCATTCCATAAAACAGGAATGAATGAACCGGTCCCGACAATATCAACCGGGGCTCTTGCTTCAGAAATGATACGACATTTCTCGATATCAAACCCCGATGAGGCAATGATCTTAACCCTATCAAATCCGGCCTCATCAAGTTTTTTACGCATATACCATATTGCAGCCGCAGAGACACCTGTTCCTGCCAGATATGTCAATTCTTTTTCGGAACAATAGCGTTGAATTGTTTCAGGAGCATATCGCATTAACAGTTCATATGATGACTGTCTATTCAGTCCTTCAATGTATCGTCCACCATGAGTATCCAAGCGCAGCAAAACTTTACCCTGGGCCGCCAATTCTGGAAAAGCCTTGCAAACCGCCAATCCATCGGTAATTTCTTGACCAAAGTAATCAACCAATACACCAAGTTCCTGATCTGGAAACTGCCCATGAAACATTTCAGCAGCTTTAAGGGTTGAACCGGCATAACCGATCAAGGCGTGCGGCATTGTTCCAAGTCCATGATGTAATCCATAAAATTTTGAGGTTATCGTACTCGCAGTCCCGATAAATCCTTTCGCTCCGTTCTTTTTTTGTGCTGCCTTGCTACCAACCCATGCAGCATACTCCACCAACTCCTGCATTTCATAACCGGCACAATGTCGCGCATCCATCGCGATGAAGCTTGTATCTGGCAAAAGTTGGGTCATCTGAAACGCATTGCAGGCGGCAACACAACAGGCGCCGAGTTTTTGCAATAATATGGTTTCCAGTGTGACAAGCTGTTTAAAGGATCCCTTTAAGTATAGTATCGGCAACCCTGCTCCAACCCATTCCCCTTCTGGAAATGCCAGTTTATAACTGGCATTAATTTTTTCCCTGGCGATAATATGCTCTAGCCATTCAAGAGCAATACGAGGTGCAGAAATTACAGGACGTCGTAAAAAAACGGCATAAACAACTTCTGTATCCCCATATTGCTCGATTATTTTCTGTGTACGAACAAAATACATATCCGTACGATTTAATATTTCCTCATTATTACCAGGTACTGTCACAGCCAAGGTAGATGACAGAATTTTATCCACGTTCTTTTTCTCTAATCCATCAGTCATCCATTTGACTTTCAATAATATTACAAAACAATATTCCTGTTAATGAGCCGCAAAATTTCTTTTGGTCAACTCATCAGCAAGCAGAAAAGCGATTTCCAAAGACTGTTCAGCATTTAAACGAGGATCACAAAATGTCTGGTATCGTTTTGCAAGATCAGACTCCTTTAGATGATGGACTCCACCGATACATTCCGTAACATTTGTTCCGGTCATTTCAACATGAATACCACCCGGAATAGCGTTTGAAGAAGTCATTACATCAAAAAAACCTATAACTTCAGCAAGTATTGAATCAAATGAACGTGTCTTGACCCCGTTACTTGTTGAAATCGTGTTCCCATGCATTGGATCGCAAAGCCATGTAACAATATGACCAGAATCTTTAATCCCCTGAACTATCTTGGGCAAATAATCCCTAACTTTTGCAGCCCCCATGCGACTGATCAGAGAAATACGTCCCGGTTCATTGTTTGGATTCAAAATATCCAACAATTTTAATAAATCCTCCAAATCGGCAGATGGACCAACCTTGATACCAACCGGATTTTTAACGCCTCGCAAAAATTCAACGTGCGCACCATCAGGTTGACGTGTTCTATCACCTATCCATAAAAAATGCGCCGAACAATTATACCAGTCATCGGATGTTGAATCAATTCGTGTCAAAGCCTGTTCATAGGGCAATAATAAGGCTTCATGAGATGTGTAAAATTCTGTTTCATGAATTTGCGGCGTATTTTGTGATGTCAAGCCACAAGCTTTCATAAACGCTAGAGTTTCATCTATTCGATTGGCCAATTTGTTGTATTGTTTTGCCAGAGGCAGGCGCTTGACAAAATCCAGATTCCAGCGATGGACTTCATTTAGATTAGCATAGCCACCATTTGCAAATGCACGGATCAAATTCAAGGTCCCAGCTGACTGGAAATAGGCAATTTCCATTCTTCTCGGATCTGGAGTACGGGCCTCTTTCGTAAATTCAGCTCCATTGATAATTTCGCCACGGTATGATAAAAGACTCATACCGTTCTTATTTTCATGTGATGAAGAGCGTGGTTTGGCAAATTGACCTGCAATGCGACCAATTTTTACAACAGGAACTTTTGCTCCAAACGTCAGGACGACAGCCATTTGAAGAATAACCCTGAACATATCCCGAATGATATCAGCCGTAAATTCCTCAAAATTTTCAGCGCAAGGCCCACCCTGTAATACAAATGCCTTACCTTCCGCTGCTGCTGCCAATTGCTTTTTCAGTTTACGCGTCTCACCTGCAAAAACCAAAGGTGGATATTGGAATAATTTATCTTCGATTAATTTCAATACGGATTGATCTGGATATTCTGGCACCTGTTTAATTGGAAATGAACGCCAAGAATCTGGTGTCCAGTTCTTATTTACATTAGCATCAGACAATATCTTACTATCCATTGTAAATCCTGTTTCAATAAAAGCTTAAATTACAAATATTTTATCTAATATTTTACATTCAAACATACAATAACATTTTCCTAAAAAAACATATTATTTATCTTATAATATAAAAAATTAACCATATTTATAAAATAATTAACCAGCAGCTTTAATATTGTATGGTGTTTCATATAATATACTCTATACAGATACACGATTTTTATATAAAACTTTCCTTAAATATCTTTGACCTTGAACGAATGGGAACAACAGTTAATGATGATTTTCTCTCGCCGGGCTTTTCTTGCCAGCTTAACCGCATTTATCCTTTATTCGGGTATTCCGCAAGAAACTAAAGCCGCCTCCACCGTTCAAACTATTCGTGTCGGTATCATTAGTGGTCCTGAAGAGGAACTGGCCCTTACCGCCAAGGAAGTTGCAAAAACAAAAAACATTGATATTCAACTGGTCAATTTTGACGATTACAATATTCCAAATGAAGCGCTTGTTGGTAAAGATATTGATGCCAACGCTTTCCAAACAGTTCCCTTCATGGATGCGCAAATTCAAGCAAGAAATTATAAATTGGCCGTTCTTGGAAAAACATGGGCAGAACCACTGGGTTTTTACTCACATAAAATCAAATCCATCCGTGATCTTCCTGACCAAGCAAAAATCGCCATTCCCAATGATCCTTCCAATCAAGGCAGAGCTCTTAATCTTCTAGTGAAAGCCAATCTCATCCAACTACGGCAGAATGCTCCGGCATTACCTAGACTTGGGGATGTCATCAGTAATCCACATCATTTTCAACTTATTGATCTTGACGCCGCCCAATTATCCCGTGCCCTAGATGATGTCACAATGGCCGCGGTCAATACGAATTTCGTCATACCGGCCGGGATCAATCCAAAATCTGCTTTACTTAGAGAGGATATTAAAGACAGTCCTTATGACAATATCTTGGTTGTACGTAAAGGGGATGAAAACCGCCCTGAAATGAAATTGTTGCTGGAGAGTTTTCAATCCGATGCCGTGAAAAAGACAATGGAAGATAAATTTCACGGCGCTATATTGCCTGCATGGTGACACATTCTTTTCCTCAATGCAGTTTAATTGATAAAAATTTATGACTTCAGATTTACCCGTTATTGAATTTGACAATGTATGCAGAAATTTTGGCAATCATGCCGCATTATCCAACCTTACTTTCTCGATTCAAAAAGGAGAAATAGTTGGAATTATCGGACACTCTGGAGCAGGAAAAACAACTCTGCTACGATGTTTGGCGGGGCTGGAAAAACCAACAAGTGGCAAGGTCAAGATTGAAGGAAAAGATATAGCCCATTTGCCTGAAAAGGCTCTTATTCCATTGAGACAGCGAATTGGGCTGGTTTTTCAGCATTTTAATCTACTTAATTCTAAAAATGTTTTAAATAATATTGCCCTTCCCTTGAAAATTGCAGGGATTCCTAAAGCCAAGCGAATTGAGAAAGCAAAAGAATTGCTCGAGCTGGTTGGCATTCCTGACAAGGCCCTCAATTATCCAGCCCAGTTATCGGGGGGGCAAAAACAACGTGTTGGAATAGCAAGAGCCCTGGCAGCCAATCCCGCCCTTTTGTTATGTGATGAGGCAACCTCTGCCCTTGACCCAGAAACGACACGTTCAATAATTGAACTTTTATTACGAATTAATCAGAAACTAAAACTTACAATTGTTTTGATCACTCATGAAATGAGTGTTATCCGCCTTTTAGCAGATCGAGTTTTTGTTCTGCAAAAAGGTAAAATCATCGAGGAGGGAGCAGTCGGTAAAGTTTTTGCTCATCCGCAATCGGAAACAACCCAACAATTATTGCAAGAGGAACAGCCTTCCCTTCCCCAAAGTATATCGCAAAATATTCATCCCAACCCTGACAGGAATGACCATGCCATTCTACATGTCGTCATGATGGGCAAGGTTGTAAGAGATCCCTTAATAGCTAATCTTCAAAAAGATTATCAAATTTCCGCAGTACTGTTGGAAGGAAACATAACCCATATACGTGAAACACCAATTGGCACGACATTTCTTGCCGTTCCTGCGGATCAATGGCAACAAACAATAACAGCTCTTACAAGCATGGGTGTTGAGACAGTTGAAAAGGTTGGTTATGTCCGTCTTTAATCTTGATCAAATGAATAATCTCATAAGTCAGTACTCTCATATTTCAACATATCAACTTGAGCAGTTATATATTGCTATTGGCCAGACATTGAAAATGACTCTAGCTTGTGGTTTGCTAACCTTGACAGGTGGATTACCTCTCGCCCTTTTCCTGGTTATCACCGCACCTGACGGTTTAAGGCCCGCACCGATATGTAATCGATCGATTGGATTCATTATTAATATATTCCGATCCATTCCTTTTATAATATTGCTAGTGGCCCTAATTCCCGTAACACGATTTCTTGTTGGAACCGCTATTGGCACGACTGCAGCAATTGTTCCGTTAACTATTGCAACTATTCCCTATTTTACCAGAATAGCGGAAGTTTCCCTTAAGGAAGTCGACCGTAATCTTATTGAGGCAGTTAAAGCGATGGGAGGAAGCAATTTTACAATTATTAAAGAGGTTCTATTGCCTGAAGCTTTACCGGGACTCATTTCCGGTTTTACCGTGACTCTAATCCTGATTATTGGAATATCCGCCATGGCTGGGACCATTGGGGCAGGTGGATTGGGTCATTATGCTATACAATATGGATATCAACAATTCAGATCGGATATTATGGGAATTGTAATCGTTATATTGGTGCTCATGATTTCAGGAATTCAATGGTTGGGAGATTATCTTGCAAGAAAATATAATCACCGTTAATCCTTAGATAAAATTAAAATTACTGATATTTCTGAAATCATCAAATATGTTTTTATTTCATTTTATGTTATAGATTGAAGAATAAACCCATCCATTTCATCACGGGCTTAACTTTTCAAATTTGGTATATTATATCAAGAACGTAAATTATAAATCTATATCAGCTATTTTTTAGAGCCATAAAGGATAAATTATAATGAATTGGTTTAAAACTGGATTGTATACAGTTTTACTTTCTACGACTTTACTATCTGTCAAAACTTATGCACAAGTTACGCCAATCAATCAAGAAGAAAGCGGAACTTTACCAGGCTTATCCAAACAATCCGTTCAAATGAAATCCCAGGAAGCTGAAAAAGGGGGTGAACATATTACCGTTCGAGGACACCGTGAACCACCTCCCGGTTATACCTATGCGCCTTCCATGAACATGCAAAATGGACCAGATCCCGAGCATCAACAAGCTTTGGCTGAATCGAAAGACAAGGTAAGTGGTGCCAATCTTTCAAAATATGGTACAGCGTATCAGGAAAGTGGCCCAATGGGACAGGGGAAATTAGGAGATTCAACAGGAAATGGATGGTTAACCCCCCGATAATCAAACTTTTAATTTTGTTTATCTGTAACCCTTGCAACCTGACGAAGGGTTACAATTTCCTCCGCAGAGGTTGGATGAATACCGATTGTTTCATCAAAAACTGCCTTGGTTAAACCTGCCGCAACTGCAACTGAAAATCCTTGCAGCATTTCTGGTGCGTCATCTCCGACAATATGAAGTCCAACAACCTTTTGCGACGATTGATCAACGATCATTTTAATAAAGGTTTTAACCTTACGTTCCGTTAAACTATAGCGCATTGACGTAAAATTGGAGATATAGATATCAACTGCTCCTTTTAGCGCAGCCTCATCTTCAGTTAAACCAATGCTTCCAATTGGTGGATTAAAAAATACAGCCTTTGGAATGTAGTCATAGTTACTTTTACGAATTTTATTTCCGAATAAACGATCAGCCAGGGCATGTCCTTGAGCAATGGCTACAGGAGTAAGATTAACAAAATCTATCACATCACCGATGGCATAAATATGGGGAATTCGAGTTTCAAAATCTTCATTAACAATGATTTCCCCTTTTTTCCCCTTTTCAATCCCAATTTTTTCAAGATTTAATCCTGACAAATTGGGATGCCGACCAGTGGCAAAAAATACACAATCTGTTTGCACCACTTCTCCGTTATCAAGATAAAGATGATATTGCTCACCTTGTTTAATAATCTTTTTTGGATGGGCTTTGACATGTTGAATAATATCCTTACGCTGTTCAATCGCATCATAGACAGCCTGACGTATATCCTGATCAAATCCTCTGAGGGGAACAGGTTGACGATAGACCAAATCCACATATGAACCCAGTCCGGCAAATATGCCGGCAAATTCAAGTGCAATATATCCAGATCCAATGATGGCAATATTTTCCGGACGTTTTGACAAATAAAAAGCTTCATCTGAAGTAATGGCGTATTCATTTCCTTCAATATCAAGTTTCGTGGGTGATGAGCCTGTTGCAATAACAATATGTTTGCCTGTAATAAATTTATCTTCTGCTTTTTCATCAGATAATACAGAAGATGAAATTTTAAGAGTATGATCATCTTTGAAAGAGGCATGACCTGTAAATAGAATCACTCCCGCCCTTTCCAACATGGAAATATAAATATTATTTAACCGTTTTATTTCCTTGTTTTTTGCCTCAATAAATTCAGGCCAATGATGGTGTCCGGGAACCGTATCCCATCCATATCCATGACTATCTTTGACCTGATTGTTAAAATTGCTTGCATAAACCATAAGCTTTTTTGGTACACAGCCAATATTTACGCAGGTACCACCCCAATATTGTTTTTCAACAACCGCAACACGGGCACCATGGGAAGCTGCAATACGGGCACAGCGAACACCGCCTGAACCTGCTCCTATAACAATAAGGTCAAAGTCGTATTTCATGAATTATTGCTCCGCAAATGCTTTTTCAATTACAAAGGAACCAGGTGATGAACCGTTACCTTCTACAAAACCTCTTTTTTCAAGAATTGACTTGGTTTCCGCCAACATTTCTGGAGAACCGCAAATCATAGCACGATCATGTTCGGGATCCATAACAGGTAAATTAATATCAGAAAACAGTTTCTCATTTTCAATCAGGGTCGTGATACGATCTCTTACAGGAAATTCCTCACGAGTAACTGTAGGATAATAAACCAGTTTTTCTTTCACATATTCTCCCAGAAATTCATTATTTGGCAAATCATTTAAAATATAATTATGATAAGCCAGTTCCCCTTTGATGCGTACAGTATGGGTCAGGACCACTTTTTCAAAATTCTCGTATACCTCTGGATCACGAATAAGGCTCATGAAAGGTGCCAATCCGGTTCCCGTTGAAAAGAAATATAAGTTTCGACCGGGTTTCAAATTAGGAAGCACCAGGGTTCCCGTTGGTTTACGTCCAATAAGAACCGTATCACCGACCTTCATATGACATAAACGTGAAGTCAAGGGACCATCAGGAACCTTGATTGACAGAAATTCAAGATGTTCTTCATAATTAGCGCTTGCAACACTATAAGCTCGCAATAAAGGTTTGTCATTTACCTCGATTCCGATCATGCAAAATTGACCATTTTCAAATCTTAAACTTGAGGTGCGCGTACAAGTGAAAGAAAAAAGACGGTCCGTCCAATGATGAACAGATAAAACCTTTTCAGCATTTAAGTGACTATATTCTTTAGAGGGCGGGGAAAGACGAAAAGAATCATCAATCATCACTGATTCTGTCATTATTTACTAATCTCCTGCAATATTGGTCAATTTATATGAAATTTATCTTATATATTGAAACCCAATTCGTCATTTTTAAAAAATTACCGTGTTTAAAATTATCTCTAATAAGAAAATACTGATAAAATTTTTTGATTCAATCTTATTTAATCAATTTTTTCAAATTATACATAAATATAAGGCATTAAAATAAAAAAACTTATATTATAAGTACAATATGTTGCGAAAAACCTATATCATCTTTTATCTTGTATTCTAGATATGTACTAAATAATAAAATTCAATTTTTTAATCTGTTAAATCATATGAACTCATCCCCTGCTGAACTTGCCCTTTACAAAGTCTTACAAGAAACCCGGCTAGATATTACGCCTCAAGAGGAAAATCGTCTAAAAAAACTCATTGAACGCCAACTTGAAACTGACTCTGACACGATTGCACCAGCAAATTTTATAAAACTTCTCTGTACTATTCGTAGAAAGGGATGGGCCAAAAAAATAACCCAGCTTGTCCAACAAAAAAAATATGTTTGGGTTCAACCCGAAGATATTGCATGGGCGGTTTCGTTTATTCACACACCTGAACCCAATGAAACTAATTTTGAAAATGCATTGCAGCTTGCCCTAGGAAACCGTTTGAAACAATCAAGCGGCAATGCCCATGAGGCAATTCAAAATTTACAGCTTGAAACCAATAATGTCTCAGCTAGAACATTCGATAATGAACAATTGACAATTATGGCAGATACCGTTGCCATGGCTTTTGATATACAGGATAAAGATAGTTTTATTGATCAGATTTTGACAGATTATAAGATCAATAAAGAAAAAGATGAACAGTTACTACAAACAGCCAAGGCCCGTAAGAAACAGGAGATAAAACGACAAAGGGAATGGGAAAATAGCCTTGTAAGCTTCAAGGATATACCCGCAATATTGCATTGCTCGTCCAGGGATGCCCTAAAATGGATTGGGCAGAACAGAATTCCAATTGCCCAGAAAATAAAGAAACGCGGAAAAGATATTTGGAAATTTGATCCTGTTGAATTGAGAAAATTACGCAATCAAATTACAAGTTGGATCGAAGAAATCCCTAAGGAAAAAAAGGGTAAATATATAAACCTTGGTGATCTCAATATCAAAAACAAGGTATTGGCCAATGTAGCGGCAATGGATCGATATGCAGGGCATTTTATAACAGCCCGCTCCCTGAAAAGACATATCACCATTGTGACTGGACCAACCAACAGTGGAAAATCTTATACTGCCTTGGAAGCAATGGCTAAAAGTGAGAGTGGAATTGCCCTTGCACCACTACGTTTATTGGCGCATGAATTCAAGGAAGCCCTGGCGGAACGTGATATTGAGGCATCCTTAAAAACGGGTGAGGAGCGCAATATTATCCCCGGAAGCCGTTTTCTGGCAGCTACTGTAGAAATGTGCCCGATGGACAATCCTGTTGATGTGGCATTGATTGATGAGGCGCAAATGCTGACAGATCCTGATCGTGGCGCAGCATGGACGGCTGCAATTATGGGCGTTCCGGCACGCCATGTTTTTGTTCTGGGTTCACCAGAATGTATCCCTATTGTCAAACGCATTGCCAATTTATGTGATGACCCCTGTGACGAGATTATTCTACAAAGAAAAAGTCCCCTTATCACTGCCAGTTCGCCAATCAGGTTATCAAAATTGAGAACGGGTGATGCACTTATCGCCTTTTCAAGAAGAGAGGTTTTGGATCTACGTTCCCTTCTAATGCAGAAAGGTCACCGCGTTGCTGTAATATATGGGGCCTTGAGTCCGGAAGTCAGGCGGGCGGAAGCAAAACGCTTCAATAATGGCGAGGCAGATATTTTAATCGCAACAGACGCTATCGGTATGGGATTAAATTTAGCCATCAAACGTGTTATATTCAGCACGATCTTTAAATTCGATGGTCAAACCAGGCGCCCCCTCACATCCCAGGAAATCAAGCAAATAGGCGGACGTGCAGGTCGATATGGCAAGCATGAAAACGGAATTGTAGGTATTATGGCTGGTGCGGGCGATCCTACCTTCATCCATCGTAATCTGGAGGCCCCTCCAATCCAGGAAGATGATTTGCGACCCCTGGTGCAACCTGACAGTGATATTGTTCAAGCAATTGCCAATGAAATCAATTCAACGAGTTTATTCGGTGTATTGACACGCTTGAAACGGGCTGTTTTACGTCCTGATGATCCCAATTATCGATTGGCAAAAATGGAGGAAACATTCGCGATTGCATCCTCACTGGAGGGAGTGGATGGTCTTTCCCTTAAAGATCGCTGGACATACTCAACATGTCCGGTCGATGACCGTGACAATGGCATTCAACGGCTTACCCATTGGGCAGCAGATCATGCTGCCGGCAAAACCATACCCGCCCCTGGATCTGGAAAATTACCCAATCCAGCCCAGGCATCCCGACGCGAACTTGAACGCGCTGAAAAAATGCATAAACGCCTGGTAAGTTGGCGCTGGCTATCCTTGCGTTTTCCAGATTTTTACCCAGATTTGGAAAATGCCGAGAAAAATACAAAGAAATTAAATGAATGGATTGAATCAGTCCTTCGCCAAAAACGCAGGAAAATTGAATTGTAAATTGTTGATTTTTACAAATTCTTTAATGAAACAAGATGATACAATAAATTATTACTATTTCATCTTGTTTATTTTAAAAGTGAATTAATCAAAATCTTTTCGATAAAATCGATTTTGGAGAAGGCAATGTTGTGGTTTTATCAATTAGGGTATCCACGACTTTATTCTTAACAGGCTTTAGTAAATTGGCCGTTTTAATACCTAACCTCCTTAATTTCCACAATCCCTTTTCTTCACGTGTATAAAGCGTTGCAATAGTGTTTGTCAGGGTAAACATCGGCATGGTTTTGATTCTTAACCGTTTTTCGAAATGACGCAATTGTTTCGATGTGCCGATTTCCTCTCCCCTTTTTAAACCTGCCAAAACTTCATCTGCCAGGATTTCCTGGGCAATCAGGGCAAAATTGTAACCATGGGCTGTGATAGGATGCATTCCAATAGCCGTATCGCCGACCAAGGCAGCATGTCTTGTTTCAAACCGGTTGGCAAATACAGTTTTCAAAGGATAAACATGCCGGGTGGAAACAAGCTCCATTTTTCCAAGCCGTCCATGTATGCGTTTCATTATTTCCAGATTGAATTGTTCGGCTTCCAACGATCTGACCCGATTCATTTCATCAGGAGGAAGAGACAATACAACAGAAGTGACATTATTATTCAATGGCAGTAAGGCAACAGTCTGTCCTTTGTCAAACCATTGCAAGGCAACTTGATGATGAGGCAACTCATGCTTCATACGACATACCATCATATGACGATGAAAATCATGCAGCAAATATCCAATTTCAAGACTGTCTCTTATTTTGGAGAAACGTCCGTCACTTACAACAGCCAGTTTTGTAGAAAAAACTGCATCGTCCTGATCTGCATTGGAATATTCAACCCGGGCATAATCAACAAAGCAATTTAATTTATTACAGCGTGTCTTGGATAAAACAGTAATCCCTTCACGAGATTGAACCTCTTCAAATGTTGCCTTTCGGATCAGATGATTTGGGACAAGATAGCCAAGAGCCTCTTCGCCCTTTCCCTGCGTGTCAAAAATCAAAGGATTGTTTTCTTCCCCATTCTCAACCCTGGCCTCCCTGAGCGAAGAAATTTCATCTTCAGGAATACGGTCCCATATCCCCATTGATTTCATCAATGAAACGGAATGATGGGTCAAAGCTATTTCACGACCATCAAAAGAAGGTTCTTGCAAAGCTGTCATTGGGGCTGGATCAATAACAGTGACTTTCAGTCCAATTCCTTCCAGGGACAATGCCGCACTTAATCCTGCAGGACCCCCGCCAATCACAACAACATCCATCATATCTTTAATCTTTAACATCGTTTCATCTCTTTAACTATTTATGAATCAATTTTGAAATTTACTGCACTTCCCTGCCAGTTAGCGACATAATCATCCACTGAAACCCGTGGAGGTGCCTCAGATCCTTCCACTGGTGTTCCGATAAACATAAACCCGATCATTCTATACGGTTTTTTCAGTCCCAATAATTCCGTAATTTCAGGAACATCAATGGGGCCTGTAATCCATTTTGCACCAAATCCCAGAACATGGACAGCATTCAATATATTCATGGTTGCTGCTGATGCTGCCATCAACTGTTCATCAAGGGAGATAGACGTCTTGTCATCATGAAATTGACGAAATCCAAGTGCCAAGATCAAAGGGGCATTCGAAAAATTTTGCACTATTTTGGTTATATAAGCGGGGGGATAACAAGAATCCGGTTTTGTAAGGATCTTTTCCAATGATCTTACCCATTTTTCTCGATACTCTTTACCAATAATCACAAAACGCCAGGGACGTAAGCGCCCATGATCAGGAGCCCGCATCGCTGTTGATAAAATTTGATGCAATTCATCGTCATTTGGCGCAGGTTGAGTTAATGAACCACATGAAAAACGAGAAAGCAGAAAATCAATATTTGACATAAAATTATCCATTACAATAAAGTTATTTATAATTTTACCATTTATAATGTAAGTTTCATATCAAATCTAAACTTACTGTAATTTCCTCGAGACAAAAATACGTAAAAAGTATTATGAATTTAAGTTTTATTCATAAGAAATTCATCATTTCATAATTTCATTTCTTACTCTTTAATCTTGGCATTCCGGCAAAAGCAAGTTATTAATTGAATGTCAAATATAATTTATATTTTAAAGTTATCTTTTATGAATACGCAAAGACAGGTATCCGTACATCGCAAAACCTCGGAAACAGATATCCAGCTCACCCTGAATCTTGATGGAGCAGGTCAGTCCAATATCGAAACGGGAATCGGTTTTTTTGACCACATGCTGACAGCTCTTACCAAACATGGCTTGTTTAACTTGGACATAATGGTCAAAGGCGATCTACATATTGATTTTCATCATACAGTGGAAGATGTCGGCATAACTTTGGGTCAAGCATTCCAGAAAGCGATTGGAGAGAAAAAAGGAATCTGTCGGTTTGGACAAGCCTCTGTTCCTCTGGATGAGGCCTTGAGCGAAGTCGTTATCGATATTTCTGGTCGCCCATACCTGGCATGGAACGTGTCTTTTCCAACAGAAAAGATAGGAAAGATGGATACCGAATTATTTGAAGAATTTTTTCGTGGGTTTGTGATGAGCGCCCATTTGAATCTGCATGCTATATTGCATGCGGGTCGTAATTCCCATCATATTGCCGAGGCAACATTTAAAGCAACTGCACGTGCTTTGCGAATGGCTTGTGAATTCGATTCACGTGCTTTGCATTCCATTCCATCAACCAAAGGTGTGTTGTGAAATATTTTACTGTCTATGCAAACCAAAACCAACCTTCCGAATTAAAACTGGTGCCTGAGGGTTTTTCCTGGCTCGTATTTATACTTGGACCTGTTGGTCTTTTTGTCCAAAAAAGCTGGATTCATGGATTAATTCTTTTAAGTATTTGTTTTTCACTGATTATCTGGATACATCCATCTTTCTTCTTGATGGCTTTGGTACATTTTATAGTAGGTTGCTTTGCCTTCCACTTTCAAAGAACGGAATTGCAATGGGCAGGATGGAATCTTCAAACCGTAATTGCCGCACCCAATAAGAAATTTGCTCTTCTTCGTTTACTTGATAAAAAACACCGTTTAACAAACTATATCAATTCATGAAACATAAACCCGACAGCATTATTGTTATTGATTATAACGGCGGAAACCTTGCCTCCGCTCAACGCGCCCTGATTGCGGCGGCCCACATGATCAATCTGCCTGTTAATGTTGAAATCAGCAACAAACCAGAACATGTTCAAAATGCGGACCGTCTTATATTACCTGGTCAGGGAGCGTTTGCAGATTGCATGAGTGGATTGCAATCCATTCCCGGTTTGCTTGAATCGTTAAATGCCAAAGTTCGGCAAGGGACCCCTTTCCTAGGAATTTGTGTTGGCATGCAAATAATGGCTGAACAGGGATTGGAACATAAAACAACCAAAGGTTTGGGATGGATCCAGGGTAAAATAAAACCTATCGATACAACAGATTTACCTTTACCCCATATGGGATGGAATGAACTAAATTTTAAAGTAAATGCACATCCTGTTATGAATGGAATAAATCCAGGTGATCATGCATATTTTGTCCATTCATATGCTTTGTCCGCTGAAGATAACAAGGATATTATCGCCACAACCGATTATGGCATATCCATTCCGGCCATCATCGCCAAAAAGAATGCGATTGGCACGCAGTTTCATGTCGAAAAGAGTCAACAGGTTGGATTACATATTTTGGCAAATTTCCTAAGATGGAATCCTACCCCCGCTTAGCAAGTATTTATTAATTACAATGGATAACATCAACTCAAACCTACTTCCAAAAATCGAATTAGAACAAATTACCACCCTTGATAATGACGATGATTTGCATGCAATCTGTGAATCTCTGGAAGCCGCGATATTGGCTGGTTATCATTGTCGCTGGGTTAAGGCACCACCAAGACAATTGTTGGAAAGCTATATAAAGGGATCGTTACTTGTTCCCGAAAAAACTCTTTTCACAGGTCGAATGGATGGACATATTGTCGCATTTTGCGAGGTTGAAACACCACTAAAGGAAGAGGAATCTCCCTATATTGCTGCAGAAATCACCATTTTTGCAGTTGCACCCTATGCCATAAATGTCGGCGTCAGTAAACGTTTACTTTTAAAAATCGAACAGACCATTGCCCAACTAGGTTTCCCGATCATTAATGTGCAAATTGATGAAAGTCAGAAAAAATTATTTCAGTTTTATTTGAAAAATGGATATCATCATTGGGCAACCCACCCTTATTATCGAAAAATCAACGGGCAAATTTTCAGGGGATATTTTTTATATAAATCCTTTTTGAACCTACCATAATTTTAACTTCATGAAGTGTAACTTATTTATGTCCAGCTTTTCTTCAGCAGTCCATCCCCTAACATTATATCCCGCGATTGATTTGAAAAATGGTCAATGTGTTCGATTACGTCAGGGTGAAATGGATCAGGCAACAATATATTCTGACAATCCCGGTGAACAAGCGCGAAACTGGAATAATCAGGGTTGTAAATGGTTACATGTTGTTGACCTTGATGGTGCCTTTGCAAAAAAATCTGTTAATACAGAAGCTATTTTAAGCATTCTTGCCAATTCTCAGGTGCCTGTTCAACTTGGAGGTGGAATACGGGACTTAAATGCTATCGAATATTGGCTTTATAAGGGCATAAAAAGAGTTATCCTCGGTAGTGTCGCCGTTAAAAATTCCAGACTAGTTTATCAGGCCTGCAAATCCTTTCCTGGTCAAATCGTGATTGGTATTGATGCCAAAAAAGGATATGTATCCACCGAAGGTTGGGCGGAAACCTCTGAAATGAAAGCCCTGGACCTCGCCTTACGTTTACAGGACAGCGGTGCTTCTGCCATTATCTTTACTGAAATTGAACGAGATGGCATGTTATCCGGACTTGATCTTGAACAAACTGCCAATCTTGCCCATCATCTCCAGATACCGATTATCGCCAGTGGAGGCATTGGTAACCTTGCACATATTGAGGCATTACGAAACGTTGCCAATCAGGAGCCAGGAATAGAGGGGGTAATTGTTGGTCGAGCCCTCTATGATGGACGCATTCGGATCAATGACGCTTTAAAGGTGTTGGAAACATGTTGAAAACCCGTGTCATTCCCTGTCTTGATGTCAAGAACGGACGTGTGGTCAAGGGAGTCAATTTTGTCTCCCTACGTGATGCCGGTGATCCCGTTGAACAGGCATTGGTTTATGATAAGGCAGGTGCCGATGAATTGACATTTCTGGATATAACCGCAAGCAATGAAAACAGAAACACCATCATTGATGTGGTGAATCGTACAGCGGAAAAAATTTTTCTTCCTTTGACTGTTGGCGGGGGTATTCGTACACCGGACAATATACGTGCGCTTCTTTTAGCAGGAGCGGATAAATGCGCCATTAATTCCGCAGCCATTAAAAATCCGGATCTTGTTAATGATGGAGCCAATAAATTTGGCAGTCAATGTATCGTTGTTGCTATTGACGCACGATCTGATAATAAAGGTTCATGGGAGGTCTATAGTCATGGTGGTCGTAATCCAACGGGTATTAATGTCATTCAATGGGCAAAGGAAATGACCAGGCGTGGTGCTGGTGAGCTTTTAATTACCAGCATGGATCGTGATGGTACGGGAAAAGGTTTTGATCTTGACCTTCTGAAAGCAATTAACAGTAATGTTCGTGTCCCTGTGATTGCTTCGGGAGGGGTGGGTCAATTACAACATTTTACCGAAGGCGCACAAACAGGAGCAACAGGATTACTTGCAGCCAGCGTTTTTCATTTTGGCCAATTTACGATTGAGCAGGTAAAAAAATCTCTGGCAGGAAACAACATTCCCGTCCGCCTTTCCTGATCTGTATTTAATAAAGGAAACAAGGTATGAAATCCAATCTAAATGGTGAAATTCTTGATCGTCTATATAAAAAGATTGAAGAAAGAAAAAATAATGACCCTCAAAAAAGCTATTCCGCCAAATTACTGAAAAAAGGGTCACACAAGGTTGCACAGAAATTCGGTGAAGAAGCTGTTGAATGCCTGATTGAATGTGCCACAAAAAATCCACAAAACCTGATCAGTGAAAGTGCCGATGTTTTGTATCATTTGTTGGCCATGTGGGTTATAACAGATATATCGCCTGAAGATGTTTGGGCGGAACTTCATAAAAGAGAGAAAATAAGCGGGATCGAGGAAAAGACTTCCCGTAATTTAAAATCTTCAAAATAACAGGTGAAACAATGGCTTCAACTTCAGTTCGTTACGATTCTCAAAATATATTTGCTAAAATTTTGAAAAAAGAAATTCCAGCAAAAACAATTTATGAAAATGAATATGTGTTGGCGTTTCACGATGTAGCCCCCAAGGCACCAATTCATGCCTTGGTCATTCCCAAAAACCCTTATACCTCCTATGCTGATTTTTCTCAACGTGCAGCCCCCGAGGAAATTGTGGCTTTTACCAAGGCTGTTGCACATGTAGCCAATTTATTGGGTCTTGACAAAGATGGTTATCGCATTATCAGCAATATTGGCAGGAATTCCGGCCAAGAAGTTTTCCATTTTCACTTTCATATTCTTGGTGGGAAAAAGTTACCATTTGCTTAATTAAAATTTTTCCATGATTATTAAAGCAGATAAAGAAACACCTTTAGCAAAGGCAATGAATAAGAAAGAAATCAAGGAATTCATTCGTCTTCTTGCCAAGGCACGTCCGGACGCTAAAACTGAACTGAATTATTCTTCACCCTACACGCTTTTAGTATCCGTTGTTTTGTCGGCTCAGGCAACTGACATATCTGTTAATAAAGCCACAAATAAATTGTTCAAGATTGCATCTACACCTGAAGCAATGGTTGCTCTTGGTGAGGAAAAATTAGTTCCCTTTATCAATTCCATCGGTTTATGGCGTGCCAAGTCCCGAAATGTTATAGCGCTTTCCAGACAATTGATCGAAAATTATAATGGGCAAGTCCCGCAAACGAGAGAGGCTTTGGAAGCTTTACCCGGTGTTGGAAGAAAAACGGCGAATGTAGTATTAAGTGTTGCTTTTGATCAACCTGCCATGGCAGTTGATACGCATATATTTCGAATAGGCAATCGCACGGGTCTAGCTCCCGGCAAGACACCCCTCGATGTTGAAAAAAATCTAGTAACAAATATTCCCCGAGAATTGATTGCGAAATCACATCATTGGTTGATTTTACATGGACGCTATTGCTGTAAGGCTAAAAAACCTGAATGCTGGCACTGTCCTGTTGCGCAAATATGCCATTACCAAGATAAAAACATAAGTCCGTTTTGATTTATTCACTCAAAGCTTCGGGTAAATTCGGAATACCACGTTGAATTGGTTCCATAACCCATGGACGATTGCCTCTTAATGACAAATCATTTTTGATCTTGTTTGAATTCAACCATATGCTATGTGATCCATATACCCAGTTTTTTTCTTTATCAACGAATGATATATCAGGACATAAACGCTGTTCCCATAATAAAGAAATTTCCAACCGCATAGCATGACATATTTCAGCTTGTGAAAAGAAATTCTCAGGTTTTTTTAATATGATCAAAACATGTTCATCCAGCAATTTGCAATAAAAATCCTTGCAAAGAATATTTCTGTCATGATTGTGAGAAAATTGAATTCTCACTTTTGATACACCCAAGTATTGTTTCCATCCCTCAATCGTATATTTATTGCATCCATGCTGACAAATTACCCATATAAACCCAGTTCGTCGAATGGCAATCATTTGTCCATCCGCAGAGGTTACCAGATCAGGATTTTTACCCCATAAACAAGATATAATCCCTATCGTAATCAGAAGAATGCCGGTACTTTTTAATCGAGTCACGCATAAACAGATAATGCATAATCCAATAAAATAGCATGTCAACCCCCATCCAGGCATATCCTTAACCCATATAACCGCATAAGGGAAATCATTAACAATTCGGGCTGTATTAATTACCAAATTAATTCCATACGCCATCAAATGTAAAAAATAATAATCAATTCCTGTCCCGATAGTTACCAGGGATAGTAATCCAGTTGGCATGATCAAAAACATTGTTACAGGAACCGCAATCAAATTTGCCAAAATAAAATATAAATTTAGTTCATGAAAATGAGCCATAACAATTGGACATACTGCCAAGCCAGCCAGGAAACTGATCCATGCAGCCTCTGAAATATAGAAAAAAAAATTTTTTAAACCACAAGTGTTCTTGGATTTTTTTAAAAAACGGTCATATCCCCAACCATATCCTGCAATTATAGCCATCACAGCTGCCATAGACATTTGAAAAGATACGTTCATGATCGATGAGGGTGAAAAAATCAAAATCATCAATGCTGCCAGCATCAAATTATGCATTGATAAACTTCGACGATCCATAGACATAGCGAAAACGATCAAACTTGCCATTATCAGACTACGAATTGCCGGCAAATGAAATCCTGTAAGAAAAAGATAGATACAACCTGCAATCCATCCAATTGATAACGCAATCATTTTCACTGGCCAATGCAAGGCAATATATTCACTTCGCAATAAAAGCCAGCGTACTGTACCGCCAACAATCAACATCACCGTTCCCAGATGCAGACCAGCAATGGCCAATAAATGGGCAAGTCCGGCCACAGCAAAAACATGTCTGTTTTCTTGAGATAAATTCGCATCAATTCCGGTTAATAGAATTTGCGCAATTGCACCAGTCTCACCAGGCAATAAAATCCTGATACGACAGGCTATTTTTTCACGTATCAATTGTATTGAGGTTTTATCGCTTTTTCTAATTACGTTAATAGGAGCGATAGCATATCCATAAGCACCAATATTTTTAAACCAATCATGAAATTGCAAATCATAACTCGCCATTCTAACTGGAGGAAATGGATGCTTCAGCATCGCTTTAACCTCTATCCAATCTCCGACATTAATTTGGGAATGATCGGTATGGAATAATGTAATTTGAATATATCGATGCCATTCTTTCTGTTCAGATTCTGGATATGATAAAAAATGAACACGATGCACTAAAACACGGGTTTTTCCACTTGATAAAATCTCTATTCGACGAATTTTTCCTTTCATTGTGGCCGCATGCGTTGGCAAACGGTAAAAAGGTTCCTGTCGATGTGTTTGTAACCATGCAAGACAAAACCCTGATCCCAATAAAAAAACAACACAGTGAAAAATATAGAGATTTAGTTGAAGGGGATAACGCCATCGAATGACTGCCATTCCTATCAAACCGAATATTGAAAATATAAAACCATAAGATAAATCTGGTTCACTCGTAAGAGTGAAATAAATCAGACTTCCAAGACCCAATATCACAGGCATCCATAATTTCGAATGGTCAGTTTCCCTTACCAACAGAGCAATGACATTTTTTATGCTGTCTAAAATAGTTCAAAAACTCCATAAAAATATTTTTTTTCTAGACTTCATATCTTTATTTTTAATAATTAATATAAACATTATTTCAATTCACTTTTCATTCTACGTGCAAGAAAGATACCCATGACCGTTCGTACACGTTTTGCTCCAAGTCCAACGGGATTGCTTCATATTGGCAATGCTCGCGCTGCACTATTCAACTATCTTTATGCCAAACATCATCATGGCGAATTCTTATTACGGATTGAGGATACTGACAGAGAGCGCTCTACTCAAGAAGCTGTTGATGTTATTCTTGATGGACTGGCATGGATGGAGTTAACACCTGACGAACCGCCTGTTTTTCAATCGACAAGAATTAAAAGACACCAGGAAATCGCTCTTCATCTTCTCGAGACAGGAAAAGCCTATAAATGTTTCTGCACATCAGAGGATTTGGCTCAAATGCGTGCCAAGGCACTGGCTGAGGGAAAACCTCCCCGTTATAACGGATACTGGCGTGACCGTGATCCATCCGAGGCACCCTCCAATGCACCTTATACCATTCGCATCAAGGCCCCCAAAGAAGGTGAAACCGTTATTCAAGACCTTGTTCAAGGAGAGGTAACCGTCGCCAATATCGAACTGGATGACATGATTATCCTACGCGCTGATGGAACACCAACATATCAACACGCTGTTGTCTGCGATGATCATGACATGAATATCACCCATGTCATTCGTGGCGATGACCATTTAACCAATAGTTTTAGACAATTAATGATCTATCGCGCGATGGAATGGAATATTCCCAAATTTGCCCATCTTCCCCTTATTCATGGTCCCGATGGTGCGAAATTGTCCAAACGACATGGTGCAAGTTCGGTTGTTGAATTTCGTGATGAAGGATATTTGCCTGAGGCTTTATGTAACTACCTGCTTAGATTAGGCTGGGGTCATGGAGATGAGGAAATACTCAGTCGGAAAGATCAAATTAGGTTATTTGATCTGGATGGTGTTGGCCGTTCTCCATCTCGAATGGATTATGCCAAATTAACACATGTTAATGGATACTGGTTAAGACAGGCAGATGATGTAAGACTAACCAAAGATGTATTGTCTCGTTTGAAGGGACGGAAAGACCTTGATTTAAGCCAGAATAATGAACAGAAAATCAAGTTATTGATGCCTGGATTGAAAGAACGCGCAAAAAATCTGAATGAATTGGCTGAAAATGCTTCTTTCCTTTGTATGTCAATTCCATTAAATTTTACGGACAAGGCACAAAAATTATTGAATGAAAATAATCGTGCCTTGTTGAGTAAACTTGTCATGGAACTGAATAAACTACCTGAATTCACAAAAGAATCTGTCAATAACTGTCTACATGCATTTGCTGAAAAGGAAAACCTGAAATTGGGTAAAGTTGCCCAGCCTTTACGGGCGGCTGTAACAGGAAGCACCATGTCGCCAGGAATTGATGATACACTTCTCGCATTAGGCAAAAATGAGGTTTTGGCTAGATTAGGAGCCGTAATTAATGGTTAATTCCTTTGGACAGCATTTTCTTGGTATAGAAGGACTTCCCGAAGACCAAATTGAAATATTACTGGACCGGGCAGAAAACTATGCCTTACTAAACCGTTCTCGCAAGACCCCTCGCAATCTGTTGAGAGAACGTACGTTAATCACCCTGTTTTTTGAAAATAGTACCCGCACTCGTACATCTTTCGAACTGGCGGGAAAACGTCTGGGTGCTGATGTCATTAACATGTCCGTTTCCACTTCTTCGGTCAGCAAGGGGGAAACATTACTGGATACGGCCTATACCTTAAACGCTATGCGAGCTGATTTGCTTGTCATTCGACATGCACAATCTGGTGCCCCTGCGCTTCTTGCCCAAAAGGTCGATGCAAGTGTCATCAATGCCGGCGATGGAACTCATGAACATCCCACTCAGGCTTTGCTTGATGCATTAACAATTCGTCGCCACTTTGGAAAATTGACAGGTTTGACTGTTGCAATATGTGGAGATATAGCTCATAGCCGAGTTGCCCGTTCAAACATAATCCTTCTTAACACAATGGGTTGCAATGTAAGGGTTATTGGTCCAAGAACCTTATTGCCTTCAACAATCGCTAAAATGGGTGCCACCCCTTATTACTCAATGGATGAGGGGGTTAAAAATGTTGATGTTATCATGATGTTGCGTCTTCAAAGAGAAAGAATGAGTGCTGGATTAATCCCAAGTACCCGTGAATATTTTCGTTTCTTTGGATTGGATCGAAGACGGTTAAACCTTGCAAAGTCAAATGCATTGGTCATGCATCCTGGACCATTAAACCGGGGAATAGAGATTGACAGTCATGTTGCCGATGATCCGCATCAAAGCGTCATACAGGAACAAGTCGAAATGGGTGTTGCCGTAAGAATGGCAGTTCTTGAAAAATTCTCTCACATAAAGGCGCAGCCATGAAACCAATTCTTTTCACCAATGTCCATTTAATTGATCCTCAATCAGGATTGGATCAACCGGGAAAACTTCTTGTCAAAAATGATAAAATTGCCGGGATAGATCTTCCGGATACAGAAGGGCAACCATCAGATTGCGATGTCATTGATGGAAAAGGAGCCATTCTTTGTCCTGGTCTTGTTGATATGCGTGTAACCGTGGGAGAGCCTGGATTTGAATATAGGGAAACCATTGCCACCGCAGCAGAAGCGGCTTCTGCAGGTGGGATAACCACCATGGCGATTCTACCCAATAGTAACCCCGCCATCGATAATCCCGCGTTGGTAACCCTGCTAAAGGCCAAGGGTGAAATAACAAAATCGGTGTCCATTCTTCCTTATGGTGCATTAACTGTTGGTTGTGAGGGAAAGGAACTTGCAGAAATAGGCTTGCTTCAAGAGGCTGGCGCCATTGGTTTCACGGACGGAGACAAGGCGCTTGCAGATACCCGTTTGATGATGCAGACCATGGCCTATGCAAGTGGATTTGACGGATTGATCATTCAGCATCCCGAAGACCCCAGTCTGGCCAAAAATAGCAGTGCCACCCAGGGAGAGCTGGCAACAAGACTTGGTTTGCCTTCTGTCCCAACTGCGGCTGAAGCAATTATGATTGCCCGTGATTTACGATTGGCGGAACAAACAAATTGTCGATTACATTTTGGACATATTTCCACCGCGGAGGGACTTAATCTAATTCGACAGGCAAAATCAAAGGGATTTAATATCAGCTGTGATACCGCCCCGGTCTATTTTGACTTGAATGAAGAGGCCATTGGTGATTTTAGAACCTATGCCAAACTTTCCCCACCACTCCGTTCCGAAGCGGATCGTCTTGCAATCTGTCAGGGATTGGCAGATGGAACCATTGATGCAATCGCCTCGGATCATCTTCCAAGAGATGTGGATGACAAACGTTTACCCTTTGCAGAGGCGGCTCCGGGCGGAACAGGGCTAGTTACCCTTTTAAGTGTTACCCTTATTCAAGTCAAAAATGGCAATCTGCCCCTCGCAAAGGCTATTTCACTTTTAAGTAACAATCCTGCGAAAATCCTGCGTCAACCTATCGGAACGCTTGCCAAAGGAAATGTTGCAGATTTATGCTTATTTGATCCGGATCAAACCTGGCAGGTTGAAGCGGGAAAATTACCAGGACGGGCTCAAAACACTCCATTTGACAATCGTGTCCTTCCAGGTGTCGTCCTTGGAACCTGGAAAATGGGACGCTGTATTTACAAAAGAGAGACCCTATGATTTGGCATATACCCCAATATGCATGGACATTAATGGCAGGCATTATCTTTTTGTCCTATCTGATTGGCAGCATTCCTTTTGGAATGTTGGTTAGCTATATTGGTGGAATAGGAGATATTCGCCAAATCGGTTCAGGCAATATTGGCGCCACAAATGTTTTACGTACAGGCAAAAAAAAACTAGCGGTTTTAACTCTTTTACTCGATATGGGGAAAGGTTCTTTTGCAATATGGTGTGCCTATATTTTTGCCATTAACTATACAGTTCAGGCCGAATCACTTGCCGCAATTTTTGTAGTAGTCGGCCATTGTTTTCCCGTTTGGATAAATTTCAAAGGTGGAAAAGGTGTTGCTACGGGGTTAGGTGTCAGCCTTGCCTTAACCCCTATTGCTGGTCTATTATCATGTATTGTATGGTTACTTGCCGCCAGACTGTCCCGAATTTCCTCTATAGGAGGGTTGTCCGCATTTGTTGCATGGCCTTTATTCATTATGATTTTCAATCATCTTGATCTTAAAACCCCTCTTTTATTTCCCGCCCTTCTTATAAGTTTACTCATATTTTTTCGTCATAGAACCAACATATACCGTCTCAGCAACGGTACAGAACCTCGTATTGGTGAAAAAAACCAAAAAAAATTAAGTTAAATGTCCAAGAAACCATTATCTTCCACCCTATCTGTAAAACAATTACTTCCATATTTAAAAATTGCCAGAACGGAAGGGATCGGTGGAATCCGTTATCGACAATTACTTGACCATTATCAAACCCCTGAAGCTGTTTTGGAAATTTTACCAAAATTAAAACGTTCAAAATATTCAACAAAAAAATTTCAAGTTCCTGATAATAAAATACTTCATAGAGAAATTGATCAAACACTTGAATTGGGGGGACAATTCATTCTTCGTGGAACTCTGGAATATCCGCCCTTGCTTGATATGCTTGAAGATGCCCCTCCTATTCTGATTGCCATGGGCAATATCGAGTTATTAAAAAAGAGAAATGTTGCTATTGTCGGGGCGCGTAATGCTTCTATACATGGCATTAAAATGGCAGAAAATCTTGCGGCTGATCTATCCGCACATCAAATTGGCATAACCTCCGGTCTAGCCAGAGGTATTGACAAAGCAGCTCACAAAGGAGCCTTATACACAGGTTTCACCATTGCCGTAATTGGTTGTGGAATCGATATGTTTTATCCAACAGAACATAAAGACCTTCAAAAATCAATAGCAGAAAAAGGAGTTGTTTTAACTGAATTTTCTATTGGAACCCAACCTCAAGCCATGCATTTTCCACGCAGAAACCGTATTATTGCCGGATTGAGCTGGGGATGTATTGTCATTGAGGCTGCCCAGCATTCCGGCAGTCTTATCACGGCTAAACAAGCGCTTGATTATAACCGTCCCGTTTTTGCAGTACCAGGATCTCCCATTGATCCACGTTGTAAAGGAAGCAATAACTTGATTAGAATGGGGGCTATATTAACAGAAAATGCCATGGATATAATATCCGAACTCCCCCATCCCCTTATCCAAGAAAACACCCCTTCCAATACAGATCTTTTCACCTATTCTCCCGCAGCTGAAAACATATCCCTCCAGAACAAGAATCCTCCACAGGTCAATATACCTGATAAAAACAATTCAAGAACAATTGAAGATGATATTCTCTTCCTACTTTCTGCCACCCCTACACCTATCGATCTAATCTTGAGAAATGTTCATTACCCTACCAATGAAATTCAGAGTGCTCTTACCTTGCTTGAAATCCAGCAAAAAATTTTTCTTTGCCATAATGGCTATATTTTAAAATGAGGAAATCAAACGAATTCTTGAATTTTTTTTCCATTTTCGTTTTAATATGTAAATCACATCCATTTAAAAAATTAATTAAAAACCAAAATAGCAGTTGCTTCTTACTAAAGAAAAGATAGTATTCTGTTTCTAATTGAAGAAATCATTTTTACTAATCCGTCTGGAGAGAAAATGACAGACGTCATCGTTGTTGAATCACCTGCCAAGGCCAAAACCATAAATAAATATCTTGGAAACAAATACACTGTTCTCGCCTCTTTCGGGCATGTCCGAGATCTTTCTCCGAAGGATGGAAGTGTTAGGCCGACTGAAAATTTTGCCATGGATTGGGAAACGGATGAACGTGGAAACAAGCAGATCAAGGCGATTGCCCAGGCCTTAAAAAATGCCAAAACACTTTATCTTGCCACTGACCCCGATCGTGAGGGGGAAGCAATTTCCTGGCATGTCCAATCCATCCTGAATGAAAAGAAATTACTTAAAAATATTAATGTCGAGCGTATTACCTTCAATGAAATTACCAAACAGGCAGTTCAATACGCTATTCAACATCCCCGGAAACTGGACCAACCTTTGATTGAAGCATATCTTGCACGACGTGCACTTGATTATCTGGTAGGCTTTACATTATCACCAATTTTATGGCGGAAATTACCTGGGTCCCGAAGTGCAGGACGAGTCCAATCTGTTGCCTTGCGTCTTGTATGCGAACGTGAAGCTGAAATCGAGATTTTTCAATCCAAAGAATATTGGACCATTCATGGCACTTTTATCTCTTCATCCAATAAGGATTTCACGGCAAAACTTACCCATTTAAAAAACAAAAAACTTGAACAATTTGATCTAAATACGAAAAATCTGGCAAAAGAGGCTTGTACATATTTAAATAATCAACAGTTTAGCGTTCGTACCATAGAGCGAAAAAAAACAAGAAGGAATCCATCCCCCCCCTTTACCACCTCGACATTACAACAGGAAGCATCAAGAAAATTAAGAATGAGCGCACAAAACACGATGCGTACCGCACAACAACTTTATGAGGGAATTGAAGTTAAGGGGGAAACCGTTGGTTTGATTACCTATATGAGAACCGATGGAGTACAAATGGCCAATGAAGCAATTCAGGCCATTCGTAATCATATCAATACCGAATATGGCGAAAAATTTGTACCAAAATCACCACGCAAATACACAAGTAAGGCAAAAAACGCCCAAGAGGCACATGAAGCCATACGACCTACACATATCAATTTCACTCCTGAACAAATCAGTTCTTATTTAACAGCTGATCAGAAACAGCTTTATGATCTTATCTGGAAAAGAGCTCTTGCCAGTCAGATGGAATCCGCAGAACTTGATCAAATTTCCATAACAATAACAGATGAAAAGCAGGAAAATTGCTTTAAAACAACGGGATCAACAATAACATTTGAGGGTTTCTTAAAAGTTTATACAGAAAGTTTTGATGATACAGATAAAGATGAGGCGGAAAATAAAAACAACAAAGGGTCACTCCTGCCCCCCTTAAGAGAAAAAGAGACTCTTCAAACCAAAGAAATTTTGCCTAGTCAGCATTTTACTCAACCTCCTCCACGCTATAGTGAAGCTTCACTTGTTAAAAAGATGGAGGAACTGGGTATTGGTCGTCCATCTACTTATGCATCCATTCTCGGGGTTTTACGTGACAGAGGTTATGTTACTCTTGAAAATCGTTATTTTATTCCTCAGGATCGTGGACGTTTGGTTACTGCTTTTCTAACATCTTTCTTTAAACGTTACGTTGATGTCGATTTTACCGCCACGTTAGAGGGACAACTTGATGAAATTTCTGATAGTAAAATAGATTGGAAAAAAGTTTTACAGGATTTTTGGAACGATTTTTCCAATGCCATCGAGCAAACAAAAGAACTGAAAATCTCTGATGTTATTGATGCGCTTGATCATGATCTTGGCTCTCACTTCTTTTCCGAAACAACGGACGGGTCCGACCCCAGAAAATGTCCTGCCTGTGAAAATGGCAAACTTCATCTAAAACTGGGTCGCTATGGGGCGTTTATAGGATGTACCAACTATCCTGAATGTCAATATACTAGAAAATTAACTCTGGATAATGCTGATCAAGAAGATAATGAGATTTTAAAAGAAGGCAGCAAAATCCTTGGAAATAATCCAGAAAATAATGAAGTAATCTCACTTCGTAAAGGACCTTACGGATTATATATACAATCTGGTGAGGCTGATCCTGAAAATAAAAAGATCAAACCCAAACGTGCCGCTATTCCAAATAATATTGATGGAAATACACTTACCCTGGATCAGGCCATTGCCCTGTTATCTTTTCCAAAATTACTTGGAGAATATCCTGAGACAGGTGAAAAAATCGAAATCGGATTGGGACGTTTTGGCCCTTATATCAAAATGGGAAATATTTTTGCCGCCTTGGATAAAAATGAAGATATTTTATCAGTAGGATTGAATCGAGCCTTGGAGGTTCTTGCAAAAAAAATGGCTTCTATCCGTAATCTGGGGCTTCATCCAAAAGATAAGGAACCTGTTTTATTAAGAAAAGGACGTTTCGGATTTTATATACAGCATAAAAAATCTGTTGCATCCCTACCAAAAGGAGATAACGGAGATAATACAACCCTAGAGGACGCATTGAAACTTCTCGAAGAAAAAGGAAAAGAGTTAAAGAAAACGCCAACAAAAAAGAAAAAAACAGTAAAAAAAGCAAAAAAATAATATGATTTTTAACTAGATTATTGTGTTTTTTACGTGACAGATTTTGTTATTTTTATATTTAGGTTTTAATAATCTTAAAGTTGCTATAGCTTTTTTAATATTGGCTAACCTTATATTTAAAATATTTTATTGTCTTTGGAGAACAATCATTTTCCTCCTAATACGACATTTCTGTTTCTTTAGACTGACGCAAAATGCGATATGTTTTCTATGTTTCATTTTGCAAAAATACAAACCTTTATTTTATTGTCTGTATATAATTCTTGCATTTAATACCTATACCCCTATATACGCACAATCCACTACATCCACAAAACCAAAAGATATCGCCCCGTTTAATCAACATAGCTACGAAAATGTCATCGCCACCGCATTGACTTTTCTACAACCCAGAATACTGGAAGAACATACGATAAAAGAATTGTCTTTATGGGGACTGAATGGCTTAAATGCCGTTGACCCCTCTTTATCAATTCATGAAATCGAAGATAAGCTTGTTCTTCAACAGTCTCAAAAAATTCTAGCTAACTATCCCTTGCCGGCAGATAACGATATACCCCAATGGGCAAAGACCATAACAGATATTTCTACCAAGGGATGGGAAAATTCCAATTTAATTCAATTGGCAAACAATCAAGGTCTTACCCAAGCTTTTTTTGATGAATTATTTGATCATATGGATCCCTATTCAAGATATGTCGCTCCCAATTTTGCATCCACGGATCGTAATCAACGAGGAGATGGTGAGGCAAATATCGGAATTACCATCTCCAAAGATAAAAACTATATCGTTATCAGCTCTATCAATACCAATGGTCCCGCCTGGTCAGCAGGACTTAACGTAGGTGAACGTATCTATAAAATAGATAGCAAACGTACCTATAAACAATCTGTTGAAACAATTAATAACTGGCTAAAGGGCAGCAACAATTCATCTTTGACTCTTGTCTTGGGCTCACACGGTAGAAAAAAAACAAGAATCGTACGTTTGAAAAGAGAAATTGTTCCTCCAGCGACCGTATTTGCATTTACAAATGATGACATAATCATTTTGAAAATAACCTCCTTTTCAACTTTCACTGCGGAAGAAATCAATCAGTATCTTGATCAAGCTGTTCAAGATATGAAATTAAAGGGACTGATTCTCGATCTCAGAGGAAATAGAGGAGGTGTTTTACAACAGGCCATAACAAGCTCTGCATTATTGCTGGATCATGGTATTGCAGCAACGACACAAGGACGAGATCAAGAGTCCAATCACGTATGGGCAGTACAGGGAGGAGACATAACCAATAATGTTCCCATTGTTATTTTAGTTGATGGCAGAACTGCAAGTGCTGCCGAAATTTTAACCGCTGCGTTATCCGATCATAAGAGAGCCGTCGTAATCGGCAGCACAACTTTGGGTAAAGGTCTTGTACAAACCATTGCACAATTACCTGATGGAGGAGAGCTCTTCGTTACATGGAGCAGGGTTATCGCTCCCTTGGGATGGCCAATTCAGGGCTTGGGCATCATTCCGCAAATATGCACAAGTCGTGGAGTTAAATTCACTCAAAAACAAATGAATAAATTAATTAATGATCAATCTTCCTATGCACGTGATGTTATCTTTTCCAGACAATCACGTTTTCCGGTTGAAGCAAAGGACATTCTTCAAATTAGAAATGCCTGTCCCCCTGCCATCGGTTCAGATATTGATCTTGAGATTGCCGATTATTTGCTTCTTAACCCAAAGCTTTACCAAAAAGCACTTGATATGATCCCGAATGATTAAGTTGTATAGACAACCAAATTAGATTTTTCACGGTATTAATATTTTTTTGATTATTACATTGCTAAATGATAACAATTAAAAATTGCTCTCTTGTATTTATTTAAGTTTGAAAATAGTATATTGCTTCTATTCAAGTAAATTTAAACCATGTGATGTTTCAATGACATTTGATATATTTTTCGAACAAAAAATTTTTTTTACTTCTTTCTTCACTAAAAAAAGGGTATTTCAGTTCGAAGAATATTTTACTAAAACAATTTGCAGCTGATAGCTAGATTTAAGGAGTGAAAAATTAAGATGAGTTTGAAATTCCCTCTATTTGCTGCATCTATATTTAATATTTCTACCCTTTTATGTTTAACCACTTTTCTCATGCCCTCAACCACGATAAAAGCACAACCGGTTAAAGGTTTGTATGTAACAGGTGCTGGCGGGCTTAGTATCAATCAAGATCAAGTTGTGCGTCAAAATCCCATTATGCCTGATGGTCGCGATAAATATACACCAGGGGCCACTGCAGTAACGAGTCTAGGATATGGTCTTGGAAACGGTTTTCGAGTTGAAGTGGAGGGAAATTATCGCAACAATCCCTTGAAATATCAAAATCTCGGTTCCTATAAAGCCCGTGGTGAGGGCCGCCAACAAACTTATGGATTTATGGTTAACGCCCTTTTTGATATGGATGTGGGAAGCCCTTATATATTTCCATATTTCGGTGCGGGGATTGGTTATGGATGGTCTACAATGAATGGAGTAAAACTTCGCACCTCGGATCATCGTCTTACTGAACACATGGGAGGTACGTTCGGACAATTCGCTTACCAGGGAATTGGAGGGCTATCATTTCCAACCCCTTGGATTGTTGGATTGTCCTTCATTACAGAATATCGATTCTGGACAATGCTGGCACCCCAAAGTCATACCGCCGATGTATGGGGTACCCAAGGAGGAAGAAACATTACCCATCCTTATGGCCATACCAAAGGCAATCGGGATACAACCACCTATTTTAACCATTCCATTTTACTCGGGTTACGTTATGAATTTAACCCTGCCCCTCCTCCTGCAGCACCTGTTGATGAAACCCCTGTAGTTCCTAAGGCTAGAAAATCAAGATTATATCTTGTGTTTTTTAACTGGAATAGTTATAGCCTGAGTAATCGAGCGCGACTTATTGTCCGAGAGGCTGCCCAAGCATACAATAACGTGGAAAACACCCGTATTGAAGCGGATGGTTATACAGATACATCTGCTAGTCCTGACATTAAGGGAAAAAAATACAATATCGAACTTTCCCTAAAAAGAGCCAAGGAAATCAGATCCGAATTGATACGAAATGGTGTTCCGGCCGGCAATATTGATATACATGGATATGGATCACAAAATTTGCGAGTACAAACAGGACCCAATGTAAGGGAGGCACGTAACAGACGTGTGGAAATAATTTTACGCTAAATAGTTTCATCGTGGAGGGAATATCACATATTCCGGATTTCCCTTACGATACGGTTTTAAATAAGGATTTAAACCAATCCATTGAACAAAGGTGTTGATAGATAACGTTCCGCAAATGAAGGAACAATCGTTACAATGACTTTACCTTTGTTTTCTTTACGGGCTGCCAACTGAATACTCGCAAACAGAGCTGCACCTGAAGAAATACCCACAGGAATACCATCCAATCGAGCAACGCGTCTTGACGTGGCAAGAGCGTCACTTTCTGAAACCATCAGAACCTGTTTAAGTAAATCGGTATCCAAAATACCTGGTTTAAATCCTGCCCCTATTCCCTGAATACCATGAGGACCAGGCTCTTCTCCGTTAAGAACAGCACTTTCTGCAGGTTCAACACCAAATATCTCCACCTTTGGATTATGTTTCTTCAATCCTCTGGCAATTCCTGTAATGGTTCCACCTGTTCCGATACCGGCAACAACAATATCGACTTTTCCTTGCGTATCCTGCCAGATTTCTTCCGCAGTGGTATACTCATGGACAAGTGGATTCACGGGATTTTCAAATTGTTTTGGCATCCAGGCATGAGGTGTATTTTCTACAATTTCTTTTGCTCGAGCAATTGCCCCAGCCATTCCCAGATGACCTGGGGTCAGTTCAACCTGCGCATCAAGAAAACGCATCATTTTTCGACGCTCAATCGATGCCTTTTCAGGCATTGTAACGATCAGCCGATAACCTTTCGCTGCCGCTATAAATGCCAAGCCAATTCCTGTATTGCCTGATGTTGGTTCAACCAGTACACTTTTATGAGGACTAATAATCCCTTCTTCTTCCGCCTGATATACCATCGCGGCGGCAATTCGATCCTTGACTGAAGATAAAGGGTTAAAAAATTCTAGCTTTAATAAAATATCAGCTTCGATATTATCCTGCTTTATTAGATTTCCTAGCCTTACAAGCGGTGTCCCACCAATTGTATCAATCAAAGAATTATAAATTTTACCTCTAGGTTGTGCCAACCCAAAACGATTATTTTTTGTCATAACAATTCCCATTACTCGTTGATTAAGGATAATAATCGCTATAAATAACCTATTTATGCAAAATATTTCCACATCACAGATTTTATTTATAAAAAATACTATTTTTCATCTTAAATAATTATTATATACTATTAATATTAGGATATAAATTTTAAATTAACTAAATATTTCTTTAAAACCTTAGGAAAAATATTTAATGCTCTTAAGACAAGATCGTGCCATTATCGCTATTCTTATTGTAACAGATATCGCCTTTTACTCAAGTCACAATAATACCGTAAGTGCTTCTGACATTTCTTCAAGGACAAAACTACCCAAAAGAAGTATTGAACCGATTTTACAACTTTTATCCAGAGCTTCAATCTTGGAAAGTACTCGTGGACCACGAGGTGGGTATCATCTGGCTAAACCAAAAAGACTACTTTCAATCGCTGATATCATTAAGGCCATTTCGGTTGATGAAAAAGAAAAATATGAAGAATTTACGTTTCCACTTTTTCAACAAGTTATCAAACCATTATGGCAATCTATTGATCAAAAAATCATGAAGGAAATAGCTTCAATAACGATGCAAGATCTCATCAGAAAAGCCGAGGAAAAAGGAATGAAGCGTCCTCGTCCCACAGCTATTAATTTTACTATTTAACGTAATGGCAAATTCAAATCATCATTTAGCTTTTCCTACGGTTTTTCGATGATGGGAGACAGCTCTATGACGTGTTACCTTTTTTCGAGAGGTCGTATTTTTGTTCGCGGGTTCTATAGCGGGTTTAGGAATCTGAACACCTGTATTGTCTACTGTTACATCTACTGACAAAACCGTTTTATTGCCCCCATCCTGATGTAAAAGATTGACAATGAATCTATCTGTTCCTGCATATGCCAAAGATGGCGTGTATCTTATATAGGTTCTTTTATCATAATTATAAACAAATGTCTTGCCATGTTCAGGAACAGTTGCAATACCAAAAGAGATGAAGTTGTTTTTGGAGTCAGGTTGCACAACATTGAATTCACATTGACCATCATCGCTGCGGACTGTCATCGTCGTTTTCCAACTTCCATCCGCTTCTTTGACTATAGGTGTTATTTGACAAACAGATGATTTTTTTGAATATTTAAAAGGATTGGCAGCCTCCCTATCGGGTTGGGCCACTGGTTGCTGATTATGTTGACAAGCTGCCAAAGCAATTCCCAATGAAGCCAAAATAAAAGATGAACGCAAACGCACGAAACTAGCCTCCATTTATTAAATCCTACCTATAACTTGGCAGTTTACAATTACAAACTTGATGAGAATATCAGTTTAAACCCGGATTGGTAAAAAAGATGTAAGAATTTATTCCTACCTTTTGTATCAATTACACATCCACTTACAAAGATCACTACCAGATAAAAACAAAATCACCAATAACTTTATGATATTTTAGATGAATTTTAACTTTTTTATTTTCGTTTATTATTGCAAAATGTGAATATAAACTATTGCATTATGTACAATTCCTGTTATATCCGATTTAATAATGTCATATACAACTGCAATAAACTTTTATAGAATAAATCCAATATTCTTTTAACTACCCAACCAATCTTTTTAGTTCATATCCGATTTGGAGCACTCAATGTCTCTATTAATTAAACGCTTTCTCTTTTCTGGATTAATCGCTGCGGGAATGTTTTCGAATCCATCATGGGCTTCAACGGCCACTTGCAATAATTCCCCTTCTCACGAAGCTTTTAACATAGAAGGCTTGAAAAGCGAATTAATGGTGACAGCCCTTTCATGTCAGGCTCAAAATCAATATAACGCCTTTATCAATCAATTCCGCCCGATTGTTAGCAGTGAGGAAGTTAAATTGAAGGGTTATTTCCGGTCAAGTTACGGAAAACGCTCAGGAAAGGCATATCAAAAAGCATATGATGATTACATCACACAGCTAGCCAACGTACAATCCTCTCAGGGACTTAAAGCGGGAACAATTTTCTGCATTCAAAGAATGTCCATGTTTGATGAAATCAAACCATTGAAAACGGCAAGTGAATTGTCTCAATATGCAGAGGCAAAAGATATTCTCCAACCAGCATCTTATGAAATCTGTCAGGCACCTGCAACACATAAAAAAGGCAAAGTCGTTAGAAAAAGACGAATCACACGCAAAGCGGCAGTTCACAAGAAATAATTTCAAAATTTAAGAGTCATGAAGAAAACATTTTGTAAAAACGTGTTTTTATGCGAAATACACTTATATGAGCGATTTATTTTCTTCAAACAATTCTTCTAAAACCCATTTTGCAGACAAGAAAAATGTAAAAGGGATAAAATCTGTTACCAGCGATTATAACGCCAAAGACATAGAGGTTCTTGAAGGTTTGGAGCCTGTCAGAAAGCGACCTGGTATGTATATTGGTGGTACGGATGAAAACGCCCTGCACCACATGGCAGCTGAAATATTGGATAATGCCATGGATGAGGTCGTTGGCGGTTTTGCAAACACCATTCACATAAAACTTGAACAGGATAACAAATTGACCATTCGCGATAATGGACGCGGAATTCCTGTTGACCCTCATCCAAAATTTAAAAATAAATCCGCCCTGGAAGTAATTCTAACCACGCTTCATGCAGGAGGGAAATTTTCCAATAAAGTCTATAATACTGCTGGGGGTCTTCATGGAGTTGGATCTTCTGTTGTCAATGCCCTATCTTCTTGGATGGAAATCGAAATTGCCCGTGATAAGATACTGTGGAAACAAACCTATGAACGCGGATTACCGATTACTCCATTAATTGAATGTGGTTATATACAAAATCGCAGAGGAACCCAAATCAGTTTTATTCCTGACATCGAGATATTTGGCAAACTGCAATTTTCACCGAAACAGTTGTATAAACTGTGTCGCTCCAAGGCGTTTCTTTATAAAGGTGTCACCCTAAACTGGTCGTGTGATCCTGAATTAGTGAATAACACTGATATTCCAAGGGAAACAATCCTGCATTTTGCTAATGGACTTGAAGACAGTTTGAAAGAAGAAACCGACTCGGACCAGTTGATCTGTCCTATATGGTCCGGTGACGTCAATTTACCCAATGATTCAAAAGGTGAAAATACAGGCAAAATTGAATGGTCTTTGGCATGGCTGGAAAAAGGTGAAAGCGGTTTGGCATCGTTTTGTAATACCATACCGACGCCATTGGGTGGAACCCATGAACAGGGCTTCAAAAATGCCCTGTTAAAAGGAATTCGGACATGGGGGGAAAACCGATCCAATAAAAGATCCTCAATCATCACTTCTGATGATATGCTGGGATCTCTTGCGGCAAAATTGTCCATCTTTATTCGGGATCCAGAGTTCCAGGGACAAACAAAAGAGAAACTAAGCTCAAAAAATACAACCAAACTTGTTGAAACCGCACTACGGGATCGTTTTGATCACTGGTTGGCAGCCGATCCAAATCAGGCAGATCAACTTTTCTCTTTCCTTCTTGATAAAGCTGAAGAACGTTTACAACGTAAAGAAAACCGGGAAACAGTAAGAAAAAGCGCAACAAAACGTTTAAGATTACCAGGTAAGCTGACCGATTGCACAAGTTCTAATACCAATCAAACAGAAATCTTTATCGTAGAGGGAGATTCTGCTGGAGGGTCGGCCAAACAAGCCCGTAATCGCGAAACTCAGGCAATTTTACCTTTGAGAGGTAAAATTCTCAATGTTGCAAGTGCTTCCAATCAAAAATTAAATAATAATCAGGAATTAAAAGATTTAATAGAAGCCTTGGGTTGTGGCATAGGTTCCGCATTTGATATCGATAAACTACGCTATGGTCGCATCATTATCATGACAGATGCGGATGTTGATGGTGCGCATATTGCTTCTTTATTGATGACTTTTTTCTATCAAGAACTTCCAGAACTTATTCTTCAAGAAAAAATTTATCTGGCTCAACCACCCTTATACCGTCTTAGCCAAGGAGATAAAATTATTTATGCCATGGATGATAAGGATAAAGACCATAATTTATCAAGGTTGAACCAAAAAAAAGGTAAAATTGAAGTTTCTCGTTTTAAAGGTTTAGGTGAAATGCCACCCAAGGATTTAAAGGAAACGACAATGGATCCCAAACACCGTATCCTATTGAAAGTCATCATTCCTCATGATGAAAAAGAAGTCACGGAAACACGTGTTTCTGATTTAATGGGAAGAAAATCAGAAATGCGCTTCCAATTTATACAGGAACATGCCGGTTCTGTTGATTTACTGGATATTTAATTCAATTATATTATAAATATTCGTTTTATCTGCCATGGAAAGGAATTATTAAATTCCTTTCTATTCGTTGTTAAAACATTTTATCGATGCCTAGAAAATTAAATCTTTTTATTTAGGCACCTTCAACACCATGTCCAGCCATCAACCGAGGTTTTACATGCTCGTCAAACTGCTTTTCATCAATCAATCCCGATTTTAAAGCCGCCTCTTTAAGACTTAATCCTTCAACATCCCCCATATGTGCAATTCTAGCCGCCCCATCATATCCAACGACAGGTGCCAGAGCTGTAACAAGCATTAATGAATTATCAATATATTTTTGAATACGCGCATTATTTAATGTTGTCCCTTCGACTGAAAATTCACGAAAGGCTTTAGCTGCATCCCTTAACAATCGGCTGGCGTGTAGCGTATTCATGATAACCAGCGGACGCGTTACATTTAACTGCAAATTACCCTGTGAGCCAGCAAAGGCAACGGCAGCATCAAGACCCATGACCTGCATGCAAACCATGATCATTGCCTCACATTGAGTCGGATTGACCTTTCCAGGCATAATTGACGACCCCGGTTCATTTTCAGGCAAATGAATTTCTCCAAGTCCACATCGTGGTCCTGAAGCGAGCCAACGAGTATCATTTGCTATTTTAAATAGAACAACCGCAACGCCACGTAACGCAGACATCGTGGCCACCATAGCGTCAAGTCCACCCAAGGAGGCAAACTTGTTGGGCGCTGTTACAAAAGGATAGCTGGTGATTTGAGCGATTTTTTTAGCAATCGCCTTGGAGAAACCTTTTGGCGCATTCAATCCTGTTCCAACAGCTGTTCCACCTGCAGCCAGTTCAAACAATTCTTTCTCTACTGATTTTAAACGATGTAAACTTTCCTTTAATTGAGCAGCCCAACCAGACCATTCTTGACCAACGGTTAAAGGAACTGCATCCTGTAAATGGGTACGACCGATCTTTACAACATCCATCCATTCCTTAGCTTTATGCTCAATGGCATTATGTAATTTTTGTAATTCTGGAAAAAGATGCCTTTCCAATTCCATTACCATAGCGACATGCATAGCTGTCGGGAAACTATCATTGGAAGACTGTCCCATATTCACATGATCATTGGGATGAACAGGTTTTTTGGAACCGATCTCCCCCCCTAAAAGCTGAATGGCCCGATTGGCAAGCACCTCATTTACATTCATATTGGTTTGTGTACCTGAACCCGTTTGCCAGACACAAAGAGGGAAATGATCATCAAGCGCACCCTCGGCTGCCTCTTCAGCAGCCTGAATGATTGCTTTTGCCTTCGTTTCATCCAAACGGCCCGCTTCACAATTCACCTCTGCGGCGGCATGTTTAACAATACCGTAGGCATGATAGACCTCACGCGGCATGACATCCCCACCAATATTGAAATGATGCAAGGAACGTTCTGTCTGTGCTCCCCAATAACGATCCGCAGGGACCTCTATTTTTCCCATTGAATCACTTTCTTGACGCAATCCTTTTTTATCAATTCCAATTGCCACTTCGCCAGAAACAGATTTGATCATAATTTACCTTTTAAAAAAATTATTAAAATAATCACTATAAATCATAAAAAAAACCCACGCATAAGCCAAGAGAGGCAACGTGGGTATTAATCAAATATATTCGCTTAGACTATCAAATCTTAGCGAACAAAAATACTGTGCATATTATTAATATTATCGGCCACAATATGACCATGATTCATCAATTCTTCTATACGGTCTGAATTTGTAAAGGCAGTCACTACCGGATTAAAAACCGATAAGAAACTGTTTGGATAAATCCCCATCCACAGGATAATTACGGCTAATGGTACCAAGATTGTCATTTCTCTTGCGTTTAGATCCCGAATTGAATTGATAACCGGATTAACAATTTTTCCAAATATGACATTGCGATACATGACCAGCATATAAACAGCACCTAATATCATGCTTGATCCTCCCAGGAAAGCAACCCAGAATGATATATGTAAAACTCCAATCATGACCAGCAATTCACCCACAAACGAACCCGTACCAGGCAATCCAACATTGGCCATGATAAAGATCATTCCAAGCAAGGCCAGTTTGGGCATTTTACTAGCGATACCTCCAAACGCCTCGATATCTCTTGTACCAATACGATAGGTGACAGCGGCAACACATAAAAAAAGTGCAGCAATAGTTACCCCATGAGTAAGAACCTGTAATAAGGCGCCATCAATTCCCTCTGGTGTCAGAGAGAAAAATCCTATGGCAATAAGACCCATATGAGAAAATGATGAATAGGCTATAATCCGTTTAATATCTGTTTGTTTATAAGCGATTATTGCACCATAAATAATCGCACATATACCCAATCCCATAATCAGCATTGCATAACGGTGAGATGCCTCAGGCAACATTAAAACACAAAATCTTAATAATCCATAGGCGCCTGCCTTAGACATGACGCCAGAAACCAGCAAGGTGGTCGACGCCGGACCCTCAACATATGCGGCTGGTAACCAGGCATGCAGAGGAAAGAGAGGCAATTTGACTCCAAACGCGAGGATAAAACCCAGCAATAACCACCCCTGGACAGCAGGTGAGAAAGATGCGTGCATTAAAACGGGAATATCCGTGGTACCTGTATTCACCCATATCCACAAAATCCCAATCATCATAAATAAAGAACCAGCAAACGTGAATAGAAAGAATTGCAAAGAGGCAAAAATCCGTTTCGGACCTCCCCAGATTCCAATTAACATGCTGCTTGGCAGCAGGGTCGCTTCATAAAAACAGTAAAATACAACCATATCTAGGGCGGAAAACAGGCCAACCAATGTCGTTTCCAACACAAGAATAGCAACCATATAATCACGGATACGATCCGTGATCATCTGCCATGCGGCCATTATTCCAATCAGGGTCAATAAAGTTGATAGGATAATAAAAAATAAACTGATCCCATCCACGCCAACATGATAGGAAACACCAAATCCCGAAATCCATGAATTTTGAATTTCAAATTGATATCCATCGTGTCGAGGATGAAATTCACTCCACATAACAATTGACAGACCAAATGTTATGATACTTGTCCATAAAGCAATCCAACGGGAAGTACGTGCAACCTCTTCAAAGGATCCACGCATAAGAAAGATGACCAAAGCCCCAAGCAAAGGCAAATACGTTACTAATGTAAGCAGTACTGAATGCACGGTATTCTCTTTTTTAATCTATTTAAACGTAACAATTGTTCGATTATATACAACTTTCTGACCATATTGCCCAGAAAGTTTTTATTTTTGTCAATATTACTTAAAATTAATTTTTCCTTAATATCAATTTATTAAGAGCGATGAAATAATTTTTCCATATCTTTTTTGCTCCATTTCAGCCATGTCGGTCTTCCATGTGAACAGGTTCCTGCCCTTGGAGTGGCCTCCATCTGACGTAAAAGGGCATTCATCTCTTCCTCATTCAAAGAGCGGCCTGCCCTTACACTGTTATGACATGCCATTCTGGCAAGAATAGCATCAAGTTGGGTATGGACGGATTCAATATCATTAACCGACATCTGTTCTTTATCCTGCAATTCTTCGGCAAGATCAATCAAAAGCGACTGTGCGGAAATGCTTCCCAAAAGTTGTGGTAGAGCCCTGACCAGAATCGTTTTTTCACCAAAAGATTCTATTTCTATTCCCAAATCGGCCAAACTGTCCTTAAAACCCATAAGACAACGATAATGAACAGCAGAAAATTCAATTGCTTCCGGTATGAGTAAAGGCTGTGTTTGTATTCCAGCCTCTAAATACTGTTGACGTAATGCCTCATGAGTTAAACGTTCATGAGCTGCATGCTGATCAACAATGACAAATTCTTCATGTTCTGTTACCGAAACAATATACGTTTTGAAAATTTGTGCCACGGCAAATCCCAAAGGCAAGGTTGCAGTAGTTTTTTGATATTTTTCATCAGGGAATCTTGATAACGTATCGCCAACATCCTTGAAAGATAATCCTGCTCCCAATTCAAAACTGTCCCCGGCACATGCATCTTCTTCTTGAATAAATTCTTTATTGTTTATACCCATTCTTTGCTGATACGCGGGATATTGAATAGAAGCTTTTTTGGGATGATATTGTGTGATGGGAAAAACGTGCAAAGATTCAGGATTAACATTTGCAACTCCCGCACCAATAGCCAGACTCTTTTGAATGCTACCAATTATCAAGGCTCGAACTGCAGCTTCGTCAGCAAAACGCAATTCAGTTTTGGCAGGGTGTACATTCACATCTACCTGATCCAAAGGTAGCTGCAGAAAAAGTACGGCAACAGGATAACGTCCTTTTTCAAGAACTTGACGATAACCAACACGAATAGCCATTTGCATTACTGGATCAGCAACAGGCCGATCATTAACAACCATAATTTGACCATTTGTTGTTGCCCGATTTACAGATGGAGCACTGATGAAACCGGATAATTTCAAATCCCCCCGATCGAAATTCAACATAATCAGTTCTTCGTCATGAATATCAGAAAACACTGCCAAAATACGATCTTTTTGCGATTGAATCGGTAGATTCAAAACGGTCTTACCATCTTTTATAACAGTGAATGAAACATCGGGGTGAGAGATGGCCAAACGCTGTATAATCATTTCACACCGATTATATTCAACTCGAGCGGTTTTCAAGAATTTACGTCGTGCAGGAAGCGCATAAAATAAATCTTCTACAACAACTTGTGTTCCCATTTGACCAGCGGCCGGACTAGGGTTTACAATCTTACCACCTTCAACCGAGATCTGCCACGCACTTTCCGCCGATTTGACACGCGAAATAATTTTCAATCGGGCGGCGGCCCCAATGGAAGGCAGAGCTTCCCCCCTAAATCCCAATGTTTTAATATTTACAAGATCATCTTCAAACAATTTTGAAGTACAATGTCTTGAAACTGCAAGAGGCAGGTCGGCAGCCTCTATTCCACAACCATTGTCAATGACCTGAATATGATCAATACCACCGTTATCAAGATTGATCTCAATTCTGCCTGCCCCTGCATCAAGCGCGTTTTCCACAAGTTCTTTAACAACGGCGGCAGGACGCTCAATAACTTCTCCTGCAGCAATTAAATTAACTGTATGTTCGGATAAAGGGCGAATAATCATTATTCTAATAATGACTTGGAGAATTGCAAATTTTTTTTATAACCCTCTTTTGTCAAAAAACCTATTTTTGCGTCGTTGTTGGTGTTGCCCCGTCATCAGGACGCAAACCCAAACTCAAGTTATTATGCAATCGTTTATTTTCAGCCGCACTGTCAACAGCCAAATCTGAAGGCTTGCCATTTTTCCAGAACATGACCTGGTCAACAAAACCATTCTGCGTGACCAACTCATTATGACGCTCCTGATCAGCTGATTGATTGGCATCCTGAATCAACCGGGTTTGACCCTGGCTTGGAACATCTTTCATGCCTTCCAAGGCAACATCGGGAGAAAGAATTTCCAGTGCCTGCTGACGTATGGACTGTTCTTGAGGTCTGACTCCATTTTCATCAGGCTTCATCAAACTATCATTAGGTGGCATTGATAAAGGCGCGCGAGTCGTAACGGTATATTCATCAGGCATTGATCTTTTGATACCAAATGCACGGGAAACATCCTGACCGGAACAGGCAGAAAGCAAGACAACAACACCGATTAGGGATCCCATGGGCAATAAAAATTTCAAACCTGATTTACGCATTATCATCCGTCTTATTCCTTAACAAAATCCGTAAAAGCAATAATAGTTAATAATATGAATCTATTTCGTATCATATTAAACTATTCTTCCCAACCAAAAAAAGCATCCATTAACAAGATAATCACACCACAAACAATTGCGCCATCTGCAACATTGAAAACATACCATGACCACCCTGCAACATGAAAGTGAATAAAATCAACCACTGCGCCAAAGCGCAAACGGTCTAAGATATTTCCCAACGCTCCGCCAACAATGGCACCCAGACTCATGATAACCCAGATTTTACGGGCACGAATCATCCATATGAATAAACTTGCCGCAATCACAAAAGCGGAAACAGAAAAAATAACGGATCCCCATGAACCAAACTGACCCAACATGCCAAAAGTAATTGCCCTGTTCCATACCATAGTGAAGTTGAAAAATGGAATCACGGGAATAGAACCTTTTTGGGGCAAATTTACTATATTGAGAATACAGTATTTGCTGATCTGGTCCAGCAAGAATATCAGAAACAGCATTCCCAATCCCCAATACCATTTTTTCAAATGATTAACTTGCATGACAACGGAACTTTTATTCATGAAAATCCCTAAACCAAATATTACGAAACAACATCAATGCAACGCAAGCACAATTCTGGATAACTTGAATTGCCTCCCACTTCATCGAGAACTTTCCAGCAACGTGCACATTTATATCCTGTTGCTACCCGAATACGAGGTGCGGCATGACCCTCTCCACCCTGTTTGGTTTCTACTGAATATAAAGATGCCGAACCCGGTATAATATTGATATCAACCCGGGACACAATAACCAGTTCAGCCCAGTCATAATGACCGAACAAGGCGGCTTCTTCCTCTGAAAAATTCAATTCTACAGCAGCTTGGAGCGAAGACTTGATAATCCCTTCCCGACGCATATTTTCAATTTCCGTCGTAATGATACGACGAATAGAACGTAATTGAATCCAACGTTTTGCCAGATCATCATTCAACCATTTCACAGGTATGAGAGGAAATTCTTCCAAATGAACAGTCGCATTCTCACCAAAGCGAGCAGTCCATGCATCCTCTGCAGTAAAGCATAACACCGGTGCCAACCAAGTGCATAAACATCTATGCAAAACATCCAATACGGTTCGAACCGCCCTACGGCGTATATTCTCTTTTTTATCACAATAAAGTGAATCCTTGCGAATATCGAAATAGAAAGCCGACAAATCACTTGTACAAAAATAGTGTAAAGCAGGATAAACCCCAACCCATTCATGAGTATGAATAGCTTTTTGAATAACCTGATTCATTTCATAAATACGATGCAGAACCCATTGCTCAAGTTCGGGAAGATCTTCATAATCAAGTTTTTCCTTATCTGAAAACCCTTCCAAACCTCCAAGAACCCAACGTAACGTATTTCTTAAACGTCGGTATAATTCACCTTGCTGTTTTAAAATCTCTTTTCCAATTCGAAGATCTTCATTCGTATCAGAGTTCATTACCCATAAACGCAAAATGTCTGCACCAAGTTCATCATTGACATTCTGGGGTGCAATAACATTACCGAGGGATTTTGACATTTTACGTCCCTGTTCATCCATTACAAATCCATTAGTGACAATGGCCTTGTAAGGTGCAACTCCACGTGTTCCCACACATTCTAGCAACGATGACTGGAACCAACCACGATGCTGGTCGGAACCTTCCAAATACAAATCCGCAGGAAAATCAAGTTTGTCCCTACCCAGGACAAAAGCATGCGTTGAACCACTTTCAAACCAAACATCCACAATATCAAACACCTGTTCATATTCTTCACTATTGTAATTTTCACCAAGAAAACGCGAGGGAGAAGAATTATACCATGCATCTGCACCTTCTTTTTTGAAAGCTTCTACAATCCGTTGCATAACTTCAGCATCCCTTAAAACCTCACGGGTTGCCTTATTGACAAAAACGGCGATTGGCACACCCCAGGCACGTTGCCGGCTAATACACCAGTCGGGACGCGAGGCAATCATGCTGGTTAAACGGTTACGGATTTGTGCGGGAACAAATGTAACATCCTCTAGAACTGACAATGCATTCTCACGAATTTTTCTCTTATCATCCATTGCTATGAACCATTGCGGGGTAGCCCGATAAATAATCGGGGCCCGTGATCGCCAGGAATGAGGATAAGAATGCACGATGGAGGATTGGGCAACAAGACCAGTAAATGGTTTGTTTGCATTCCTTGCCTCATCTCTGGATAAGTTTAACTCTTCACAGACAGCTTCAGCCGCCTTGAAAACATGGATACCGGCAAATAGAGGGACATCCGAAGCGTAGCGCCCATCATCTTCAACATATTCCGTTACACCAATTTGATGTTGCTGACATAAATAAAAATCATCTTCACCATGTGCGGGAGCACAATGAACCAATCCTGTTCCCGCTTCAGTCGTGACGAACTCGCCTGCTAATAAAGGGACATCAAAATCATAGCCTTTTCCCCGCAAGGGATGCGCTGCAACTGCACCTGCCAACACGTTTCCTTCAAGCGATGCCTCTTCCTTGAATTCCGTAATACCTGCCTGTTCACAAAATGAGGTCAGCAAATCCTGTGCAATAAGAAAATTGGCTCCAATGGACACGTGGGAATCAGCGTTAACAGCTTTAACACTGATAATTTGATAGGTTATATCGTTATTGTAAGCTATGGCTCGGTTCGCAGGAATTGTCCATGGAGTCGTTGTCCAGATAACAGCCGAGACATTTTCCAATAAATGCTGGGGGGTTGGATCTTTGACAAAAGGAAAAGCTACAAATATAGTTGCCGATGTATGATCGTGATATTCAATCTCGGCCTCAGCCAGAGCTGTTTTTTCAACCGGGCTCCACATAACCGGACGCAGGCCACGATATAAACTGCCATTTAATAGAAAACGACCAATTTCTTCAACAATGGCTGCCTCTGAACTGAAATCCATTGTTGCATATCGGTGATCCCACTCTGCCTGAACCCCAAGTCTCTGAAATTCGGATGATTGAATTGACAACCAGTTTTGGGCATAGCTGCGACATTCTGCCCGAAATTGCAATACCGGAATATCATCCTTGTTTTTACCTGCCTTGCGATATTTCTCTTCTACCTTCCACTCAATGGGCAAACCATGACAATCCCAACCGGGAATATATCGAACAACCTCACCATTCATACGATGGGAACGATTAATCACATCCTTGATAATCTTGTTAAGCGCATGTCCGATATGCAAATGTCCATTGGCATAGGGAGGGCCATCGTGCAGGGTAAAGACCTTTTTCCCTTCCAAAATCCGTTGATCCGATTGCCGGATAATGGCCTCATCCAATCCTATTTTTTTCCAACGTTCCAAAATTTCAGGTTCCCGTTGAGGTAACCGCCCACGCATTGGGAATGAGGTTGAAGGTAAAAAAACTGTATCTCTATACAGGTCGGTAGATTTGGATTCAGCCATGATTTCGTTCTAACTGTAAAATTAAAGTAGATTAAGACAATATTTGATTTTATAAAATAAAACCAATTTCTAAAAAATAAAATTTATCATTATTAATAATTCTTTTTTACAAGGAATTAACAGAGTCATTTTTTATTTTAAAAAATTCTTTCGCATTATTTGCATCCCGGGCTATTTGTTTTTTCAATTCATTCAAATCACTAAAACGTTTTTCATCACGAATAAAATGATACAAATAAACCGTAATCTTTTGACCATAAATATCCTGGTTAAAATCAAACAAATGGGCTTCCAGACAGGCTCTGGTCTGTTTTCCAATTGTTGGACGGTATCCGAGATTGGCCACTCCTTCGTGCATTCTCCCATTGGCCAACTGAATTTTAATCGCATAAACCCCGCATTTGGGCTCTACCTGTTCCCCCAACTGTAAATTCGCAGTTGGAAAACCAATTGTCCTGCCCCTTTTATCCCCATGCTCCACTATATTCTGAATGCACCAGATCCTACCCAAATAATGGGCAGCCTTTTCAGGATTACCATTTTTCAGACAGGAACGGATAAGGCTGGAAGAAATCACCGTTCCCTCTTCCCGCAAAGGTTTTACAATCGTAACGCCAATACCCAGTTTATCCGCTTCAGAAATCAAAAAATCGGTATTTCCTTGACGATTGTGCCCGAATACAAAACCCTCACCGCAAGCCACATGAAAAATCCCGAATGATTTATAAAGAATTTGATGAATAAAATTCTTTGCATCTAGCGCAGCAAATTCTTGATCAAATGTTATCTGAAAAATATTTTCAACACCCAGAGCGGACAAGGCTGCATTTCGTTCATCTGCATTCGTCAATCGAAATGAAATTTCCCTGCCTTCGAAAAGCTGTCTTGGATGAGGTTCAAAAGTTACTACAGATAAAGAACGGTCTGGAAACTGTTTTTTTAAAGTCTCCAATAAATAAGCGTGCCCACGATGCACACCGTCAAAATTGCCCAAAGCTGTTACAGAACCCCGGGCTGATAGCGGAATTGCCTGTCCGTTTGTATAGATAGTCGTCATAAACGGCAAATTTTCTTTCGTTATTAATCTAAAACCTCTTCTGAAACAACAAAACCTTATTTCTGTGTTTCGGATGATACAGGGTTTTTTTCCTTATTATCGTTAAAGGAAACAGAGGTATCCCCTTTGTTGTCGACATCTGGCAAAATTGTCTTGCTTTGTGGAGAAGAGGTTTCATCGTCGGCAATATTTTTCTTGAAAATCTTGATACCCTTGGCCAGATCCCCCATTAATGTTGAAATCTTTCCTGATCCAAAAACCAGCAAAACCACAATCAATACAATCAGCCAATGCCAAATACTCATACTGCCCATAATATATTTATTCCTTACACAACTTACACATGCAGACAATTTTCGGAAAATTCAATCGATTTTTTCTAACTTAAACACAGGAAATATCATAATTTAATTAAAATTATCATACTATATTTTACTTTTAACACCAAATTGCAAATCACGCGGTTTTTTGTTGCCTCGATCACGACTTGTTGGGAATAATAAAACCATAAGTCGCATATCGCTTGATCCCGATTTTTCCCGTAGGAGCCCACCAAACCCTTACCAAAGACCAGTCATTACGTGATGAAACATCTATAATTGGCGCCTTGTGATCAATTCTCTGCGCTTCCCAATTGGCATGATCAACAATAATCGTGCGTGAATCCTGAAGTTTTTTTACGACAGAAACATGCCCATAAGGTAATCTGGAAGTTTTACGAAAAACCAATATTGCCCCCGGTTCTGGCCTTTTGGTTCTATAATATTTCCCTCTTGACTGATACCACCAACTATAGGCTGCCCCCTGAAGTTCAACACCAGTGATCTTGCGGGCATAGGGTGCGCATTGCAAGGAGCCATGATAGCTTCTTCCCCCTCCACAGGCAGCCAGCAAGGGTAGAATTCCAAAAAACATGATTAAGACGCGAACAAAAAATCCTGATTTCATTTTCCCCTATAAAGAACGTATTTTATTGATACATTCTTCTGCCTCTGCATGGGTCATCGATAAAACTTCTTTTGAGATTGTAAACGAAAATCCACGCCTTGCAAGGATCATTTGTTCACGATCCTTCAGTTCAGCTGTTTTTTTTAACAAACGCTGACGAAATGGTCCAATCTTCCTTTTCCGTGCATAGGCCAAAGCGGATAGCAGCTCAAGATGATCATCATGATATTCTTGCAAGGAGGACTGAATTAAGGAGGGATTGATTCCCTTTTGTATAAAACGTCCCTGAATTTGTTTTTTGGAACAACCCGCACGGATCAAGGATGGCATTTTGGAAAAAATAAATCTGTCATCATTAATACCGCCATTTTGCTTCAATTCATTGACAATCTGATCAATCTTATCGTATGCCTTCTTGAGAATTTCATCGTAATCTTGATCGTCCTCCTTTTGAATTTGTTTAATCCAACGATTGACTTTCTGCCTTAAAAGTTTAACCAATCCTGCCTCGGTATTATTATAACGGGCAAGATAATTCAGTGCATACTCTTTTAAGTCAGGAAGCTGTATCCTGTTTGACATGATTTGCATCACTTCCCTTTAAACATTATCCAATCAATTACCCTTGATTATATTAGGAATAAATTGACTTTTTTTTCTCAATCATTAATTATGTCTGTTTCCTTCAATAAAATCGACAAGAGAGATTATGATTTCCGCTTTGATGCCCACCTATAATCGTGCAGACCTTGCCTTTGACCATGGAAACGGCGTGTGGCTTTTTACGGTTGATGGGCGACGATTTCTGGACTTCGGGGCTGGAATTGCAACATCATCTCTAGGTCATAATCATCCCCTTTTATGTAAAGCCATTTCGGAACAGGCAAAAAAAGTCATTCATGTTTCCAATTTATACCAAATTCCTCAGGCAATAAAATTAGCCGAAAGATTAATAGCAATAAGTTTTGCCGACAGTGTGTTTTTTTGCAACTCTGGGGCAGAGGCAAACGAAGGAGTCATAAAGGCTATTCGTCGCGCCCAATATAAAAACAACCATCCAGAAAGAACAGATATCATCTGTTTTAATCACGCTTTTCATGGAAGAACTATTGCAACTTTGAATGCGACAGGCAATCAAAAATATCTGGAGGGTTTCGGGCCTAAAATACCTGGAATCAAACATATTCCAATACATGATATTGACCTGGTAAAAGAAGCCATTGACCAGAATACGGCAGGATTTCTGATCGAACCCATACAAGGCGAAAGTGGAATCACTGTTATTTCTCCTGATTTTCTAAAGGCATTGCGACAAATTTGTGATGAGAATGATCTTTTCCTAGGATTTGACGAAGTTCAGTGCGGAGTTGGCAGAACAGGTAAATTTTTTGCCTATCAATGGACAGATATTGAACCTGATATTCTTTCATTGGCAAAGGGTATCGCCGGGGGCGTACCCATGGGCGCTTTTCTTGCCAAGGAAAAAATCGCCAAACACATGACCTTTGGAACGCATGGATCAACCTTTGGAGGAAACCCTCTTGCATGTGCGGCTGGAAATGCAGTTATGGATATCATATTGAAACCTGGATTCCTGAAAAATATACGGGAAACAGGACTGTATCTAAAGGAACAACTGCAACAATTAACCGAGATTTATCCAGATGTTTACGCTGAAGTTCGCGGAAAAGGTCTTTTATTGGGATTAAAGGGAGCCATTCCTGCAAACGAGATACAAAATGCGGCCCTAGAGCAAAATCTACTGACCGTATTGGCAGGAAATAATGTCATTCGCATAATTCCTCCCCTAATTATAACCAAGGAGGAATGCCTGGATGGTATTCACCGGTTAAGAAATGCTGCCGAGCAATTACGTAAAAACCTGAAATCTGTTCAATGAGTAATTTCTATGAATAACCCAATTATTTCTCAATCCAAAAAAATAAAACACTTTTTAGAACTCAAAGATATTAGTAAACAAAATTTAAGAGATATAATCACCCTTGCCTCTCAAATCAAAGGAATGCAGGAAGATAGAAAATATCCCTCACATCCTGCCCAACCTCTGAAAGGACGTTCAATCGCACTTATCTTTTCCAAACCTTCAACCCGTACACGCGTATCTTTTGAGGTGGGAATTCATCAACTGGGCGGTAATCCGATTGTTTTATCAACCAGTACAATGCAGATTGACCGGGGCGAAACCATTGCCGATACTGCCCGCGTTCTTTCAAGATTTGTGGATGGCATAGTTCTTCGAACAGGCTGTACCGAACATTTGACCGAATTGGCACAATTAAGTTCAGTCCCCGTTATTAACGGACTGACTCCCGCCTCGCATCCTGGACAAGTCATGGCTGATGTCATGACCTTTGAAGAACATAAAGGTCCTATCAAGGGACGTGTAATTGCCTGGGTTGGCGATGGTAACAATGTTGCAAATTCTTTCATTGAAGCTGCCGCACAATTTGATTTTACTCTTAAATTAGCCACCCCACCCGATTTATTACCCTCAAAAACCATACTGTCATGGGCCAAAGAAATGGGGGCAGACATTCAGCTGACCACAGATCCAAAAAAGGCAGTTAAAGATGCGGATTGTATTGTTACCGATACCTGGGTTAGCATGTCTGATAATGATTCTGAAAAACAACAACGCTTGAAATTATTGCATCCTTATCAAGTTAATCTCGATTTAATGAAACTAGCCGCCCATGATGCCATTTTCATGCATTGCTTGCCTGCCCATATCGGTGAAGAGGTAACCGCTGAGGTTTTTGAAAGTAAACAATCAGTTGTCTTCGATGAAGCTGAAAATCGTCTTCATGCACACAAAGCCATTCTGATTTGGGCTTTGATGGGTGATAATTGGCGTGATTACGGCTCCCGTTAATTCCATTCTTGAAATAGACAATATTTAGCCTATCTTTTCAAAAAAGATTTCTCGGCTATTCGCTTTTTTCTTGAGAAGATAACCATGAAAAACCTTCATCATTCCAATAATGATCGACCCAATGTTCCAGATATTACCTACGGCAAGGGAATTACGCCTTTTTTCTTCTCTTCGGCAAGAGGAAGGCTCATTCGTTTGGGACCTGTAGCTCATTCCATTCTTGAACGCCACAACTACCCAGACTGTATCACCAAACTGGGAGGTGAAGCTTTGTCATTAGTTGCTGGCCTGGCTTCATCATTAAAATTTGAGGGATCTTTTTCTTTGCAAATCAAGGGAGAGGGAGTCGTGTCAATGTTGGTTGCTGATTGTACCCATAAAGGCGAGCTACGCTTCTATATTCGTTATGACAAAGACAAAATAAATGATTTTACTGAAAATGCATCAGCAAAAACACTTTTGAAAAAAGGATTATTCGTTCTGACCGTAGACCAACAAGACAAAAAAGACAATTATCAGGGGATGGTTGAACTGACAGGAGAAACACTTGCAGAAATGGCCAGTCACTATTTTGAAAATAGTGAGCAGTTTCCCTATTCAATTCAATTATATTGCGAATGCTATCAAAATAAATGGCAAGCTGGCGGCCTAATTCTTGAAAAAATTGCCCATGAAAATTCAATCGTTTTGAAACCAACCACTGAAAATGATGAAAAAGAATGGGAAACAATATGTATTTTAGCCAACACTTTAAAAGCTTCAGAGTTATTTGATAAAAATCTGGCTTCAGAAAAATTACTTTATCGTCTTTTCAACAGTTTGGAATTTTCTGTTGGCAAGCCGAAAAGTGTCGCTTATGGTTGTCGTTGTTCCCGATCAAGGTTACAAGAGGTCTTGAACAATTTTTCCAAAGATGAACTTGATAGCATGGCAGAAAATGAAAAAATTATCATGACATGCGAATTTTGCTGTTACGATTTTATTTTTTCTCGTAAAGAAATCTAATAAAAATAATATCGATTAATAAGCAAATTCAAAATAATGTTAAAATTTTCTATTTGTTGAATATAAACAAATGTGAATTCTATAGAATTTTTACTAATTATAATATTCACTTTTTAATTTTTAAATAACCAAAAAACAGATAAAAAACTGTCTTAATAAATAACACCTAATAAAATTATGATTTCTTCGTATTGTTTCAAACAAATAAGCTTTTAACTCTCTATTATCATAATCATTGTCATATTTTATTCTAAACAAATTATATCATTCATAAAATTGGAATAGTAATATGATATAATTTTTTCAAAAGATTTGTTATCATGACTAAATTTTGGAATAGGATTATATCATGATAAACAGGTTAAATATATACGTATAATTAACCTGTTTTAACGTAACCAGCAATTAATGAATTTATAAATATCAAGGGGTTGTCATGTCATTCGAATTACGCAAATCGTTATCATATCGATTTAAATTTTATTTATCTGCATTTTTATGGATTAGTCCGGTCGTGATATTATCAGCTTGTGCACATAAAGATACCACTCAATATGCACCACTAACATATGATTATCTAACCCCTATATTCCTGAATGTTGGACAAATAAGCATACAGGATCATTCTAACGCAAATCAATATCCAAGGGATATTTCCAATTTAAGCCCGACCCCTCCCGCCATGGCCTTGAATAACATGGTTAATAATCGTCTTAAAGCAAGAGGCACATCCGGAAAGGCTATATTTACAATCAGCCGAGCTTCTTTGCAAGAAAACAATGATGATGCCGTTTACGGGCAAATTGATATTCGTCTTGATATTTATAACAACAATAATAGAAAAGTTGGCTCAATTCAGGTCAGTACAAATCATACATACCAGACTGATCATAATAAGGGAGACTTAGATAGTCGAGCAAATTTATATGATATTACCCAAAAAATGATGCAAGATGTCAATGTGGAACTAGAATATCAAATTCGCAATCATTTGGAGCCCTGGATTGTTGATGCCACAGGCACACCAATTTCAGACTCAATTAAAACACAGGATTTGAATGATAAGGCATCTTCAACCGCTGTAAAACATGATATGTTCCCTCCCGATCACAGGACTATAGCACCTGCCACCAACAAACCTTCTGCTTCAAACGCAGATTTAAATGCTGTTTTCCCTGATGGCATTCCCAACAATGAATCTGCCGCACCCCCAGTCCATGATACACAACCTGTTTCTTCAACTAAAGGTAAATATCCTGTTGGGGTATTGGGAACACTGCCTCAATCAGCCATTTCCAAAAAATACTAGATTCTAAAGCAATAACAAGGAAAATGAACGTACACCCTGGGCGCCATGGATCAATACCCCTTCAATATCTGCGGTGGCCGAGGGACCTGTATGTAGTGCTGCATAATGATTTCGCCTCCATTCCGGACGTGCATACGCATCATGCAGGTTTTCCACGATTTCGGAGCTGTTCAATAAAACGACCAGATGTTGCGGCAAATAACCTAAAGTATTTACAACCAGATCTTTTTCGGTAAGACAAACAGATCCTGTTTCAGCCACACCAAAACTTGCCCTGACAACTGCATAGTCAATATCATGCAAACTATTCGGAGGCGTTTGATCCGTTATATTATAATCACCCTTTATTTCCCTAACAACAGAACAGATATTCTTTGCGTTTGAAAGTTTTTCATAAATCGACTCAAAAGGATTATCGGCATGATTTTCCAGTAATTCACCCCCCATCTGCTCAAAAACTTTCTTAAATTTTTTTATCAAATCAGGATCATTCTGGTGAAAAAAGGGAACAGAAGGAGGCTTAACATATTCATCAACACAGGCCTTGCGGATTTTGCCCAAAATGATATCACGACTATTCATTAACACTTTCCTTTTTCAGATAATTCTTTTCATACCAGCCATGAAAGGTCTCCTTGGGTGCAGGTGGCAAATCTCTCTGCTTTCCCCATTTATTGAGGTTATTGTAAACAATAAAATGTGGGAGATATTTCAATGCCCGATCGGCATTTTTTATCGCGGCCCTGTACAGGGCTGGATTGCCCAAAATTTTCCCGGCGGCCTGCATCAATATTCTTTTTGCAAGTGACAATTCACCCTTTTCTGCCAATGTCTCTCGCCACTCAAAAATTTGTTCATGAATATTGATTTTAACAGGACAGACATTGGAACAACTGCCATTCAAGGTTGAGGCAAAGGGAAGATTACGAAATTTATGTGCATTGTATCCCGGACTAAGTATCAAACCAATTGGCCCTGCATAGGTACTTCCATAACTTAATCCACCACTACGACGAAACACGGGACATGTGTTCATACAGGCACCACAGCGTATACATTTCAAGCCTGCCTTGAATTTCTTGTCAGCTAAACGGGTGGAACGCGTATTATCGACCAGTATGACATGCATTTCCCCGCCATGATGTCTGGGCCCCCGGAAATAAGATGTATATTGTGTTATTGGGGAACCTAGCGCACTACGTGACAATAAACGAATGAATACTGCCAGATGTTCAAGCCCTGGAACTATTTTTTCAATTCCGACCGTTACAATATGCATCCCGGGTGTATTGGCAGAAAGATCGGCATTCCCTTCATTCGTGCAAACAACCACCGCACCCGTTTCAGCAACCAAAAAATTTCCTCCTGTCATGCCAGCTTCGGCTTTCAGGATCAAGGGACGATTTGTTTCGCGCTGGGTTTCGGCAAGATAATGTATATCATTATTGCCCGCCTGTGCCCCGAGAGTTTTGGTAAAAACCCTGGAAACATCCGTACGGGATTTGTGAACAGCCGGAACAACAACATGACTTGGATCCTCATTGTCCAATTGCTGGATCCGTTCACCCAGATCCGTTTCAATTACGTTGATCCCCTCCTTTTCCACAGCCTTTCGCAAACCACATTCTTCCCCAAGCATGGATTTGCTTTTCACTAAAATTTTGGTCTGGCGTTTTTTCATCAACTCGATGGCAATCGAATTACACTCTTCAGCATTTTGCGCCCAATGAACATGAATACCATTATCTTTGGCATTTTTTTCAAACATTTCGAGATAATGAGCAAGATGATCAAGCGTGTGCTCCTTGATATCCGAAGCCAACTGTCTAAGTTCCTCCCATTCTGGGATAAGATGCATTTGCGCATCACGCTTTTTACGTAAATCCCATAAACGGTTATCATGCATTTTCTCGTGGGCCTGCGCAGCGATAAAGCGATTGGCGGCTTCAAGCTGATCTATGGGTTTATTACCTTTGACAACCGCGCCCCTTGCGCCAACTTCATGTTGAAGCGCCGCATCATTCACGTCTGAATTAATATTGACATTCATTGTAGATCTCCATTCAGAACGCGTGCAATATGGGCATATTTCACGGGAATTTTCATCCGTTGCGCGCATCCCTGCTGATGCATGAGACAAGAGCTGTCTGCGGAAATTACGTATTCTGCACCGCTATTATATTGGTCCATAACCTTATCCTGACCCATTTTTGCTGAAACACCCTCCTCAAAAACTGAAAAAGTCCCCCCAAAACCACAACACTCATCAGGACGTGTCAATTCAACAAATTCAATTCCTCTTACCTTTTCAAGCAAATCCCTGGGTTTTGAGAAATATGGTTCCCTCAATTCTGACATGCTCGCATGTCTTAGTCCTCTCAATGCATTGCAATTATTATGAATGGCAACCTTGTAGGGAAAAAACGCCCAGGGAAAAGAATCAATCTTGAGAATATCATGCAGAAACTCAACCAGATCATAAGTATGCGTTCTGACATGTTTTACCTCATCAGTCTGTTCGATGGCATCAAAATTGGAACGAACCTGATGCGTACAGCTTCCCGATGGCATGACAATATAATCAAATTGCGAGAAATTCCTCACAAACAGGGTTTCAGTCGCGGCAGCCTCTTTATGACACCCCGTATTAGTCATGGGTTGACCACAACAGGTTTGATCAAAAGGATATGTAATATCCAGATCAAAACGTTCCAATAACTTTAAAGTTGAAATACCAACTTCAGGTTCCAATGCATCCATGTAACATGGAATGAATAACCCTACCTTCATTTGTACAAACCTTGATATCCATTTATAATTATTATATTTTCAATGGCAATTTATCACTTTATGAGTTGTTTCACTACTTGTAATTATTATTTCGATTTTTAATTTTTAACATTTTCAATATTTTTTATCACCAAATCCGGGGTCAGGATTTGGGGCAACACCCTGGGGTTTCCATAGGCAGGATAATAGATATAAAGTGGAACCCCTTCCCGTCCAAACTGTTTTAGAAAACGACTGATTTCATTATTGTGATGTGTCCAATCACCAATCACATATTGAATATGATGACGATGGAAATAGTCTCTTACTTTTCGGTTGGATAAGGCAACCTTATCATTAACGAGACATGTTAGACACCAACTTGCCGTCATGTTAACAAATACAGCTTTATGATCAATCTGCAATTGCTGAACATTCTTTAATGAAAATACCATATATTCCCTATTTTCCACTGTTTCATTAGAGGATTGCACAAGATTCATTTCCGTGATCATACCCCCTAACAAAATGAAAATCAGAATAAGCGTGATACTGGAAACCCTTTGAAATACACGTGTAGCAGTTTTATATCGCAATAGCTGATTTTTACCCAATAACCATGCTCCAAATCCAATTAAAACACAGCCTAACAAAACAGTTAATAAAGATATGGACTGATCATGCTGATAAATTACCCATACCAGCCACACACAGCTAAGTAATAGGGGAAATGCCAAAAATTGCTTCAATATTTCCATCCATATTCCTGGTCTCGGTAAAAAACGGGTCAATTTTGGAATAAAAACCAATAGCAAATAGGGAAAGGATAGACCCAATCCCATTCCTATAAATATAAAAAAAGTTTTTTCGGCTGAACTATTTAAGGCGGCTGCTACAGCTATACCCATAAATGGCGCGGTGCAAGGTGTTGCAACCAAGACAGCAAGAATACCTGTAAGAAAATCAGAAAGGTAAGAGGATGAATTTGTTCTTGAATAAAATGAAAAATTTATCGTGAAGACATCCAGAAGATTTAAGGCAATGATAAATAATAACCAGCATAGAATTATCAAAAATGAAACCGATTGAAACTGGAAACCCCATGTTATCTGTTTTCCCATCCAGCGCAGACTTATAAATATGAGCGATATACCCGTAAAACTGCTTAAGATCCCTGCCGTGTATGACAGACATGACCGGTATTGATAGGCACGGTTTTTATTTCCCAAACGACTTAAGGATAACAATTTCATGGCAATGACAGGAAAAACGCAAGGCATGAAATTTAACAGGCACCCACCAAGAAAGGCACTGCTGATCAATAAAAATAGATTCAGAATATGTGAGACAGGTTTCTTTTTAATTATGGGATGAATTGACCAGTAATGAATCTTGCCATTGTAATCCTTCAATGCCAAGATACCAGCCAAGGACTGATCAAGCCGTTTTTTTGATAATAGGGGCAATTTCAATTCAAAATATTCTGGATTGATTTTAAAATGCTGTTTTTGATCTTGATCAATCAATCCCGATCTTTCTGGCATAAACCAAGCATCCTGCACTTGATCAAACAGAGGATCTGTTTTATTGCCCCACAATTTTCCATTTGGTGTAATGAATAAATTATGTTGCAAAGGCCTGGGTTTATTATTCAGTGATTTTTGAATCAAGATCGCTTCATTTGCCTGATTGATTTTTCCTTTTGGTAGATCAATTGTAAATTCGGCCTGCACGGGAACACAGATATTGGCACAAATCAACCACGTCGCCTTGATATGAAGATGCAGATCTTTGGCACGATAGGATTCTGGAATATGAAGATAAAAAGGTAAAATAACTCCCCCATCATATATGTAAGACAATAAACCTTTTTCAAACAACCGCTTGGGAACAGGCCATTCTATTTTTGGAAATATAATTTTTCTATCATGGTTGATTGAAACTTGTAACGAAGCAGGATCTCCCGCATCTCCCGGATTCAGCCAATAAGTGTGCCACCCTTGCTCCAGTTTGATTTTAAGGGCTAGTAAAGACCGATCAACATCATCATTGAAATCGCTTTCACTGATGATACTCGCCTCAACATGCGCTTTAAAGATTCTATCGCTTTCTTTACCCAAAATAACATGCGTGTTAAACCCTATTACAATCAATAATATAGCAATCCAGAATCGCACTTGATTTAATCCTGTCCCTGTCAATAATATTCCATTTTTATCTTAAAGATGAGATAAACAAAATTAATAATCATTCATGTCACCAAGCCATTTTATCGACTAGTCTCAACTTATGTTTAAACCTGATCCCATTTCCCTACCAATACAGAATACCTTACCAGAACTCCATGATCATCTACTTACCCATCAGAACTGTATTCTTGTAGCTTCACCAGGGTCAGGAAAAACAAGCCTTGTACCTTTGTCATTACTACAGGCTCCATGGCGAAACGGACATAGGATTATCATGCTGGAACCACGACGCATTGCCGCCCGAGCCGCAGCAAAACAGATGGCCTGTCTTTATCATGAAACCATTGGCCAGACGATAGGTTACAGAACCCGCATGGAAAAAGTGGCCAGTTCAAAAACCCGTATAGAGGTTGTCACACATGGGCTGTTCTTGAGACATCTTTTGAACAATCCATTTCTTGACCAAGTTGCCGCCATTATTTTTGACGAAATTCATGAACGTTCCCTTGAATCTGACCTCTGTCTTGCCTTGTGTCGTGATCTTCAAAAAAACCTGAGACCGGATTTAAGGCTCATCGCAATGTCGGCTACACCATCCTTGTCTCAACTACAAAAAATATTAAACTGTCAGATTATTGAAAATAAATCAAGAATACATCCTGTAACAATACATCATCGACAAAGAGATATTCATGCAATAAAAGATCTGCCCAAAATAACCGCAGCGGAAATAGAGAATGTTTATTACAAAAATCAGGGTAATATACTGGTATTTTTACCAGGCATTGCTGAAATTCATCGCACAATGAATATGCTTGCATTGCCAGATGCTGAAGTTCTTCCTCTGTATGGCGAATTACATTCCACAGAACAGGACAAGGCCTTGCGATCTGTCAGTGCCAAAGATAAAAGGCGGATAGTTTTGACCACTTCCATTGCTGAAACTTCCCTAACCGTTCCTGGCGTAAGGATTGTCATTGATGGAGGTTTTCGTCGTGCTCCTCAATTGGACGGAGACACTGGACTAACACGACTTTTAACACGAAGAATATCCAGGGCAGCAGCTGATCAAAGGGCCGGAAGGGCTGGACGTGAAGCTGAGGGAGTTGTCTATCGTCTATGGACCCAAGCGATGGAACGAAGTTTTATCCCGCATGATTCTCCTGAAATATTATCTAGTGAATTAAGTGAATTCTTATTGATTTGCAAAACATGGACAGACCTTATGGGAACCTCAATAAAGGAATTGGTCTTTCCTGATTTTCCTTCCAATGGCCTTCTTGAGGCGGCCGGCAATATACTGACTTTATTAGGTGCGTTAAATGAAAAAGGGCTCATCACTGATTTTGGTAAAAAAATTATTCAATTCGGTGCGCATCCACGTTTGGCGTCAATGATGTTAAGAGCAACCTCAAATGAAGAAAAGGCATTGGCGGCCGATCTGGCTGCATTACTGGAAGAGCGTGATCCTTTTCGTAAAAATCATGACCAATCCTGCGATATCCAAACTCGTCTGAACTGGCTACAAACCCTACCGCATAATCAACATGATAAGGAATTATGGCACCGTATCCACCATATAGGCCAGGAATATCGCAAAAGATTAAAAATACCACTCACCCAAAAATCTCTTGGAAATCCTGCCAAATTATTATGCGCCGCTTTTCCCGATCGATTGGCACAAAAACGTGATGAAATTGGATCATTCCGATTGGCAGGCGGTGGCAGTGCATATCTTTCTCAACAAGATATATTGGCAAAGGAAAAACTATTAATTGTTGCAAATATCCATACTCAGAAAAAAGCCAGAATCTGCCTGGCAGCACGCATGAATTCCGATATTCTTCCCGATTTTATCCTTAATCGGTCCCGTCATGTAGAAAATATTTCTATTGACCCAACCAATGGAAAAGTCATTGCCCGAAAACAAGTAAAATTTGGGCGGCTTATTCTACAAGACAGAAACGATATAGCCCCAGACGAAAAGGCTTATCCGGTCTTGCTTGGCTATGTTAAAAACAATTTTTATAAGGCTTTGAACTGGAACGAGGCTACGAAACAATTACAGTCACGTGCTTCATGGGCAAGACAATATTTAACAGAAGAAAAAATTCCGGATTTAACTGATGACAAGCTAGAATTACATATTGAAAAATGGCTATCCCCCTGGATCACACAAATCAATAATTTGAAAGATCTAAAAAAAATAGACTTAAAAAATATTCTCGAAGCCTATCTTGGTTATGATATTTGCCAAAAACTAAACCGGTTATTTCCTGAATTTATTATATTGAATCATAATAAATTTTATATTGATTATACACAACCCGCACCCATTATTTCAGCACATGCACAAAAATTTTATGGTATAAAAGATACTCCTTCTATTGCAAAAGGACAAATTCGATTACAATGCTGCCTTCTGTCCCCAGCCAATAGACCTCAAGCAGTAACCAGTGATTTGAAAAATTTTTGGAAAGAGGGTTGGAAAGATATGAGAAAAGATATGAAGGGGCGTTATCCCAAACATCACTGGCCAGAAAATCCCATGAATGACGAATAATAGTTTATTTAATAACTTAAATTTTTTGAATAGATTAATAATGTTTGTACCAATTGAATATTCAAACCAGATAAAAAAAAAGCTAGGTCTCAATCTCAAGACTTATCTCATTATTGTTTTATTCAATTTTCCCGTCTATGCCCAGGATATAAATAAAAAAGATATCGAACCATCAAAAACAGTCATTCCATCCGACACATTTACGGCCTCCGCAACACCACTTGTAGAAAATGGGCCTCTGACCTTTTCCCCGCTAGTGAAAAAAGTTGTACCAGCCGTTGTTAACATTTCGGTTTCCCAAAATATATATACAAAACAATCCAGAAACATTCATATACCACCCTCCTTAAAGGGAACACCATTTGAAAAAGAATTCAGGCAACGTCAACATACCCGCAACCGTAGGGTTACAGAAGCTGGGTCTGGTTTTATCATTGATCCCCATGGGATCATAGTAACCAATACGCATGTAATCGGGACTTCCAACAACATAACAGTATATCTTGCGAATGGAAAACGTTTCACAGCAAAAGTTATCGGTAATGATTCTCTCACAGACATAGCAGTCATCAAAATTGATAGCGATCATCCCCTTCCCTATGTACAATGGGGTGACAGTCGCAAAGTGGAGGTTGGTGACTGGATTCTTGCTGCAGGAAACCCTTTTGGCCTTGGTTCTTCCGTCACTGCCGGAATTGTATCAGCTCGTGGTCGCGATATTGGTTCCAGCCCTTTTGACGATTTTTTTCAATTGGATGCTCCAATGAATCCGGGAAATTCTGGAGGACCATCCTTTAACCTTGCCGGACAAGTTGTCGCCTTGAATACCGCAATTGTTTCCCCTACCGGAAGTTCTGTTGGAATTGGTTTTGGTATCCCCTCTGAAATCGCCGCCCCCATTGTTACTCAACTATGTAAAACAGGATTTATTGACCGCGGATGGCTTGGTGTTACCCTTGAAGAGGATTCTGGACACAATGGAGTGAAAATCATTGATCTTGATCTGGATGGCCCGGCCTACAAGGCAAAAATCAAAATTAATGACCGTGTTGAATTAATTGACGATCAGCATGTAGACACAATTCGTACTTTTATTAAAACAGTGGCCATTGCACATCCTGGATCAAATTTACAACTGACAATAAGGCGCAACAAGAAAACCATCAAACTTGATGTTACGGTTGGTCATCGACCAAAAGATGATGTAGAATAACAAATTTTTTTTATCTCTTGCTAAAATAAAATTTTTTTATAGATTGATATCATGAATACGAATAATTTTATTACATTGGTGATCAATTTTATCTTAAGATAACAATTAAATGAATATTTTAATCCATTTTAACAAATATAATATTTAATCTTTACTAATTACAAATGGTTATAAATACTATTAATTGATCACTTGAAATTATTTAATCATAAAAAATCGTTATAATTTTTTGTTTTCCCCATAACTTTGATTGAGGAATTTTTTGATGCATCGTCGTTTCATACAAACCCCTGTATCTCAATTTTTATTGTTTTGCAATAATACTAAAATAAATTTTTCGTTAATTTGCATCTCTGTGATATTTACTTCACATTACACATATGCAAGCAATGCATCTAAATCCGATATAAACAATTCATCAATCAATAATATATCCGACAGTGTCAATGTATTGGATGAACAACGATATACGGGTTCCCTTCTTTCCCCTTCAGGTGCCATTACCAAGGCAGGTATCCTTGCTTTGGAACCATATCTCCAATCTACAATCAGCCGTGGGGCCTATCAATCCGATGGAAGTGTCAAAAATAGCAAACACAGGACAGATTCAGCGGACAGTTTCCTTTTGATCAAATACGCCATTACCGATAATCTGACCATTCAGGCAACCCCACAGGTTAATTATGCCTGGAACGGTAAAACCACATCCAGCAGTGTACATATTTCTGACTTGCCTGTAGAATTTCAATACCGCTGGATTGACCAGGATAACGCACATTATCGACCCAGCTTCACGACTTTCCTGGGCATGAATTTTCCTACCGGCAATTTTGATCAGTTGAACCGTTCCCTTGATGCTTTTGGAAGTGGACAATATACCCTACGTTTTGGTCTTCATTCCCAAGCTGCCTATGAAATATTTCATCGCGCCATACGCTTCCGCTGGTGGGGTGTAGGTCGAAAACCTATTGGTCACCGAAATATCAAGGGGATAAGCAACTATGGTACAGATCAGGGTTTTGCAGGCACAGTCAGAGGTGGCTTATTTGGCAACGCCGGATTTTCATTTGAATTTGGAATAACCAAAGCATGGGTATTGGCCTTTGACTTTCAGTATGATTGGGCTCAGGGGACACATATTAAGGGAAATTATAATCACCAGCGTTATTTGCGCCATATCACAGGTGCCTCTCATGATTTTCAAATCGCTCCTGGTATAGAATATAACTTTACACCGGCCGTTGGACTTATCGCTGGTGCGGCATTGACCGTTGACGGCCATAATACCAATGATTTCATTCAACCTCAATGTGCCGTGAACATCGTTTTTTAATCTGATAAAATTTAACTTTTCATCAATATTGCAACCGTAAGCGATTGAACTATATAGAATAAGCAACTATCTGATAACCTTATAATTTATAACAATTATAAGGTCATTTTATAGAAGCATTATGAATTATCCCTGACTAGGAGCCATTTTATGACTCAAATTTTCAGCAATTCCTGTATTCTATTTCGTATGCTTAAAAACAGAATTAAAATTAGTTATTTTTGTTTTGTTTTTTTCGGTTTACTCAACCCTTCTGTAAACGTATACGCTGTCCCGAACGACATTGCGCTTGAAGCTACACAAGAGGAAAACAAGGAAGATACAGGTTCCAAAATTTTACAGGAACAAAGATATACGGGTTCCTTGTTGGCACCATCCGGAGCATTGGTCAATGCCGGGACTTTTGTTATCGAACCGTATTTGCAAAACACAATAAGCCGTGGTGCCTATCAGGCAAATGGAAAAACCAAGAATTCCAAACATAGAACTGATAATACCCTGAATTATACATTGGTTAAATATGCAGCAACCGATCGCCTGTCAGTTCAGATTGTGCCCCAGATCCGCTATACCTGGAACGGTCACACAACAGCTAGTACAGTTCATTTCTCGGATTTACCTTTTGAGATTCAATATCGTTGGATTGATCAAGAAGATGCCCATTACCAACCTAGCCTAACTACTGTCCTTGGCATGATCTTTCCAACAGGCAATTATAACAATCTTGGTCGTCATTTGGACGGTGCAGGAACAGGCAATTATACGCTGAGATTTGGATTGCAGTCCCAAGCCGCATATCAGGTATTTGATAAAGCCATTCGAGTTCGTGTTTGGGGTATGGGCAGGGAACCTCTGAATTCCGTTAATCTCCGCAATATTAGCAGTTACGGCACTGATACTGGATTTCGTGGAAAAGCAAGATCAAAACTTTTTGGCAATACTGGTTTTTCCCTGGAGTACGGTCTGGATAAAAAATGGTTAATGGCTTTTGACCTTGTTTATGATTGGGCAAAGGGCACTCGAATAAAAGGAGGATATCTTGATAAACCCCATTCCTATCAACGTAAAGTAAATGGTGCCTCCCATGACATTCAGGTTGCACCAGCAATCGAATATAATCCCTCCACCCGCATAGGTATTATTGTTGGAACGGCTTTAACCGTGGACGGACATAATGCAAATAATTTTGTTCAGCCTCAAATGGCGGTGAACTTTGTTTTCTAATTCAATCAATTCAGAAATACCAAACGCGATAATCGTTGATCTTGTATAACAACAATCGCGTTTTGACGAAACTTTCTTGCCAATACGATCGCCTTGCTGGGATCCATGACAACCATAAATAATGGCTCTGAAAAATTTCTTAAAGTTCCTGTCCCTTTTCTGTAATCATAGCCTGACAAATACAAGGAAAGTTTTTGCATCATGCGCTTGTTCCATCCCTTGGCCTTTATTCTTCCTCCCGGGTTACAGGCACTCATCATAACCAGTTTCTTACTTTTATAGCGTTTGGGTAAATTTAAAGGATAGTGCCCTATTCTGATTTTAACAGTTCCAGCCTGATATATACTTTTAATATAGTTAGATCTAATTTTATTTGTCGCAGGTAATATTCCAGTCATTATTATATCTTTTTATAAGATTGATCCTCACCAAATGTTGAATTTTTATGAACTTGTACAGATAATAAAAGACCAAATCCAAACATTACCGTCAGCAGGGCTGACCCTCCATAGGATACCATTGGTAACGGCACACCCCCCACGGGTATGGCACCCATAACCATTGAAAGATTAACTGCACAATAAAAAAAGAAATTCATCGTGATCCCCAATGCAAGCAAGCGACCAAACTGATTACGTGACCGCATGGCGATAACCATGCCCCCCACAATAATTAACAGTAATAACCCTATAACACAGATTCCCCCCACAAAACCCCATTCCTCTGCAATCATCGTAAAGATGAAATCAGTTTGTTTTTCTGGTAAAAAATTCAATTGCCCCTGTGTACCATGCAAATATCCCTGTCCCCACATTCCACCAGATCCCAATGCTATTTTTGACTGGATGATATTATATCCCGCTCCTAATGGATCATTTTCAGGATGCATGAAAGTGGTAATCCTCGCTTTCTGATAATCATGCAAATGATTATAAACCAACTTTATGACAAACGGGATCGGTGTTAGTAACAAAAGAATCAAATACCAGCGCATACCTGCCGCAAAAAAAATAACAGCCCCTATACAACCTATAATAACCGCTGTGCCCAAGTTCGGTTCTTTTAATACAAGAACAACAGGTAATAATACAAGGATTGCAGGAATAATCAGGCGTAATGGATTTGCCATCTGCTTCCAGCTAATTTTGTAAAACCAGCTGGACAATAAAAGAACCAAGGCAATTTTCATTAATTCAGAAGGTTGCAAGGCAATACCGCCAATTATAATCCAGCGCTCTGCTCCTTTACCCACATGCCCCATATGCAATACTGCAACCAATAACATTACAGCCAGTCCATAAAGAGGCCAAGCCAGTTTTACCAATATTTGCGGAGGAGTTAACGCCAACCCTATCATGATTATAAAACCCACGCAAAATTTAACAAATTGTGAATGAGCATAAGGATGGGAAGATCCTCCCCCAGCGGAATATTGGGCAAAATAACCAACCATTGCAAGAAGGCAGATCAATCCAACAAACAGCCAGTTAACTCGCCAAAGCTTGCCCAGAATTCTAAAATTTGGTTCTGCTCTTAATAAACGTTTCTCAAAAACCATTATGTCTATACTTCATTCAACTTCAGATGGTTTTGAATCACCTGTTTCCGTTCTTGTATTTTTAGACTGATCTTTTTCCCAATTTTTTGCAGGATCACACTTTAATGTTGCAACCATCATCTCACGTGCCAAAGGCGCCGCAACAGAAGCCGCAGCATTACCATGTTCTACAATTAAAGAGATAGCATATTGTGGATCATCATAAGGTGCAAAACAAATAAACAGCGCATGAGGACGATATTTCCATGGCAAATTAGCAGAGTTGAAATGGCCACTTTCTCTCAATGCACGGGAAACACTCTTTACCTGTGCCGTACCCGTTTTTCCAGCCAGTAACATACCATGATAGTCCATTTTTGCTTTTGCACCCGAACCTTTGTTTTCATTGACTACAGCATACATTCCAAACCTGATCATTTTTAGAAAATCAGGCTTGATATCCAGTTTTTGCCAATAGTTTGGATCTGCTTGCGGAACCAAAATATTATTGCGCTTCCTAATAAGATGCGGATCAATTTTTTTACCCGTGGCAATTCTCGCCACATAAGTGGCAAGCTGCAATGGGGTTACATGAACAAATCCCTGTCCAATACCGCTGACGATTGTATCACCTACATTCCAGTGATGTCCTCGGGACTCACGCCATTTAGGAGTGGGAATTAACCCGGAACGCACATGAGTCAACTCAATCGGCAACTCCACTCCCAAACCGAGCTTATCACATGTGGCATGAATTGCTTCCATTCCCGTCCTGCGGGCAACCTCGTAAAAATATACATCACAAGAATATTTTAGGGCACCATGCAAATCCAGTGACCCATGTCCATATTTATTCCAGCAATGAAACCGGCTTCCCCCATAATCATAATAACCCGGGCAATGAATACGCGTATTTTCCGTAATCGTTGAAGCTTCAAGCGCAGCTAGGGCAACAGCAGGTTTAAAGGTTGAACCGGGAGGATAGGAACCTGCCACTGCCTTGTTTGTTAAGGGACTCCTTTCATCTTGAATCCAGGTCTTCCATTGTGCATGACTGACACCACTGTCAAATAAGGAAGGATCAAAAGATGGATTACTGACCATTGCCATCACTTCCCCATTCCGACAATCTAAAATAACTGCGCTGGCGGATTGGTCCGCGACGATTGAGGAAATTTCCTTTTGCAATTCAACATCAATGGTCAAGGCCACATCCTGGCCCTGGATACTATCAACATGGCCTAATTCTGTAATGATATGTCCCACGGAATCTACTTCAACCTGAACCTCACCGGCCTTTCCACATAAATCATTTTCCTGAGTCTGCTCGATCCCGGACCGACCCACTCGCATACCTGGCAACGCCAAAATGGTATTCTGTGCAATGTCTTTATCATTTGGGGGCGCTACATAACCGACAATATGAGCCAACAAACCTTCCAATGGATAAAGTCTTTTAGTGCCCACATCAATGACAATACCTGGTAGGGAAGGCGAATTCACCTCGATAATCGTCATTTCGTCACGAGACAGAAAATCTTTCAACATAATGGGTATAAAACGACGTTGATGATCCAAATTCCATTGTATACGGGCGTAATCATGCTCATCCAAGGAAATTAAATCAGCAAACCGTTCTATCACATCAGAAACATTGTCTGTTTCTTCGGGTATAAGCATGGCCCTCCAATTTATCTTGTTATTGGCAAGAATGGCCCCGAAACGATCAAGGATACGTCCACGAGGTGGAGACAATAACCTTTTGCTTATAAGGTTTTTCTTGGCCATTTTTATATATCGGTCGCCATTTACAACCTGCAATTTATAAAGACGATTAGCCAATAAAGACAAGATCCCTGTTTGAGCCGCTAGAATCAAAATTGCCCGCCGCGTAAATACACGTCGCGAATTCGTATCTGACAATACATTTCTGATACGATAGGGTAATCTTTTCTTCATTTTACAAGTTGTTCTACACCTGTTCGGGATCAGCTATGGTACGATGGGCCCAGGTAAACATGATTGATAAGAGCGGATAAAATCCTATAGCAAAAACCATCTCAAATATAAAGTATGAAACTGAAACCAGCTTTAAACTTAACAAAGAAATCAACAGCCATTGTATAAAAAAAACACTCAATGCAATTATTGAAAAAATTAACCAGACTATTAAAAAATTATATCTTGCCAGACGAAAACGCTGCGTGATTGCCATTCCATAAACAATGAGTAAAATGAAAATCACAACACCAGGTGAGGAAAAGTTTAGGAGATCAATAAGAAACCCCAGAAAAAAAACACCAATTGCCGGCATGGAAGTTGGACGATAAATTGACCAAAAATAAACCGATGATATCACAATAGCCAATAAAAGTTCATTACGGCCAGGAATATTCAAGGGAACTGAAAAGATTAAAATTACAAACAGATTAAATCCCAAAGGAACCATCCAACGAATGACAGCATCAATTTTTTGACACCTCGTTAAAGAAGGACGTATCCCTGGATGCCTTTTATGTGTTTTACTTTCAGATGATTTTTCTTTTTTAATCATTCCTAATCATGGCCTAGTAATTCAGGATTGGCGACGGGCCTGGTTTTCATCTTCTTTTTAGCCAGATTTACACGTCCCGGTGCATCAGGTGGAATGATATCATAATTTTTAAAATCAAAAATTCGAACAATTCTCAGACTTTCCAATGAAGTGTAAGGCACAACAACGGGATGTCCAGGTTCAAGATAATGTACGAAACCAACAGGAATTCCAGTCGGAAAAGCGTTTCCTTTATTGTCAGTCAAAACTTTCTCCCCTTCAGTTGGAGGTTTATCTTCCGGGTAAAAAATCAATTTGGGATAAAGACTGTTATCACCAGCCATAATCGCCTGTACATGTGAACTCATCAAATTAACAGGAATTCGACTGGCAAGATCATTGATTAAGAGTATCCTGGCAGAACGATCACCAATTTCTGTCACTCTACCTATCAAACCGAAACCACTCAAGGCAATTTCACCGGCGTGCACGCCATGCCCCGGTTGTAGCATCACCAAAACTGCTTTATGATAAATTCCGCTTCCATCTGCGGCAACATGTGCGGTAATATAGGATATTGTCGGATCGGGTATCCAATGCAATTGATTTTTCAATTCAACATTTTCCTCTGCCAATCCTATTGCAACATGATACCATCCCTTAAGTTGCGCATTTTCCTCTTCAAGTTTCTTTTTTTCCTGAGAAATATTTTTAACTGTATTAACATTCAGAAAAAAACCATGAACAATATCAAACGGTCTCTCCACCAAAACATAGGCAGGCAAAAGAAAATCAATAACTTTTAACCGTATATCTTCTATTAATTTGGGTTTTGCCTGGCCAAGCAACATGATTAAACTCGCCATTACAAATAAGAATGGTAAGATTAATTTTGCCAACGCTTGCTTGATTTGAATGGATATAGGAATCATTATCGTAATATTTTTACGTTATTTTTCATTTTAAACCAGCTACTTAATATATAAGATGAGCAATATACCAAACTGTATATTGCTTATTAATATTAACGCTATTTTTTATATTTTCTCAATTGTGTTGACGTAACAACTAATACATAGTTGTTAAAACATTCCTAAGCTTTTTCATTTCCTCCAATGCACGTCCTGTTCCCAAAGCCACACAGTCCAATGGATTTTCTGCAACAATAATAGGTAACCCTGTCGCCTGTCGCAAAACATCATCCAGTCGAAGCAATTGACTGCCCCCACCTGTCAACATAATACCTTTATCAACAATATCTGCAGCCAGTTCCGGAGGGGTATTTTCTAAAGCAACGGATACTGCCTCGACAATTTGAGAGACCGGTTCAGCCAAACTATCGGCAATTTGCTCCTGGGAAACCAAAACTTCCCTTGGCACTCCATTCATCAAATCTCGGCCTTTTACTTCACGCCAAGGACCGCCATCCTCCTTGGAGGAATCGGGAATGGCGGCTCCCAGTTCCATTTTCAATTTTTCCGCTGAACTCTCTCCAATTAAAAGATTATGATTACGACGTATATAGGCAATGATGGCATCATCCATTCGGTCACCACCAACTCGAACGGAACGCGCATAAACAATTCCCCCCAGGGAAATTACTGCAACCTCGGTCGTACCTCCTCCGATATCAACAATCATGCTGCCAGAGGGTTCCGTAACTGGCAAACCGGCCCCAATTGCAGCAGCCATAGGTTCTTCAATCAGCTGAACCCGTCGAGCACCTGCACTTTCTGCGCTTTCCTGAATAGCTCGCCTTTCAACGGCCGTTGATCCCGATGGAACACAAATTACGATTTGCGGGCTGGCAAACATACGACGATTATGCACTTTATGTATGAAATGCTTAATCATCTCTTCCGCAACTTCAAAATCCGCAATGACACCATCCCGCATTGGCCGTATAGCAGTTATATTACCAGGCGTTCTTCCCACCATATTTTTGGCCTCTTCCCCAACGGCCAAAACCTGCTTTTTCCCACGAACATCAGCAATGGCAACAACTGATGGTTCATTCAATACTATTCCACGACCTTTGACATAGACTAGTGTATTAGCCGTTCCAAGATCAATTGCCATGTCTGCAGACATAAAACCAAACAGACGAGAAAACATCCAAAACTCCCGACAACAAACTTATAATTCTAACAAAAATTTGTCTTAAATTTCTATCATCACAATTTGATAGAAATTACCAACCCCTACTTTTCACAGTATTTCCTTTCGACTTACTCATTTACAACCAATGGAGCAAGCGTTATCTGGCAAATGCTATATAGCCTTATATATTATTTTTACCTTAAAGTATCGTTCACTAAAAAAAAATGTAAAAAAAATCATCTTCTACAATGTAATTACCTATTTTGAATACTATTTTTCTCATTTAAATAAAAATTCATTTAAAAAAAACGAATCGAAAATATAATTATTTAAACCCCCTTAGCATATTATTTATGTTTCACTGTTTATACGTTTTATTCTGACTTTTTTATGTCTTTTTAAAAATTAATTTTAATAATCAAAAATCAAATTTTCATAAAAATGACAAAAAACATGTTTTATATAAATAAATAACAAGGAGAATTTATAAATGTTTAGAATTAGCAAACAAACTTTTTTGGGGTTTTCAACCGTTATATTATCTGTTTCTTTTTTAACTGCCTGTGATAATGGCTATAGTGCTGGTGGAAGGGCAGGAACTGGTGCACTTATTGGTGGTGGAACCGGAGCAGCCATCGGGGCCCTTGCAGGAGGGGGAAGAGGAGCCGCTATTGGAGCTTTATCTGGTGGAGCGTTAGGGGCAGGTGTTGGCGCTTTGACAACGCCTAATCGTCCAGGACCCAATTATAATAATCAGTACTATCAAAACCAGCAATATCGTCAGCAACCAGTTAATAATTACAATTCATCCCGTCGTTAATCAAAAACGGCGTCAAAACGCCGTTCCATTTTTAAGAAACGTTTTCTGGTTTCTGTCGCTGACGCTTTGTTAACAATTTATTTAAAGCATGGACATAGGCCTTAACAGCAGAAACCACGGTATCAACATCTGTTCCTTGACCATCAACTGTTTTGCCATTCTCTTCCAACCTTACAGTTGTTTTTGCCTGTGCATCCGTTCCCTGCGTAACAGCCCCGATCGAAAATAGGGATAATGTTGCTTCAGGATGAGGGAAAATTTTCCTAATCGCATTAAAAGCTGCGTCAACCGACCCGCTATTTCCCGTAAATTCGATTTTTTTATTTTGTTTGTCAACTTCAAGAGTCAATAAAACCTCAGAAGCTCTTATCCCACTTTTAATTGACATATCAATAAACCGGATAAATTCATGATCTCTGACTTCATCATCAACCAAAGCCGAAATATCATCATCGTAAACCGTCTTCTTTTGATCAGCCAACGTCTTGAATCGCTGAAACGCCTCGTTTAATTTCTCATCAGAAAATTCATCATATCCCAATGATTTTAATTTGTCCCTAAAAGCAGCTCGACCCGAATGTTTACCCAAAACAAAAGAGGAACGGTTCCAGCCTACACTTTCAGGTGTCATGATCTCGTAGGTTTCTGCATTTTTCAACATTCCATCTTGATGGATACCACTTTCATGTGCAAATGCGTTTCTACCTACAATTGCCTTATTCGGTTGCACATCGAACCCGGTAATCGTTGATAAAGTCCGTGAGGCATTTAATAATTTCTTAGAAATTATCCTGTTATCATAAGGAAATTCATCATGACGTGTCCGTAAAATCATTGTTATTTCTTCCAGGGCAGCATTCCCGGCTCGTTCACCAATTCCATTGATCGTACACTCAACTTGCCTTGCTCCACCTTGCAGTGATGCGATAGTATTAGCCACCCCTAATCCCAAATCATTATGGTTATGACAAGAAAAAATGACCTGATCAGCACCTGGAACCCGTTCCAACAAATCTTTAAATATACGACGCATATCTTCAGGAGTTGAATAACCAACCGTATCAGGAATGTTAATTGTTGTCGCTCCATTTTTAATGGCCACTTCAACACAGCGACATAAAAAATCTGGGTCTGTGCGTGATCCATCCTCCGCTGACCATTGAACGTCATCTGTAAATTGTCTGGCCTTTTTATTTCCATCGGCAATAATTTCCAAAACGGTTTCAGGTTCCATACGCAATTTATATTTCATATGCAGTGGAGAAGTCGAAATGAAATTATGAATACGTTTACGCTTGGCCGGTTTTAAAGCTTCCCCCGCCTTTTCAATATCATTTTTACCACCTGAACGTGCCAAGCTACAAATAACTGAATCTTTGATTAGCTCAGCAATTCTGTAAACACTTTCAAAATCTCCTGTTGACGCAACGGGAAATCCTGCCTCGATTACATCAACTCCTAATTCAGTCAATATTCTAGCCATTCTCAGTTTTTCATCCAAATTCATTGAAAAACCTGGGGACTGTTCACCATCACGTAACGTTGTATCAAAAAAAATAACTCTATTTTTGTCAATTTTTCCAAATGATGGATGATTTATATTCATATCCGATGAACCTTCATAATCGTTTACAGGCATATTCTGGACGCAACTCACGCCCTCAGTTTGCCTATGAAAAAATAAATTTTTAAAGGAAATTACAAAAAAAACCCCTAAATAAGATAACCTATTTTACAAGGTTATCTTACCTAGGGGCTGCTAAGTTGAAAGATCAAACAAAACACAGATATCCGTTCTCTATTTTTAAAATAGAAAAATTTTTTTTCCATAAGAGAGAATACCATAAATTTCATGCTGATATGACATCACTTTTCCCCAAAAAAAGCAAGTCCTATTTTTTAGCCCGTTAAATGTGTTACACTTCCGCCAATTGTAAAATACCGATCAACAGCATTTTTCATGGACATGGCTATTAACTGTCTATATGAAGACTGACGTAAAGCGGCCTCATCTTTACGATTAGACATAAACCCCATTTCAACAAGAATTGATGGAATGTTTACCGATTTCAAAACCACAAAAGCGGCATGTCTTTTGGGATTAGGCAATAAACCAACACGGGAATTAAACGATAAGACAACATTTTGCGCCATTGCTACAGATTCTTTTTTTGTTTCCATTTTAACCAGACTGGCCAATATCTTTTCCACCGCTGGAGAAGTTACATGAATATTGGGGCCACCATAACGATCAGCTTGATTTTCAACTGAAGCCAATGCAGCAGATTGTGCATCAGATGCATGATTGGATAAAGTATAGACACTTGCACCTCGCACAGATGAATTCCGCAAGGCATCCGCATGCATCGATATAAAAAGGTTCGCCCCTTTTTTCTGGGCAAACTCTACACGTCCATTCAAGGGAATAAAATGATCTGAGCTTCTTGTCAGATAAACTTGATATCGTCCGGAGCGTCTCAACTGATTGGCAAGTTCCACAGCCGTAGCGTATGCAACATGTTTTTCATAGGTTCCAGAATATCCTATGGCTCCAGGATCCTTTCCACCATGACCAGGATCCAGCACAATTAATGGTAAAGCAGGTCTGGCTTTGCCAATGATAGCTGGCGTCTTGGTTTTACCTTTGAATGTCCTCATCTTGGAAGTGGATTTAACTTGATTACAACCTTTTCCAATTGTTCCAATTCTTTTTTGCCTTTTTTGTTTCATGGCAAATGAAAAGGAAGGAAACAAAACTCCTATTGACATTAATAACGTATTTCGTCTGGAAAAATTTAAAGCCATTTCAATCTATATTACCTTATCAAAATGTATATTAATAATGTTAATTCATGTCTAAAAATCTGTATACCCGAAATAGGATTCAGTGTATAATTCGACATTATTGCAATAATTCTACATTTTTTTTGATCAAAAGCCATAAATCACGTTTTTAGCAACAAAAAACCTTTGCTTTCATAACGCGTTTTGAGATATTAAAATAATTGTAGGTCTTTATTTTTAATAACAAATCAATAACCTATAAAGTCCTATAAATTATTGTTTATTTTTGATAGCGAAAATATGTCCATTTAATATTTACAAAAATTTAATGAAAGCAATCTAGAATTTAAAATTATTTTAAATCTTATAACAATTCAGAAATAAACAAAAAATGATCGAAATTCCTAATTAAAAATGCTTCATGGTTACATTTCCCTTAAGACAATAATTAAAAACATGTTTCCAACAAAAAGCATTTCTTCAAAAAACTATGGATTGTGACTACAATCACCGGAGTATTAGTAAAACATGAATAAAAAAATGCTGATTGATGCCAGCTATAAAGAAGAAACACGCGTCGTGATCCTTGATGGCAATTACATCGAGGGATATGATATTGAAAATTCCGCAAAGAAACAAATAAAAGGTAATATCTACCTAGCCAAAGTAATCAGAATTGAACCCAGTCTACAGGCTGCTTTTGTTGATTATGGTGGAAATCGCCATGGTTTTTTAGCTTTTAATGAAATTCACCCTGATTATTATCAAATTCCCGTTGCAGACCGAAAAAAACTGCTGGAAATCCAAGAATTAAATAAAATGGAGGAAGAACCAAATCCGGATCAAGAATTGGATCCAGATCAGCCTTCCTATTATGAAGACATGGTTCATTCCCATAATAGCATAATCAAGAACTATAAAATTCAGGAAGTTATTCATAAAAGACAAATTATCCTCGTTCAAGTGGTAAAAGAAGAACGTGGAAATAAAGGCGCGGCATTAACAACCTATCTATCTTTGGCAGGACGCTATTGTGTTTTAATGCCAAATTCCTTACGGAATGGCGGAATTTCTAGAAAAATCACTTCACCATCTGAAAGAAAACGGTTGAAGGATATTATCACTGAACTGAATATCCCATCACATATGGGAATGATTATCCGTACTGCAGGAGCCCAATGCCCAAAAGCGGATACCCTAAAAGATGGGGAATATCTGCTTCACTTATGGGATGAAATACGCAATCTAACCATGAAGTCGATTGCGCCAGCTCTTATTTATGAAGATTCCAACTTATTGAAATTGACATTACGTGATAATTATACACAAGATATTAATGAGATTTTGATAGATGGCGAGGATGCTTGGTCCCAAGCGAGAGATTATATGCGTGCATTGATGCCGCAAAATGTACATAAGCTTCATCTGTGGAGAGATCAAAAACAATCTCTTTTTTCTTATTACAAGGTTGAAAATTTGATTGATCAAATGCTTTCCCCGATTGTCCAACTAAAATCAGGGGGATATTTAGTCATTAATCAAACAGAGGCTTTAGTGGCTATTGATGTAAATTCAGGCCGTTCAATCAAGGAAAAAGATCTTGAAGAAACTGCATTGAGAACCAATCAGGAAGCCGCCAATGAAATTGCACGCCAGTTAAGGTTGAGAGATCTGGCTGGATTAATCGTTATCGATTTCATTGATATGGAAAACAAGAAGCATAATCATATTGTTGAACGTCGTTTGAAATCTCTACTTCACAAAGACCGTGCACGAATTCAGATCGGTTCCATCTCCTCCTTTGGCTTACTGGAAATGACCCGTCAAAGATTACGTCCCTCTATTGCTGAATTTGCCTTCACTCCATGTTCCGCTTGTAATGGAACAGGTATTATTCGAAGTGACGCCAATATTTCTTTACAAATCATCAGACAGATTGATGAAGAAGCTCGTAAAATCAAACCAGGAATTTTAACCGTTTCCATTTCATCCGGTGAAATTGCCTTGAATATTCTCAACCAAAAACGCAGATGGCTGGCGGATATTGAAAAGAAATATAAAATCAAGATTGAATTTACAATTGATTCAACCCTGTCCTCTCATAATGTCCGTTTTTCAAGCAAAACTGATTCCTCACTTGATATAGAACCTGATGATGAAATACTTCAATCTACACCAAATGTAGTTCAGGAGAATCTTTTTGTCAGGGAAATACCAATCCAATCCTATCTTGAATATCAGACAAATTCAAAAACAGATTATAGACAAGATGAGATAGAGAATAAAGTTATTGATCTAAAACCTGAATCAAAAGTATTACGTCAAAATTCTGTCTCCATAGAGCATAAACAAGACGATACAAATCTCGATTCTTATTCGGAACAATATAAGGAAAACAAAAAAACATACAGTAACTCCAGGGATAAAAAACAACCCCATCATTCCCGTCGTAACCGTTATAAAAGAGGACAAGGTAAGGCTCAAAAAAATAATGACTTTACTCCCATTCTTGAGGCTGAACCTATACCAGAACCTGTCATCAATGAAAAACCTGAAGAAATAACTGTGACTCCAACCTTTGTTTCAATTGAAATTGATGCCGATAAAAGCCAGAATCAGCATGAAGAAACTGAATCTTTGATAAATCAAGTTATTGATAATTCTGACGCTGTAAATAAAGAGGATGAAACTTCAGATAATCTGGAAATAAAAGAGGAAAAACCTGCTCCAAAACGTCGACGGGCTACTAAAACCACCAAATCCACAGGCACCACCAAAACGACACGTAAAAGAGCATCAAGCAAAAAAGAGTCAAAAGAAAACGAAACCGAGGAAAAATCGGATAATAAAGAGGAAAAGGAAACGAAGATCAAAAAAACTACCAGAGCACGTAAAACAACTACAGCCAAAAAAACAACGCTTCGAAAACCCAAAAAAACCAAGGAAGCTGATGAAAATAACGAACAACCCTTAATTCAGCCCATTGTCATAGATGATACACCGACCAAAACGCCACGTTCCGGCTGGTGGAAACGGTAATTTTCGTTTTTTTATAAAGGCTTAAAAGAATTACTTTTAAGCCTTTATTATTATGCCAAAACAAAAAATCATTCAAACTTTTTATAAATGTATATATAATATACATATTCGAAACAATAAAAGTTATCAACATATTATGCAACTTTCCCGATATACAGATTATGCGTTAAGAACCCTGATCTATTTACATGTTCATCATGATCGGCTTTGTTCTATCCATGAAATTGCGACTTGTTATTCGATTTCACAAAACCATCTAATGAAAATTGTCCATAGATTGGGTAAACAAGGGTTTATCAAAACATTACGTGGAAGAAATGGAGGATTAACTTTAAACAAAGATGCTGGCAGTATCAAACTTGGAGACATTATTCGCAACACAGAGGAAGATGAAACCTATGTCAAATGCGATCAATGCCTTATTCAATGCACTTGCAACCTACCTGCATTTTTAATCGAGGCAATGAATAATTTTTATAAAACACTCAATCAATATTCTTTAAACGATCTTTTTAAAAATCCAAAACAGCTTGAAGCAATTTTGAAATATATTGAACTAGTCTGAAAACCTAAAGCTAAAATACTCACTTTTTTTATCATATTAATCAACAGAATTATATGATGTCCTTTTATAATTTTTTAAAAACGTGTAAAGCAATTGATTAATCGCTTTATAATCAAAAAATTAATTATTTTAATTTAAACAGGATATATCAATGCATCGCTACCGCACTCATAATTGTGCCGCTCTAAGATCCCAGGATGTTGGATCAACTGTCAAGCTTTCTGGATGGATTCATAGTAAAAGAGATCATGGGGGTTTACTTTTTATCGATTTGCGCGACCATTTTGGTATTACCCAGATTGTTATTCCCGCCAATTCACCTTTGATGAACACTGCGGAAAGATTGAGAGTGGAAAGCGTTATTTGCATTACAGGTAAGGTTGTCGCTCGTGAAGGAGAAACCGTTAATCCAAAACTGCCAACAGGACAAATTGAAATTCAGGCTGAAAATCTTGAAATTATTTCCGAAGCTGACGTATTGCCTTTTCAAGTGACTGGCAACGAAAACTATCCGGAAGATTTACGTTTAAAATATCGTTATATCGATCTGCGTCGAGAACGGGTTCATCGCAATCTGATGTTAAGGTCAAACATTATTGCAAGCCTTCGCCATAGAATGATTGAACAGGGTTTCACTGAATTACAAACTCCTATCCTGACAGCTTCTTCACCTGAAGGTGCCAGGGATTTTCTGGTTCCTGCCCGTCTACATCCTGGAAAATTTTATGCATTGCCACAGGCACCGCAACAATTCAAACAGCTTGCAATGGTGGCTGGTTTTGACCGCTATTTCCAAATAGCCCCCTGTTTCCGTGACGAGGCTGCACGTGCGGATCGTTCTCCAGGAGAATTTTATCAACTTGATTTTGAAATGTCTTTTGTCACTCAAGAAGATGTTTTTGGAACGCTGGAACCTGTTATGGAGGGCATTTTCAAGGAATTTGCACCTACACATACTGTAAGTTCAGCACCCTTTGAACGTATTCCCTATAAACAAGCCATGAAAGAATATGGCAGTGATAAACCAGATTTAAGAAACCCCTTAAAACTTGTTGATGTTTCCGAAGCGTTCAAAAATTCTAGTTTTGGTCTCTTTGCAAAAATTGTTGAGGCAGGAGGAGAAGTTCGTGCTGTTCCCGCTCCTGGTGCAGGATCATTTCCCCGCTCTTTTTTCGATAAGTTGAATAAATGGGCCAGAGAAGAAAAAGCGGGTGGTTTGGGATACATCATCTTTGAAGACAATGGGGCAAAAGGACCAATTGCCAAAAATTTGGATGAAGAACGTTGTGAAATGATCCGCCAGGCCTGTCATTTAAAAAGTGGCGATGCTGTTTTCTTTGTAGCTGGACAGGGCCCTGATATGGTTAAATTTTCCGGTTCTGTTCGAACAAAAATTGCAACAGAACTTGATCTAATTGAGAAAAACGCCTTCCGTTTCTGTTGGATTGTTGATTTCCCTATGTATGAAATCAATGAAGAAACCGGATTGATTGATTTCTCTCACAATCCCTTCTCCATGCCTCAGGGTGGACTTGAAGCACTGATAAACAAGAATCCTTTGGAAATTAATGCATATCAATATGATATCGTCTGCAATGGTATTGAACTTTCTTCAGGTGCAATTCGAAATCATCGACCTGACATCATGATCAAAGCCTTTGAAATTGCCGGATATCCAGAGGAAGAAGTCGAAAAGCGTTTTGGTGGTATGCTAAACGCATTCCGTTATGGAGCTCCGCCTCATGGAGGTGCCGCACCTGGTATTGATCGCATGGTCATGCTTCTGATGGATGAACCCAATATTCGTGAGGTTATTCTATTCCCATTAAATCAACAAGGTGAGGATTTAATGATGAAAGCGCCTGCCCCGATTTCTGCAGAACGATTAAAAGAATTGTCCTTGGCAATCAGTGTACCAAAAGTGGCAGTAAAAAAATCTAATGAAACTGTTGAAACAGATAAAAAATAAATGATAATTTCAGCCACTCCAATATATTTTATAGAGTGGCTAGAAACAATTAAATTGTTGAAAATCTCGAAATGATACTTTATTGAAAAATTTTAGGCATTCTAAATTTTGGTATCAATAATGAAATTTATCTATAACAAAATTACATAAATAACATTATCGTGATTAATTCTTTACAATACTCAACCTTTAAAAACTCAAATTGCGAAATATAATAACAATTATCTATCTTTAAAGATAATTAAAATTCCTTTATACCTCCTATTTCAGGATTAAATATTACATACATTTTATTATTACAAAATCAATCTACAAATTTTAATATGGGAAAATGGCATTGCAAGAAAAAAAACATCAAGAAAAAACAGCCCTTTCATATTCCGATGGGCAATTAGCACACACCCTCCAACGCCGCCATATTATCATGATCTCTATCGGTGGTATTATTGGGGCCGGTCTTTTTGTAGGTGCCTCTGCCTCAATTAAGCAAACGGGACCTGCTGTTCTTTTGTCCTATGTCATTACTGGATTTCTCATTTTTTTTGTTATGCGAATGCTTGGCGAATTGGTTATTGAAAAACCAGAGGCAGGTTCCTTTCTCAATCATATCCGCCGTGGACTTGGCGATCATGTTACCTTTATATTAGGATGGGGGTACTGGCTTTTCTGGATTTCTGCCATTGCTGCCGAGGCCATAGCCGGTGGTATTATTTTACTACATTACATGCATATTCCCGAACAATACACATTTCTGGCAACCATGGTTCTGGGACCTTTATTGGTTATTATCATGATGATAACCAATCTATTTTCTGTCAAGGGATATGGTGAATTTGAATTCTGGTTTGCCCTGCTTAAAATCCTAGCTATTACGGCCTTTATTATTCTTGGCGGTATAGCAATAAGCCATTTGGGTGGATATTACACAACAAAAATTAATAATATATGGCATTTCCAAAGCTTTTTTCCAAAAGGCATTCTTGCCGTTTTCACAATCATTCCAACCATTCTATTTACAGTTACTGGATCCGAAGTGGCTACCATAGCGGCAGCTGAATCCGATAAACCTGCGGAGAATGTCGCTTATGCCAGTAAAACAATTATTTTCCGAGTTATCACCTTTTACGTTATTTCAATTGGAATTATTGTCTCTATCCTGCCCTGGAATTATGTAATCCCGGGGATATCACCTTTTCTAATGGTTTTGCAAAAGCTTGAAATTCCATATGCCTCGGATATTATGGCAATGACCATCCTGATTGCTATTCTCTCTTGCTTAAACTCATCTATTTACGCAACCTCCCGTACACTCTTTGAACTGGCAGAATTTAATGATGCACCCAGATGGCTAATTCATACCAATAAAAATGGAGTTCCCAAAAGAGCAATTATTACCGCCTCCATCATCGGTATAATAATTTCGATTTTCTCGGTAATTTCGCCAAAAGTTTTTTTCACTTATATTTTAAGCTGCGCTGGATCCATTATCCTGTTTGTCTATATTGCAATCGGTTTATCTGAAATCGTAATTCGCTCAAAATTGGAACGAACCAAACAAAAACTAACATTTAAGATGTGGTTTTTCCCTTATCTATCGTGGTTTACAATCATGTCGTTTGCCATGGTGATTTTTGCCATGTTTTTTAATCATGACAGTCGAAATCAAATTACACTTAGCTGCCTTACCTTAATTTTGATAAGTATCTGTCGAATCATTATGTGTCGATACAATAAAATTAAATCTGTGGTTTAAAATTCATCAATTTGCTCATATTTATAATTCTGATAATATTTTTTAATTTATAGTTACAGGGTTTGATATGGGTGAAATTATTTTAGATCTCAAAGAGTTGCGATGCCCCTTACCTATTTTGAAGGCTAATCGGGTTTTACAAACTCTTGAACCTGGGGATTGTTTACGTGTCTTGACGACAGATCGTCATACAATCAAGGATTTTCATGAATTCTGTCGTAAAACGGGTCATTCACTGATTGCTTTTTCAGAACAGGGAAATAATTTATCTTTTCTGATAAAAAAAAGTAAAATTGCACAAAACAATTTTTAAATCTATAAATTGGTTTCTTTTTTCAAAAGAGGTATAAAGAATAATATTTATCAGATATTAAACTTGTTGGAAGTTCAACATGACAGATGATCTCTCTTCCCTTTCATTTGAGGATGCATTGAATGAATTGGAAAAAATCGTTCATAATTTGGAAACTGGACAACAAAAACTTGAAGAAGCCATCGTATCTTATGAACGCGGTGCCTTACTTCGACGTTATTGTGAAAAAAAATTGAATGAAGCCGAGGCTCGGGTAAAAATGATTGTCGAAAAAGATAACCAAAGCCTTGATACTGAAACTATTGAATAAATTTAGGGTTAATTACCATGACTTCTGTTGAAGCACAAAATCAGTCTCTTAATCAATCGCTTTCATCACGTGCCCAAAGCCTTGAAACAACACTTGATAAATTCCTTCCCAGAATGAAGGGGGGCGAGGCAAATCTGATTGAGGCAATGCGCTACGCTGTACTTGGGGGGGGGAAAAGATTAAGGGGTTATCTTGTTACAGAAGTCGCTTCTCTCTTCAATATCCCAATGAAAAGCGCGCTTTATGTGGGCGCTTCTGTTGAAATGCTTCATGCCTATTCATTAATTCATGATGATTTACCGGCAATGGATGATGATGATCTGCGTCGGGGAAAACCCTCCACCCATATTAAATTCGGTGAGGCGATTGCCATTCTTGCCGGTGATGCTTTACAAACCAAAGCCTTCGAAATTTTAACGTGGGAAGATGTCAGCGAAAACCCGGATATTCGTATTGAACTGGTTAAGTCCCTTGCTGAAGCAAGTGGAGCCAATGGGATGGTCGGTGGACAAGTTATTGATATGGAAGGTGAAAATCGTCATCTGACCCTTCCTGAGGTAATCAACTTGCATGCCATGAAAACAGGCCGCCTAATTTGTTATTCCGCTGAAGCTGGAGCCATTTTAGGCCAAGCAAATGCCGACTTGCGCAATCATATCATCAGCTATGGTCGAGATTTGGGAACAGCTTTCCAGATCGCTGATGACATTCTTGATGCCACGGCAAGTGCAGAGGAACTTGGTAAAACAGCCGGTAAGGATAATGCCTCTGGAAAATCAACATTCGTTTCTTTGCTTGGAATTGAAGATGCAAAAAAGGAAGCAAACAGACTTATCAGTAAAGCTATCCGTCATTTAGAACCTTTCGGATCCGCCGCCGATAATTTACGCGCTTTGGCAAATTATGTTATTACCAGAAGAAATTGATTTACAATAAACAAATACCCATTCAATAATGGCTAACACTAAAAAACGCGTCGATATACTTCTCTTTGAAAGAGGCATGGTTGAAAGTCGTACAAAAGCGCAGGCCTTGATTATGGCGGGGCTGGTTTTTACGAAAGATCGTCGAATTCATAAGGCAGGGGATATCGTATCTGAAACCATTGAACTTACTATTAAAAATCAAGAACATCCTTGGGTATCGCGTGGTGGTTTAAAACTGGATCATGGATTGAAATCTTTCAATTTATCCCCCAAGGGGTTAAATTGCCTTGATATCGGGGCCTCCACAGGAGGGTTTACCGATGTTTTATTAACGAATGAAGCGAATAAGGTATACGCAGTCGATGTTGGGCATGGACAATTGGCATGGAAAATACGTCAGAATACACGCGTGATCGTGAAAGAAAAATGTAATGCCCGCTATCTTACATCAGAAATAATTCCGGATCCCATTCAAGTCATCGTCTGTGATGCAAGCTTTATTAGTCTAAAAACAATTTTACCTGCCGCCTTATCCCTATGTCAAACTGGCGGATGGGCAATGGCGTTGATCAAACCCCAATTTGAAGCTGGACGCGAACATATTGGATCAAAAGGAGTTGTCCGCGATCCTGAGATTCATACAAAAATTTGCCAAGACATTAATAATTGGTGGCAAAATCTGCCCAACTGGCAAGTATTGGGAATTGAGACTAGTCCCATTACCGGCCCTGAAGGCAATAAAGAATTTCTAATAGCCGCACGTAAAGAATCCCCGTAAATCATAAAACAACTTTTCCCTTATATTATTTAAAGTTAATTTTTTGAATCAAGGTGTTTATAAATGGTTATACATCCGCATTTATCCATTCCAACCTTACAAATTGATCAATATCTTTTACGATTGATCCAAAAAAAGGATATCAAAAGCATACATAATCATATTAATGATTGGAATATTGCAAAAATGCTGAGTGACGTGCCATTTCCTTACTCACAAGAATTATTGGAAAAATGGTTTGAAGCCACCCTTCAGCAAATCAGGGCGGGACAATCCTATCACTTTTCAATTATCGATACACAAACCAATCCGGACACAGTTGTAGGTTGTATAGGTTTAACCCTGAATATGGCAGAACAATCTGCCAAAATAGGATATTGGGTTGCTCAGAGATACTGGGGCAATAATATCGCTACCCGAGCCTTGAAACGCTTAACAAATTGGGCGTTAGCCAATCTAAATATCAATTACATTCATGCCACTGCCGCTGATGACAATGTTGCCTCTATAGCGGTTTTGAAAAAATGTGATTTTCAACCCTATGGTCAGGGCAAGGAGAAATTTTTAGCTCGTGCTGTTGAACAACCCGTCTCATATTTCCTTTTACAACGGGAAGATATTTGTCCCAACAATTTCACACCCAATCAAAATATTTATACATCAAAAGAAAAAAAAATATTGTTAGTTGTAGCCGCCGCACTTATTGATATTGAAGGTAGGCTTTTACTCGCCCGTCGTCCGGAGGGAAAATCAATGGCAGGAATGTGGGAATTTCCAGGCGGAAAAGTTGAACCTGGGGAAACACCTGAAACAGCATTGATTCGAGAATTGAAAGAAGAAATAAATGTCGATATTTCTAAAAGCTGTCTCGCCCCATTCACATTCGCATCCCATGAATATCAGGATTTTCATTTATTGATGCCATTATATGTATGTCATCGTTGGAAAGGTGACCCCATACCAAGAGAAAAACAGCAACTTGCATGGGTTACCGCCAATGAACTTGACCATTATCTTGTCTTGGAGGCTGACAAACCATTTATTCCACTCTTGAAGGATTTACTCTTCTAATCTTACCTCGTCAGGAATATGAAAAATATTCTGCCTTTTTCCAGCAATATTATTGTCAAAAGTGAATAAGGCACCAGCTTTTGGATATTTTTCAAGATCTTTTTTTGATATTTTGGCACGTGCCGATGTAACAAAAGCCGTTTTTAAATCATTACCACCAAAAGCTATTTTGGTTAAATTCGGACAAGGAAAATCTATTGATTTCAATTTTTGTCCATCAGAGGAATAGACATTTATTTTATATCCTTGATAAAGACAAACCCACAGATTGTTCTCGCAATCAAGCGCCATGCCATCAGGATATCCTTCCATTTCTTTTAAAAAAAGTCGTTTGTTTGCAAGTTTTTGCCCATCTTCAATATCAAACGAAAAAATTTCATGTGCATTGGAATGACTGCAATATAGGATCTGTTTGTCTTCATCAATTACAGGCCCATTAAGTACCGCATATTCCCTATCCTGCCTTATTACATAAGGTTTAGCCTGATCCCATTTTAACAAATAGAGGGATCCTGTTAATTTTTTTTCTTTTTCATCCATTGATCCAAACCAAAGTTGACCTTTGGCATCAATATATCCATCATTAATTCGATTATTTGGAAATTTTTCCTCTAAGGGATAAAATAACGTCACACTGCCATTAAATAGGCTAAACCAATATAAACCGTCTTCCATACCGCATAAATAAACAGGTCGATTGGTTGGAAAAAAAAATGTAGGTTTCTTGTGAGTATTCCAGCTTTTCTTCTGATTGTCATTTAAGCGGTATTGATGAATTTTTTTGCCCTCAATATCAATAAAATAAACCGCTTTTTCAGAGGCATTCCACATAACCCCCTCCCCCAATTCTGATTGGGTTTCCCAAATGGCGGATGGACATGACGAATTAATTGTAATCATTATAAACCCCTTTTTGAAAGGCTTTTTAAATTAAACAAAATGAAATTCAATATTTGCAATAATAATTGTTTTAACATAAAACTGTTTATACTAAACATTTACTTAGGAATTTTCTTAAACAATTCTTAATTTTAAATATAATTCTCTGTAATTTTTCAATACTTAAATATTGTAACTGTTTTAACAATTGGACTTTTGTAAAATGACTCTAAATCCAACTGCTTCAATTATGGTTATCGGAAATGAAATTCTTTCAGGCCGTACCCAAGACGTGAATATAAATTATATTGCGAAAGGATTAACCTGTTCCGGAATTAAACTCATAGAAACCCGTATCATTCCTGATGATCAAAAAATAATCATCAAAACAGTTAATGAATTACGTGCTGCATATGATTATGTGTTTTCTACAGGGGGAATCGGTCCTACCCATGATGATATAACTTCCGAGGCTATAGCAGAGGCGTTTGGTGTACCCAATCCAATTCATCCAGAAATATCCCGATTATTGGAAGAACATATTGGCAAGGAAAAATATAATGACGCCCATAGAAAAATGGCTCGTTTCCCACTAGGGGCTACGCCCATTCCCAATCCTGTATCCGTAGCGCCGGGATATGTAATCAACAATGTATATGTTATGGCTGGCGTTCCCCAAATCATGCGTGCAATGTTTGATCAAATATTGCCCACCTTACACCATGGCAAGCCAATTGTTTCAAAAAGCTGGTACGCTTTTCATGCCTCTGAAGGCAAAATTGCGCATGATCTAGCACATATACAGGATCAGTTTCATAACCTTGATATTGGATCCTATCCATTTTACAAAAATGAAGATCAAAATGGAATAGCATTGGTTGTCAAAGGTCAGGACCAAGATGCCGTTCAGCGTGCCGCTCAACAAATCCATCAGTTGTTTATCCGGATGGGATACGACCCGCACGAAGGTGAGCCCATTTGAACCCTGGTTTTAACTAGTTTATTTCCTCACGCCCCATGGCGAGGAACTTATTTCTACGTTTAGCCTGAAGAACCTGTTCTGGAACTAAGGCGAGTTCGCCAAATGCAGCTTCAATCGCCTTTTGAACATTACTGATCGCAGTCTCTGGATCTCGTTGCGCTCCACCAACCGGTTCCTCGATAATTTGATCAATTAATTTGAATTTCAACAAATCCTGAGCCGTCAAACGTAATGCGCCTGCCGCCTGAGCCGCTTGTGATGCATCCCGCCATAATATGGAGGAACAAGCCTCAGGAGAAATAACTGAATAAATCGCATGTTCAAGCATCAGAATTTTGTCAGCCGTTGCCAGAGCGATTGCCCCTCCCGATCCACCTTCACCAATGATAACGGAAACAATGGGAGTTGTTGCCCTAAGGCATGTCTCAATTGATTTTGCAATGGCTTCAGCCTGACCATGTTGTTCCGCATCAATTCCAGGCCATGCTCCTGGCGTGTCAATCAACATGATAATCGGTAAATTAAATTGTCCTGCCAGTTTAATTAAACGTTGAGCTTTTCTATATCCTTCAGGCCTGGCCATCCCAAAATTATGCTTTAGTCTTGTATCAAGATCGGAACCTCGCTCTATCCCGATCACAACAACAGATTGCCCTTTGAATCTTCCCAATCCACCGGTAATGGCATGATCTTCTGCATAAAGACGATCCCCTGCCAATGGCATGAAGTTTTCAATCATACCTTTGATATAATCCAAAGCATGCGGACGTTGCGCGTGTCGTGACACCTGAACTTTTTGCCAGGGTGTTAGTTTATTATATATAACTCGCAGCTGTTTTTCAGCCTTTTCCGTAAGCGTTTGCAATTCTTCGGCAATATTAATTTCTGTGGCGGTTTCAACACGTTGCAATTCATAAATTTTATTTTCGAGTTCTGCAACGGATTTTTCAAAGTCCAAAAATTGACGCATGATTATAAAAGATTACCAATTAAACGTTAATAACAGATCAGTGTAATGTATATTATCAATCAAATAAATTTTTAATTGTATAAATTACAATATTTTTTTAATAAAATTATTTTTTCATACTCAGGGGATGAAAATCCTGCACTATTTTTTTTAGGTGTTCAGTCTGTAAATGGGTATAAATTTGTGTCGTCGAAATATCAGCATGCCCCAACATCATCTGCAATGAACGCAAATCTGCCCCATGTGCCAACATATGACTGGCAAATGAATGACGTAAAACATGGGGAGACAGCCTGCAAGGATCAAGATTGGCCTTTAATGCGACTTCGAACAATATTTTATCAAATCCCTGCCGCGTTAAATGATTTTGCGGGTTTCGTCCAGGAAACAGAAAGACACTCTTTAAACTCGCATCATTTTTTTTAAGCACCAATGCCGCTTTTACCGCTGCATCTGAAACAGGTATTAACCTTTCACGTCTGCCTTTTCCGTATATTCGCAAAATTTTTGTTGCTTGCTGAATCTGGTCCTTGCGCAGAGATAACAACTCAGATATGCGTAATCCCGAACTATACAGAATTTCCAAAGCTGCCTTGGCAACAAGTGACCGTCTGTAATCGTCAAGGAATTCACTTGCTGATAACAGGTTAAAAACTTCCTGTTCGCTCAGATATTTGGGTAATGATTGTGGCAAAGAGGGGGATTGCATTAAATAAGTGGGATCATCGGAGCGAATATTCTCCTGAACCAAAAAACCATAAAACTGACGCAGACATGATAACCTTCTTATTGCTGTTCGCGCTGTTTTTCCCTCTCGACCCAAAAATTCAAAATATTGATGAATATCACGTTTAGAAACCCTGTCTATTTCTAGATCTCTGGCTTGCAAATAATCCATAAAATCTTTTAAATCAGTTTGATACGCCTGATATGTATTTGCGGTAACCCCTCTCTCTGCCACCAGCATTTCCAAAAAGAAATCAATCAGATCCCTGTTCATGATTTATTCAAAATCTATTGATTGGGCATTGTATTCAACGCATTTCCAGGAACTTTTCCAGGCTGGGGAATTGTTGGAGTGTTCATAGGAGCAGGCGCTGAAGCATTATGAGCGTTTGCATTGTTGTAGGGAACGATAATGGGGGGAGCGCCAGGGACAACAGGTACGGATGGCAAAGTTGTATATTGCTGGGCTTTGGGAATGGAAATAACCTTGTGAACTTCTCTGATCGGCGTTTCGGGTGTTTGCAAGCCAAAAAACACTACCCCTGCCACAAGCAATATAACTATTAATCCAAAGAGAATAACAAATAATCGACGCATTATGGCTTCCTGATGTAAAATTACTCGTTGATGTTTTAATAATAACAGCTTGATTTCATACCATACTACAATTAATTTTTAATAGTCTGGATTTTATAAATTCTTTCAAAAATTAAATAAAATCTCAATTTATCAATTTTTATTCCTGTATTTGATCGACCACATGACTGATATACCTAGCAAATTACTAAATCGACCACTTGTTTTAATCGGTCTGATGGGGGCTGGAAAAACAACGATTGGTAAAAAAATCGCAGACTTGCTTTCCATACCCTTCATCGATTCGGATAAAGAAATAGAAACTACGGCTGGATGCAGTATCGCCGATATTTTCGAACAATATGGAGAAGAGGAATTCCGTCGTGTGGAAAACCAGGTTATCCAACGTTTATTGGATCAAGCCCCCTTGATTCTCGCAACAGGTGGTGGGGCCTACATGCATCCGGAGACAAGAAAAACCTTAAAGGAAAAAGCAACCACCCTTTGGCTACATTGTGATCTGGAAACACTTTTCAAGCGCGTTTCCAAAAATACCAACCGCCCCTTATTGAATGTCGATAATAAAAAAGAGATACTTTCCTCCCTTATGGAAAAACGTTACCCTGTCTATGCCGAGGCAGATATTGTCGTTGAATGTAAGGATAAAGACATTGATACAACAATTAATCTTGTTATCTCAGCTCTAGAAAATTCAAGTAAAATGCATATTTTACCCATAACCCTGTCAAAAAATCATTACGACGTAATCATTGGTTCTGATATATTACAGCAATGTGGAACACTGATTTTACCTTTATTAAAGCAAAAGAAAGTTTTTATTCTGGCGGATCAGACAGTTGCCGACCTTCATCTGGACAAACTTATCCATAGTCTTGATTTAGTACACGTAAATTATGAAGTTATCCTGCTTCCTCCTGGGGAAAAAACAAAATCCTTTCAATATTATGAAAAAGTCACGCAAACATTGTTAGAAAAAGGGGTTGAGCGAAATTCAACGATTTTGGCATTCGGTGGTGGTGTTACAGGAGATTTGGCAGGATTTTCAGCTGCCACCGTGTTACGTGGAGTGCCATTCATTCAAATCCCTACCACCCTGCTTTCTCAAGTCGATTCTTCCGTAGGCGGAAAAACCGGTATCAATACATCGGTGGGTAAGAATCTGCTTGGGGCCTTTTACCAACCAAAAGCCGTTCTCGCAGATACAAAGATTTTGGACACACTCCCTCAAAGAGAATTACAGGCCGGTTATGCAGAGATTGTTAAAGCCGGTTTGATCAATGATCCAGAATTATTCAAATGGTGTGAAAAAAACGGTAAAAAAGTCATAAATAAAGAACATACCTGTCTGGCCAAGGCCATCGAAATGGCTTGTCAATTTAAAGCAAGGGTTATTCAAAATGATGAATATGAACAGCAATCGACAGGCAGAAACCTCCTGAATCTCGGTCACAGCTTGGGACATACCCTGGAAGCGGAACTGGGTTATGATGGTCGTTTACTGCACGGAGAAGCCGTTGCACTGGGTTGCTGCCTGATCTTCAAATTATGCACCCAAATGGGCATATGTCCGGAGAAAGACACACAACGTGTCATTCATCATTTCGAATCTGTAAACCTACCTGTTACAATAAAAAGGCTTCCTCAATCCATACGGGCCTCAAATCTTCTTAATCATTTGAAACATGATAAAAAAAGCCAAAACAATAAAATAACGTTTATACTTGTCGATGGGATAGGAAAAGCTTTCACATCACAAGATGTTAGTGAAAAACAGCTGTATAGTCTCCTAATCGAGGACGGTTGTATACAGGACTAAAATTGTTGCATATAAAACACATGAATTAATTCTAATCAATAAAGTATATATGAATGATTGTCATTCAATAAAATCTTTTATAAATTGCCGAATATCTGAAAATCTTTATAGAAATTAGAAGGTAAAGCCCTTTTCTGTGTTTTTTTAGTTACATTACATTAATAACTATAATCACCGCATTAAAATCCTTCTAATTTTTCAAAGATATAGATTATAGTAAATTATAGAGTATAAATTTAAAGAGCTTCCGCCTTAATTGGCGGTCTATCGCTCGAAACTTATAAAAGAAGGATGTGTCAAGATGCGTCTTCGCACTGCATTGCTTGCAACGACTTTCGCGGTTGCTACTCCCGCCGCAGCGATGGCTAGCACAATTACTGGCCCTTATGTTAGCTTAGGTGGCGGTTATAACCTTGTTCAAACACAACATGCCCATTTCAAAAATGGTACCAATGCCGGTGGCAGGCTTGATAACGGTAAGGGAACCTCATCAAAACTGCGCCATAATACCGGTTTCACAACCATGGGTTCTTTTGGTTGGGGATTTGGTAACGGTCTCCGCGTGGAAGTTGAAGGTGTCTATAACTACTCCAACATCAGCGGACGTCATGGAACCCCTGTTTCCGCATACAAAACCAAAGGACATGACCAAGGTTATGGCGGATTGATCAATGTTCTTTATGATATTGACTTGCGTCAATTCGGCATTGACGTCCCTGTCACCCCATTCGTGGGTATTGGTGCCGGTTATCTCTGGCAAAATATGGCTCCATTAGATACAGTTTACCGTAATGGCAATAAAAACCGTATCGGTGGAACAGGTGGAAGCTTTGCCTATCAAGGTATCGTCGGTGCCGCCTATGATATCCCAGGCGTTCCAGGATTGGCAGTTACAACTGAATACCGTATGATGGGTCAATTGGATGATCATCGTTCATACAATTCAAGTGCATGGGTTGGCGGAAATCATTATAACAGCCACAGAGGCGTTAAAATGGATCACCGCTTCAATCATCAATTTATTCTGGGTCTGCGTTATGCATTTGACACCGCACCACCAGCACCCCCTCCAGCTCCACCAACTGTAGTTGCTCCACCACAACCATCTGTAGCTCGCACCTACCTAGTATTCTTCGATTTCGACAAATCAGCATTGACACCTCGTGCACGTGAAATCGTAAGAGAAGCTGCTCAGGCTTCAACACGTGTTCAAACAACACGTATCGAGGTTAACGGATATACAGATAACTCTTCTGCACATCCAGGTCCTCGTGGTCAACGCTATAACATGGGTCTTTCAATCAGACGTGCCAAAAGCGTGAAAGCTGAATTAATCCGTGACGGTGTTCCAGCAACAGCAATTGATATTCACGGTTATGGTGAATCTCATCCATTGGTTCCAACAGGACCAAATACACGTGAACCACAAAACCGTCGCGTAGAAATTATTCTTAAATAATTTTCAAGAAATTATCTGAATAATGTAAAAGAGATACTTAGAATTAAGTATCTCTTTTTATTTTGAAAAACAATCAGGCCAATTTATTTTTGAAGGTTCTTTTTGATATCAATCGGTCATAAACAACAATTTTTTCAATTTATCAAATTTGGTATTGTTGGATCATCCGGTCTGGGAATTGATATTCTAGCTGTATACTTGTTACGACCCTTAACTGGATTAACCATGGCAACCCTTGCCGCTTATTTTATAGCCGCAAGTTCTAACTGGTTCATAAACAGACTCTGGACATTTGGAAATATTAATCATCGTCATTCTATCTTTGCACAATGGATACGATTTATTATGACCAACATTCTTGGTTTTTGTTGCAATAGAGGAGTTGTTTTCTTTTTATTTTTCCTAAATTCGTTTTTTAGGTACTATGCTTTTATACCTTTAATTATTGGTGCAATGACTGGAATGCTAGCGAATTTCCATTTATCGCGCAAATTGGTTTATAATGATTCCATATCAAAAAGGTAAATTATTTTTTTCCAACGTTCCAAAAGGCAGTTTCCAATTGAACAACATCCTTAAACTTACGTAGAATCATTGGATAACGTTGTTCCGCTCCATACTGAAAAGCAATTTGATCCAGAAACATAATACTTTTCTTTATAAGACTGTAATAGCTATCACTTCCGTACGTTTCCAACCAAGATAAATACGGATGGTCCCTTTTATCAAATTCTTGATCATTTAATAAATTCAAACCGATTTCACCGTACCCTATCAAACATGGTAATATTAGAATTACAATATCTAACAAATCACCCTGCATACTTTTTGTAAGCAAATATTGACTGTATGCAACAAGTTCGATTGATTTCCTTTCATTTTCAATAAAGTCAATTTCTATTCCCCATTGCTTGCAATATGATAAATGCAATGGAAGCTCTATTTCGATAAGCCCTTTCAATAATGATAAAAAATATTGCATTTCCCATAATGAATTACTTTTATAAATCGCTAGGGCCTCAACACGACTGTAATCAAGAAGATATAAATAATCCTGAACTAGATATTTTCTAAATTCCTCTACCGGCAAACTTCCTTTACCCAGTGCCTTGACAAAGGGATGATGGATAAATTGTTGCCATTCCTTCTGGCAATCCTGTCGTAACCGACCAAATAATCCTTCAGAAAATAAAGAATACGTATTTTTATCATTATCAAACATTAAATCTTGACTTTCATGACAAAAGCTTAAATAGCTGTACTGTAAAAAACATTTTGAATAATAATATATACGGTTAGATTAATTTCCATATTACTCTTATCCAGTTCGTTTAAAATATTATTTTAACATATCAGGATTGTTCATTCTACCATGTCCACCACAATGCCAAGCACAAATGAAATACGGTCGCACTTTTTGAATTATTTTTCTAAAAATGATCATCAAATTGTACCATCCTCATCTTTGGTTCCCCAGAATGACCCTACTCTGCTTTTTACAAATGCAGGAATGGTACAGTTCAAAAATGTGTTTACCGGACAGGAACAGCGTCCCTATTCACGTGCCACAACTGCACAAAAGGTTGTTCGGGCTGGTGGCAAGCACAATGATCTTGATAATGTTGGATATACCGCTCGTCATCATACTTTTTTTGAAATGCTCGGAAATTTCTCTTTCGGAGATTATTTTAAGGAAAAAGCAATCTATCTGGCATGGAACCTAATCACTGGCGAATTTGGATTACCTAGGGAAAAACTTCTTGTCACTGTTTATTCGGACGATAATGAAGCAGCTGATTTATGGAAAAAAATAGCTGGCTTTTCCGATGACCGTATTATCCGTATTAACAGTTCAGATAACTTCTGGCGTATGGGAGATACAGGCCCATGTGGACCATGTTCAGAAATTTTCTATGACCATGGCGAAGATGTATTTGGAGGCCCCCCAGGATCTAAGGACGAAGATGGAGACCGTTTCGTAGAAATATGGAATTTGGTTTTCATGCAGTATTTTGAAAATCCACCAGGTACACGAAATCCCTTACCCCGTCCATCAATTGATACAGGAATGGGATTGGAACGATTTGCCGCAATTATGCAAGGGAAAAGAGACAATTTTGATATTGATACTTTTCAGGTCTTAATCAGGGCATCTGCTGAAGTTACTAATACAGATCCATTTGGTCCCCATAAAGTCAGTCATCGTGTCGTTGCAGATCATCTTCGCTCTTCGGCTTTCCTTATTGCTGACGGTGTCTTACCGTCCAAAGACGGACGTGGTTATGTATTACGTCGTATTATGCGCAGAGCCATGCGTCATTTACACATGATCGGCACTCAACAACCGGTATTTTACAAGCTTTTACCTGCATTAATCGAGGAAATGGGAAGCGCCTATCCTGAACTGATACATTATGAAACTTTGATTTCTGAAACCTTATACAATGAAGAACAACGTTTCAAATCAATGCTGGATCGAGGTCTTTCCCTTTTGAATGAGGAAAGCGGCAAGTTACCGTCACATGGTAAATTGCCTGGTGATATTGCTTTCAAACTGTATGATACTTATGGTTTCCCTCTGGATTTAACAGCTGACGCGCTTCGTGAAAAAGGATTGACCGTTGATCACGAAGGCTTTGATAAAGCCATGGCCGAACAACGTAACCGAGCCAGAGCCGCATGGGTTGGTTCCGGTGATAATGAAACTGAAACAATATGGTTTGAACTCAAGGATAAATTTGGACCATCTGAATTTCTTGGATACAAGAATAATAGGGCTGATGCTGAAATTCAGGCAATTATCATTGATGGTCAATTGGTAAACCAAGCAGAAGAAGGTACAGAAATCAGTATCTTGTTAAACCAGACCCCCTTTTATGGTGAAAGTGGTGGTCAGGCTGGGGATCAGGGAATCATTTTCAATAAAAACAGTATTATCGAGATTAAAGATACGCAGAAGAAACTTGGCGAACTGATCCTCCATCATGGAATTGTAAAAAAAGGCCAGATTAAGATCAATGATACGGTAACGGCTGAAATTGATACTGCTTACAGACAGACAATTCAGGCACATCATTCTGCCACCCATCTGTTACATCGTGCATTGAGAGAACAATTCGGGACACATGTCACCCAAAAAGGAAGTCTGAATACAGCAGAACGCTTAAGATTTGATTTCAGTCTCTCCAAACCGATTACACGCAATGAACTGGATATTGTCGAAGCAAAGGTTAATGCACAAATCCGGAAAAATTTACCGGTCAGAACGCAAATCATGACGCCGGAACAAGCTAATAGACTTGGTGCAATGGCATTGTTCAATGAAAAATATGGTGAGGAAGTCCGTGTGGTTTCAATGGGAAATGGAGATGATATTGCCAATCCACAAACGGCATGGTCCATTGAACTTTGCGGTGGAACCCATGTCAATCGCACCGGAGATATAGGTTTATTTCATATAATTTCTGAAAGCGGGGTGGCTGCCGGAATAAGACGCATTGAAGCCGTTGCCGGTTTGGCCGCGGAAAATTATTTCAAACAGAATTTAAATATATTAAATGAAATAGCCTCTCTTCTTAATACTGCCTCTGTACAACTTACCGATAGAGTGCAGTTGTTATTAAACGAAAGAAAAGAGCTAAAACAGCAAATATCCAAATTGCAGCACCAATTGACAATCGGCAAAGACATGCAAAATGACATTGAGACAATCAATGGCATTGAACTTATTTTCCGTGATGTTGGTGAAATCCCGCCAAAAGAATTAAAACCTTTGGCTGAAAGTCTTGTTAAACAGCTTCAAAATGGAATAGCTGTCGTATTGTCATCCTTTGGTCAAAAAGCATCCATCGTTGTTGCCGTAACTGCTGAATTAAGCAAAACTGTAAATGCAATTGATTTGGTTAGAATGGCGAGTTCGATTGCGGGCGGTAAAGGTGGTGGTGGAAGACCAGATATGGCGCAAGCTGGAGGACCTGATATTAATAAGGCAAATGATATTTTTGAAAAAATAAAAAGCCATATCAATTCTTTATGATACTGAATTCAAGGCAGGCTCATCATGACCTGCTTTTTCATTATAACTATTGGTTATTTATCCTGCATGATCATACTTTCGCCGTAAAATTGTACATAATATCATACAGTTAGCTGTTCAATTCATTCCGAAATGAAAGATCACAATATGTCGGAAAACAACCCTCAACTAACCCTCCTTGATATTTTAAAAGGTGTAAAGAAATTTCGAACGGATATTTATCCGGAACGTAAAGAATTATATTGTCAACTTGCCAATGGACAATCCCCTAAAACACTTTTCATAACTTGTGCAGACAGTCGAATAAGTCCTGAATCCCTGACCCAGCAACCTCCCGGAAATTTATTTGTCTTGCGTAATATTGGCAATATTGTACCTGCTTATGGTAACAGCTTCGGAGGAGTAACATCCGCAGTTGAATATGCAGTTTCCGCCCTAAAGGTTTCTACAATTATTATTTGTGGACATTCTGATTGTGGCGCGATGAGTGCCCTTATACATCCTGAAAAATTGAATTCAATGCCAGCCGTAAGAAAATGGTTGCAATATGCCGAAACAGCCCATGCCATTACGGACGCACTTTCTGCCACTGATGTCGGCCCCGAAAGCATCCAAAGTTTAACGGAACACAATGTCCTGCTTCAACTCGCACATTTAAGAACTCATCCTTCAGTTGCTGGTGCCTTGGCAAAAAAAGAAATTATTCTTCAAGGATGGTATTATGATATCCCAAAAGGTAAGATTTATGTGTTAGATGAAGAAACAAGAAATGATATGACCGTCGATGAAGCTATTTCCATGCTGCAGAATCGTATCAACCAAAATACCAAAGCTTAAGAAAACTATTGCTGTATTGAGCTGCTGGTTTGCTTTTTTTGCATCTTTTACGCTGCATGCCAGAACAATCAAGATAACCACCTGGAACACAGAGTGGTTATTATCAAAATCAGATCTTGATAAATATGAAATACCAAATGATATTCAAGCAAGATACTCCAAGAATTTCACAAGATTGTCTTTATATGCAAGAAAATTGAACAGCGATATAATTGCCTTACAGGAAGTGGGATCAGTCGAAACCGCAAGACGAATCCTTCCTGAAGACCAATATGATTTTTATATAACTCAGGATAATATCGCCCAACATCCTGTCCTGGCCATTCGAAAAAAACTTTCTTACAATATTATAAAAAACCCTGATCTTACCGCTTTGAGTAAGAATGACAAAACCCATATTTTACGAAGTGGTCTTGATCTTACCCTATACGATCATCGCATAAATATTCGAATTCTGGTTGTACATTTAAAGGCTCATTGCCCTGAAAGATCTCTTTATTCCCAACAAAAAGCATGTAATATCTTGAATCAACAGAAAATAATTATCCAAAAATGGATTGCAGACAGAATAAAAGACAAACAGGCTTTCATTATTTTAGGAGATTTTAACCGTATAGTGTCATTTAATGATGAATTTTTTCAATCCTTGTCAACAGAATCTAGTTTATCAATCCCAACATCTCAACTTGCTTCACCATGCTGGGGAGGCAATTATTTTCTCGATGGATTTATTTTGGATCCCATCTTAAGTGAATCCATTATTCCTAATACGTTAAAAGTATTGGTATACAAAGAAAAACAATATATGATGCACGCCGATCTGTCAGATCATTGTCCTGTCTCTTTAAATTTGTCTTTATAACAAAAAATGATTTGTTCTTTTTTCACCTAAGATTTTTTAAATTTCCTCAATAATAAAAGCCTTTTATCACCTAATTTTTAAAAGGATCAATCTCGCAAGAAAGGTTAACCCTTTTATGATTTAGACAATGAAATCAGTTAATATTAGAAACTATCGTCTCCCCAGCCTCCATCATCACCACCCCAGTCACCACCATCATCAGAGCCCCAATCAGCAGAATCTCCAGAATTACCCCAATCTGTATCATTTCCGCTATTACTGAAACCATCATCAGCATAATTATCAAATCCGGCACCAGAATTGTTACCAGCATCAAAATTCGGATCAACTGCGGTACCCTCACCCGTAAAGGGATCACTGCCAGCTGCTGTTCCTGCAAACGGATCATTCGGATCTGCAGCAGGCATTGGTGCAGCACCATTAACTGCATGATGGCCACCAAACAATCCACTCAACGCATTATAAGCCATCATACCCCCGGCAACACCAGCTGCCGTCGACAATGCACTGCCTAAAAATCCATTTCCACCCCGATTAAACATTCCTCGTTGATAACCTGGGGGATAATTTACAGCCGGAGGTTGTTGCTGTCCATAAGGTGTATTCATAGACTGATTTGGCTGTGGTTGTGGCCGATTAGGATTTCCTCCCCACCCTGGCGGCATTTGTTGGGATTGAGGCGACATTTGAGTTTGCGACCGGTTTCCGCCACCAAAAAGCCCTCCCAGAAATCCTCCTGAACGAGGTTGGCTTGATTGGGCCTGAGCCTGTTTCAGCTGTTGAATCTGTTGTTGCATCTGCTGTAATTGCCATTCCAGCTGACGAATACGATTCTGAGATTCAACCAAGGCGGCTTCCTGAACAATGGCCATTTGTGTCATACGATAACCCGCTTCAGGATATTTCTGCAAATTACTGTTAATCAGTTGATTGGCTTCAGAATCAATAGGGGGTAACGGACTGGCTGTTCCAACCGTATTTGGAGAAGCTGTTTTTTTCCCACTGACACGTTCAAAAAATTGATTGATCAATTGCTGTTCGTCATTATTCATCTTTGATTAACCTTTAAAATTATCTTTGGATTTCTCTTTGTATTTTAATTATAAGACAAATTTTTGAAGATGATTCACTTTTCTTGTCATATCATCAAGATCGTATTATTTATTTAATCTTATTCGTAACCATCGATAGACTAAAAAATAATTAACACTTATTATTCGTTATTTTTGCATTCTTTTGGAATTATATAATTCATGCCATCGCATACACCCTTTCAACCAGCTTCAACAAAAAAAACGTTATCATTCCAGGGACTGATCTTAAAGTTACATGAATTCTGGAATTCTCAAGGTTGTGCATTATTACAACCTTATGATCTTGAAATCGGCGCGGGAACATTATCACCACACACGACATTACGAGCGTTGGGCGACAAACCTTGGAAAGCGGCCTATGTTCAACCCTGTCGGCGTCCAACAGATGGACGATATGGTGAAAACCCCAACCGTTTACAACATTATTATCAATATCAGGTTCTACTGAAGCCATCCCCTGAGAATAGTCAGGAGCTATTGCTTGAAAGTTATAAAGCCATCGGTATCAATCCAAAAGAGCACGATATTCGTTTTGTTGAAGATGACTGGGAAAATCCCACAATTGGCGCGTGGGGACTTGGATGGGAGGTTTGGTGTGACGGTATGGAGGTCACTCAATTCACCTATTTCCAGCAGGTTGGCGGGATAACAACCTCTATTCCTTCAACTGAACTTACATACGGCCTTGAACGATTAGCCATGTATATTCAGGGCGTTGAGAATGTCTATGATTTGGCCTTCAATGATCACGGGCTGACCTATGGAGAGGTTTTTCTCAGGGCTGAAAAAGATTATTCCCGTTACAATTTTGAATGTGCAGACACGACTCTTTTATTCAATCATTTCAAGGATGCAGAAAAAGAATCCAATGCGTTGGTCCAACAGAAACTTGCTCAGCCAGCCTACGATCAGTGTTTGAAAGCAAGCCACTTATTCAACCTGCTTGATGCCCGTGGTGTCATCAGCGTGAATGAACGCGCTTCCTATATTGGTCGCATTCGTAATTTGGCAAAACAATGTTGTGAAACTTGGCTGGCAGAGGAAAAATAATATGTCGGAATTGTTTATTGAACTGTTATCGGAAGAAATTCCCGCACGCATGCAAAAGCAAGCCATGGAAAATCTTAACCGTTTACTGAATAATGCGCTGATCAATCTTAATCCCAGTGATGCTAAAACATTCTCCACACCAAGACGTATCGCTGTTTCTATGCAGATTGACGCTACCATCCCGGCACAAGAGCTGGAGGAAAGAGGACCACGAATTACAGCCCCTGAAAAAGCGTTAGAGGGTTTTTTACGCAAACATGCGGCTCAAAAAAAAGATTTGATTGAAGAGAACGGTTTTTGGGTTTTGAAAAAAATTAAGCCTGAGCAATCGGCTAGCCAATTTATTCAGGAAAAAATTCCGCAACTTTTATGGCAATTCCCCTGGCCTAAATCACAGCGTTGGGGAAATGGCAGCCAATTTACATGGGTTCGCCCATTGCATCGCATCACCTGTATTCTAAATGGTGAGGTTGTTCCTTTTACCTTGGCAAAAGAAAATGATGATGCGCATGGATTATCCAGCGATCAAATCACTGAAGGCCATCGTTTTCTTTCTCCTTCCCCCTTTACCATCCGCAATACAAAACAATGGCAGGAAACACTGTTTTCCCATTATGTTATTGCCGACTCTGAACAGCGTCGTGTAAAAATTCTTGCAGACATATCCAAGCTTGCAGAAAATAATAAACTTCAACTCGTTTCTGATGAAGGACTTTTGAACGAAGTTACGGGACTTGTTGAATGGCCCGTCGCGTATATGGGTAAAATTGATTCCATTTTCATGGATTTGCCACAAGAAGTAATGCAAGTTTCAATGCGAGTGAATCAACGTTATTTCACACTGAAAAATCAAGATGGCTCACCAGCAGCACGTTTTATTTTTATAGCGAATATTAGACCAGACGATGATGGTTCCTTAATCATTGCCGGAAATGAGCGTGTTTTGAGGGCACGTTTTGCCGATGCCCGTTATTTTTGGGAACAGGACCGTAAAACACAACTTGTATCATATAACAACTCATTAAATGATGTTATTTTTCATGCCAGACTCGGCAGCCAATACGAACGTGTGCAACGTATTGTCAAAGTTGCAGGCTTTCTTGCAAACGAACTTTGCGCCGATGTGGTTCATGCACAACGTGCTGCTTTACTTTGCAAGGCTGATCTTGCAACAGGAATGGTTGGTGAATTCCCGGAACTCCAAGGTATTATGGGGGGATATTATGCTCAACATGATAACGAAAATCCTGCCGTAGCGCTTGCAATCAAGGAACATTACAAACCTTGTGGTCCAAAAGACCAGACCCCCACTGAACCATGCTCTGTTATCGTTGCACTCGCGGATAAAATCGATTTGCTAACCGCATTTTTTGCCATAGGTGAAAAACCCAAAGGATCTGGTGATCCTTTTGCATTAAGACGGGCTGCCTTGGGGATTATCAGAATCATCCGTGAAAACAATCTCTCTCTTGATTTAGAAAAAGTATTTGAATTCTCCATTTCAACACTTCCGAAAGATTTACAACAAGCTTCAGATCTGAAATTTTTGGCAAATTTCATGAATGAACGACTTATTATTCAGTTACGAAGTGAGGGTTTACGATATGATATTTTATCAGCAGTTTCACAAAAAAATCATTTAACTGATATTTCCGAACTTCTTAAAAAAGTTAATGCCATAAATCAAATTCTTGAATCATCCGAAGGAAAAGATCTTCTGGCCGCTGTCAAAAGAGCAAGCAACATTCTCAGAATTGAAAACAAGAAAGACGGCCCTCATCACGGTGAACCCGATCCGTCTCTTTTCCATACTGATGAAGAAACAAATCTGTACAGTCATTTAAAGCAAGCTACACAAATGATTGAATCAGCACTTGATCATAAGAAGTTTGAATTTGCAATGAATACTATAGCTTCCTTACGCTCTGAACTGGACATCTTTTTTGATAAAACTATTATTAATGATCCAAATGAAACCATTCGTCATAATCGACTTAAACTTCTCAATCAAATTGATAATGTGGCTAACCTTATTGCTGATTTTAGCCAAATTGAAAAATAGTTATATTAGATTTTAACTGGGTCTGTTAATTCATAAAACAGCTGGGGCTTGACTTTAAAATGAGGTGAATAGGCTGAATCATTTTTATAAACCGCCTTTTCACCCCATTTTTTTTCCATAAATTCTATTTCATATGTGAAACGTTCTTGGTGTTCAGGTCTATCATCACTACCTCTTGAATAGCTTTCATGATGAATGGCAATCACATCCATGCACATAATAATTCGATAACCTGCCTCTCTTACTTTCAAACATAGATCGACATCGTTATATGCAATTTTTAAATTAATTTCATCAAATCCATCTACCTCATGAAAAACTGATGCCTTTACCAACATCATGGCCGCTGTTACTGCAGTCAATTCCTGTGATAATACAGAACGTCCGATATAACCAAAATCATTCTTGATCATCCCCCTATTCATATGTTGGGCAATTTCCCCAGGACCAACAATAATGCCTCCATGTTGTATTCTTCCATTCGGATATAACAGTTTGGCTCCCACAATTGCAATATCATCAGCAAATTCCGCCTCATTCAACATGATTTCCAGCCAATCTTCATTTTCGATAAATACATCATTATTTAAGAATAAATAAAAATCGGATTTTATTTTTTGAGCAGCCAGGTTATTCAAACGTGAAAAATTAAATTCTTCTTGTACTGTTAAAAAATTCACAGTCTTTTTTCGTGAATAGTTTTTTATAAACTCCAGAGTTTCTGGTTTTTTTGACCCATTATCAACCAATAATATATTATAGTGGCTATAATTGGTTCGGTCCAAAATACGGTCAACGCATTTTTTGGTAATTTCAATCTGATCTTTGAAAGGGATAATAATTGTAACAGTTGATTGCGGTATCTTATTCCATGCAACCTTATACATCGTAGCATTCTCTATTGAGCTTACCATAGTTTCTTGACCCGTACGTTTCAAATGATCACTTACACAGGCTATACCTGCCTTTACCGCATATTGTTTATTGGCGGTTGTTTCCGCTGTTGAATTCGGAGTAATACGCCAGTGATACAAAATCTCCTGAACATGATGAATTTGCGATGATTTTAAATATTCTGTCAATCGCAAAATAAAATCATGATCCTGTGCACCATTATATTGCGATGACAGAAAACCAACTTTTCTAACATAATCAACATGAATCATGACAAAATGACAAATATAATTACACCCTAACAAATAACGGTAATTAAAATCAGGTTTTAAATTAGGTTCGGTAAATTCACCATTGTTATCAAGCTTATCCTCATCTGAATAAACAAAATAGGCATTATGACACTGCGCTTCCATTATCATCATTTCCAATGCTTCAGGAACCAGCAGGTCATCATGATCAAAAAAAGCAATCCATTGACCTTTTACCTGTTTCAATCCTTCGTTAGTCGCTTCGGAAATACCCCTATTACATGTCAGTGTAATTGCCTTGATCCTGTTATCAAGCAAAACATATTTTTTAATTTCTCTCTGAATTGATGCTGATTCTCCTCCATCATAAATCAAAATCAATTCCCAATTTTTATAAGTTTGACATAAAACAGAATCAACAGCCTCCCTAAAATGAGATAAATCAGGTTTGTAAACAGGACATATAATTGAAATTTTGGAAGATTTAAGTTTTATCTTTAAATCTTTCAAATTTTGTCTTTTTTTATCAAGTAATTTTGGTAAACTCGAGAAATATTTTTGTGCCCATAGATGATATTCATCAATTACATATTCCGGATAAGCGATTAAATTTTTAATTTCACTTTTTAGGGAATTAATTTCATTATATATACTATCTATATGCTGATTCATTATTAATAATTTTTGTTCCAACAAATCATCAACAAGGCTTGTTTGATAGGGACTGTTTTTCACTTCTATATAATCAGGCATTACATACACGCGAAATTCCGCCTTAAAACGTTTTCGAAGCACTTTGGGTATAACAACCGCAAAACCACATCTTGGCTCACTATTATAAGCACTTGCCACATCAGGACGATATCTATTGGCCTGAACCGTTTGTAATTCAATCCCATTCATGACAACAAGAATTGAACAGTTTCCTGTATATTCTCCTGTTTTCAAATCCTTTTTCAAAACCCATCCAACAATTGAACCATTCTTCCATCCATCAATAAAAGATTCATATCCTACAGAATCGTTATTTCTTAATAATTGAAAATATACATAGGATACTTGCTTATTATTCTGTTTTGAATCAGAAATTATAAAAGATGTTTCATCAATAAATTGAAATGATAGCTTATGGTTCTTATTATCCCTGTATCTTTCTGGTATGGAAAATTGAAAACCAATATTGCTGCGAAAGAAATTCAACTTTTGCTGGATAGCTTTATTTTCAATATCGCATTTAATTTCAGCAATCTTTACATCATCGATAAAAGCAGAAACAATTGTAGGTTTTTCAGGTTTAACGACATTAATTGCCCATCCCACAAATACCCCCTCTTCAATTCTTTGACAGAAACCCGTACAGCGAGATTGAGCATTCATGAACCCCATCCTTTTAGTTAACTTAAATTTACTATTTCTTGAATAAAATTATAATTTTTCAAAAATAAATATCATTGTAAAAAAAGGTATGTAAATTTTACATACCTTTATTGAACTTCATTTAATATTTTATCACATCAACGGGCTACTAAAACCATAATCATTTGACGATTTTCGATCTTGGAAGTTTGTTCTGGCTTTGCAACATCTTCCATATCAACACGGAATCGATCCAACAGTTGAACACCCAGTTCTTGATGGGCCATTTCACGTCCACGGAAACGTAACGTGATTTTAACCTTGTCACCACCAGCAATAAAACGCTTTGCCGCGTTTAGTTTTACCTGATAGTCATTTTCATCAATATTGGGTCTTACCTTGATTTCCTTAATATCAATGACTTTTTGTTTTTTACGTGCCTCATTCTTTTTTTTCTGCTGTTCATATTTGAATTTGCCGTAATCAACAATTTTCGCTACTGGCGGATCAGCATTTGGACTGACTTCCAATAAATTCAGTCCAACAGCATAAGCCATTTTCAAAGCTTCACGTGTTGGCACAATACCTAACATTTCACCATCAGCACCAACCAGGCGAACCTGTGCAGCACGGATCTCATCATCAACCAAGGGCCCTTCACGATTAGTCGCAGGGGTTATCGATGTTTTTACTATGGTTAAGCTCCTTCTATAAAAAAATCATTGAAAGGGGATTACTTACTTAAAAATTAGAAATTGAACTTATCAAAAAAATCAATCTTGTAAATAACCCATTTCCTAGATTTAATAATAAACAACTTCTTAAAATACTATAATAGATTTTAAAAAAACTATCTAGTCTTCACAATAAAATTTAGCCTTTCGCTGCGCAAAGGGAACACGCCCTTTATCTGGCGGTGATGCCTCTCGAGACAGTTGATCCATGGCTTCATTCAAAGCCATGATCTCTTGTGATTTTCCACCCAATCGACGTACCGCCAAATGACGTTCTTCCGCCTCCTTGCGCCCAATAACCAAAATGACAGGAACATGTTGCAGACTATGTTCACGAATCTTTGCATTGATCTTTTCGTTTCTATCATCCAATTCCACACGAATTCCCTGGGCTTTCAGCAGGGCAACGACTTCTCGGGCATAATTCTCCACATCATTTACAATCGTTGCCACAACTACTTGGACAGGTGCCAGCCACAAAGGGAAATGACCTGCATATTGTTCTATCAAAATACCAATAAACCGTTCAAATGATCCTAAAATTGCCCGATGAAGCATAACTGGGCGATGTCTTGCGCTATCTTCTCCAATATAAGCCGTCTTAAGCCGTTCTGGCAGAACATAGTCAACTTGCAACGTGCCACATTGCCAATCCCTTCCTATCGCATCACGTAAAACAAATTCCAGTTTGGGACCATAAAAAGCGCCTTCCCCTTTATTAAGCTCAAATTCTACACCAACCTGTTTACAGGCTTCCTTCAAGCTATTTTCAGCACGATCCCAAATCGCATCATCTCCCGCTCTTTTTTCTGGACGATCAGAAAATTTGATGCGGAAACTCTCGAAACCAAGATCTTTGTATACTTCTGACAACATTTGGACAAACAAGGCTGTTTCAGAAGTAATTTGATCTTCTGTACAAAAAATATGTGCATCATCCTGAACAAATGACCGAACACGCATAATCCCATGTAGTGCTCCAGAAGGTTCGTAACGGTGACAGGCTCCAAATTCCGCCATCCGAAGGGGAAGCTCACGATAGGAACGCAATGTATGATTGAATATTTGGATATGACATGGACAGTTCATGGGTTTCAAAGCGTATATGCGATCTTCATCCTCAACGGAAGCAATAAACATATTTTCCTTGAATTTGTCCCAATGCCCTGATGCCTCCCATAATGAACGGTCAACAAGTTGGGGGGTTCGCACCTCCTCATATCCATAACGACGTTGGACACGCTGCATATAAGCCTGTAATTCGGTATAAATTTGCCATCCTTTGGGATGCCAGAATACGGAACCTACGGCTTCATCCTGCAGATGGAAAAGATCCATCTCTTTTCCAATCCGTCTGTGATCGCGTTTTGTCGCCTCTTCCAATTGCGTCAGATAGGCATCAAGCTCTTTTTGATCACGCCATGCCGTTCCATATATACGTGACAGCATGGCATTTTTTGAATCCCCACGCCAATATGCACCAGCAACCTTCATCAGTTTAAAAGCTTTACCGACATCCCCGGTCGTTCTTAAATGCGGTCCACGGCAAAGGTCAAGCCATTCCCCCTGTCTATAAACTGTGATCGTTTCTGTTTCTGGCAAATCCCGAATGAGCTGGGCTTTATAATGCTCCCCATTGGTTTCAAAATATTCAATTGCTTTCTGCCGAGGCAGGACCTCTCTGACAAAAGGTTCATTACGCGCAATAATCTCATGCATTTTCTGTTCAATTTTACCAAGATCCTCTGGCTTGAAAGGTTCTTCACGGGCAAAATCATAATAAAAACCGTCCTCAATAGCTGGACCAATAGTAACCTGGGTTCCCGGATATAGTTCCTGTACTGCCTGGGCAAGTACATGTGCAGCATCATGACGGATTAACTCTAACGCCGCCGCATCTTTTTTTGTAATGAATTTTACTGACGAATCTTCATATATTTCAGTTAATAGATCGACTAATTTGCCATTCAGCTCCATTGCTAAAGCTGCACGGGCCAAACCTGCTCCAATAGATTGTGCAATACTTAAACCCGTAACCGATCCTTCATATTCACGAACAGATCCATCAGGCAAGGTAATAGATGGCATACTTAAAACTCCAGAACGCTATAATAAACCTAATAATAAACTTTAATGAACCCAGTTCAATTCTTGTGCAACCTTTTTTACGGAAAGATTTCTTAAATCCGCCTCATACAATATTTTGACATGTTTTCCACGTGGTGCGGTCAGCGCAGGATTACTTGATGATGAGAACAAAACAACAGAACACCCCCCCACCAATGCGGCAATATGCATTGGTCCTGTATCATTTCCGAGCGAAAATTGTGCATTTTTCATTAAGTGCCCCAACTGAAACAAACTTGTTTTACCAATCAAGTTCATTGCCTTCGGACATAATTGCAAAATCTGTCGGGAAATCTCTTTCTCTTCTTTTCCTCCAGCAATTATGGGGACCAGTCCTTTTTCAAGACACATATTCGCAATCTCACCATAATACTGAATAGGCCATCTTTTCTCCATACGTCGTGCCGAGCAACCAGGAACTAATACAACATAGGGTCGATCCATGGAAAAATCAATCATTTCGGATAAAAACCAGGATAAATCAAGCTCGGGATAATCGGTTATACCAACCTTGCTTAGCTGATCTTTCTGGCGATCAAATGTATGCAAGCGATTGCGCTCCTCATTGTCATGTCTATGCGATGCTGTTTTTGCAATCGCCGAGCCTTGTTTCTGCCCTGTAAACCAAAAGTAACGTGTCGATCGACGAGAAGTTTGTAAATCAAAGATATAATCATATCCCCGTAGTTTTTTCACTAGCCTAATCAATCCCGCAATATTGAACCAGGAAGGTTTATCATCAACAATAACACGATCAAACCAAGGTGATCTTTTGGCCAGATCAACAAATGGTGCAGATGTTAACAAGGTGATCTCTGCATTGGGATAATACTGACGAATGGCCGCAAACGGGTAAAAACTTTGGATAAAATCCCCCAAAGCACCCAAACGTATAATCAAGATTCTTTTAACTGACATCATTGATCTTTAATTTGTTTTCAGCAGGTAATATCTCGTTATAAACAGAAAGGGTTTTGCATTGCATCTGTTGTAAAGTATATTTTTTTTGAACTGCTTCCCGGGCAAGCCGACCGATCCAATTTAAATCTGCATCTGTTTTTTCCATCAACTGATCCAAAACAAATACCAAATTATTAACACTGCCGGGTTTAAAAAGGTAACCTGTAACATTTTCTTCAACTGTTTCTGCCGCCCCACCATGATTGGAAACAACCACAGGTTTCTCCATAGCCTGGGCCTCAATTACGACACGTCCAAAAGGTTCAGGTTTAAGGGAAGGTACTACAACGATATTTGCCAGTGCATAGACCGCAGGCATATCCTGGCTATTTCCCACAAAATAAATCGAATTTTTTATTTTTAGATAATCGGCTAAGGCAAGCAACTCTTTTAAAAAATGATCTTTTTCTTTGGCGGGACCGACAAAAATGCAGATCCAGTTCGGATGATTGAATTTTAATTCAGCAAAAGCCTGCAATAATAATTTATGTCCCTTCCACTCCGTAATTCTTCCCGGCAATAACAGGATCTTTTGCTCTTCAGAAATTCCCCAACTCTGTGCCAATGAACTTATTCGGTTACCTAACGGCAAACTCGGATCAAAAATAGTTAGATCAACCCCGCGTGGAATGATACATAGTTTTTGCTGGTTGACATGATATTCTTGTTGTAAATGATTAGCAATATAATGACTGATCGCTATCACCTTTTCCCCTTTGGTCATTACCTGGTTGTACCAACGTTTTCCGAACCATTTGGCCTGAAAAACTCCGTGCCAGGTTGTAACAAAACGGATATGACATTTTTTTGCTGCCAACCATGCGGACCATGCCGGCGCTCTTGAACGTGCATGAACAATATCCACTTTATAATACTGGATAATCTTAATTAACGCATAATGATTTTTCCAGATTATCCACGGATTTTTTGAGCTTAGCGGTAAATGAATGTAAATTGCCCCAATTTTTTCGAGATAATGCTGCCATATTCCATCTTCACTGGCTACAATTGCAATGCCACCCGCCTGTATGATTGCCTTTGCCATATCCACAGTTCCCCGCTCTACCCCACCTGTACCCAATGCTGGTAGAACTTGCAATATGACTGGTTTATTTTCCATTCCGGCTAAAATTTCATTAAAAATCTAAATCGGCATAATATTTGGGAGGGACTACACCACTTACCCGATCATTTAACAAGGCACGAAAACTGGGGCGGGATTTTATCCGAACATACCAATCCTTTACCATTGGATATTTATCCCAGTTAATATCACCAATATAATCCAAGCTGGAAAGATGGGCTGCAGCGGCAAAATCAGCAATTGACAAATTATTTCCTGCCAGCCAAACCCTGTTTTCAGCTAGATAGGCAATATAATCAAGATGAAATTTTATATTCTGGTAGCCTTCTCTCAATGCTTGAGCATTGGGATTGCTATTTCCAAAAAGACGTTTGAACATTTTCTCAAACAGTAAATTTCGAGTGATTTCTCGATTGAATTTGTCATCAAACCAGGCAACCAATCGTCGCACCTCCACTCTTTCCGCTAAAGTGCGACCCATTAATAACGTGTCAGGATAGGCTTCTTCCAAATATTCGCTGATCGCATAGGAATCACAAATAGCCAGACCCGTTTCTTCTACCAGGACAGGAACGGTACCAGCAGGATTCATCGACAGGAATTCATCCCGTTTTTTCCATACAGCTTCGGTCATCAATTCAAAAGATAATCGTTTTTCTGCCATTATCAATCGAATTTTACGACTGAAAGGACAAAGGGGAAGATGATACAATATTCGCATAAAGTCTTGCCATTATTCCACAAAATCTCTTTAGTGTAACATAATATGTTTTTTTACTGAAAATATTTTAAAATCAGTTTATCACTACAGTTTAATCATATAGCTTAACTTTTAATCAATTATAAAGGCTTAAATTCATCTTTTAAAAAATTACAAGATATTTATTTTTTCGTATATTATTATTTTATTTTTCAACTTTATCAAAACGTAATAATTTAGACGTCATTAATTTATTGATCTGTCAAACAGGAAATACACTCGTGGTGCATCATTCTTCGCATTCACTGCCCCCCTTACGGATCCGAGGCCGTTCGTTTTTGGCACTGGTTCTTTCACCAAAAGCCCCTCTTGTAAATTGGTTACAAAGCCTGGACGAACAAATTAAACGTTCTTCACAATTTTTCTATGGCAAACCTGTTATTCTCAATCTTGAACTCTTGACAGGCGATGAAGAAGGATTGGAAAAACTTTATCATGAACTTTTAGGCAGAAATATTCAGATTATCAGTATGGAAGGATTGCCATCCAATCCTTCTGCATTAAAGGACTGGCCTAAAAATTTCATTCTTACAGGAGGAAAGAATATCGACAATTTAAATCCCCCGATCGATTCTCCAGCTAAAAATCAATCCGTTCCTTGCTATATTACTGATAATCCCATTCGATCAGGACAAAGCATTTTTTTTCCGGAAGGGGATATAATTGTTGTTAATTCTGTTGCATCGGGAGCGGAAATTAGCGCCGGTGGATCCATTCATGTTTACGGCGCCCTGCGGGGACGCGCTATTGCCGGTATAAGTGGACAACCCAATGCCAGAATATTCACCAGTCATATGGCAGCAGAACTATTGGCTATTGACGGATATTACATGACAGCGGAAGAAATTCCAGAGGCTTTTAACAATAAATCTGCACAGGTTTTTTTAAAAGAGAATGTTATTACTGTAACTAATCTAACAAAAACAAGGTAAATAAAATTATATTCTGATATTTTTAGTGTTTTATTTGCCGTAAAATGATATTTTTAACATATTGAAAATGGATTATCATAAAGGAACAAGTATGTCGAAGGTAATCGTTATTACCTCAGGTAAAGGCGGGGTTGGTAAAACGACAACAACCGCAGCGATTGGAGCGGCCCTCGCCAAGACAGGACAAAAGGTTGTCGTCATTGATTTTGATGTCGGTTTAAGAAATCTTGACCTTGTAATGGGATCAGAAAGACGTGTGGTGTTTGATTTTATCAATGTAATACAAGGTGAAGCCACGCTTTCTCAAGCATTGATTAAAGATAAACGTATCGAAACCCTTTTCATTCTGGCCGCTTCCCAAACACGGGACAAAGACGCCTTGACTGAAGAGGGTGTCAAAAAGGTTATTGAGGAATTAAAAGAGAAGTTTGACTGGATAATTTGTGACAGTCCGGCCGGAATTGAACGCGGTGCTAAAATGGCCATGCATTTTGCTGATGAGGCCATTGTCATTACCAATCCCGAAGTATCCTCGGTTCGTGACAGTGATCGTATCATAGGCATCCTTGACAGTACAACTGATAAAGCCCAAAAAGGTGAAAAAATTAACAAACACCTGTTAATTACACGTTATGCAACAAACAGGGCAGCCCATGGCGACATGCTTAACACAGATGATATACTTGATATCCTTTCCATTCCCTTGATTGGTATCATTCCTGAAAGTGAGGAAATTCTCAAGGCTTCAAATATAGGTACTCCGATAACACTTTCTGCACCCAACTCTGCTCCTGCCCGTGCCTATGTAGATGCAGTTAAACGCTTGCAAGGAGAAAAAATAGACATTACCATTCCGACTGACAAAAAAGGGTTTTTTGACTGGTTGTTAAAGAGGAATAGATGATGAGTTTTTTATTTTCAAATTTCTTTAATAAAAAAAGTTCAGCGCCCGTTGCCAAGGATCGTTTACAGATCCTGCTGGCTCATGAACGTTCTTCTACCAGCAATCAAAATGATTCAGATTTATTGCAAAAATTACAAAAAGAAATTATGGCGGTTATCCAAAAGCATATCTCCATTGATCAAGAAAAAATTCAGGTCAAAATTGATCAAGGATCTGCCTGTTCTACATTGGCTATTGATATTGAGGTTCCCCAACAACGTCAAAAAAAATTTTGATTCAAACTTGATAATATCGATAGACTTTTTTTATGTATTTGAGGAGCTTGTTATTGATCTATAATAAAACTCCTCAACATTTATTTAGAAATGAACTTTTTTATCAAGCTCTTTCAAACCTCTTTTTCCATAATTGAAGGATGCAATACGGTCTGCTGAATCCTGAACTTTTTTGGGTATGTCAAAAGGATCAATCATAATTTCAACAATACGCGGTACTAAAGTATCATTTTCCAGTTCTTCCAGGCTTGTTTCCAATTCATCCTCAGTTCTGACTTGATAGTATGAATAGGGTTTATTATCACTCAAAGCATCAAATAGTTTATGATAGTTCCATTCAGGAATATCATTAAACGAGGAATATAACCCCATAATGCTGCGTTCGATTGTATAACCTTTATTATTCACCAAAAAAATGATTGGATTAAGATCATGCGCAAAAAAAGCTGATACTTCCTGCGCTGTTAATTGGAATGACCCATCCCCGACAAATAATATTTGGCGCCGTTTAGGTGCTGCCATTAATGAACCAAACAAGGCAGGCAATGAATACCCGATTGATAACCACAAAGGCTGATTAATGATGGTAATTCCGGCAGGAAGAGCCAATCCCCTGACACCTCTCATCGAGGTGCCTGCATCCGTAACAATGACATCATTTTCCTGAATGAAATGATCCATTTTTGTCCAAAAACGATTGAGGATTAATGCCTTGCCCTTTTCAACTGTCCATGAATGTTTTTTATTTTTATGAATGGAAGAGAATAAATTTGACTGTCGGGACAAGTCATTTTTTATCAGGCTTTTCAAAAGGTCTACAGCACAGACATCCTCAAACACTTTTTTACCAACGATAGTGCTGAAGGGCATGATATTGATCATATTTTCTGGAATATTCTGCGTAAAATACCCAGAATTACTGTCTGTAAATTTTACGTTAATTCCTATTAAGCAATCAGAATTTTCAATGATATCTAAAACGGATCTGACAGAAGCCCCGCCATTATATTCACCAACCCATTGCAATAAACCCTGATCCAAAATTGCCTGTGCCGCTGATTGGGTGGCAAATGGAATATTCAATTTTTCAATAAGTTCTTGCGTAAGTTCTCTAAGTCCAAATCGATCTATGGCATTACCCAGCAGCATAGCCGGGCGTTCAGCATGTCGCAGACGTTCTTTAATGCCATGCAAAAGATTTGAAAGTTGTAAGGAATCACTCATTTGTAATGAACAGACCAGTTTGTCATCAGGGACATCAATCTCGAAAAACGTTATATCCGATGGGATTTGAATATAAACAGGTCTTTTTTCCCGTTTGCAAACTTTCAATACACGATCAATTTCCCCCACTGCATTTTGTGGCGTAAGGCGCGCCTGAGCGACAGTATAGGAGCGGTAACAATTCATGACATCTTCATAATTACCCTCCGCTGTGGTATGATGCAAAAAGGATCTTTGATTTATACTGTGTAAAGGTGGCGCTCCAGAAAGACAAACCATTGGCACGTATTCGGCATATGCTCCTGCAACACCATTAAGGGCACTCAGGTCACCAACACCATATGTTGTTAGTATTGCAGAAATTCCATTTAAACGTGCATAACCATCCGCAGTATAGGCCGCGTTCAACTCATTACGATTTCCAACAAATTTTATATCTTTTCTTTTTTCTGCCTGCATCAAAAATTGAAGATTATAATCCCCAGGCACACCAAAAATTGTGTTGATCCCAATTTGAGATAATCTATCCAATAAGAAATCCCCAATTGTTTTTTTCATATATTATCTCCTAATTTTACAATGTATTTCTTAAAATAGTCTTAAATTTAGAGACTGTTATCTCAATTGAAGAATCTCAAACTATACGAAATAAATATTTCAAAAAAAATTAACACTATCGTGAGGCAATATGCTGTATGGCTTTAACCATCGACATAACCCCATTACTTCGATTTGCTGACAACGCCCCTGCAAGTCCCAGATCCTTAACAAATTCAGGATCGATTTTCAAAATTTCCTCTGCTGTTCTTCCAGAATAAATCCTTAGTAACAAAGCGATCAGACCTTTAACTATCACGGCATCAGACGATCCAGCAAAATAATATTTATTTCCTTCCCGGGAGTAATTTAACCAAACCTGACTTTGACAACCAACCACACGAAATTTATCATTTTGCCATTCAACAGGAAAAGCAGGCAAATTATTTCCAAGTTCAATCAAATAACGATATCGCTGCGTCCAATCATCAAAAAGATCAAACTCATCCCTAATGGCATCAATCGCCTCTACCGCGCTTTGTTCTTCGGGTAAAATAAAAGAACCTGAAATTGACATAGATAAATCTCGTACAGCCAGACAAATTACAAATTAAAGAATAAAACGACTTAAATCACTTTTACTCGCCAAGGAAGCAACTTTTTCCGTTACATCCTTTGCCGTTATCTGAATCTCCTCACCTGAACGTTCAGAAGCTGTAAAAGAAACTTCTTCGAGAAGCTTTTCCATAACGGTTGCCAGACGACGCGCACCGATATTCTCAACTCTTTCATTAATATCCGTTGCCAATTGAGCAATTGAATCAATTGCATCATCCGTAAACTGTAACTTGACTTTTTCCGTTTCCATCAAAGCGATATACTGTTTTAAAAGTGACTGTTCGGGTTCTGTTAAAATCCGACGCATATCTTCACAGGTTAAAGCCGATAATTCAACACGAATCGGTAGGCGCCCCTGTAGTTCCGGCAATAAATCAGAAGGTTTAGCCAAATGAAAAGCACCAGAGGCAATAAAAAGTATATGATCGGTTTTAACCAGACCATATTTTGTTGAGACAGTCGTTCCCTCTATTAATGGCAGTAAGTCACGCTGTACCCCTTCACGGGAAATATCGGCACCACCACGCCCACCACTTCCTTCATAAGAACGGGCACAAACCTTGTCAATTTCATCCAAAAAGACAATTCCATGATTTTGTGCACGCTGTATAGCTTCTTGCACAAGCGCATCATTATCCAGAAGCTTATCAGATTCTTCACGAATTAATGCCTCCCGGGCTTTTGCAACCGTCATACGGCGTGATTTTTCAGAACGGTTCATGAACCCTTTCATCATATCGGTAAAATTGATAATCTGGGCCGATGGCATCCCCGGTATATCCATTTGATTAACAGGAGAGGATATATCCGCCACTTTAATATCTATTTCCTTGTCCTCTAAATCTCCATTAACCAGCATCTGCAGGAATTTATTACGTGTTTCTGCTGTCGCTCCATCTCCCACCAACGCCGTTACTATTCTTTGATTTGCGGCATCTTTTGCCTTTTCAACGACATTGCGACGTTTTACATCACGCAACATGACCAAAGATGCTTCAACCAAATCGCGAATAATGCTTTCCACATCACGACCGACATAACCGACTTCGGTAAACTTAGTTGCCTCAACTTTTAAAAATGGAGCTTGTGACAAACGGGCTAATCGACGAGCAATTTCCGTCTTACCACAACCCGTTGGTCCAATCATCAAAATATTCTTAGGAACGATTTCTTCCCGCATCCGGTCAGGTAACTGAGCTCTTCTCCATCGATTGCGCAAAGCGATAGATACAGCCTTTTTTGCTTCATGTTGACCAACAATATAACGATCAAGTTCTGCAACAATTTTTTTCGGAGTATAGGTCGGGATTTGCATATATTATTTACTTTCTGAGTTCAAAGTCTCTACAACAAGGGAGTGATTGGTATAAATACAAATATCCCCAGCAATTTTCATGGCTCGACGTGCGATTTCTTCCGATGTTAGTCCATCAACAGTCAAAAGCGCCCTTGCGGCCGCCAGAGCATAATTACCACCGGAACCAATGGCTACCACCCCGTCTTCTGGTTCCAGTACATCACCATTACCTGTTAACGTGTATGAATGAACATGATCAGCCACAAGCAGCATTGCCTCAAGTCTTCTTAAGTAACGATCCGTTCGCCAATCCTGAGCCAACTCGACACAAGCCCTTTCCAACTGATTGGGATAACGCTCCAATTTCTTTTCCAAACGTTCCAGCAAGGTAAAAGCATCCGCTGTCGCCCCTGCAAAACCAGCCAATATAGAACCGTTTTGTCCTATTCTCCTGACTTTCCTCGCATTACCTTTTACAACTGTATTACCCAGTGTTACCTGGCCATCACCTGCTATTGTCACCTGCTTTCCGTAACGGACACATAAAATAGTCGTACCATGCCACTGAATAGGATCATACGTAGATAAAGTGTTATTTTGCATATCTAGGGTTAACCTTACATAAAATTATATGATAATAATTATCCGAACTGGTTAAGAAATCAATTCTTCTATACGCTTTGTCAATACCCCAAGGGAAAAAGGTTTGGTTAACAATTGTATTTTATTGTCAAGAGTCATGGTATTGATACCATGTGCATAACCAGTAATAAATAATATCGATAAATTCGGCCAGATCTTACGCGCAAATTCAGCAAGTTTGTTTCCATTTACTCCTGGCAACCCGATATCGGTTAATAGTAAATCGACATGCATATGATTACAATCCAAATCTTGTAATAATGCCATTGCCTTTGTGCCATCTTCAGCGGCAATTACCTCAAACTGCATTTCATCCAGCAATTCCACCAATAATGGGCGTAAAATGGAGTCATCCTCAGCAACCAAAATTATTTTTTTTGTTTTTTGTTTTTGTGCTTCAATCAACATTTCCTTATGCCTTTACGTCAAAAGGAAAAATATAGTGTTCAGACTCTATAATCATTTTAAAACTATATATTCACTTCGTTATCTATATTATCATTTAAAAAAAATATTAAAAAGCAATTAAAGAATAAAAATATGCATCTACGTTTTATATAAAAATCATATTAGATTGGTGACATAATATAATATTAATTTTTGATTTCTATTTAATTAATTTATATTAATATTCAAATATGTTGATGGAAATTTATTAAATATCTATCTTTCCATTTCACTATATATGGGTAAATATATACTTATATTTGTTCCTGCTCCCAATTGACTTTGCACATTAACCTGTCCCCCCGACTGTTGTGCAAATCCATAAACCATTGCCATTCCCAGTCCTGTTCCCAACCCCATTTTTTTTGTTGTGAAAAAAGGTTCAAAAATATGAGCAATGGTTTCGGCACTCATTCCCTCGCCTTCATCCTGAATGATGGTGACTGCATAAGAACCCGGATTTAAATGAAGCCGTTTGCCTTCATCCGGACTAATATCTTTCTTATCCAAAATGATAGTTATTACACCTCCATTTTTCATGGCATCTACTGAATTGATACACAAATTCATGACAGCCAATTCAAATTGTGATGGATCTGTCTTAACCGTCAAAATACCCGATATATTATTTTTAAATTCAAGATGAATTCTATTTGATTGGTTGGCTTCAATCTGTTCTTTGAACCTTCTTTCATAACGCATCTGAAGAGTTTGGGACAATAGATCAAAATTTTTATGAATAATCTTGGTGAGATCCACTTCCTGCAAAGATAATTTCTTTCTTCTGCTGAAACTCAAGAGTCGCTCTGTCAATGTGCTACCCTTTTTTGCCGCCTCCAAGGCATTGTTCTGTAACTGCTTAATTGTATCCATGATTTCAGAATTACCCGAAACCTCCAACAGCTCTTCGGATAACTCCAACGAGCCGATCATTGTTGTCAACAGGTTGTTGAAATCATGAGCAATTCCCCCAGCCATTGTACCAAGGGCCTTCAATTTTTCCGACTGCCGCAACTGCATTTCCAATTCTTTTTGTTTAGTGATATCCAGCTCCATCAGTACAGAAGGATGCGTAATTTCACCCTTTGCTCTATCCAGCAATAAACGGGTAATCATAAACCATTGTGACGATTGTTTGGAATTATTCGAGGGAACCTCCAATATCTCCACAAAGCGCTCCTCCTTTTTCAAACGCTGGTTAAATCTTGACAATTCTTGCGACGTAAAGGACGGTTCAGTTTCCTCTTCGGTTTTTCCAAGGCATTGGGCAATGGTCAATCCACGTCGATTGGCCGCCAACTGGTTTATACGAGTGAAACGACCCTCTTCATCTTTGAAAGCAAGGCCATAGGGCAGATTATCCAACAACCCTTTTAACAATAAACGTTCATGCATTAGTTTTCTTTGAAATTCTGATCTTTTAACGGCCCGTTTTACAATTTCCTTTACCATGAAAGGATCCAGCGGTTTTGGAATAAAAAACGATATTCCCCCTTCATTCAACGCCTTGATCAGAATATCCGTTCGGCTTTTTGGTCCCAAAAGAATACGTGTAGCAACAATAAGATTACGAACACGGGCAAAAAAAATATTTCCGAACATGCAGGGCATGAAATTATTATAGATAATGGTGGAAAAATGAGCCCCCTTTTTAATCATATCCAAGGCATGATAGGAAGATTCTGTAAGATATAAAGAGTAATCCTGACCCAGAATTTGTTTGAATTCCTTTAAAATCCTGGAATCATTATCAATGATTAATATCGAAGGCTGCGTATTGTTACCCATACCCAATTCTCTAAAAAGTATTTATTGATATATATGGTTTGCCTAGATCAATAATTAAACAGAATCTACAAAAATACCATTCCACTTATTTTTCTCAGAATATCTGATATGGCAAGTAAATTCACTGAAAATTAATATGTTTCGGTTCATTAATTATTTTAATTCAAAAAATTAAAGATTTATATAAAGAGTTTTATTATAAGATTTATATCAATATGCTACAGTGTATCTTCTTTTTATTCAGTTTAAGGATAGTTTCGTGAATAAATTTTTCTCTAATAATACACGATCAGAAGAACGGCTAGGCCACATCAGCCAAGAATATACCGATTCAAGAAATTCATCCAAAGTATCCAATCCATTTTTAAATATTCTCTGGTTCGCTTGTCATTTCTGCTTTTACTTGATCCAGCAAGTCACCGAAATTTTCGCCCCGTTATTCTTGGTTATTGGTATCATATGGAAATTATTGCCTGCCATCACTTCTTCATTAATAGCAGTTATCTCCTCATCAGATCCTCAAACAGGTGAGCTTGTGAAACATGGAGGCAACCTGATTCCCCATTCAATTATGATTGCAGGACATAGTTTAACTGCAGGAAAATTAATTTTCGATGGCGTTTTACTTATTATGTTAACCGCATTATGTGCAACCGTAACTGTTTATTTGGGACGTAAATTATAATCCATTTCCTTATCTGCCATGAAACCTTTCTGCAATGATTCAACTTGACAAGGTAAGCCTTTATTACAGACAAGACTGTCCAATTTTATCAAATGTCACACTCCATATTCCCCAAGGCAGTTTTTGCTGGTTAACAGGACCATCAGGAATTGGAAAATCAACCTTGCTCCAGATGTTCCATCTTGAAATAATGCCTAATGCTGGGCAATTACAAATTTTGGAAACAAACATACATAAAAACCGTCGTTCAACTATTTGCCACTTAAAACAAAGAATAGGCATCATTTATCAAGATTTTAAACTTATTCCCAATTTAAGCATTTATAATAACATCGCTCTACCCCTTCGACTGCAGAATACGGATGAATCCATAGTAAGTCGTTGGACAAATCGAATTCTTCAATGGATGAATTTGCAAAATAAGGCTGAACTATACCCTCGAACCCTCTCTGGAGGGGAGCAACAACGCGTTGCAATTGCCCGAGCTGTCATTCACAGACCTGATATTTTGTTGGCTGATGAACCCACCAATGCGCTGGATGAGGAACAGGTATTACGTTTAATGGATCTTTTTTTTGATCTTAATGATTTGGGGTGCACAATCATTATCGCCACCCATAATGATAATCTCATCCATCAATTCCCTGCCCCTAGACTAAAATTAAATAATGGACAAATACGAATTGATGATGCTGTTAAAACATAAAACCACTGATGGATTGAAAGTCAATCTGGCTTTACCCGGGCAATTTTTAATTCCCCTTGTTGCTGCAATGACCTTTTTGGCCACCCTGATGATTGCGGGAACCTATGCTGGTCAAAATCTTGCAAATCGTTGGAATACAGGGGCAGCGTCCACAATAATTCTACAAATTCCCCAAAATAACCTCCAGATTTCGTCTCAAAATACAAAACAAGAGAACTCCGACAATAATGCATCAATCCAGCAAATTATCACCCTTCTCTCGACCTCCAGGGAACTTGTCTCTTTTCACAAACTTGATGATAATGAAATAAATGAATTATTAGCTCCTTGGCTGCATGAAGATTTTGACAATCTTGCCCTTGCCATTCCCGCAATCATCGAATTACATTTAAAAAATAATACAAAAATTTCAGGCCAGCTTGAAACTTCCTTACGCAAAATCGAACCCAATATCGTTATTGAACAAAGTAACTTCTGGAGTCAACGCTTAAATGTTCTTGCAAATAGTTTGCAAACCTGTGCATTCCTTGCTTTTCTTACCGTGATTTTTGTCGCAGCCATTGTAATAGCCATCGCCACCCGAACTGGTTTGATACAATGTAAACAAACAATCGAAATACTTCATAATCTAGGCGCGTCAGACCACTATATATCCATACGTTTTGCACGAAGAAATGCATTTCTTTCCCTTATCGGAGGTGGCATCGGCTTAATTTTCTCAATTCCCTTATTGTTTTTTTTAACCTATCTGAGTCTGCCCTTCAGCAGTAATCCAAACTGGGAAACAGTTTATCAGGGGTGGTTTAGCATTTTAACCTTGTTACCATTCAATCTATTGATTTTAATTATCATTTTACCTTTATGCAATTATTTTATAGGCTGGATTTCAACAACACTCATTGTTTATTATTGGTTAAGACATTTGACATAAAATGAAAAAAAAAATCTCTCAGAATTTTTTGATCAAGATTATTGGAATCATCATTTTTTTATGGTTAAGTGGTTTTGTTGTTTTTATATATGATTTGTTAAATTTCTCATCTATCCCCCCTTTAACGGACGGTATCGTCGTATTGACCGGTGGAACCGGAAGAATCCATACAGCCATTAGATTTCTTGAAAAAGATTGTTCTCAATATCTGCTTATATCTGGAGTTGGCGCAACAACAACCCTGCAAGATTTAAAGAATTCAATTACGAATTTTCCTGCAATTTCATGTCAAGACCATATTTTACTGGGACATAATGCAACGTCCACCATGGGTAATGCCATTGAAACAGCGGCATGGGTTCATTATTACCATTTGCAATCCCTGACGGTAATAACTTCAAATTATCATATGCGTCGAGCCATTCTTGAACTTAGAAACCTTCTATACGATATTCCTCTTTATCCCTTCTCGATCAACACCATCAATAAGGACAATGTTTTAAAAATATCTTCTATTCGATTATTATTTATTGAATACAATAAACTACTTATGGCCTATACAGGATTAATTCACACGACAAAACCAAAGCATGATTTAATCAATATTAAACATTAGCGGATTTCATGACCTTTATGACTTTTATTCGATCACTACTTTTCTCAATATATTTTTTTACCCTAACCCTGTTCATGGGTCTTTTTGCTTTTTATATCCGTTATTTTGCAAAAAAACATGCCTTGGCCTATGCACAATTATGGACTGAGCTTTCAATCAAGGGTCTTACAAAAATCTGTAAAATAGAGATTGATATAAAAGGCAATGAATTCTTACCCAATGACTCATCTTTTATAATAGCGTCTCAGCATCAATCCGCCTTTGATACCCTGATATGGATGAATCTTTTACCGCGTCCTGCCTATATAATGAAAAAAGAGTTGATACATCTTCCACTTGTCGGGCCAATGCTTCTCTTATCCGGAATGATTCCCCTTGACCGTCAAGGAGGTGCAAGGGCTTTGAAAAATCTTGTCATAAATTGTAAAAACGCTATAAAAGATCAACGACAAATTATTATCTTTCCTGAGGGAACACGTTCACAATATGGTAAAAAAGTTAAACTGCAAGCCGGTGTTGCAGCTATTGCAAGTCAACTTGACCTTAAAATTGTTCCAGTTAGCACCAATTCAGGGTTACATTGGGGGCGCCACTCTTTCCTAAAAAAACCTGGAACAATTTATATTAATTTGCATCCAGTTATTACAGACCTGTCAAATCGCAAGAAAGTGTTATTTGCCATAGAAAAAAGCTGGGATAATAATATCATGTAACAATTTTTATGAATTGTGGATAAGTTGGTGGATCTATTTATTGAAAATAAAATAACTTTTAAAAAAAGAACACAACGAAAAGATGATAATTTGCGCCTACAAGCCATTCTTTACGATTCCTTTCCGATTTAACACATGCTTTGACAAAATGTGGATAATTTACCGATAATTAATAATTCTCCATAATTATTATCGCAAAATTAAATCTTGCTAAATCATGCTTGCTTACTTAATATCCACACATTAAAAATTGAAATCATTCCTTTTTAAACCTATCAAAATTGATCTTTTGCCTTACGTAAGCGTGCAAACTCCTCAACGGTCAAGGCCATCAAAAAAGGATTGGTTCTCTTTTCAATTGCCAGCATGACAGGCAAGGATGGTTTATTTTCCGAACGCAATTGCTGCACTTGCTTCAAACGATTTAACAAATCTTCATTGTTTGAATCCACTGTCAGGGCAAAACGACCATTATCTTCAGTATATTCATGAGCGGCATAAACCATAATTTCGTCAGGCAGGGATTTTATCCGTTTGAAACTTTGAAACATCTGTTCTGGACTACCTTCGAATAAACGACCACAACCAAGGCTAAATAGAGTATCTCCTGTAAAAATTATACCTAAATCATATGAATAATAACAAACAGATCCCAGAGTATGACCTGGCGTATTTATAACTTCAAAAAAACCGAAACCCAGGTCGATTTGTTCATGATCCTTTACATAATCCGTAGCATCCACAATACTGTTTCTTTCTTTATCAGGCGCATATATCTGACAATTAAATTTGTCTTTCAATTGGCGAATGCCCCCTGTATGATCTGGATGATGATGCGTGACAAGTACCGATTGCAAATTCAGCTTTTTATCTTTTATAGTATTAAAAACGGGAGTAAAATTACCAGGATCGACAATAGCTGCATTTCTGGTTTTTTTATCATATAATAGCCACGCATAATTGGTTTCATAAAAAGGAATAGGCTTAATAAGAACAGACATTCTCTTTCTTTATTTCAATATTTTATTCTTGTATAACAAAACGATTCTTCTGGAAATCAATAATGAATCCTAAGGCTAATTCTAGTATTATACCAAATAATACTCAACCAGGATCAGTAATCTATCTTACTGATAAGTTTCTGCACCTGTGGCCAGATCTACGAGGGCTTTCTTTACTCACCCTTGGTGCCATTCCTCAAGATTTCATTCTGCAATCTTCACCCCATAATCATATTCAGGGTAATCTTGCAGAGAACTTAAATGAATTATCCAATTTAGAAAATTTTCCATCAGTAAAAACATGTTGTTTTACATACAATCGTTTTCCTTTCGCAAAATGCAGTTTTGACCGAATCATTTTTTATCCATTCTTTCCGATCGGCATCTATAACATTCATAAAACTTTAAGGTCTTGTTGGGAAATTTTAAAAGATGATGGCAAAATTTTGCTTTTACTTCCTAATAAATTAAAATGGTGGGGAATATTTAATTTATCTAATTTTTTTGAGTATCAAAAAAAAAGTTTTTACATTTATCAATTAAAAAAAATATTAAAAGACCATATGTTTCAACTTGTTTATTATGAAAAAATTATTTATTTTCCATCTAAAATAATGAATTCCTTTTCCCTATATGGAAATAAGCTGTTAGAATTTTTAGGTCATTTTTTCATTCCCTTTGGAGGAGAATACCATCTGATTGAAATCCGAAAAAATCTCTATGCCCCGATTACAATCTTTTCCGCTTCAAAAAAAAGAATTTTAAAACAAAAATTACCGAAACCCAACTGGAATCGCAAAAGAAAATTGTAAAAATAACAAACGACCATCCCCTAAGGAATTCCCTGATGTCTATTTTACATTCAATCCGAACAAATATTAGTAAACCGCACAAAGCTGGATATCCTTTTCTCTGCATCTCTGCTTTGATAAGTTTTATTGGCTATCGCATTCATGCTCGGATCGGATATTTAATTGGTCTTATAGGAAGCTTATTTTTTGGGTTTTGCTGGTATTTTTTTCGTAATCCCAAGCGAATTATCCCCCATAAAAATGATATTCTTGTTTCCCCAGCAGATGGAACCGTTTCAGCCATAAACTATATTCCCCCTCCTGTTGATTTAGGTTTGGGTGACAAACCGGTCTGGCGCATTTCTATTTTTCTTTCCATTTTCAACGTCCACTTACAACGCATCCCTGTCGCTGGAAAAATTACCGCACGATCATATATCAAGGGAAAATTTTTTAACGCTTCACTGGATAAAGCATCAGAACATAATGAACGCAACGCAATTTGCATAACTTTACCAGATGGAAAAAAGGTGGTGGTTGTTCAGATTGCCGGATTGATTGCCAGAAGAATTGTATGTAATGCCGATATAAATCAACAATTTAATATGGGTGATATTTATGGGTTGATCCGATTTGGCTCCAGAGTGGATCTTTACCTGCCCGATGGGTGTCAACCCTGTGTTGAGGTTGGGCAAACCATGATCGGCGGCGAAACAATTGTTGCAAAATTATAAACGCTCTTTTAACCCAGAACATAAATTAATGTTACGACAAAAAATTCGTCCCCGAGTCAAGGGAATTTCCTTTAATCGGATTATTCCAAACTTATTGACAATTCTTGGATTATGTGCCGGTCTGATAAGTATTCGCAGTGCAATTCATGGAAGATTCAATGAAGCTGTTATCGCCATATTAATTGCTGCCTGTTTTGACGGGTTGGATGGGCGAATTGCCCGTTTATTACGTGGTACAAGTCGATTTGGTGCAGAATTGGACAGCCTTGTCGATTTTTTGTCCTTCGGGGTTGCTCCAAGTCTTGTCTTATATTTATGGTCCCTTAAAAATGGAGGGGATTATTCTTTTATTCCCTGTGCAATATTTACGGTATGCATGGCTTTACGTCTGGCACGGTTTAATGCCGCACTTGATGATAACAAACCTCAATATGCCAGCAATTTTTTTACGGGTGTCCCTGCCCCGGCAGGTGCTGGAATAGTTTTATTTCCTGTTTTTCTTGGCTTGGAAAGCAAGCATTATCAAATTGATTTTCTTAATTCCATCGCCCATTCCGAAATCCTGACAATTACAATTTTAGTCATTACATCTTTTTTGCTGATTTCTACCTTACCGATCTGGTCATTCAAAAATTTTAAAATTCCCACACCTTACGTCATGCCTATATTTTTAAGCACCTGCATCTTCGCAACTATTCTGGTAGCAGATCCTTGGGGAACCTTGGCTTTAAGCGGGATTTTATATCTGAGTCTAATTCCGTTGAGTTATCGCAGTTACCATCGTCTAAAAGCTGATGCCCAGACAATTCTTGTGAAGACGAAAAAGAGGGAGGACTTTTTGAATAAAAATTAGAAGACGTATTCCGTTTCAATTTCATTAAACAATCCATAATTGTGGAAGGTAAAGGCGGACATCCTTCAATTTGCAAAATACATTCATCGTCACCAACATTTTCATCCAAGATCGCATAATTACTTGCAAAAATATGTCGGTTAATTGCACATGATCCAATTGTTACAATCGCTTTTGATTTAGAAATCAATTTCCAGCTTTTTTCAATATAAGGAAGCATAGCACGAGTAATCAGCCCTGATATTAACAACAAGTCTGCATCAGCAGGATGTCCAACAAATTTTATCCCCGCATCTTTTATGTCATATGCGGTCCCGTTTAAGGCCTGCAGTTCAAACGTGCATCCATTGCAGTCTCCACATCCAATATGAAATACATGTATATCCTGTTTTTTTTGACCGGCAAATTTTTGAACAGGTTTTATTTTTCCAGTTAATGAATCGATCAGGGATTTAATAAAAACCACTAGTTTTCCTTTTATAGATCTACGCCTGTTACCAAATGACCAAATGACGCCTTTATCAAGACATGATTATCAAAATGTTCATTTTTTAATACATCTTGCAAGACATAGGCCTGATTAGCACCAGGATCACGTATAAATACGTCTTTTATAACTCCCGCTTCTAGTCTCACATAATACCATAAATCCCCTTGTACCCCTTCACAAACACCAATCCCTTCCCCATTTAATTTTTCGATAATAATTTCTTGAGAGGATTTGAACGCTTCCTCGCTATTTTCTTCCCTTAGAAGTATATCGATTATATTTAACGATGTTTTTATCTCAACAAACCATGACTGCATACGTGCATCAACGTCCCCTTTTGTAAAATTCGGAGGTGGCAGCCATTCCAACCGGTATTCAGACATGTACCGACGCAAATCCACATCCCGTCCGGAAGCCCGCCCAACAATTCCACCTATATTGAAATCAATCGCTTTTTTTAGAGATAAAATTCCCATATTTTGAAGATAGTCACCCAGACCAGGCAAGGTTATAGCCAAATTAAATGCCTGATCAATCAAATATTTAATTTTTTTAGGAAAATGTCTTTTTTTATCATTTTCTTGCCCTAAAAAAACGGCACCAGGAAAAACACAATCCATTAACCAGCGATGCCCAAAATAATGTATATTCCAACGCATAAGAAGTTCACGCGCCAGATCACACCGGCTGGCAACCAACTCTACTTCTAATACGCGAAATAAACGTGTTAAATAAAATAGATAGGCTGCAACTCTGGATAATTCAGAATATAAGATACGTTTTCTCAAAACAGGCAAGGAAGGGACAAAATTTGCAATATCTTCAATCGCATGAGAAAAGGCAATCTGATGCGCAACGGAATCAAGTGCGTTAATACGGCTTATTAAAGGTAATATTTCCAAACTATTTCTATTATACAGATTGGATAGAATTCCTCTATGCGTATATCCGTACACTGATTCAGCCCGGATAATCCGCTCACCCATATTAAGAAAACGCCACAGCACAGGCAATTTTTCTGTCGCATTGGAGGGATCAATAACCGTTATCTCCCCTCCATTATTCAGTAAATGAGAGACAGATGGATTTTCTTGTCTTTCTGGAGGCCATAAGACAGGCCCTGGTTTTTCTGACAATGGCCAGCAATTATTCCATAAACCCCGATCCAACCATGGGCGTAAATCAACAGCATTCATTGCTTCCTTACCCCATAACTCCCAGATCATTCTTTCATATATAATGGCAGCGGGTCTTACAGAAGACAAGGCCAGATAACGGTTCATTGATGCGGAAATACGAACGCCAATGGGCTTGTATCCATTCTCAAGAAATAAAACAAAAATAGTATCCTCCTTACACCACATCGTAAGAAACATAAGCCGATCAGTTTTTAATGCCGCAAGCATCTCCGTCCATTCTTGTTCATCAAGAGAAATGAAAAACCTACTATCTGTTTGATGATTTTTAAGACAATCTATTAATTTTAGGGAACGCTGAACAAATGTTTTTTTATCAACCATTTTTCAGAAACAATCACTTTTGTATAAACTGCATTGCAATTTGAAATAGCCAATATTTGGCAATGATAGGAATAACCAAAGAGGGTAAAAAAATCAGGCTCAATAAACATCCACCCTCTTTTGTAAAAATATTTCGAGAAAATAATTGAATATTATTTTTTTTAAACAGAAAAAACCCTCTTACAAAAAACAATAAAAACAAGCATGATCCCAACCAGGGAAACTGTGCAAACAAACTCGCAATCAAAATTGCACATGCAAAAAATATGCCAAATGGCGGAAATGCAGATATGGCAATGACAAACCAACCTCTAGAATCCACAGCAAAAGGACTTTTTCGAAGAATATACCCTAACGGTGCATAAATAACCAGAACGGTTATAAAAAGGCAAAAACTGTATAAACCTTGAAATTCATTGGAAAAAATACCAGCCAAAGCTGCCAAAATAGTGATCAAAAACGGGGAATACAAAAAAGGATCATCATTCTCCTTTATAATAATGATAATGAAACTGATCAACCCTAATATCATGAGAAATGATTGAGGGTTTTGATAAGATGAGATTTGAAATAATCTTATGAATAAGGAGAGAAAAGCGACTGGGATGATAAAAAAGACAATACTGCCAATTAAAGTGGGCAAATGATTGACAAAACGTAAAAAAGTAATGAATACGGGAAACAACCCGATCATTTGAACAATACTAAACGCCAAGATAAAACTGCCAAAACGGGGTAACAAGGGATAGGTTTGTCCAACAGATAACTCAAGAATGAAAACACCCATTAAAGCCATTATCATAAAAAAAAGCATATAGCGGAAGTATTCCCAGGCCGCCTGTATCTGTTCTCCCCCACCATGAATAAAACAAGCCAAAAAAGACAGGAAAATCATGCTATGCAAACAAATCTGCGCTATAAAAAAATTATTAATAGCTACAGCCATCATGGCGGTACAGATAATTAATTGATAGAGGCCGAGACTATAGGATAATTTTTTTTGCTTTCCAGATGAACTTAATTGGCCAGGAACCATGAATTTCAAAACTATTGATGCAATAATGCTACCTATAGCGATCATAACCCTTAAAAAACTTGTTAACTCGTCATGTTTCCAAATAACGGAAAGATAAAAATCATCATGAATAAATGCCGATGCAACCGTAATAAAAAAAAGGATTATTGTTACAATAAAATGACATCGGATTTTTGCACGCTGATGATGACAGGCATAAATTCCTATGATTCCTGCCACGGGCCAGAGAACACAACTCCAATACAAAATTTTTGCTAAATCACCATTTCCGAACACAGTCAACCTGTCCAAAACGTTGCATGATAAAAATAGAAGCTAGCAAAAACACAACATAAAAAGCAAAAAGAGTAAAAAATGCATAGAATTGACTATTCAATCCAACGACAAGGGTTAAAGCATTCAATACACATAGCATACCAGCAATTTGTCCTCCGATTGCTTGACTGCTCATGCTATAAAATACCCCAACCAGAATTATAGATAAAACTATTCCATATTCCAAGCGGAACAATGAAGGCGGCAATACATGGACAACAAGGGAAACAGCAAGAATGGTCAAGAATAATCCTGTAAATAAGGTTTTCAAAGTATACTGGAAATATTGTCCTTTCAAAATGACCGTAAAAAAAATTGCCACAATGAAAAGCATAAAAAAACTCAATAACGTAATTTTACTGTTAAGTGCATTCTGCCAACCAGATAAAAGACAGCATCCCGTCAGTATAGAATGAATAACTGCCTGTAACGAAGACGAGGAAATGCCGCTTATCGTAATCAGTAATAGCAGACTCATAAAAAAGGCAAATACCATTCTATATTCCGCCCAAACCTGCAAAATAAATGACAACGGCCACAAAATTCAATACTGTTGCGATACCAATTTTGTAATAACCCTTGGACAAAAATAAGAAATTTCTCATTATAGAAATTACAATACATTCTATGACAATTTTACCACTCCATGCCAATAATCCAAAAAAAGCGGTTAACAACCAATATATCAAGGATTTTGTCTGTAAATCAAAGATGGCAATACTCTGGGGCCATATTAAAAACGCAATCAGGGATAACCAGATCAGAAACTGGAGACTGGAAATATAAAACAAGATTGCCTTCTCGTCTCCATCAAACCCATCTTTCTCAATAAAATTCACAAAGTCCGGTATATCTAGAACAAGAAAAAATAGAGAACATGCACATATAAAAAGAGGACATAGAGCCAAATTTATCAAACTTGTGGAATTATGAAAAAAAAGGACAATATGCGAAAGCTCTGTACTTTTTGTATTTAAACGGCAAACCATAGCGATCAGTAAAATTGCAGGAATATACATGAAGGTTTGGAACATAATCCGCTGCGATTTTTTGAAACATAACAGTGAGCAATCTTGAAAAACAAGAAAAAATATCAAAAAAGGTACAAATATTAACAATATCGTAACAAAGATAAAATCGGAATTATTGTTAACCAGGATATTTGTTGAAAATATCGGAATAGATATTGCCACAGTTACTAATAATCCAATAATTATTAAATAAATCAGGGTATTGACAGACAATATTTTTTTAAAAAGAAAATTTAAAATTCGTGAATATATAATTTTGATATTTCGTAATACATATTGGAATGATTCCAAAGGTTTTCCCTGAATTTTTCCATTCAACCTTTCCATAAACACCATAATTAAAGGTGCCATACCTAAAATCAATAATACATGAAATAGGATCATTAATAGGGACATCAACCAATACAGAAATATCATCTAACAAAAAATCCTATTAATAACAAAGAGATAATAATTATAGATATAAAGACTTTCTGCTCATTTTCCCAAATCAATAAATTAAAATAATTTCTATAATTAGAAAAGCAACGATAAAATTTTACACTTTCTACATATCCTTTACGTTTTATAACCAAATATTTTTTAAAAAGTAAAATATCAGCCAATGTATAGATGAATGTTTTTTCACCAAAACCAAAACTGGTTTTATCAACATAACCCTCATAGACACCCTGTTCTGAAACAACATATTTTTTTGTTTGATTTATCAACGCTTTAAATTTAATTTTCTCTTTCACAAGATAAAATAAACCCGCCAAGATTAATAAATATATCATTGGAAAAACAGGGGCAAACGAAAATTGCAATTCATCATTTTTGAATGCAAACCAGTGTAATTTTTCCGTGTGAATTAGATTTTTTTTTATTGGATAGATTAGAAACGATATTATTCCCGGGCAAAAGGACAAAAGAAATAGACCGGATAAATAAATCCTGATCCCTTTTCCGTTTTTTTGTAAAAAATTAAATGATAATTTTGACGATAGATTAAATTGATGCCGATTTTTTTTATAAAGATTTAAAAGTAGGTTGATCCATCCCAGAACCAAAAAAAGAAAAATAACAGAATTACATCCTATAAAAAATAATGCAAATATCATATTGAATAAATAATGACTGAATATGACATTCATGCCTAGTTGCAAATTCCCCCATAACAGCGTAAATCCGGGAAATGGAGGAAAACCAGATAACAACAATGCGAGGCAAAAAAAGGTACAAATTGAAAATGCCGTATTGATTTGTCTTTTCAAAAAAGATGTTAATAGAAAAGCCAGTGCAAATCCTAAATTCTGAATTAGTAATCCAAAGAAAAGAAAATCATACGTCAAAGACAGTATGGCTAATTTTTGAAAATGAATTGAAAATAAAAGGATGCAAACAAGCTCAAGCCATAATGCATTGTTCAAAGAATATAAATATCGTAACCGATCGTATACAGTTACACTTTTTAAACTGGACCAACCCAAACGCAATGCGGATGTTAAGCCTAGAAATCCAGTAAATAAAATCAAGATAAGGGAAAATTTGCAATCATTAACACTGATGATAAATCTTAATAATGCATAAAATCCAATCAAACTTTTTAAACAAATCAAATAGAAAGAAATATCACCAATTCTATTAAGTTTCTCATCAGATTTTTCGTTATGAAAAAAATCAAATAATCCAAGCAGAAAACATATAGGCAAAAGTGATAAAAAAAACAGACAATCTATATTATTGGATTGCATAATCCTAGAAAAATCAATATCTCTTGGACTAAACTGGTTATCACTCATAACAGGTAAAAAGCTCATGACCCCCAACAAACATGCAAAAGCAATCCAATAAACCAAATTTTTCTTCTGATCTGCCTGATAAATAATCAATAAAACCAATGATAAAAGAAAAATCAGAAAAAAGAAATTTCCTGCAACAAAAAAGGATATGGCGATAATATTTAAAAAGAGGAAATAACAATTTTTAGACAACAACGGTTGATAATATAAGAATAAAAAGGCAGTCGTAAACAACAACAAAAGGAAAAAACAAGATAGCCCATCTAAATAGAAACTGATTTTATATACGTCACTTAGAATAAAAGGATAAAATGATAATGGGTCGGAATGAAATACCAGTGCAAGAAAGGCAAGAAAAGCCCCAGTGATAGATCCATAAAGAGGAAAACTAAAAAATAACTTAGGAAAGTAATATCTTTCAGATTTTATAAACCCAACGTTAACAAGATAGAGCATACTTGTTTGATAAAACAATAAAACGATTCCTAATATGATCAAACACAAAATTAATGTTAACAGAATTTTACCCCTAAAAACTCATAGTAATTTCAAATAATATGATTTTACGAATAATATTTCATAATCGCTTGATCAACTGTATTAACCTTTTTCCCACCCTTTTTCTGTTTGTTTCCAATAAGTCAAATCATGCCCAGTCTTTTTCAGTTTACGCCACCGTTCACGAGCCGCCAATACAAACTGTTCCTCTTTTCCATCAAATAAATCGAACACCCGTTCAAATTGACTGATATCATTGACTGATTGACCATGAACAACAAACAGATAGGCTGCCCGGTTTGGATTTTCCTCAAAAGTCGTCAACCAAATTGGTTGCCATTCAGGATATTCATCCCGATAGTCTTTTGCATGACAACCATGTGGTAACCAAATAGGGTCTATAATATTCCATAAAATCTCTGTCAGTTTTTTCAACTGTTCATCATCCTTGCATAGAACAATCCCTTTTTGTTTTTGTTGTCTTGTGCGTATCAGCAAAGAGGGAAGCGCCTGCTCCATACTTGTTCGGGTCAAATGATAAAAACCAACAGAGGTCATCGAATTCCCTTATTTTTCGTAATAAGTTTCAACAAAATGGTTTAACAGATTTACACCGAAAGCTGTCGCCCCTTTTGGACCGCAATAATTGGGTTTTGCCGTGTAGGCTGTTCCGGCGATATCCAAATGAGCCCATGGAGTATCATTAACGAATCGTTTTAAAAATTGTGCGGCGGTAATGGATCCTCCATCACGCCCACCAATATTTTTCATATCCGCAAGGTCAGAATTGATCGCTTTATCATAAGCATCGCCCATTGGCATACGCCATAATTTTTCTCCGGAATCATGACCGGTTGTCGACAATTTACCTGCCAGTTCATCATCATTTGAAAAAAGACCGGCATATTCATATCCAAGTGCAACAACCATGGCTCCGGTTAATGTTGCAAGATTGACCATGAAACGCGGTTTGAAACGATCCTGCGTATACCAAAGTAAATCTGCCAGTACCAATCGTCCCTCTGCATCCGTGTTCAAAACCTCGATTGTCTGTCCAGAGGCACTGCGAACTATATCTCCGGGGCGTTGTGCATGACCAGATACCATGTTTTCAACCAAACCTACAACACCAATGACATTCACCTTGGCTTTACGCTTGGCCAGAACAGACATCAATCCTGTTACAGTCGCGGCGCCAGCCATATCCATTTTCATGTCTTCCATGCCATTTGCTGGTTTTAAGGAAATACCTCCGGAATCGAAAGTGACACCTTTTCCAAGAAAAGCGAGAGGCGGATCTTTATCATCAGGATTTCCTTTCCATTGCATTATAACCGTATAAGGTTCGTTATTACTACCTTGAGCCACACCCAAAAGAGCACCAAAACCTAATTCTTGCATTTTCTCTTTATTGATTACTTCAACCGTCAAACCCAACGATTCAAGTTTTTTGATACGATTTACAAATTCGGCAGGATTTAACTGATTAGCGGGTTCATTAACAAGATCCCTGGTCAAATAGACCCCGTCAGCCACCGCAGACAAGTCAGTCCATTGTTTTTGCGCCCCTTCATAGTCAGAAGCCATAATTTTTATCGCTTTTAATTGCCTGAATTCATCTTTTTTACTTTTATCAAGGCAATATTTTGTAAATTCATAATTTTTCAAAACGGCGCCTAAAACAAGATACCCCGCATATTCCGTGAAATCCCAATCCGCCATAATATGAAAAGATTCCACTTTCCTTTGCAAGGCCTGAAGCGCAATTCCACCTGCTTCTTTGGCTTTACTGACGGAAAACTTATCCTTCATTCCCAGACCAACGACTAGGATATAATCATGATTTTCATCAGGAGAAACAAGTTTGCAAACCTGTCCAAACTTACCCGTGTAATTATCTGCCTTCATCGCCCGATCCAGGGCATTATGAATAATCTTATTAATAACCTTTACAGAATCACCACCCTCATCATTCTCAAACGAGAATAACACAATATTACCTTTTTCTGGTTTATGCAGGTTCGTAAACTGAATATCGAGTGTCACGAAATTATCTCCCCTAAAATAAAGTTACTATATTCTATTCAAATTTATCATTGATCGTAGTATTTATGACTATAAATTACGTCCATTTTTTGAAAAAAAGATACCGAAAATCAATCTGTCACTGATTTTAAAGTATTTTTCTCAGCTTTCTGCCTATCTTATCAGATCAATTGACCCTAGTGTTGGATTTTATTTAATGACCCATTTTTCTGATACAGAACTTGTATCGAGAGTTATCTCCATTGCTCAACAGGCTGCTGACGAGATCAATTCTATTCGTAAAACGAATTTTGACATAATAATCAAAGACGATTCAAGCCCTGTTACCGAGGCTGATAAAGCTTCAGAAGTAATAATTATTCAGGGGCTGAAAAAATATACTCCCTCTATTCCCGTTATTGCTGAAGAGGAAATGGCTTCAGGGATACAAATTCCGGTAAAATCCGAATTCTGGTTGGTTGATCCCCTGGATGGAACAAAAGGCTTCATTCAACATAGTGACAATTTCACGATTAATATCGGTCTGATAAGGGATCATAAACCTGTTCTTGGTGTTGTGGCCTGTCCTGCTTATCACGAATATTTTTTTGGTGTTGTGAATAAAGGGGCTTGGAAAATTGATAAAACTGGCCGAATTATACCCATTCATGTTCTTTCCCCACCCAATCAACAGTTTCGTGTTCTTTTTTCACCTCGATGCATAAAAAATCCATCTTTTGAAAAATTTTTGAAATTATTTAACACTTCATCTGTTGAACGTTTTGGTTCAACCTTAAAAATCCTGCGCATTGCAGAGGGAAAGGCAGATTTACACCCTCGTTTCAGTCCAACCATGGAATGGGACACCGCTGCACCTCAGGCAATTCTCGAGGCTGCAGGTGGAATTATTCACGATTTCAATAATCAGCCATTGCAATATGGTAAAAAAAATTGGAGAAATCACAATTTCTACTGTTCAAGCATACCGATTGATTCTTATTTAAAAAATACAGACTTTTAATTTCAATGACACTTTTACTTACCAACACGCCATTCAATATCCACAAAGCCGCCTCGATTTTACATGATGGCGGATTGGTTTCCTTTGGAACTGAAACAGTTTACGGATTGGGCGCCGATGCCACCAATAACCACGCTATCGCAAAAATTTATCAGGCAAAAGGACGTCCAAATTTTAATCCGCTTATTATCCATTTTGCACAACTTGAGCATGTTTTCCAATTTGTTGAAAAGAATGATCTGGCATATGAATTGGGTCTTAAATTTTGGCCCGGTCCATTAACTCTTATTTTAAACAAACAAAAAAACACACAAATCAGCCAAGCTGCAACAGCTCATCTGTCAACAATGGCCGTCCGTATTCCAAATTCGTTAACAGCCCGTCAGCTTATTGAATACAGTCAAAAGCCGATTGCCGCACCTTCCGCCAATGTTTCGGGCCACGTCAGTCCTACAACAGCTCAACATGTCTATCAGGAACTTAATGGAAAAATCGATGCTGTTTTTGATTCTGGTCCATGTCAAATTGGTGTCGAAAGTACAATTTTGGATGTAAGCGATGATTATCCCAAATTACTTCGACCTGGCGGAATATCTGCTGAATCTCTGAGTTCCATTTGCGGACCGCTATCTTTTAAAGATTCTGTAGAAACAAAAATCACCGCACCCGGGCAATTAAGTTCGCATTATGCACCTTCTTTAACGGTTCGTCTGAATTGCACACATGTTTTGGCAAATGAAGCATTGCTTGCCTTCGGTAAAACCACCTTACAGGCCCCTCTTTCGGTTAACCTAAGTCCGACTTCAAATCTTGAAGAAGCTGCGAGGAATTTATTTGCAAATTTGAGATTTCTTGATACAGAAGGGAAAAAACTCGGATTGCAAAAAATTGCCGTTATGCCTATTCCCGATTATGGCATCGGTCGGGCTATTTGTGATAGACTTCAACGTGCTGCCGCACCTAGACCATAGTTGGAATCATGACCGAAAACATTGATAAAAAAGAGCTGAAAATACTGGCCGATATCTTGGCTTTGGTTCTTGAAAATGAACCAGGTCAATCAGCAAATGCCCTTGAAACCCTGAAAAAAAGGGCAAAAAAGAATATGGTTACTGGTGGAGCAATAAAAAACATTTTTTATTCCATTGCAGAAAATCCACCAAAACCTGAAACAAAACCATCATCCCGCAGTCGTAAAAGCACTACTAACAATGCTGATCTTATCAAAGCACGATCACAGATTACCAGCCTTACTCAAGATATTAATCGATTGGATACTGTCATTCGCAGCTTACGGGTTCAAAACGAATCATTACGTTCCGAATTATTGTTGACGCAACAATCACGGGCAGAAATTCAATCAGTACTTTATAGTAATCAGGCCAAAGAACCCTTTAAAAAAATTCTTGGCATCATTTTTTTCATTTGTGGTTTATTAATTGGCATTGCCACTACCGCTATTTATCACTCTGTTTCTTCAACACCCCCTCCAAATAATTCAATTTATTTAAATTAATGTGAGTTTTTATGGATAATTCTGATTTTATCAATAACCTGACCTCTATTCTTGACACACAAGGAATAATTACAGATCCTAAGGAAAAAATTTCCTATGATACGGATTGGCGCGAAATTTTTCACGCTAACAGTCTTGCCGTTGTCCGTCCAAAAACAACAGAGCAGGTTGCTGAAATTGTAAAATTATGCAATGACTACCAAATTGCAATTGTACCTCAGGGCGGAAATACAAGTCTGGTGGGAGGAGCCTCCCCCACTCCAGATAAAAAGCAAATCGTGCTTAGCCTCAATCGTATGAATAAAATCAGGGATATCAATACAATTGACTACACTATGACCGTCGAAGCGGGTCTTGTTCTTGAAGAGGCGCAAAATATTGCTCTCAAATCTGATTTATATCTCCCAATCATGATATCATCACAAGGATCAGCCCAAATAGGCGGAATTATCGCCACCAATGCAGGTGGTAACAACACCTTACGTTACGGTAATACACGTGAATTCATTCTAGGATTGGAAGTTGTTACAGCAAAAGGTGAAATTTTAAATATTTTGCGGCATTTGAGAAAAGACAATACGGGTTATGATCTTAAACAATTATTTATAGGATCAGAGGGAACGCTTGGCATTATAACGGCGGCAGTTATCCAGCTGCATGCGAAACCAAAATCAACTGAAGTCGCGTTATGCGCCCTTACAGACATCCATCAAGCCTTGAAACTTTTAAGACTTTTTCACAATTATAATCCTGCTGCACTACAAGCTTTTGAATATATTTCATCAACAGGAATGCAATTAGTTCGTTCTAATATCGAGGACATCTATTTTCCCCTTGAAACAGAAACATCAACTTATATTTTGGTTGAACTGGCTCTGCCTGAAAAAGGGGATAAATTAAAAGCATTACTGGAAACCGTTCTTGAAGAGGCTTTTGAAAAGGGAATTGTATTGGATGCAGTTCTGGCCGAAAGTGAAACTCAACGGCAAAACCTATGGAAATTGAGAGAGGAACAAGCCGAATCCCAAAAAAGGGCTGGTGCAAATATCAAAAATGACGTTTCCGTTCCAATTTCAGCCATTCCTGAATTTATTGTTCGTGCCACCCAAGCTTGCCAGGAAACGTATCCAGGTATCCGCGTCGCACCATTTGGTCATTTGGGAGATGGAAATATCCATTTTAACCTTGTTCAGCCTGAACATGAAGATCCTGATGAATTTATGCAAAAAAGTCACAATTTAATGAATATTGTATCCAAAATCGTGTTTGATCTAGACGGTTCTTTTTCAGCAGAACACGGTGTGGGACAACTTAAAAATTATATGATGTCCGAATGGAAAAGCGAAACTGAACTTGATTTGATGCAAAAAATCAAAAAGGCACTTGACCCCGATAATCTTTTAAATCCTGGAAAAATATTCCCCAAATCTTAAAGATCACGAATAAAATCATCTGCAACTTATTCAGAAAAAAATAAATTAGTAATATTTTATTCTTGCAATATCTGCCTAGAATAAAATATTGCTATTATCATTCGTTATTATAATTAATTTTACTTTTGTATTTAATTAGAGAAAGCCTTTTAGGTATAAAGCAGGATATTAACTAATGCAATTTTTTACATTCTTGCGTCTACCTATGATTGACCGTTATATTTTACGGCAATTACTAATTGCCCTGATTGCCACCACGGGTGGATTGGCGGCTCTAATCTGGCTAACCCAGTCTTTACGTTTTGTCTCTTTGGTTGTTGAAAGAGGACTGTCTCTTAAAGTTTTCCTGCAATTAACCGGCTTGTTAATCCCATCTTTTGTCGCCGTTATTTTACCGATAACAACATTTGTCGTTGTCCAATTCATTTATCAGCGACTGGATGGTGATCGTGAAATCATTGTTATGCGCGCGGCTGGCATATCCTCCTTTTCCCTGGCGAGACCAGGTTTGATATGCTCCATTATTTCAATGATTTTCTGTTATTTATTAAATGTTTGGATTGTTCCAACCTCCTATCACACTTTCCGGAAATTTGAATACAAAATTCGCAATAAAATGGCGGCATTCATGCTGGAGGAAGGAGTATTCACTAACGCTTCTGATAATTTAACCGTTTATATTAAATCCAAAGACAGTAACGGAAATCTACAAGGAATACTAATTGAAGATGATCGCCAACCCAATAATAAGGCAACCATTCTGGCAGAGAGAGGAAATCTGGTCATTCTAAATGATCAACCTCAAGTTGTGTTATTTAACGGATCCAGAGAGGTCATTGATCACAAAACCGGCCGTTTGAATATTCTAAATTTCGAACGTAATACCATTGATTTGTCCTCTAATCGTAACGATGCAGCACGATCCCGTGATGCAACAGAAATGTCAATTTACGAGTTATTGCATCCCGATCCAGAAGAGGTTGCCAATAAAGATTACGGGAAACTTGCCGTAGAGGCTCACCGACGATTAACCTCACCTCTGACAATTATATCTTTTACACTCATTGCTCTTGTCAGTGTTTTAAAAGGAAGTTTTGCTCGGTTTGGCAACATTCTAAGACCTCTGGCAGCAATTTTTACGATTGTGGGTTTGCTCGCCGCCTCGCTGATTATGCAAAATTTGGCCAGTCGCAATACCAACCTGATTTTTTTAATGTGGATTATTGCCATACTTCCAGGAATAATCGCTGGTGTAACTTTATTCGGATCTGAAATGATGGCTAAATTACATCATAATGCATCATTCCATCCTTCCTCATACGGCCGAAAGTTATAGATTATGCTCACCGCTTATACAATCTCGATCTATATCGCTCGACAATTTTTTTCGGCTTCCATTTCCATGATTCTAGCCTTGACAGGATTGGTATCATTATTCGACTTTATTGACCTGTTACGTCGCATTGCCACAAGACCAGGAGTTTCAACAAGTATTGTTGCGTATATTGCCCTGGATCATATTCCCAACTTCTGCATGCAGATCCTTCCCTTTGGAATTCTTTTGGGGGGAATAATCTGTTTTTGGAAGCTTACACGATCTTCTGAACTTATTGTTACCAGAGCAGCAGGAATTTCCGTATGGCAGTTCCTAATGGCACCTACTGCCTGTGCCTTTATAATTGGATTATTTTCCACACTAATCATATCCCCCGTTTCTTCCACCCTTTACAGACAGGCAGAAATTCTGGATCAAACCTATTTAACAACCGGTGGTGGAAAACTCACGAATATGTCAGGTGGCTCTTTATGGATAAGACAATCTGATAAAGAATTAACCTCTCGAGGTGTGGCAATTTTACATGCCCAACAAGTTCATGTTATCAACCGCAATTTACATTTAAGCGATGTTAGTGTTCTAAGATTAGATGAAGCGAATCATTTACTGGATCGTATTGAATCGCCATCAGGATATTTGCAACATAATCTTTACTGGGTATTATACAATGCTTATTCTATAAAACCGAATAAGTTCCCGATTAAATTAGGAACTATTAAAATACCAACTGATTTAACTTTACATAATATCGAAGATAGTTTTTCATCTCCAGAGACCTTATCATTTTGGGCGTTACCAGGATTTATTAAATTGCTAGACAAATCAGGTTTTTCATCCATTAGCCACAGGCTCCATTTTCAAGCGCTTTTAGCCCAACCTTTACTTGCAAGTACAATGGCGTTGGTTGCGGCGGGGTTTGCCACTCGATCAACTCGACGCGGAGGTGTTGCAAGAATGATAGGCTCTGGTATTGCAGCGGGATTTGCCTTATTCACTATCTCCAAAATAGCTGAACGTTTTGGGGAATCAGGTGCCTTGCCAACTTTTATTGCGGCATGGGCTCCGACCGTAGCTGGCTTGTGTCTCGCAATATCCCTACTTATTCATCTGGAAGACGGCTAATGTCTAGATCCTTATCCTCCTTACTTGTTCAAAAAATTATGAAAGCAAGAATCCTTCAAAATCAATATTACTCTTTTCTTGCATTCAGTATTTTAAGCAGTTCTTTTATCGCTAATTTATGGATTTTTTGTTCTGTCACCAATGCCCAACAACAAATGCAAATGGCTCATAGTAATATTGGAAAAACCAATGCGGCACCTTTCAGTGGAAAAGACCCCATCACATTTCAGGCTGACAAAGTTTCCTATGATTCCAAGGCTGGTGAGGTTGTTTGGGAAGGTGACGTGCATATTTGGCAAAATGATCACACCTTGAGGGCCGATAAGGTTACTTTTAACAAAACAACAAACATCGCTACTGCATCAGGTAATGTCGCCATGGTCGAACCCGATGGTGAAATCTTGTTTACCCAGCATACGCAACTGGGAAATAACATGCAGGAGGGAATTATGGATCAGGTCTATGCCCTGCTTGCTGATGGAGGCAAACTTGCCGCCAACGGGGCACGTCGGACAGGAGGTAAAGTCCATGATTTTAGTCGATCAGTTTATACCGCCTGCCCCATTTGCGCGAAAAACCCCAAAAAATCACCTTTTTGGCAGTTTCGATCCTATCAGGCTATCCGTGATATGGAAAATCAACGCATTGATTTCTCAGATACTTTCATTGATTTCTGGGGAATTCCGGTATTTTACATGCCTTTCTTTTCAATTACGGATCCATCTGTAAAACGGCGTAGTGGTTTCCTAATTCCCAGTATCAATTGGAGCAGTAAATATATCGGGGCCTACACAACCATTCCCTATTATTGGGCTATAAATAAATGGTCTGACCTAACCTTTATTCCTCTTTTTGCGACCAAAACAGGACCACAGCTTTCCACAGTCTATCGCGCCCGTTTCAACAAGGGAATGTTAAGAGTGGAAGGTGGTATTGCCGATGATACTGTTGGTCAACATGCCTGGTACAATTCCTATGCCGACCGATCTGTAGATAAATTTAAAAAAGGTGCACAAGGCTATTTATTCCTAAAAACAGAATGGGCATTGAATGATCACTGGCGTTATGGTGGAAATATCAATGTCGCAAGTTCTGCAAATTACATGCGTGATTACCGTATTAACGGTTATGGACAAGATACTTTAGAATCTGATTTGTATCTTGAAGGGTTTGGTGAAGGATCCTATTCAAAAGTTAGCGTACAAGCCTTTCAAGGATTAAATCGCGGGGTTATAAACAATTCCGATCTTCCTTTTTCTTTACCTCGATATACTTATAGCTATTTTGGACAACCTGATGCACTAGGAGGAAGATTTTCATTAAACACCACTGATTTTGTTCTTTATCGTCCACGTGGTGTTAATGACCAACGTGGTGAAGTTGCCTTGAATTGGGATAGACCTTTTGATGATAGTGCAGGTAGAAAATGGCTTATTACACTACATGTTGATTCAAATATATATCGAGGAACACATCTCAATGAACAGCCCGGGTTTTACAGAACCAGAAAAAGCCAATTTACAGGACAAGCACTTCCTACATTTGCCGTTAAAATGAATTGGCCCTTTCTGAGAGAGTTTCACATAGGTGACTTAACAGGAACTCAAATCATAGAACCTATTGTTCAATTAATTGCCGCTCCTCATTCAAAAGGTGGCCGCAATTTCTATATGCCCAATGAAGACAGCTGGAATTATGAATTCACAGATACAACCCTTTTTGCCTTAAACCGTTTTCAAGGCACTGATCGTTTGGATGGCGGCGCCCGTGCCAATGTTGGTGTACATGGGAATTGGACCTGGAATGGCCATCAAGTCGATTTTCTTGTCGGGCAAAGCTATCAGGAACATATTCAAGGACACATGCCAGCACGTTCAGGTCTCGACCATCATATGTCTGACGTAGTCTCTCGCCTGCGTATATCCCCTGTCCAATGGTTAACCGCAACAGGAAGAACTCGTGTTGACCCTTATGACGGTAAAGTCAATTTTGCAGACGCTTTATTCAATTTTGGATTCTCTCATTTTGGCATTAATGGTGGATATATATATGAACCTGTAACCCCTTATTATTACTTCTATAGAAATCCATATGATCATGAGGGCGCCTCCAAATTATATTGGCAGAAAACAAACGAATTGACATTGGGTGTTTCAACCGATTGGGATCATTGGCATGCCTCCGCCTTTGGAAGAAGAAGCATTTCACGAAAGGAAACAGTTGCCTATGGAGGTACTGTTGGTTATCGAAATGACTGTTTTAGTGCCGATGTAATTTATTTCAAACAAAAAACAATGATTAACGGTGAAGAAAATAGTGACATGGTCCTATTTATGCTAAACTTCAAGACAATTGGCGTATTTGGAATTAACGGATGATGACAATTATTATGTTTATGCTTTCAGAAACTGTATTAAAATATAAAAAATATATCATATCATTCTTATTGGCTGGTTACGTTTTTACAGGTCACGGTATTGCACATACCATGGCAAATATAAAACATCACGCCATTTCCAATTCCCCAATACCTCCAACAACTTTGCATGATGGTGAAGATCTCTCATCTACAGCAACCTCATCTGATGATGAAAACAAAATTATCGCCATTATTAATGGTCAACTATTGACACAGCGCGATATAGCAAACCGTGAGAAACTCTTTGAATTAACAGCCGGAATTCATTTAAGTCCTGAAATGATGCAACATATGCGTCCACAACTGATTAAACAGATGATTACCGAGCGCCTGCATATTCAAGAAATGCTAAGACGCAGCGTCAACATTTCCCCTGAACAGATTGCCAAGGCAATTTCAGGAATTGAAAAACAAAATAATATGCCGGAACACGCCTTAAGGGATAAATTGGCTGAAGATGGAGTTTCTTTAACCACTTTAATTGATCAAATCAGATTGCAAATTGGTTGGGGAAAAGTGGTGCAACAAGAATTGGGCACCCAATCGCGAATTACTGCGAAAGAAGTTGAACAACGTGAAAAAGCCCTTAAACAAGAAGTGGGACAACCTGAATATCTTATCAACGAAATCTTCGTACCGGTTGAAAATGCTCGTCACCCTGAACAAGAATTGCAATTTACTGAAACCATTATTCAGCAATTACGTAATGGTGCTGCTTTTCCGATTGTAGCGGCCCAATTTTCACAATCCCAGAGTGCATTACAGGGTGGTGCATTGGGATGGGTTCAAGAAGACAATCTGGATCCAGAAGTGGTAGCTATTGCAAGAAAAATGCCTATTGGTGCAATCTCAAATCCTATTAAGGTAGCAGGCGGCTATATTATCGCAATGCTTAGCGGACGCAGAACCATTGGTAATGAGATGGGAACCCTGATGAAAATACGACAGGTTTTCTTACCTTTTAGTTCCAAACTGAACCCTCAACAACCAACCCCGCAACAGGTTGCCACATTAAACCAAACAACAAAATATAAAAGCACCTTACATTCATGCCAACAAATGGAAGATGCCAATAAAAAGGCTGGAAACATAAGACCTTCCGATCCTGGAGAACTTCAACTTGAACGCTTAAATCCTGAAATGGCTAACATACTTAAAGATTTGCAACCGGGTCAAATCAGTAAACCTTTAGTTTCCCTTGACGGTATCTCATTGCTTATGGTCTGTTCAAAGGAACGCAAAAATCTTTCCGACATTTCTGCAAGTGAAATTGCCAATCAATTATTGAATCAACGTGTTGAACAAGCCTCTCAACAATTAGATCGCGATTTACATAGACAAGCTATTATCGAATATCACACCCCTGTACAAAATAATGACCCCGATAAAAAACAATCAAAACAACATTCTTCCCCCTCTAAAGGAAACAATTCATAAACATAATCTCTTGGCTAAAAAATCACTGGGACAACATTTTCTGCTTGATCCAAAAATCAACGAACAGATTATTGGTCTTGCTGGAGATCTTGAAAATAAGAACATTATCGAGGTTGGTCCAGGCCCAGGGGGACTCACACGTGCTATTTTATCAAGTAATGCCGAAACTGTCACAGGTGTAGAGATTGATAATCGTGCCGTTATCCTATTACAAGAATTAAAAAAATATTACCCGCAACGATTTAAAATTGTTGAACGAAATGCTTTGAAGTTTGATTTAAGCACTTTATGTCAAGCACCAAGACAAATTATCTCAAATTTACCTTATAATGTTGGAACCGCTCTTTTACTAAATTGGTTAAAACAGGCAAATCACTGGGAACGCTTTACCTTGATGTTTCAGCAAGAAGTTGCCTATCGAATTTGTGCGGCACCGAATACTGAATTTTATGGTCGGTTATCCGTTATTTCTCAATGGATTGCGTCCTGTACCATTCTTAAGCAAATTCCACCGGGTGCTTTTTTTCCTCCACCAAAAGTTTATTCATCCGTGATACAAATTATTCCATATAAAAAACAACCTTCACCTGCCTTATTTAAAGCAATGGAGACCATTACTGCCGCCGCCTTTGGCCAACGTCGAAAGATGTTACGAAGTTCTCTTAAATCAATTAACGGAAAAAACCTACTTGCAAAAGCCAGTATTGATGAAACAAGAAGAGCGGAAACTTTGAGTATTAATGAATTCGACCTGCTAGCCCGTCTTTATCTTGATAAGCAACATTCATAAAATTCAACTTGGACACTTATTTTTCAAACATATAATTTCGTGTCAAAGGTACGGCGGTTAAGGAAGGGGAAATTTGCAACTGAAAATTCATATGATTATGGTAATAAAAAGACAATTCTGCCGCTGATAAATAAAATTCAAACATTCTATAGAATTTTTCATCATACATAGCAATTATATCCTTTTGATGGTTTTTAAAATTCCCTAACCAAAAATGAATGGTTTTTGCATAATGTAAACGCAGAATTTCACAATCAGTTACCCATAAGCCGTTTTTTTCAATAGCAGCAAATGTCTCACTTAACGAAGGAGAATAACCGCCAGGAAATATATATTTATTAATCCATGCATTTGTCGAGCCTGGACCATCTGATCGACCTATGGAATGAAGAAGCATAACTCCGTCAGGCATCAATATATTTTTAATTTCCTTAAAAAAATCCGTATAGTAATGTATACCCACATGTTCAAACATACCAATTGATACAATCCGATCGAAAGATCCCTTGACCAGCCGATAATCCGTTAAATAAAATTGAACTTTATCTTGTAGCTTTTCCTCTTTGGCTCGATTCCTGGCAACTTGCAATTGTTCCTGGGAAAGTGTTATCCCTGTTACTTCCACATCATATTCTCTGGCAAGGAATAAAGCCATGCCGCCCCAACCACAACCGATATCCAAAATTTTTAGATTGGGTTTATTTAACAAAAGCTTATTGGCAATATGTATTTTCTTTGCTTTCTGAGCCTCCGCCAGATTTTCATTTCCATTTTTAAAATAAGCACATGAATACTGCAAATCTTGATCCAGAAAAAGCTCATATAAATTTTTTCTTAAATCGTAATGATGTGCAACGTTTTTCTGAGATTGCTGAATACGATTTAATTGTGACCAGAACCGTTTGCTATATCGCCATATGGAAGCAATTTTTTCACCGATATGATCATGGGATAAATCATTACTCATTAAAATATTCAGAACATCGTAAATTGAACAATTGACAGGACGGATTTCGCCACTCATATAACCCTCACCAAAAGCCAACCCAGGATTTATGAGTAATCGTTTGCATATTTCAAGTGTTAGCAATTCAACACAAGCATAATGCTTACTTTGTGCATGTCCATAAAATTTACTATGCTTATCAGGATAAATAACCTCCAAATATCCTTTTTTTATCAAATGCTTAAAAATTGAATCCATTAATTTCATCATATCTTGCTTATTTCTTATCATTTTGAAAAAATAGAATAATCATATGAAAAAAATTATTTCCATTTGTAAATCAATGATATCGCAAAAAATTATTCATTAACAGATAAAAAAAACGAGAGGATAAACCTCTCGTTTTATCAAAATTCCATGAAAACAGAATATATTCAAAATGTTTTATTCAGAAACAGCTTTTTCCTCTGAAACCGCTTCAGTTGGCTCATCCTGTGGTGTATTTTCAAAAACTTCCACAGCCGTTGCTTCACCTTGTGCCTGACGCTCAGCCTCTTCGACGGAACGGGCAACATTAACTTTAACATCCAAATGGATCTCAGGATGAAGTTGAACTCTCACCTGATATAATCCCAACATCTTAATTGGATGGTGAATTTCAACCTGTTGACGTGAAATCGTTAACCCTTCCTTGGAAACACCTTCGCTAATATCCCGTGCGGAAACAGATCCATAAAGGTTTCCGCTTTCACCTGCCTGACGAATAATCGTTACAGAAAGTCCCTCCAAACGTTCCAAGAGGCGTTCAGCTTCTTCACGATGTTTAATGTTTTGTGCTTCAAGCTGGCTACGTTCTCTTTCAAAACGTTCACGATTTATCGCTGTTGCACGAATGGCCTTACCTTGAGGAAGCAAATAGTTACGGGCATAACCAGGCTTAACTTTAACAACATCCCCCATTTGCCCCAATTTTGCTATTCTTTGAAGTAGGATAACTTCAGTTGCAGACATATTAATGTTCCTCCTCAATCCTGAACAAATGGCAATAAAGCGAGGAAACGGGCACGTTTAATTGCCTGTGCCAATTCACGCTGTTTTTTTGCGGATACGGCTGTAATACGGCTTGGAACGATTTTACCGCTTTCTGATAGAAAACGAGATAACAAACGAATATCCTTATAGTCGATCTTTGGTGCATTTGCTGATGAAAAAGGACATGTTTTGCGTCTGCGATGAAAAGGACGACGAGCACCAACAGCAATACGACGTGCAGCTATATTTACCTGAATTTCTTCTGACATGAATTAAGCCTCCCTATCCTCTTCAACTTCGATTGAAGAAACAACCACTTCTTCGTCAACCAGATCGGAAGCATCTTCATCTTCTGAAGCATGTTTACGACCACTGTCAAAGCGACCGGATGCTTTTGATACAGAACGATTTGAATTACGTTCCTTTTCATCCCCTTTACGTGAAAGTGTTGGAGAAGGTGTATCATCAATTTCTTCCACTCTTAGGGTCAGGAAACGTAAAACATCTTCATTCAGATTAAATTGACGTTCAATTTCCTTGATGGTTTCTGGTTTAGCATCAATGCCCAAGAGCATATAGTGACCTTTACGGTTTTTCTTGACTCTATAAGCAAGGTTGCGTAATCCCCAATATTCGCGTTTTTTAACGGAACCTTCTTCATTTTCAATCAAAGAAGCAATTCCATTAGCAATGTCTTCAACTTGTTGTTGAGTCACATCATTACGTGCAATAAACACGCATTCATATAATGGCATAATATCTCCCTTCGGCTGACTTCAACCCAATTACCAAAAAATTATTGGCATATATTCTTTCATCTAGCGGGTATAGCCAAGGCATAGCCGTTAAACCTTGGCAGGAAAGAAGATTTCTAAAAACCATAAAAAATAAAAAAATGCAAGTCCTATAAACTATAATCTTCCATAAATAATTAGTTTCCTTATTGTTTATTAGAAAATATCTATATAGAAGACTACAATTTTAAGAGTTGTATCAAATTGAAAAAATCTTATTGGATCTTAGTTATCATCCAAAAATGACCGTAATTTACGACTACGACTTGGATGTTTTAATTTACGCAAGGCTTTTGCCTCAATCTGGCGAATACGTTCACGTGTGACATTAAACTGCTGTCCAACCTCCTCCAGCGTATGATCTGTATTCATCCCAATACCAAAACGCATTCTCAAAACGCGTTCTTCCCTTGGGGTCAAGGAAGCCAGAACACGTGTCGTCGCTTCTCGCAAATTTGTCTGGATTGCCGCATCCAATGGAATAACAGCACTTTTATCCTCAATGAAGTCCCCTAAATGGCTATCCTCTTCATCACCCACTGGAATTTCCAGTGAAATAGGTTCCTTAGCAATTTTTAATACTTTTCTTACCTTTTCCAGAGGCATCCCGAGTTTTTCCGCCAACTCTTCCGGCATTGGTTCCCTGCCAATTTCATGCAGCATCTGTCGTGAAGTCCGCACTAATTTATTTATTGTTTCAATCATATGAACAGGAATACGGATTGTTCGAGCCTGATCGGCAATTGAACGGGTAATTGCCTGACGAATCCACCAAGTTGCATAGGTTGAAAATTTATATCCCCGACGATATTCAAATTTATCAACCGCTTTCATTAAACCAATATTGCCTTCTTGAATCAAATCCAAAAATTGCAATCCACAATTCGTATATTTCTTTGCAATTGAAATGACCAAGCGCAAATTCGCTTCGATCATTTCTTTCTTGGCACGAGACGCATCTCGCTCACCATACGAAACTGTAGAAAAAACCCGTCTAAATTCTGTTACCGGCAATCCTACCTTTTGAGAAAGCTCGGCAATTTGATCACGATATTGACCAATTTCTTTACCGTATTTTTCAACGTAAAGTTTCCAGTATTTGCCAGGTAAATTTCCAACCGCTTCAAGCCAGTCAGGATTCAATTCATGACCATGATATTTTGATAAAAAGTCATCACGGGAAATTTTGCATTTTTCCGCTGCACGCAACATACTTCCCTCTAGGCTGGCAAGCTTTTTGGAAACCGTTTTCAACTGTTCAACAAGAAATTCGATTTTATTACTTTGCAAATGAATTTGCTGAACCTCTTCAATAAGCTTATCCCTTAAAGCCTCATATTTTGTCTCAAATTTACTGGTAAGTTTTTCACCGGCCTGAATCGTTTCCAAGCGCTGAGCCTGTAACTCATATAACTTGGGATAGTTCTTTTCAATTTCACTGAAATGTTTGAGGATCTCGTCCTTGTGCTTTTCCTCTAGAGCAGCAAGAGAAAGATTATTTTCTTCGTCCGCGCCACTCTCCGTTTCCTCACCATCCTCATTTTCCTCCTCACTGTCGTCAGAAGTATCATGATCAAGCGAAGCGGACAAAGAATCATCCATATTTGACAATTCAACCTGGTCATATTCATTCTCAGTTGCTTCCAGATCAACAATATCCCTTAACAGCACCTCTTCAGTTTTTAACTGTTCATACCACCCAATGATTGCCCTAAAAGTCAGGGGACTTTCGCATAATCCCCCAATCATCTGGTTCCGTCCAGCCTCAATCCGCTTGGCAATGGCAATTTCCCCCTCACGCGAAAGAAGCTCTACCGCCCCCATTTCACGCAAATACATCCTAACGGGATCATCAGTTCGACCTGTATTCGTTTCAGTTGCAACCGTTTCTTCCGAATCATCTTTATCTGACTCATTTTCGGATTCTTCACCATCCGCATCCTCTTCTTCATTCTCTATAATCTGGATGTTCATTTCTGAAAAAATAGCCATAACATCTTCAATCTGTTCAGAAGACATTTTATCTTGGGGCAAGATAGCATTCAATTCATCTAAAGTTACGTAACCGCGCTCTTTCCCTTTACTTATCAAACGTTTTACAACAGCGGATTGTGTATCCAAAACATTTGTATCGTTATCACTTGAATTTTCTTCAATTTTAGATGGTGTTGTGACTGCCATTTTTGCCTCAAAAAAGCTTCCTAATTCTACCTAAACCTTAACTTCAAACTTACCTTTAAGGTATGCTTTAAATTATTTATAAAATTTATATGCTTGCTAATATTAACATTGGCTCACAAAACTGACTTTCGCACGATGAATACTATACAGAATTACTAAACAACATTTACAGCCAAATCTAAAGCAACATATATTAGACATGATATCTACGGAAAGATAAATCAAGTCTTTATCATATCCCTAGCTAACAATTATTATAAGAAATCATCCTCCCGTTCATTGTTTGAACCTGTCCTGGCAATTTCAAGGGCTTTTACACGTGCGACAAAAATATTCTGATGCTGTTCATCTGGAGATTCAACCCATGCTTTGCGAGCCAGCTCAACCTGGTTTTCAAGTTCCTGAATATTCAATAACCCATAGAAATGCCACCATTGTTTTTCAATTAAATGTAAATCAAATTTTTGCGATAATTGATCTGAAGAAGAAATAGAAAATTCATCATTAATTGCATTAATTAAATCAGAAAAACCCTCTTTTTCAAGGAAATTTATTCTATCATCTAAGGTCGTTCCTTCAAAAGGAATTCCAACAAAAAATTCTCTCAACTTAATAAATTTTGCAGGCAAGTCTAGCTGACAAAAAGCGGACTCCACAGAAAAAAGAAGTTCTGGATAATGCAGCAAGATAGCGAATAAAATGCAAATCCTTTTATAATCAATCTGTTCCTTATCAATTTTTTGAATCCGATTTGACAAATTTACATCAGTTTTTTTTGCAAATGTTCCATATCGGTCGGCTTTTGGATAGAATTGCTGATAAAAGCGATCCAATAAAATACGGCGATATTCCTTTGACAGAATCTTGTCATCAATATGCTGAGCAATTGAAATTAGCCGCGTTTTCAACGCAGCCCGTTGTTCAGGGGATTTTATATCCACATGAGCCGATACAATCCCGTATATGGCATCACATAAGGATTGTTTTTTAGGAATAAGCTTTAAAAATGCCTCTCCACCCTGATTCTTAACAAAACTGTCAGGATCCTCACCTTCGGGAAGTGTCAAAAAATTCAATGTATGTTCAGAAGTTAAAATCGGTAAAGATTCCTCAGCTGCATGCAACATGGCCTTGTGCCCAGCCCTATCCCCATCAAAACAGAGAACGGGTTCGGGGGTTACACGCCATAACAAACCCATCTGATCTTTTGTCAAAGCCGTACCCAATGGTGCAACCGCTCCATGAAATCCTGCCTGATATAACGCAATGACATCCATGTACCCTTCAACAACGAGAACTGTATTATATAATGGATCCACCTCCTTTCTCACAAAAAGTGATGATAAATGATTTAGCCCAAATAAGGTGCGACGCTTTGAAAATAAAGGGGTTTCCGGACTATTCAAATATTTCGGCTGTCCATCGCCAATAATTCTTCCGCCAAAAGCGATAGGTCGACCCTTACGATCATGAATGGGATAAATTACTCGATTAAAAAATAGCTCCCCACCCCATTCAGTCTCAGATTTTTTTCGTAGAAGTCCAGCCTCTCCAATAAGTTCAAGATCATATCCTTTTTCCTTTAAGAAATGGATAAGACCTCCACGACCATCTCCAGACCATCCCAGTTTAAACGTTTCAAAAGTTTCTTTCAGAATTCCGCGTTCAAGTAGATATTGCTTACCTGCCTTAGCCAAAGGTGTATCTAGGGCCAAACGATAATAATCCTGTGCGGCAAGCATAACATCGTATAAACTATGCTGCTTTTCAATCCTTTGCCTGTCCTGATATGTCTGTTCAGGAATATCCAATCCCGCCAGCGCGGCAAGCTCTTTAATTGCCTCACCAAAGGTTCTTCCCTCACTTTGCATAACAAAGGAAATAACATCACCATGGACACCACATCCATAACAATGAAAATGATCCTCATAAATATAAAACGAAGGTGTTTTCTCCCCATGAAAAGGACAACACGCTTTCCAGAAACGCCCTGAACGAGTAAGTTTTACTTTCCGTCCGATAACGGTATGAATCGGGATACGTTGCCGCAATTCTTCCAGAAATCTTTGATCAAACGCCACAAATCACCCTAAATAAATTAAGAGAGTTTAGCCTTTACCAATCCGTTTACCTTAGAAAAATCAAGAACAGAACCATAATTTTCCTTTAGGTAACCCATAACCTTGCCCATTTCCTTAATAGACGAGGCTCCTGTCTTTTCCACTGCCTCATCTACAACGTCCCGCATTTGATCTTCATTTAGTTGCGCAGGCAAAAACGTTTCAATAATCGTGATTTCCCCCTGTTCCTTTTCAACCAAATCCTGACGATTTGCCTTTTGGTACATTTCCACAGATTCACGACGGGACTTTACCATACTTTTAAGCATTGTGATAATTTCATCTTCGCCAACCTGATCAATGCCCTTTGGACGAGCATTAATATCCAGATCCTTCAATTTGGCCCCAATCATCCGTAACGTGGTGACTTTGCCTGCCTCTTTAGCCTTCATGGCGGTTTTCAATTCTTCTTTAAAACGTTCACGCAAACTCATTTCTTTCTCCATTCTTAAAGTATAGCATTTTTTGATAAGGAAAAAAATTCCTATCATATTTATTTACATTCAGTGCTGGGATTTTTTTTCCCAATCCTATATACATATATTAATAATTATATTCGTCCAACATAAGGTCTAGGGACATGACAGATATTGACACAGTTATTTCCAAGCTCGGCGGTATTGAAAAGGCGGCCAAGATTGCCAGAGTCTCTACCGAAGCAATTCGCAAATGGAAGCAGGCTCATGCCATTCCTTCTAAACACTGGGCTACAATAATACAAGCAACAGGATTAACTTTAAAAGATTTGCAACCTGAAAAAAATAATTATGACGATAATTCTATCAGCTTAAAGACCCAACGCCCATCAAAAGCAAATGCCATCCTTTTACTGGAGGATGGAACCGTCTTGTGGGGAATGGGATTTGGTGCCCATTCTTCAAAAAACAACCTTGCCCTTGGAGAAATCTGCTTTTCTACCGGAATGACGGGATATCAAGAAACCCTCACAGATCCATCTTTTGCTGGCCAGCTTATTACCTTTACCTTTCCACACATTGGAAATGTAGGTACTAACGACGATGATAACGAGGCAGATACAATTGTTGCAAAAGGACTGATCATCAAAGAAAAAATTACTGAACCTTCCAACTGGAGATCGACCAGTCATTTAAACAGCTGGCTTAAAAAGCAAAATGTGACAGGAATTTATGGAATTGACACTCGTGCCCTTACCCTCCTTATCCGTGAAAAAGGCCCACAGAATGCTTTGATCTTCTGGCCTGAAGACGGAAATTTTGATCTGGAATTTTTACGGAAAGAAATTAAAAGATGGCCTGGATTAAAGGGAATGGATCTCGCAAAAGAGGTTACTTGTCCAAAATCCCATTCCTGGAAAAAAGATGTCTGGTGCTGGAAAAGCGATAAAAAAAATCAAAACAAGCCTGCCTATAAAGTCGTGGCCATTGATTACGGTGCAAAATATAATATTTTTCGTAATCTTGTCAATGTCGGATGTGACCTTGTCGTTGTTCCCGCTACAGTATCAACTGAGGAAATATTGAGCTATAGCCCTGATGGTGTTTTCCTTTCGAATGGGCCTGCAGACCCAGCGGCAACAGCTCATTATACAGTTCCAGTTTTAAGGGAGTTGCTAAAAAGAAATATTCCAATTTTCGGAATTTGTCTTGGCCATCAGCTTTTGGCTCATGCCTTGGGCGGTAAAACTTACAAACTGGATCAGGGACATCGCGGGGCAAATCAACCTGTTAAAGATTTAAAGACGGGCAAGGTTGAAATTACCAGCCAAAATCACGGTTTTGCTGTTGATCCCAAAAGCTTACCCGATACCGTACACGAAACGCATATCAATTTGTTCGACCATTCCAACGAAGGGATTGCCTCAAAGATTTATCCGGCCTTTTCCGTACAATATCATCCAGAAGCAAGCCCCGGCCCAACCGATAGCCATTATCTTTTCAAACGCTTTGTTGAATTGATGGATCAGCATTCCTCTTCCCATAAAAGATCATAGAGTAACCAATATGCCTAAAAGAACTGATATATCTTCAATCATGATTATTGGTGCTGGTCCAATTGTTATTGGCCAGGCCTGCGAATTCGACTATTCGGGTGCCCAAGCCTGTAAGGCCCTGAAGGAAGAAGGGTATCGCGTAATTTTATTGAATTCGAATCCCGCGACAATCATGACAGATCCTGATATGGCTGATGCAACCTATATCGAGCCAATTACTCCTGAAACGGTAGAACGCATTATTCTGAAAGAAAAACCCGATGCCATTTTACCAACCATGGGGGGACAGACAGCTTTAAATACCGCCATTTCCCTTGCAAAATCAGGTTTTCTAGAAAAAAATAATGTTGAGCTGATTGGCGCAAAAGCCGATGTTATCGACCGGGCGGAAGATCGTTTGAAATTTCGTGAGACCATGGATGCCATTGGTATTGAAAGCCCTCGCAGCGCCATTGCTCATTCTATGGAAGAGGCAAGAGAATCCTTAAAGAAAATTGGATTACCTGTGGTCATCCGCCCCTCTTTTACTCTGGGTGGTTCTGGGGGCGGTATTGCATACAACACGGATGAATTTGAAAATATTATCAGTGCGGGTTTGGATGCCTCTCCAACAACAGAAGTCCTGATTGAGGAAAGTATTGTTGGATGGAAAGAATATGAAATGGAGGTGGTCCGTGATAAGGCGGATAACTGTATCATCATCTGTTCCATCGAAAATATTGACCCCATGGGAATTCATACCGGGGATTCAATCACCGTCGCACCGGCACTGACTCTCACCGATAAAGAATATCAACGCATGCGGGATGCCTCGATTGCATGCCTGAGAGCGATTGGGGTTGATACAGGTGGATCAAATGTTCAGTTCGGTCTGAATCCAAAAAATGGACGTATGGTCATTATTGAAATGAATCCCCGGGTTTCGCGTTCATCCGCTCTGGCTTCAAAAGCCACCGGTTTTCCCATCGCCAAAATTGCGGCCAAATTGGCGGTAGGTTACACCCTTGACGAACTCAAAAACGATATTACCAAAACAACACCTGCTTCTTTTGAGCCAACCATTGATTATATTGTAGTTAAGATTCCCCGCTTTACCTTTGAAAAATTTCCTGGTACCCCTGCCCTGCTCAATACAAGCATGAAATCTGTTGGTGAGGCGATGGCTATCGGACGTAGCTTCCCGGAAGCACTTCAAAAAGGTCTGCGTTCTATGGAAATCGGCTTGACGGGACTTAATCCGGTAACCATTCCGGGAGATGGTGACGAAGATTCTTTCCGTGCAGCTCTTTCCCAACCAAGACCCAATCGAATTCTAGTGGCCGCTCAAGCCATCCGTGCGGGAATCTCACTGGAAAATATCCATGAAGCCTGCCATTTTGATCCATGGTTTTTACAACAACTTCAACAGATTATTCTTGTTGAAAATCAGATCGAGAAAAACGGATTGCCCTCTGACCCATTTGAACTAAGAAATATCAAGGCTATGGGATTTTCTGACAAACAGCTTGCAGAATTGACACAAAAGTCAGAAAAGGAAATCGCGCAATATCGTCAAAAACTCAACGTTAATCCAATTTACAGACGAATTGACACCTGCGCGGGTGAATTTGCCTCTTCCACTTCTTATATGTACTCAACCTATGAGGGTGGTTTTAATACACCAATTTGCGAGAGCCATCCAACTGATCGTGAAAAAATCGTCATTTTGGGGGGTGGCCCCAACCGTATTGGACAGGGCATTGAGTTTGATTATTGCTGTGTTCATGCTTCATATGCTTTAAGGGAAGCGGGATATGAAACCATTATGGTCAATTGCAACCCTGAAACTGTCTCAACCGATTATGACACGTCTGACCGTCTTTATTTTGAACCTCTAACGGCAGAAGATGTCATTGCGCTTATTCGTCGCGAACAGGAAAAAGGGGTCTTAAAGGGATGTATCGTGCAATATGGTGGACAAACGCCACTTAAACTCTCCAAAGCACTGGAAGAAGCTAACATCCCCCTATTGGGTACTCCAGCGGATGCTATTGATCTTGCAGAAGATCGGGAACGTTTTCAGGCCCTGTTACAAAAACTTGGTTTACGGCAACCGTCAAATGGAATTGCTCATAATGCCGAAGATGCCGAAATAATTGCGGAAAAAATCGGTTATCCAGTGGTTATTCGCCCCTCATATGTGCTGGGCGGACGAGCCATGGAAATTGTCCATGATAGAAATAGTCTGCATCGTTATCTGAATGAGGTTCTTTCCTCTGCTGGTGTCGATGTATCTTCCGGCCCATTATTGATTGACCAATATCTTAATGATGCCATTGAAACCGATGTAGACTGTCTGGCCGATGGAGAGGATGTCTATGTCGCCGGTGTAATGGAACATATCGAGCAAGCCGGCATTCATTCTGGTGACAGTGCCTGCTCTATTCCACCTTACACCCTTTCACCCGCCCTGGTAACAGAATTGCAGGCACAAACCACGACCCTGGCAAAAGCTTTGGGGATTGTTGGATTGATGAATGTACAATATGCAATCAAGAATAATGAAATATTCATATTGGAAGTCAATCCACGCGCCTCAAGAACTGTTCCATTTGTTGCAAAGGCAACCGGGGTACCCATTGCCAAGATTGGGGCAAGAATCATGGCCGGGGAAAAATTGAGATCCTTTTCGTTAAAACAGCGTTCTGTTAGAGGTCATGTCGCCGTTAAAGAAGCGGTGTTCCCTTTTGCACGGTTTCCCAATATAGATATCATTCTCGGCCCTGAAATGCGATCTACAGGTGAAGTCATGGGTATTGACACGTCATTTGAACGTGCCTTTGCAAAATCTCAGTTGGGTGCCGGTGTAACCTTACCCTTAACAGGCAATGTTTTCCTTTCGGTACGTCATAGTGATCGGCCCTCTCTATTGCCTCTGGGCAGAAAACTGACAGAAATGGGATTTAAAATTCTGGCCACACGTGGAACAGCTGAAACCTTAAAGAATGCTGGTATTGAAGCCAAGGTGGTTAACAAGGTATTGGAGGGTCGTCCACACTGTGTCGACGCGATCCTTTCCGGAGAAGTCCAGCTAATTATCAATACTGTTCAGGGTGCACAAGCAACCGCCGATAGTTTCGACATACGCCATTCTGCGCTGAACCATAATATACCCCACTATACAACTATGGCAGGTGCCGCCGCCGCCGTCCATGCCATTGCGGCTTTGCGTGAAGGCAAACTGGACGTGGCCCCACTGCAATCTTATTTTAATCATTAAAATTCTAAGGTTATTTTCTTAACTAAAGCAGGTGATTATTATAAACCTGCTTTTTTTTATTAACTATATGTTTCCATAAATCCGGTAAAAATACTTCTTGCACAAGTACTGATTGACTGGAACAAATGAATACCGATCTTCTTGCCCATAAATCAACATGGCGATAATCTATTGGCAGGAGTTCTCTAGGATATTTTGTTATTTCAATTTTTGACCTTTCAAAAACATCTTTTTGAAATAATACAGACCCGAGCGGTTTATTGCCAATTGCCTGAAAAAGGTTTCCCCTACGATCCTCCCCTTTGGACAGGATAATGCTACGGGCATATATCCAGGCTTGACCTTGTCCCTCCAAAACAACCTGCCTGACCTGTTTCAGACTTGGATAACCAACCTCTAATATCCCGCATTCATCTTCCCTGATTTTTTGTTTTTGTTCAGACAGACGCTTTAATGAAAATTGATTTCGACTTAAACGAATTAACCGTTTTGTCAAAGATTCCGAATTGAACAGCCATTCATCTTCATGGGTTGAAAGACGGGATTTCCATCGGGAATGATCTGCCCAGCATAACTTTTTATGATACATGAAATCAAATATAGAGATTGAGAATTGATTTAGAAATAAAATAATGTAATATGCTACAAAAATTTTCTTTATAGAAAAATATGTTTATAATAACAATTGTATTTATATAATATTCTTAATTTGTTTCTTAAAGGACATTCAACTTTGCAAAAATTTCCAATGACGGCTCAAGGGCTACGACGTCTGGAAGAAGAGCTACGCAGACTTAAAGATAAAGAAAGGCCAGAAATTATACATGCGATCGCTGAGGCACGCAGTCATGGCGACCTTTCTGAAAATGCAGAATATGAAGCGGCGCGTGAACGCCAGTCTTTTACTGAAGGACGCATACTGGAACTTGAACAGATAATTTCATCGGCTCAGGTTATCGATCCATCAAGCCTATCAGGAAACACTGTTAAATTTGGCGCAAAAGTTGTTTTGATTGATGAAGAAACAGAAAAAGAGTCCACCTTTCAAATTGTTGGACTTCATGAAGCCGATATCAAATTAGGTCTATTGTCAATTTCATCCCCTTTGGCCAAGGCTCTGATCGGTAAGGAAAAAGGAGCAACGATCTCTGTCCCTGCACCTGGGGGAGATCGATCTTATGAAATCCTTGATGTTATCTACGCTTAACCCCTGATTATACTATTATGATTTCAATTAACGACGTCCATGATGCGGCGCAACGGATAAATAAAAATATTATCCGCACTCCCACCCTGTTTTGTCAGTCCCTGTCAAAAAGAGTAAATGCAGATATTACCTTGAAACTTGAAAATCTTCAAGCCGTTGGCTCTTTCAAGGAACGTGGGGCTGCCAACCGACTTGCCCTGCTGACTGAAGAGGAAAAAAAACGGGGGGTTATCACCGTTTCAGCCGGCAACCATGCCCAAGGCGTTGCACGCCATGCACAATTACTTGGCATTGATGCGATTATTGTCATGCCCAAATTCACACCTGTGACAAAAATCAACCGAACCGCGGCCTGGGGTGCCAAGATTGTTTTGGAAGGTGAAGATTTTACCGAGGCCACCCAATATGCCAATCAACTCGCCAAGGAAGATGGACGTGTTTTCATTCATCCTTATGATGATCCCGCAGTCATGGCTGGACAGGGAACATTGGCCCTGGAAATTTTCGAGGATACAAAATCAGACCTTGATTACCTGATTGTTCCCGTTGGCGGAGGTGGACTGATTTCGGGATGTGCTGTTGTAGCTGCCGCTTTAAGACCCTACACAAAAATAATTGGTGTTCAAAGCGATCGTTATTTTTCATATTCCTTTGCCACCCATAAAGCGTTAAAACCGCCTGGCGGTGCAACCATTGCGGAAGGTATAGCCGTTCGCAAACTAGGTTTTTATCCTTTTGAAGTCATAGAAAAATATGTGGAAGATATCGTTTCCGTCCCAGAGGAGGCCATTGAGGATTCTATAACCCTTGTAGCGGAACATGCCAAGCAAATTACCGAAGGAGCGGGGGCAAGTGGTCTGGCTGCCATTCTAACCTATCCAGAACGGTTTAAGGGTAAAAATATTGCCTTTCCCATCAGCGGGGGAAATATTGATACACGTATATTGGCCAACACCCTACTTCGAACCCTCTTACGGGAAGGAAGACTATTACGTCTAAGATTCTCAATTCCTGATCGTCCAGGTGTATTGGCTGACATTTCCCACATTATTGGAACTGAAAAGGGTGGAAATATCATAGAGGTATCACATCAACGGTTATTCTCGACCTCAAGCGTTCAATCGGCCATTCTCGAAATTATGGCGGAAGCACGCAGTGCAGAACATGCAGAGGAAATTATACAAAGTCTTCGAGAAAAATATACTGTCGAAAGAATTTAGTCTGAATTGATTGAATACAGATATATTTCAACCAATTCGTATTCAATCACCTTAATTAATTCAATGATTTTAAATCCTGTATAAACATTTATTTTAAAATTTATTTAAAGCTATTGAATTAAACATTCAAAAATATTTTTTGATAAATTCATAGTCATATTTAAACTTTTATATAAAAAATTAATACAATTAATTATAACACTTTTAAATTACTTTTATTATTCATCAAATTATTTATAAAATATTGAGTATTCACCAAATAAAGTAATTTTAAACTTAATTATTTCTTTTAAGCTGCTTTTTAAAGAAAATAAATCATATATAATCAATTCTTCATAACAATGACAATTTCAAGATTTTATGCCACTTTATTTTCTTAATCTGTTTAATTTTCTTGTAGCCGATGTTCGGGACGGTTTAGGACCTTTCCTAGGTGTGTTTCTGCAGCAAAATCATTGGCAAGTTAATAAAATCGGTTTTGTCATGACATTGGCTGGGTTAACCAGCATAATCATCACCACACCCGTAAGTATGCTGATTGATCATATTCGTTACAAAAAAAATATAGGTATTATTGCCACAATCAGTATCATTATCGGCTGCTATTTTATCTATCATTATCCCAATTTGCCAATGACAATCATTTCTCAAATGTTAATTGCCATTGCCGGAGCAACCCTTATTTCAGCAACAGTCAGCATAACAATGGGATTGGTGGGACCCGATCTCTTTGATAAACAAATTGGGTATAATGAATCATTTAACCATGCAGGAAATGCTTGTGCAGCCCTTATAGCCGGAATAGCAAGTTATTATTTTGGATTAAAGGCTATTTTTATTTTAATGAGCTGTTCAGCATTCCTGGCTATTACAGCCCTTGCATTAATCCCATCCAGACAAATTGACAATAAAATTGCACGGGGATTAAATGTCAACCAAACCAGTCCCCAACCCTTTTTCAAACTCTTAAAAAATAAAAAACTTTTTATTCTTGCTGTTACGATCGGTTTGTTCCATCTTGCCAATGCAGCGATGCTTCCACTTTTAAGTCAATCAATGGTCGCAAAAAATATTATCAATAAACCAGGATCCTATACCGCCATGACGATCATAATTGCTCAGACAACAATGATCCCAATGGCCATTTTTGCCGCGTTTTTTGCAAAACGGCATGAATATAGAATTCTGCTTGTTTTAGCCCTTGTTGCACTACCTGCAAGAGGATTACTGATTGGAACAATTCAACATCCCCTTGTTTTGCTTCCTGCCGAAATTCTTGACGGTGTTGGTGCTGGCCTGATCGGTGTTGCCATCCCTGGAATCGTTGCCAAGATAATGCAAGGATCAGGACGATTTAATACGGGACTAGGCATCATCTTCACATGTCAGGGATTATGCGCATCATGCAGTCATTATCTTGCAGGAACAATAGCAAAATACCATGGTTATGATCAGGCTTTTCTCACGCTTTCACTGATTGCCCTTTGTGCCCTGGTTTTCTGGCTGGTTTTTACTAAAGACGTATCTTTTGGCTAAATGAACTATTTTATTTGTCTTTCAAAATTGAGTGCAATCCCGTTGATACAATACCTTTCCCCATTTGGCGCAGGTCCATCCTGAAACAAATGACCCAAATGTGCCTTACATCTGGCACAATGAACCTCAATCCTTTTCATATGATGACTTGTATCTACTTCCGTTTCGACCGCACCATTTATTACAGAAAAAAAAGATGGCCAGCCACAACCACTTTCAAATTTCATATTTGCCTTGAACAGGGGTGCATGACAGGCAATACATTGGTACACCCCTTCTCTCCATTCATAATTCAAAGGGCTGCAGCCGGGTGCTTCAGTACCATGATCTCTGATAACGTGTAATTGCTCTGGAGTTAGATTCATCATCCATGAATTCTCTTTTTTCATTTTTAAAACCTTTATATTTTTAATTTTTTATAAAAAAATCTATTATTTGCAAATTATTTCAATAATAATAAATAATTTTAATTTATCTAAACAATTATACTTATATTTATTAATTATTTTTATATAATTTCGTTAAAATTACTGATATTATTTCAAGCATTAAATAAATATCCCCATGAAATCAGATTATGAATCATAATACTATGATTTTCCAAAATATGGTTAGTTTATAAGATCATAGTCAATCATTGATAAAATTTAAATTCTGGTTGCATTCATTTATCTACTTAACTAACTTTTAACTATATAACGTTCATCAAAAACAAAAATCAAAACGATCCATGAACAAATAAACAGGACATAAAAATGACTCAAAAAAAATATCGCCCCGTTATGCTGACAATCCTTGACGGATTTGGGTATAACCCAAATAAAAAAGATAATGCTATTGCCAATGCCAGTATTCCCAATATTGATGCACTTTTTAAAAATTCTCCACACGCTCTTCTTGATGCAAGTAATGAAGATGTTGGATTGCCTCATGGACAAATGGGAAATTCTGAAGTCGGACATATGAATATCGGCGCTGGCCGTGTCATTATGCAAGAACTTCCAAAAATTACCCATGCCATTAAAACTGGAGACATTCTGAAAAAACCATTGTTTAAGGATTTTGTTGAAACCCTGAAGAAAAATGGCAAGACTTGCCATTTACTCGGACTTTTCTCACCAGGAGGCGTGCACGCCCATCAGGAACATGCCATTGGTCTGGCCAAGGCCTTACACGATTATGGCATTAAAGTTGCACTACATGTCTTTACTGATGGACGTGATACTCCTCCTGAATCTGCGAGGGGCTATATTGAGACGGCTTTAAATGAACTACCAAAGGATGTAAAGATTGCCACTGTTTCAGGACGTTATTATGCAATGGATCGTGATAAACGTTGGGATCGTGTTGAAAAAGCCTATGATGTTATTGTAGAGGGCAAGGGTCCTCACAAAACGGATGCGTTAGCTGCAATCTCTGAATCATATAATCAAAAAGTTACCGATGAATTCATCGTGCCAACAGTTATTGGTGATTATAAGGGAATGGAGGATCAAGATGCCGTTTTATCCTTTAATTTCAGAGCTGATCGTATCCGTCAGTTAATGGATGCGTTATTGGAACCTGATTTTACAGGTTTTAAACGTACCAAAACCGTCCAATTTTCTAAAGTGTTGGGGATGACACAATATAGCGATACATTAATCAAGAAAATGGGCGTGCTATTCCCACCAGAAACATTAACCAATGTTCTGGGTGAAATCGTTTCCAACGCTGGATTGAAACAGCTCAGGGCTGCGGAAACGGAAAAATATCCTCATGTCACTTATTTCTTGAATGGTGGTCGTGAAGACCCCTTCCCTGGCGAGGATCGTATTCTGGTCAACTCTCCAAAAGTTGCAACTTATGACCTTCAACCTGAAATGTCGGCACCCGAATTAACTGAAAAAGTTGTAAATGCCATCAACAGTGAAAAATATGACCTGATCGTTGTCAATTTCGCAAATCCTGACATGGTGGGTCATACAGGTAAGATTGATGCTGCCATTAAAGCGGTTGAAGCGGTTGACAAAGCTATAGGAAAAATTGTTCCAGCCATCAGGAAACAACATGGAGCCCTAATTATTACGGCTGACCATGGAAACTGTGAAATGATGGTTGATGAAAAAACTGGTGAACCTCATACTCAACATACGCTTGACAGAGTTCCCGTTATCCTTGACGGTGTTGAAAATGTTCAACTGCATGACGGTCGTTTGGCAGATCTGGCACCAACGATTTTAAAATTGATGAATTTACCACAGCCCAAGGAAATGACAGGTAAAGTGCTGATCAAAGAATAAAATATTTATCAACCGAGTTTTGCATGTCACTAACGAACCTTTAGAATAATTCATTCTAAAGGTTTTTTATGATCTTCATTTTATCACTGTAAAATTTTAATATATCAATGATTGAATATTTTTACATAAATTGAATTTATCGAGGCCGTTCTGAAACTCTGTCATTTATCTTCATTTTTTAAATTTCATGTTTTTATATTTATAATCCAGATAAGTATTTTCCTTACCGGATTACCCCATCATGCCTGTGCTCAAGAGCAAAAGCAAACGAGATTACAGCAAATTCTGAATAAAAGCGAACAAACACAAAAAAAGCTTTTGAAAGAAAAAGAAAAAATAAATTCAAATTTGGAAACTATTCAAAAAGAAAAACAACGTGCAATTTTAAAAGCCCGGCAAGATAAAAAGCGAACGCATCAAATCAATAACAATATGGTTCAGGCAACTGAAAAACTACAGACAACCGAAACCCGAATTCAGGAAATTAACAAGGAAATAACAAATCTGAAATCTAAGATTGTAACCTTGAATATACAGTTGCAAAACGAATCAAAAAATTTTTCCAAATTCCTCCCCTTAATTGAACGGTTATCCCTATATCCCTCAGATACATTACTCGCGGCGCCTTCGCCATCCTCTCATACAACAATAGGTTTGTCCATCATACAGAACCTATCCAAGCAGCTGGAAAATCAGGCAAAAGTTCTTAAGCAACATAAAGAGGAAATCAATCAGCTACAAAATCAATTTACAATTCAGATCACGAATCTTGCCCAACTTCACAAAAAACAGGAAAATGAACAAAATCAATTAACCAAGGCTTTAAAGCAGGCCCGCATCACTCAACAGGAATCTGCCAAAACGGTTTTTGAGATTTCCCAGAATGCCGCTAATGCAGCTCAGAAGGCGCAAAGTCTTAATGATGCAATTCGACAGATCAATCTAACAAAAATCAGGGCACAACGCGCTTTAAAAGCTGAAATTATCCGCGCGCAAAGAGCACATAATATGGCACGATTGCAGAAAGCACGAAAAGAGTCAGCCATGATCTCATCAGCCAACAACGGTCCTGGTCTCAATTCAAGAACCACATCCAAGGCCAATGCACCCGTCATCGGACCCATTGTCTCATTATGGGGAAGTAAAACAGAAACTGGTCCAGCGCAGGGAATTACCTATGCCCCCCAATCTCAAGCAACAGTCCGTTCCCCTTGCAGCGGATTAATCGAGTTCGCTGGACCTTTTAGAGGGTATGGGCACATGATCATTCTGAATTGTGGAAAAGGCTACCGGTTCGTGTTGGCTGGTATGGATAGTTTATCCGTAGCCATTGGACAATCGATCCAAAAAGGGATTATGATCGGTCAAATGCCGGCCTGGTCAGGCGGAAAAACCGGACGTCCCACCCTTTTTGTGCAATTACGACGGGGCGAGAGAGCAATCAATCCATCTCCTTTTTTATAAGATAATTTCGTTTAATTTTATAATGGTAAAGATATTTCTTAACATATAACATGATTTTATTTATAAAAGACAGGTTAACATTTCCACTTTAGGATCAAGTATTAGGAGAAAATCAGCATGAAGTTCCGTACAGGATTATTGCTAGGTACGACACTTTTTATCGCTGGCATTGGATTGGGATCACAGATTCAAAATTGGATACGGTCGGATAACCAACTGACCATTCAAGCATTGGCCGAAGATGTAAAAAAAGATCAGGTACAAAATAACAGTGCTGAAACCTATCGCTTACTCACCTTGTTTGGAGATGTGTTTGAACGCGTTCGAGCCGGCTATGTTGAGCCTGTTGCGGACAAGGACTTGATCACCAATGCGTTGAATGGAATGTTGACAGGACTTGATCCCCACAGTTCATATATGACGGAAAAACAATTTGCCAACATGCAGATTCAAACCAAAGGTGAATTTGGTGGCCTTGGCTTGGAGGTACAAGAAGATGAGGGGCATATTAAGGTGGTTTCACCAATTGATGGAACACCTGCCGCACGGGCCGGTATTAAACCCGGGGATTATATCATTGCGATTGATGGCAAAAATATTGACGGAATGACCCTAAATGCAGCCGTCGATAAAATGCGTGGCAAACCTAAAACACAAATCACCCTGACTTTGATCCGTCTGAAAGAACCGAAACCTATTAAAGTAACCCTGATCCGTGAAATCATTCACATTCAAGTAATAAAGTCAGCTCTTTATGATCGTATAGGCTATATTCGAATTTCTCAGTTTAACGAAGAAACAGAGAAAAATATGCGTCAGGCCTTTGATAAACTACAAAAAGAAAGCAACCACAAACTTGCCGGTCTGGTCATTGACCTTCGTAATGATCCAGGCGGGCTACTTGATCAGGCTATTTCTGTCAGCCGGGATTTCATTAAGGAAGGTGCCATTGTTTCAACCAAAGCACGCAATCCTAAGGATAATCAAAGATGGAATGCCAAGGGGAAAGATATTACCAACGGATTGCCTATTGTCGTTCTTATTAATGGAGGTTCAGCATCGGCAAGTGAAATCGTGTCTGGAGCCCTGCAAGATCATCATCGTGCTGTCCTCGTAGGGGAAAAAACCTTTGGTAAGGGATCTGTTCAATCTGTCATGCCTATTCCTGGAAATGGTGCAATCCGCCTAACGATAGCGCGATATTACACACCATCTGGCCGTTCAATCCAGGGGTTGGGTATCAGCCCCGATATCATGGTGCAAGATAGTTACGATGCACCAGAATTTAGCATTCGTGAAGCTGACCTAAATCATATTATCAAAAATGAAGGCGGAAACCAAACCAAAGCTCCCATCAGAAATGATCTACCTGCAATTGCGAAATCAATACCGGCCCAGCCTCCTAAAGATTGGGCAAAATTTGATTATACGAACCCCTCAACTGATTTCCAGCTACAACAGGGTCTAAAAGTTGTAAGATCCATGGCCGGATTATCCAATGATAAGTCTTTTCCTATCCCATTAAAAAAATCGGCCTCTTTAGACAGTCAGGGTAAAAATACCGTTCAGAAAAAACCTTCCAACGATAACAAAGCCAATTCTTCAAAACAAGAACAAAAGCAGCCCAATCATCAGGACAAGTCTGTTCCTGATCATCCTGCTATCCATTCCAAATAAGGATTTTATCATGAAAGCCCTACCTTATCGTCGTAATGTTGCAGCTTTTATCCTTAACAAAAAGGGGGAAATTTTCATTGCATTACGCCATGATCTGGCAAAAGATGGGATATGGGCCTTTCCCCAAGGTGGGATCGACAAAAATGAGACCCCGCAAGAAGCGCTTAAACGTGAATTGTTGGAAGAGATTGGTACAAGTAACATAGAAATTCTGGAGGAATATCCCGAATGGTTATCCTATGATTTCCCATCCAATATAATTGGCAATCCTCTTAAACGTAAGTATAAAGGACAAACCCAAAAATGGTTTGCTGTTAGATTTCTGGGGAAAGATAGCGATATTGATCTAAATACCCATAATGAAAAAGAGTTCAATGAATGGAAATGGATTTCATCTTCCGAATTGGCGAAAATCAACACCGGGTTCAAACATGATCTTTATCAAAAAATAGCCGAATATTTTCATAAATACATGTAATTAGCTATCTGCCTTTTTTTTCTTTGCTGTATAGCCATCCAGAAAAAAACAAAATGGTACGAGAAGAAAAGCCAAACAACCTAAAATCATAAATACATCGTTAAAGGCCAAAATTGCCACCTGTTTAATGAAATCCTGATAAAGATACTTCATGGCTGTTTCTGCCTGATCCTGTGTTGCATATCCCAATTGCTGAGCCACTGCACGCATATGTGTCAAATAATCATTAAAAGGCTGATGGAAAGGAGACATCCAATGTACCATGTGTGCCTGATTTACCTGCCTTCTTTCAGTGATTAAAGCTGTTGCTCCAGAAATACATAAGGCTCCCAACACGTTTCTTGTCATACTAAACAATGCCGAAGCATCTGCATTATATTTTTCTTCAATTGTCATAAAGGCAATAGTTGAGAGAGGAACAAATAGGAAAGCGAGGCAAACCGATTGTGATATCCTGTACATGACCAAATGCAAAAAATCCGAATTTGGCACCAAGTTGGCTGAATAAAACAACGCGCAGCCGAATAGGAAAAAACCCATCGCTATTACATAACGTATTTGAACAACATTGATCACTTTGCCAATAACAGGAATTAAAATGATGATGGCAATCCCACCTGGTGTCAGAACCAATCCCGAAAGAAAAGCCGTGTATCCAATAATCTGCTGCGTAAATTGTGGAACAATTACAGCTGATGCATATAGACATCCACCCAATCCAGCCATTAAAATTGAGCTTATTGCAAAATTACGATCTTTGAATACTTTTAGATCAACAACAGGTTTTTCTGTATAAAGAAGCCATATTATTGCGCCTATGATACCAATTACCGAAAAAAAACCCAACCAACAGATGAAAACCGAACCAAACCAGTCAGCATTTTCCCCACGATCCACCATGACTTCCAGACAACCAAGTCCCAGTGTTATTAAGCTGACTCCAATATAATCAATTCGTTCACTACGCTTTCTGGCCCATGGCGGATCATCAACAAGCATAGCCACCGCAAACACTGTTATGATTCCGACAGGAACGTTAAGAAAGAAAATCCATCGCCAGGAATAACTATCCGTGATCCATCCGCCCAATGATGGACCCAATACAGGAGCAACCACAGTGGCAACTGCCGTTAATCCGAAAGCTGCCCCTCGTTTATCTGGAGGGAAAGTATCGAGAATTATCGATTGCTGGTTTGGTTGAAGCCCCCCCCCAAAAAATCCTTGCATTAGGCGGAATAAAACGAGCTGAGCCAAGCTATTCGCGATACCACATAAAAAAGAAGATACGGCAAACATGAATATACAAATAAGAAAATAACGTTTTCGTCCAAGGATCCTTCCTAACCATCCCGAAATTGTTAAAACAATTCCGTTAGCCGCCAAATAGGAAGTCAATGACCAAGTCGCATTATCATAGGTTGTTGATAAACTACCGGCAATATGGGGCAAAGATACATTGACAATTGTCGTGTCCAGAATTTCCATAAAAGCGGCAAGAGTTACGACAATGGCAATTAACCATGGATTATGTTTTGGCTTCCATTCCTCTTTTACGGTATTTAAAGTAGCGGATTGACTCATTTCGTGTAAACCGTTGGCACGACTGAAAGACCTATGGCCAAGGGAACCTTGGGATCCAGTCCTTCATCAATCAATATTTTAACAGGAACACGCTGTACAATCTTGACATAGTTACCCGTAGCATTTTCTGGTGGAAAAGCACTAAAGACAGAGCCCGTTCCTGCCTGGATTGAATCAACATGGCCCTTTAGTTTCATAAATGGATATGCATCCACCTCAATTTTGACCTTTTGACCCGGACGAACATTGGTAATCTGTGTTTCCTTGTAGTTTCCAATTACCCAAACCTCTGGCTCAACTATGGATAAAAGGGATTGACCAACGGTTACATAACTGCCCTGCTCAACGTTACGTTTGGAAATCCATCCATCATGCGGTGCCCTGATTTCAGTCCATCCAACATTTAAAACGGCCGTTTCCAATTGTGCTTCCGCTGCCTTAACAGCCCCACCCTGATCAGAAACCTTACTTTTGACATTGCCAATATTGGCTTCGACTGGAGTGGCAATTAAATAATTACCTTCAGCTCTGTCCACTTCCGCTTTTGCCTGGTTAAAAGCGGAAGTGGCATAATCAATCGCCTGCTGGGTTGTAGCAGGACGCGCAATATTATGTTGACGAACATAATCCGTTTTGGCTTTGAATAATTGCGCTTTCGCGGCTTCCAGTTGTCCCTCGGCAACTTTTAGCTGACCTGGATAATTCTTTTTTGCAACTTCCAATAAATATTGTGAGGCAAGATACTGGGCTTTTGCCCTTTCCAAATTACCTTGCGCCTGTAAAAGAGATGCTTTGTAATCCCTTGCATCAATCCTCAACAAAACCTGACCCTTATGGACAAACTGATTATCATTGACCAATAATTCAGTCACGTAACCATTGACATGCGGTGCGATCGTAATGGCACGCCCGGCGGTAAACGCATCATCCGTACTAACATCATTACGTGTAAACCACCAATATAAACCAATTAAAATGACAACAATGATCATAATGAAAAACATTAGATACCCGATTGCCTTTTTTTTATTTTTGGGATTGGTGGATTTTTTTTCTTCAGATGAATCAAGATCCTGTTTCGAGTCAGTTGTATCCGCTGTCATAAATGTCCATCCACAATGATAAAATTATTAATAATCCAGATTCTGAGTCTGTATCAATCTGGCATACATGCCCTGCTGTTTCATTAAATAATCATGATTTCCCTGTTCTACAACTTTTCCATCCGAAACAACGATAATGACATGGGCTGTTCGTATAGTAGACAAACGGTGGGCCACAATTAAAGTCGTGCAATCCTTTCGCAGTTTAGCCAAGGCTTTTTGTATGACATGTTCACTTTCCGTATCCAATGCACTTGTCGCTTCATCCAATAACAATAAACGAGGGTTTCTTATTAACGCACGTGCAAGGGCAATTCTCTGACGCTGACCTCCTGAAAGACATTGTCCACCATGACCAACATTTGTATCCAGGCCTTTTGGTAAATCTCCAAGAAAACGATTGATAGCTGCCCCTTCCAAGACTTTTTCGATCTCCTCTTTGCTTGCATACGGATTACCGATCCGAATGTTATCGATAATAGACATATCGAATAACAACGGATCTTGTGGAACATAGGCGATTGCTGAACGCAATTCATGAATTTTGATGTTCCGCAAGTCAACTCCGTCAAAAATGATCTGTCCCTGCTGTATATCGTGTAGACGGGGGATCAAAGTCAACGCCGTTGATTTTCCCGCACCCGAGGGACCAACCAGGGCAACAGTCTGGCCCGGTTCAATTTCAAAATTCAAACCATGCAATCCGACTTCACGACCTGGATAAATAAAATGCACATTTTGAAATTGAATTTTCCCTTTTCCATTAGGTAAAGGCAGTGCATTCATTTTATCTTTTATTTTGATAGGTTGATCAATAATATTAAAAATACGGTTTAGACCAGATATGCCTTCCTGCATTGCCGCATTTAAAGATCCCAAAGCCCGCAACGGTCTTGCCGCCAAAAGCAAAGCCGCTACAAAGCCTGAAAAATCCCCCAAGGTTGCACCGCCCATCGCGGCACGCCAGCCAGCAAATCCTAAAACCGCCGCAACGGCACTTCCTCCCAAAACCTCCATAATTGGATCAACTTTTGCACGACCTCGAATAATTTTTAGAGTAGCATCATATAATTGATCAAATGATTGACCCAACCGTCTGATTTCACGCTTTTCCATTCCATAGACACGAACGGTTCTGGCCTGTGAAAAAGTCTCATTCAATAACGCTGCGGTTTTTCCAACCTGTTCCTGCATATTTCCGGATGCTTTGCGCACTCGCTTTCCCAATTTTTGAATAGGTACAGCAGCGATTGGATATAATAGAGCCGCGATTAAACTCAACTCCCAATCCATATAGAACATCGAAACAATCAAACTAATAACCGTAATTGCATCTCCAAACGCATTAACCATTCTTATCATGGCTTCACGTATGGATAATGCATCAGTGGTAAAACGGGCGGAAAGCTGTGCGGGGGCTTCCTTTTCAACTAACGAGATATCTGCATGAACCAGATGCAAAAACATTTTTTTCTGCAGCCCCCGTATAATCTGTAAAACCAAATCTTGTACGGAAAGCGTCTGAATATATTGTGACGCGGCCTTTGCGGCCGTCACCATAACAACCAGGGCGGGGATCTGATACAAAATTCGAGGATCATTATCCTTAAACATATCCAATGCACGCTTTATCACCAAAGGGTATAAAGCTGTCAATCCGGCCATAAAAATTGTCGAGATAACAATCAATAAAATACGTTTCGGATAAAAACGTATTTGCTCTCTCCATAAACGTTGAAGAAAAGGCCAGCTTTTATCTTCCCCCAGTATCAGGGATAAAATCATCTTTCTTTTAGTTTGTTTCTTATTGTTTTTCTGTTCTTGATTCACACTTTGATACTTTTACATGAAGCAAATGATATGAAAGCTTTTTAACCCAAATTAATATATTAAATCGAATATTTAATCTGTATTTTTCAAACTGTGTCTTTTTAACCACTCTATACAATCCAAGGCGGAAGCATAACATCCACCATCAATCCACCATATTTTAACCGATTCAAGAATTTTCCCCATTATTGGACCTTTTTCAACTCCTAGTTCAATTAAATCCTTACCTTTTACGGGGAAAACTGGTGTCGGTATATCAATAACCCGTTTACGCCATTTATCCCATAGAATGAAATCATCATCCCGGTGTTTAATCTGTTCTAGCCAGCTTTGGCCAATAAGAACGTCAAGAGAATATAATGCCTTTAATTGAACAAGCCGCTTATCCGATACATCGGCTTTTAAGGATAACGGTTTTTCCAATCTTGATAAGAATTTAGCATCTTTACTGGACAATTTAAACTTTTTTGCAACTATTGTGGCAGACCCCTTAATTAAGGCAGACAGGCGGATAATTGCATTATCAGGCACTCCTGCCGAGATAAGTTTAACAAACGGATCAAGACGATACCCAAAAGGCATTAGAACGGTTAAAACCCCATATCTATCCATCAAATTTAATACATCCCCAGCTCTTGGACCCGTGATAATCTTTCTTAATTCTGACCAAACTCGCTCTGCCGACAAAGTATCAAGCTGTGTCGCATAAAACTGAATGGCATTCACAGCATCTAAATCCGGTTGGGTTTTTCCATAGCGCGCATAAAAACGAAAATATCTTAAAATCCTTAAAAAATCTTCTGCAATACGTTCATGTGCCGTTCCTACAAAACGAACATGACCTAATGAAAGATCTTCCTGTCCATGGAAATAATCCCATAATTTTCCGTTTTTATCACAATATAAAGCATTAATTGTAAAATCACGTCTGGCAGCATCCTCTCGCCAGTCCTGTGTCCAAACAACCTTGGCATGTCGCCCATCAGTCTTAATATCCTTACGTAATGTCGTTATCTCATATGAATGATGATTTATTATTGCCGTAACTGTTCCATGTTCAATACCTGTAGGTATCCCCTTTATCCCTGCCCGACTTAATTTTTCAATTATACGGTCAGGGAGATCCATGGCTGCGATATCAATATCAGAAATTGGTTTCTGAACAAGCAAATCCCGAACCACACCGCCAACTAAACGTGCATCAGGAAAAATATCCCATAATTTTTTTAAATCCTTTTTGGATTGATCAGGTAATTTATCCAAAATATTCATGAAACAGTCACTTTTATAATCATTCTATTGAAACGACCCATCCTATTCCTTAGAGATTAATTCAACAACAGACCCATCAATAATTCTTTGCGGCTTTGCAAACCCGTCAGTAAACAATACAAAATTAAAATTATTTTCTTGAAAATTTATATCATTCCCATTTCAATTCTTTCTTGATGAATAATGGTTATGTTATAAATCTATCATGTCCACATCATCCCTATTCTGAATTTTATCATTATGTCATAACAAATAAACTGTAAATGCATATCCATGAACTTAATATGCAAAATATCTTTTGAAATATGATATAAAGAAAGTGTTTCTTATTCATGATTGATTTGATAAAAGAAATATTAGCTTTAGGATTTTGGTTTCTATCAAGAGAATAATCACATGAATTATCAATCTCGTTTATTATCTTTGCTATTCTGCCTTGCGTTCAGCGGATATTTTACATTACCTGTCCTGTCTGGCGTTGCCCAGACAGCAAAAAACAACCCTGAACAAAAAACATCAAAAGTAACTTCTTCATCCAAAAACAACAAGCAAAATAGTCAAGCAAACAAAACATCAACAAATGATGACGATGATGATCCAACTGATGATGATTCAAATGATGATGATAGCAAAAATCCAACACAATCCCTCTTTGAAGCGATCAATGTCGGGAACCTTTACGCTGCACAAGATGCTTTAAACCGTGGTGCCGATTTACATGCAACCAACGTCTTGGGTCAAACACCTCTGGAAATGTCCATTGATCTTAATCGCGATCGCATCACCTTTTTGCTTTTGTCAATGCGTGGCTATAATAACTCACCTCAAAAACTAAATGGTGATAGAGAAATATCAACGGTTTCGGTTAAAAGTGAAAAAGGATATTTATCCATTAAAGGTCAAAATCAACGTAAAACTGTTTCAAATCTCAACCAATCAAACACATATTCACATTATAACAATATTTCCAAACCTGAAATCGGCTTTCTCGGTTTTAACAAAAGCTAGGTTTTACATTTGAATTTAAGATTTGGCCAATTTAGTCATTGCATTATATTCATTACGCAATATATCAAGAGCATATAATCCTCCATTTCTTTCGAAATGCCAAAAGGTCCATCCATTACAAGAAGGTGAATTTGTTACAAGGGCCCCAATTTTATGAATGGAACCTCTTTTGTTTCCACTGATAACAGTGCTATCGGATGTTACTGTAGCAAAAACGCGTTTATTTCGATCCATCAAGATTGTTCCTGGCTGAATAAATCCCTGTTCAATCAGGTTTCCAAAAGGAACACGAGGAATCTCTCGTTTGGAAGGGGTGACTTTAATATCTTCAATCGATAACGGCTTTTCATTGTTCACACGTCGAAGGGCGGCTTTCATATAGTCTGGATGACGCTCAATCCCGATATAACGTCGCTGAAGTTTTTTTGCCACGGCAAGGGTTGTTCCAGTTCCAGCAAAAGGATCCAATACAACATCTTCAATATTTGTAGAGGACAAGATAACGCGATATAGCAAGCTTTCTGGTTTTTGGGTCGGATGTAATTTTAGTCCATGTTCATTTCGAAGTCTTTCATGTCCAGTACATAAAGGCAGAAACCAATCAGAACGCATCTGAATATCATCATTTAAGGTTTTCATGGCCTGATAATTGAAACAATATTTACTATCAGCATCTTTGGCTGCCCATATTAATGTCTCATGCGCATTGGTAAATCGTCTTCCCTTAAAATTTGGCATGGGATTGGATTTCCGCCAAACAATATCATTCAAGATCCAGAAACCAAGATCCTGTAAAATTGCTCCAATTCTGAAAATATTATGATAGGAACCAATAACCCAAATTGTTCCATTTTTTCTCAATAAACGATGACATTCCTTCAACCAGCTTCGACAAAATTGATCATATAGTTGGAAACTCTTAAATTTATCCCAATCTTCATTAACCCCATCCACAATTGTATCATCTGGACGACGCAATTCTCCCTGTAATTGCAAATTATATGGGGGATCGGCAAAAATACAGTCAATTGACGCAGAAGGTATGGTTTTCATGACCTGAATACATTCACCATTCAAAATCTGATCCAAAGGTATATTTAATTTTACTGCTTCACTCATAAAATCCTTGACCTTTTACTTGCTCTTTTTGCTCTACATCCATTGAAAACGAAAATTGTCTTACGGTGATATATCCTTGGCGATGATGTGGAGAACAACCATATTTCCTCAAGGCCTCACGATGCATAACCGTTGGGTACCCCACATTATGCTCCCATCCATACCGATCCCATTTCCGTGCCAGACCAACCATCAGCTTATCGCGCAAAACCTTTGCGATAATTGATGCCGCAGCAATTGAATATGAAAATCCATCCCCCTTGATAATGGTTTGCGTGGCACATCCAAAATCAGGAGCGATCGTTCCATCAACCAATACAAGATCAGGAAGAATATTTAGTTTTGATACAGCCCTTTGCATTGCCAAACTGGCGGATTTCCTGATATTTAATTGGAAAATTTCATCAACTGATGCCGCGGCAACACCAATCTTGACATGCGGCATTTGATTTAAAACCACATAAATTTCTTGTCTCAATGCAGGTTTGATTTTCTTTGAATCATCAAGCAATTCTGAAATATCCTCAGGAATATTTTCCTGAAACATTACAGCGGCAGCAACAACAGGACCAGCAAGACAACCCATTCCCACTTCATCCACGCCTGCAATTGATACTTTATGATGCATTCTACTCAAATAATTCGTTTCTAAACCAATAACCTACTATACTCAACGAGTCGCAAATGAATAGCCCTAAAATGAAAAAAATAAAAAAAGCTGTTAATAACTTCTGATTAACAGCTTTTTTAAGCCTAAATTTTAAATTTAATTATTAGTTTATTTACATTTACGATGTTTACAACAACATTTAAACATCCTTGATAAAAATGTTCCGGCAATCAAAGCGATAACCAATGCTGCAACAGGACGGTTCCGAATGAAATTCATCAAGCATTCCATTTTTCCCTCAGAACCATATAGACGCGAAAATTCATTATCGGCAACACCCGCAAAATCCTCAAAACGTTTTCCTTTTTGATCAGATGCTTTATTTCTTAAATCCTGGCCTTTTTCTCTGGCCTGGTCCGCGACGTTTTGAACCTTGTCTTTTAATTGATCAATAGTATCCTGTTTTTTATCCTGGGCACGAGAAAAGGCATCCTGTGCTTTATCTTTGGCATCATCAATCGAGCTGCCAATTTTTGCACCAACTTCCCTTAAAGTATCTTCCATATTCTTTGACATTGTTCCCTCCTTAAAAAAAGGATTGCAATCTTATCATTTTTTTATGTTTTTAAGTGTATCTTTTGCTTCGTTTTTCACCGATTCATAATTTTGTTTGGCATGGTCAACCGCGTCCTTTAATTTTGCCTTTCCATCCGTTAATGTATTTTCAATTTTTTCAGCAGTATTTTTAATAAAATCTTTTACATTACTCATATTATGCACCTTTTATAATAACAATTCATAGACTATTGGTAATTATGACAACTCCAAACCAAAAAGTCTATAAAATTATCAATCACTTAGATTACAATACCGCTTTTTAGAGATATAAAATCTCCAGGGTTAAGGAATATTAAAAAATGAAGTAATTAACTTTAATATTGATTAAATTCTGCAATGATTTATTTTGTCACAATTAGTTTTGTTATTTTGATTTTTAATTATATAAATTTAGATATTGCCATTAAAAATAAGTTTCTTGCATATGACTTTACCCCAAAATACAACAAATTCTGATAAATCTCACTCACGTTTGCATCCATGGTTAAAAATATTTTTATATATCGGTCTAATAGCTGTCATTATTGGGGTGGCATATCGTTTTTATGGTGTATTTTCATCAACTTCCGAGCATTCCCATTATGTTGTTGAACAACCCGTTGCAGCAACAATTGTAAAGAAAAGCCATCTACCTGTTATTCTAACTGAACTTGGAACAGTCGTTCCCATTTCCAATGTTACCGTACAAACACGAATTTCCGGCTATTTACAACAAGTATTTTTCACGGAAGGGCAATTGGTTAAGAAAAATGATTTACTTGCCCTTATTGACCCACGTCCCTCAGAAGCTTTGAAGGCACAATATGAAGGCAATTTAAAAGCCGACACGGCCTTACTGCAACAGGCAAAATTGGATAATAAGCGCTATCAAACCCTTCTAAAACAAAACAGTATCGCCCCCATGACGGCTCAAGATCAGCAATATAAGGTTGCCCAGCTTGAAGGACAGGTCAAAACAGATCAGGCCCTAATCAAACAGCAAGAATTAAATCTTATCTACTGTCACATCCGTGCACCTGTTGACGGTCGCATCGGGATCAGACAGGTTGATGCGGGAAATTATATTACCGAAGGCCAAAGCGGAGGATTGGCCACTTTAACCCAGATGACCCCCATGTCGGTTATTTTTACCTTACCTGAAAATCAATTGGGCATTGTCTTGGAAGCTTTGAAAAATAAAAAAGAACTAACCGTTGAGGCTTGGAACACCGATAATACGACCAAACTTACCACAGGAAAAACAAGCGTGATAGACAGTCAGATTGACACATCAACAGGAACCGTTCGGTTGAGAGCCATTTTTGAAAATAAAAACTGGGAGCTTTTTCCAAACCAATTTGTAAATGCCCATTTACTAGTTAAGATTATTAAAGATGCTTTGATTTTACCAAATAATGCTATTCAAACAGGACCAAATGGTTCCTTTGTGTATGTTATTCAAAAAGATTCAACGGTTAAAATACAGACAATCAAAACAGGATATAATGATGGTGAACATACGGTTATAACCACTGGTTTAGTTGAGAATGAAAAAATAGTCACTGACGGAATTGATACTTTACATGAAGGTTCAAAAGTCTTCATTCCCGAAAATACGCAATCTTCTGAATAATAATTAACTTGAAAATCATAACAGTTTCCTAATTTTATCAAGTTTATAAATAAATCGAGATTTTTATGAATCCATCACGCCTTTTTATTTTGCGCCCCGTGGCAACAACCCTGCTTATGATTGCCATCATGATCTGCGGAATATTAGGCTATCGTTTCTTACCCCTGTCCGCGTTACCTGATGTTGACTATCCAACAATAACCGTTTCAACATTTTATCCAGGGGCAAGTCCGGATGTCATGATGACCTCGGTCACAGCACCATTGGAAAGTGAATTGGGATCCATCCCTGGATTAAATCAAATGATTTCCCAATCCTCTGGAGGGGCTTCAGTCATCACGTTACAATTCAATCTTTCAGTCTCCATGGATGTCGCGGCCCAGGAAGTGCAAGAAGCGATCAATCAGGCCAACTCCCTTTTGCCCACTGATTTGCCTGCACCTCCTGTTTATGCAAAAGTAAATCCTGCTGATACACCTATCCTTACGCTTGGCATTACTTCAAAATCTCTACCCCTGACCGAGGTTGAGGATTACGTTAATAACAGGTTGGCCACAAAAATAAGCCAGATTAATGGGGTAGGACTGGTTACCCTATCAGGAGGACAACGTAAGGCAATCCGTGTACAAATCAATATTCCTAAAATAACTTCATATGGAATTGATCTGGACAGTATCAGAACAACAATCGGTAACGTTAATGTCAATTCCCCCACCGGAAATTTGGATGGCCCAAAACGCGCCGTCACCATCCAGACCAATGGACAAATAAAAAATCCAGAACAGTTACTTAACCAAATTATCGCCTATAACAATAATGGACCTGTTCGATTACGTGATGTGGCCACTGTCATAAACGGGCCAGAAAATAGTCAATTGATGGCATGGGCAAATAAAACACCAGCCTTGATTTTAAATGTACAACGACAACCCAAGGCGAATATCATCTCGGTTGTTAACAATATCAATGAAATATTACCACAATTAAAAAAATCATTGCCTTCAGGTATAACATTAACGCCATTGACCGATCGCACGACATCCATTCGCGCTTCAATTCATGATGTAAAATTTGAGCTCATTCTGTCAATTATCTTGGTTATTTTGGTCATTTTTATCTTTTTAAGAAATATTTCTGCAACAATTATTCCCAGTCTTTCCGTTCCCCTATCCTTGATCGGAACCTTGGCGGTAATGTATCTTTTTAATTTCTCACTAGATAATTTATCCTTGATGGCATTGACAATAGCGACCGGTTTCGTTGTGGATGATGCAATTGTTATGATAGAGAACATTACACGATATATCGAAATGGGTGAAAACCGGATTCAAGCCGCTTTAAAAGGGTCAGAAGAAATAGGGTTTACAATCATATCGCTTACGATTTCTTTAATCGCTGTCCTTATCCCTCTATTATTCATGGGGGATATTATTGGTCGTTTATTTTACGAATTTGCAGTTACCCTGTCTATTACAATCATCATATCCGCCATTGTTTCCCTAACCTTGGTTCCAATGTTGTGTGCGCATATTCTGACCGAAATCGAAAAAAAACAGAACAACTATTTTTTTGATCGTGTGATAGACAGAATAATAGAATTTTACAATACCGGACTACAATTTGTCTTCAAACACCAGCCTCTAACCTTATTTATCACCTGTTGCACCTTTGTCATAACCCTCATAATGGCTTACTACATCCCCAAGGGTTTCTTTCCCGTTCAAGATAACGGTATGGCACAAGGCATATCCATCATGCCTCAAAATGCCTCGCTGAAAGCGGTCACAAACAAGCAAAAAGCTCTGGCAAACACAATTTTAAACGATCCAGACGTGGATAACCTTTCATCATTTATCGGCATTGACGGACAGAATATGACCCTTAATCAGGGACGTTTCTTGATCAATTTGAAAAACCGAAAGGAACGTAAAACATCTATTGAAAAAACAATCAAAAGAATAACCCGGGCATCAAAACAGATTGTTGGAACACAACTTTATCTTCGACCCATACAAGATCTCTCGCTAGAAACAACTTTTTCAGCCACCCAATACCAACTTTTGATCGAAAATCCGGATTACAGGCAACTTGAACTCTGGGTACCTAAAATTGTTAATCGTCTGCAAAAAGAACCTGCCCTTTCCGATGTCTCCTCAAACCTGCAATCACAGGGATTGGTTGCCAATATCACCCTTGACCGTGCCACAGGTGCTCGTTATTCCATCACACCTCAAACAATTGATAATGTTTTATATGACTCTTTTGGCCAACGCCAAATTTCCACTATTTTTACAGAATCAAACCAATACAGGATCATTCTGGAAGCCGATCCAAAATTTCAAAAACATTTGACCTCTTTGAACCAGCTTTATCTTCCCGGAATAAATGGCAACAATTCCGCTTCAACTTCTGGTCCAACAAGAAATCCAACCTCTGGTCTGGTTCCTTTATCCCAGGTGACAAGAATCACTCATGACACTGCACCCCTTCTAGTCACCCACTTCGGTCAGTTTCCAGCCATATCGATTTCTTTTAACATCAACAAGGGTCATTCCCTGGGGGAGGCAACACAAATCATCAATTCCATCCACAAGGAACTGAATCTTCCCTCAAGCTTCCAGGTCAGTTTTCAAGGAATAGCGGCTGCATTTGAAAAGAGCCTTAAAAATGAATTGTTTCTTGTTATAGCGGCCATTATTGCTGTTTATATTATCCTTGGCATTCTTTATGAAAGCTTCATTCATCCCATAACTATTTTGTCAACCCTTCCCTCGGCCACGATTGGTGCACTATTTGCACTATGGATTGATGGATGCAACTTAGATATTATGGGAATTATTGGCATCATTCTATTAATTGGAATTGTCAAAAAAAATGCCATTATGATGATTGATTTTGCGCTGGAGGCTGAAAGGAAAGACAAGAAATCCTCACTGGAGGCAATTCATCAGGCAGCACTTCTACGGTTCAGGCCCATTCTGATGACAACCCTGGCGGCCATGTTGGCGGCTATTCCCATGATGCTGGGAACAGGAACCGGATCTGAACTAAGGCATCCTTTGGGTATCAGCATTTTTTGGGGGCTTCTTGCCAGCCAATTGCTCACTCTTTTTACAACTCCCATTATTTATCTATATATGGAAAGACTTAAAAACTGGGGACATCATTTTTTTTCATCATTATCCAATCACCAACCAATTGATGAAAAACCTGAATCATGAATATAGCAAAACCCTTTATACAACGGCCTGTTGCAACAATTTTACTCACAGTTACATTATTTCTAACAGGTATACTGGGTTACGAATTATTACCGGTTTCTGATCTCCCCAACGTGGATTTTCCTGTAATCATGATACGTGCCCAACAAGCGGGCGGCACACCAGAGGAAATTGCCAGCTCGATTGCTGCACCATTGGAGAGAAGGCTGGGACAGATACCTGGCACCAATGAAATGACCTCACAATCAACCCAAAACCAGGTCAGGATCATTTTACAATTCGATCTTTCCAAAGATATCAATAATGCGGCAAGGGATGTAGAAGCCGCCTTACAAGCGGCACGTGCCGACCTTCCCTCTTCGATGCGTTCCAATCCATCCTATTTCAAGATGAATCCCTCCACCTCTCCCATCATGATCTTGGCCATGACATCCAAGACCAAAACCTTGCCACAGCTTTATGATTATGCGACAACTGTTTTGCAACACCAGCTCTCAAGTATCAAAGGGGTCGGGCAAGTTGAACTGGGGGGAAGTTCACTACCGGCAGTCAGAATTGAACTAAACCCGCATGCTCTTTACAAATACGGTATTGGATTTGAAGATGTCAGGGCGGCACTGGCATCAACCAACGCTCATACACCCAAAGGTTTTATTGAGGAAGGTGACAAACGCTATCAATTAGCAACCAATGACCAGGCAACAAAGGCTGAAGCCTATCGAAACCTCGTAATTGCATATAGAAATCATGCACCTGTCATGTTAGAGAACATCTCAACAGTAAAAGACGACGTTGAAGACTTACATCATGCGGGATATTATAACGATAAACGCTCCATCATTCTGGTTATTTTCCCTCAAGCCGGTAGTAATGTCATCAAGACAACCAGTTTGATTCATAAAAAGTTATCATTGATAAAGGCAGCCTTACCTACCGATGTGAATCTGCACATTGCCATTGATCGTTCAACCACAATCAGGGCCACCCTGTTTGATACCCAAATGACATTGGTCATATCTATTGTTCTAGTCATAACGGTTGTTCTGGTTTTTCTAAGAAACATTCGAGCCATTATTATTCCTGCCGTTGTTTTGCCAGCCTCCATTATCTCCACATTTGCCATTCTTAAATTATTGGGTTATTCACTTGATACGTTTTCCTTAATGGCGCTAACCATCGCAACCGGCTTTGTCGTGGATGATGCCATTGTTGTGCTGGAAAATATAAACCGGCATTTGGAGAATGGTATATCTCCCAAAGCTGCCGCTTTATATGGCGCAAAGGAAGTCTCGTTTACGGTAATCTCGATCACTATATCTTTGATTGCCGTGTTCCTGCCGATATTGCTGATGGGTGGTTTGATAGGAAAATTGTTTCATGAATTTGCCATGACCCTTTCCATAACCCTGATTATTTCGATGATCCTTTCCCTGACCCTAACTCCCATGATGTGTGCCTTTATTCTTATGCGACACCAAGGAAACAATAATAAACGGGGATATAAAATTAATCATTATTTTATAAAATTATTTGATTATTGTGATCAACTCTATCAAAGCACTCTTTCGCACATCCTTAAATATCCCCTTCTCGTTGCCCTATCAATTCCTGCAACGATTATCCTTATGATTTTCCTTTTTATAACCATGCCTAAAGGTTTCATGCCTAATGAGGATATCGGGGTTTTGTTATGCCATCTTCAGGGCGATCAATCCATTTCCTTTCAAAACATGAAAGAAAAAATCCAGTTTGTTCAGAAAATACTTATAAATGATCCGGATATTGCATCCATTTCCTCCTTTACTGGAGGCAAAGCGGTCAATCAGGGAAATATCTTTATTTCCTTAAAAGATAAAAAATTACGAAAAAACAATATTTTTGAAACTCAAGCGCGACTTTCTAAAAAATTACAAAATATGGTTGGCGCGAAATTCTATATTTTCCCTCCCAATATATTACATGTAGGCGGGCGTTCAAGTAACGCAAACTATCAATATACTTTACAATCAGATTCCTCTAGCGAATTATATAAATGGATGCCCAAACTTGTTGAAGCACTAAAAAAGCATCCCGGTATCATCACAGATGTCTCTTCCGATGTCCAACAGGGAGGTGAGGCAATCAATATTGATATTCTTCGGGATACAGCCGCACGAGTTAACTTAACACCACAACTTATTTCAAATACGTTGTTTGATTCTTTTGGACAGCGTGCCGCTTCAATTATTTATAATCCGTTAAACCAATATCGGGTCATTATGGAAACGGATCCGCGTTACGCCCCTCATACCGGTGTCTTGAATCAGGTATGGGTCAGTGTTGCAGGAGGATCACCCGGTGGCGGAACCGTATCAAATACAATCCGTGTCAAATCGAATGCATTTTTAAGTCAAGAGGATAAAATCGAGCAGGAAAACTTTAGAAACCAGATCGCGAATAGACTTGCCGGGGGTAATGGTGCATCCAATGGTTCAGCTGTCTCCACCAATCATGAAACCATGGTCCCATTATCTTTTGTCACTAACCAGAACAAAGCATTGACCTCATTATCAGTCAATCATCAGGGTATGTTCGTTGCCGCGACTTTATCATTTAACTTGGCAAAAGGAAAATCACTGAGCGATGCCATTCAGCTCATCAAAACGGAAACCGTCAAAATTCATTTACCAAAAAATATAGCAGGAAGTTTTTCTGGCAATGCAGCCCAGTTCCAGAGCAGCATCAAAAATAATATCATTATCATATTTGCCGCAATTGCCGCCGTTTACATTACACTGGGTATATTATATGAAAGCTACATCCATCCTTTAACAATTCTATCCACCCTTCCCTCGGCAGGTGTTGGCGCATTACTGGCGCTTGATCTGTTCGGGGAAGAATTTACTATTATAACCATGATTGGCATTATCCTACTTATTGGGATTGTCAAAAAGAATGCCATTCTTTTGGTTGATTTCGCTATCAAGGCAGAAGAGTCAGAAAACATGGATACAAAATCAGCAATTTTACTAGCATGTAAATTACGTTTTCGTCCTATTCTCATGACTACCGTTGCAGCTGCATTTGGTGCAGTTCCTCTTATTCTTTCCAATGGATATGGTTGCGAGATCAGACGTCCACTTGGAATCGCGATTGTAGGGGGTTTAGTGGTCAGTCAGGCTCTGACCTTGTATACAACCCCAGTAATTTATATCTATATGGATCGATTACGACATAACCGTCTGTTAAAGAGACTATTTTTTCATGGGGGACAACAACGTGCATAATAGGGGCATCAACCTGTTCTCCTTACGATATGTGGGGATCACTTTCTTTTTTTTGCTAAGCGGCTGTATGGTTGGACCAAATTATCATCGCCCTGCTCCAATCATTTCACAACGGTTCAAGGAATTAAAACCAGTTAACGGATGGCAGACAGCCAATCCCAGTGCCGCCGCCTTTCCTAAAGGGGAATGGTGGACTATCTATAATGATCCTGTTCTTAATCAGCTGGAAGAACAGGTTGATATTTCCAACCAGAATTTAAAACAGGCAGAAGCAAATTATCGTTATGCGCGTGCCTTGATTGACCAAACTAAGGCAGCTTTATACCCAACATTAAATCTTGGCACGAATTTTGACCGTCAAGGTAACGGAGGTGGTGCAAGAAGCATCGGTAATGGGGGCGGAAATATTAATTATTCATCCGGAATGACAAGAAATACTTATGCATTACAAACCTCTGCAAGCTGGGATCTCGATCTTTGGGGAAAAATACGACGTAACACGGAAAGCCAGGTAGCAGCTGCACAAGCCAGTGCCGCAGATCTTGCCAATGCAAGACTATCTTATCAAAGTCAGTTGGCCCAGACCTATTTTAACTTGAGATATCAAGATTCATTAATCGATTTATTGCAAAAAACCGTTAAAGCCTATGAGCAATCCTTAAAAGTAACTCAGGATCAACATAATGCCGGTGTTATTGAACCCACGGCATTATTACAGGCACAGACACAGCTTGAGCAAACAAAGGCACAATTGACTGCTGCAGGTATTTCTAGATCCCAATACGAACATGCTATTGCCACTCTAATTGGAAAGCCCCCGGCAAATTTATCAATTCCTCACGGTATTTTAAATGACAACATACCTCAAATTCCAGTAGGTGTTCCATCCATTTTATTACAAAGAAGGCCTGATATAGCTTCAGCTGAACGCCATATGCAAGAAAAAAATGCCCAGATAGGAGCTGCTATTGCAGCATTTTTCCCCGATGTAACCTTATCAGCCAATTTATCTTATAGTGGTAATCCGGTGGGCAGCCTTGTTCAAGTTGCCAACCGCATCTGGTCTTTGGGAGCATCCGCTTCAGAAAACTTGTTTGATGGCGGGGTAAGAAGTTCAATGGTCAAACAGGCAGAGGCACAATATGATGCTTCTGTGGCTCAATATAGGCAAACCATTCTTGCAGCCTTGCAATCCGTTGAGGATCAACTATCTAACCTTAATATCCTGGACGATCAAAAAATCCAGCAACAAGCAGCGGTTGAATACGCTCACAAAACCCTTAAAGTAGCCCTGGCACAATATATGAGCGGCACTCACGATTATACCACTGTTGTAACTCAACAAGTCGCTTTATTAAATAACCAGCAAACAGCTCTTGGAATACGGCAACAGCAAATGGTGGATAGCGTCTTGTTGATCGAAAACCTTGGAGGTGGCTGGAAGGATGATCGATTGCCAAGCAAATCCTCTTTAACCTCCAATATACCTTTTATACCTCCTGTATTACAGCAAAACAAAAACTAGCTCTATTATACAAAAAATGAAATTATTTTAATAAATAATAATTTGTTAGTGATTTCATTTTTTCAGAAACAAGGTTTTTTAATTTTGAACAATATCCAAAATCTTAAAATATTTGATTTAAAATCAAACATGTAAAATATATTAAACTATCATAAAAAAAAATTCACAAAATAAAATTGGTTCTTATAAAAAGCCAATATTTAATACATTTTTTAATCAATGATATTTTAAGCTTAATACTGCGAACTCATTCCCTGTCTTTGTTTCATGTCCCTAAAAAATGACAAACAAATCAATTATTTTAACATATCACTAAAAATAATTTACAACTCAACATCTCAAGAAATTAATTATTAAGTAATTTTCTTCCAACCAAAAACGCAAGAATAAAAAATAAAAAAGCGAATAACAGTGCAATAAAAAATATAATCTTAGCAATACCTGCTGCTATAATTGCCACACTTGTAAAACCAAGAAGCCAAGCCAATAAAGCAATTAAAAGACAAATAAATGCAATTTTAAGCATATCCCGGCTCTCCTTTTCAATCTATTCCAAGATTCTTCCAAAAGCCTAACGCATTAACATATATTTTTTTTACAACTTAATTATAATCCCAATTTTGTTCATTACAAACAAAAAAAGAGATAGAAACCTATCTCTTTTTAAAAATCAAAAGGGTATTTTAATATTATGCAGCTAACTCGTCTGAATCTTCATCAGTGGGCTTTGGTCCACTGTCAAGCCCTTTTGCATTTACATCACGTTCAATAAATTCGATAACTGCCATATCAGCAGCATCACCATAACGGACACCCGCTTTCAACACACGCAAATATCCACCTTGACGCGATTTGTAACGATCAGCAATAACAGAAAATAACTTAGCAACAATAGTCTCGTCACGCAACATGGCATAAGCCTGTCTACGTGCATGCAAATCACCACGTTTTCCCAATGTCACAAGTTTCTCGACAACTGGACGTAATTCCTTAGCTTTTGGCAAAGTCGTTGTAATCTGTTCATGCTTAATTAATGCAACGGCCATATTTCTGAACATTGCAAGGCGATGCGATGAAGTCACACCCAATTTACGGCCGGATATACCGTGACGCATAATTTCAATCCTCTTCTATCATACTATGCTTAAAACAGCTCATCCAGCCGTTTAGCTAACTCTTCAATATTTTCTGGTGGCCAAGCAGGCACATTCATTCCCAATGACAATCCCATTGAAGAAAGAACTTCCTTGATTTCATTCAATGACTTGCGACCAAAATTAGGAGTGCGTAACATTTCTTGCTCTGTCCGCTGCACCAGATCGCCAATATACACAATGTTATCATTCTTGAGACAGTTGGCGCTACGAACTGACAATTCAAGCTCATCAACTTTGCGCAATAAATTACGATTGAATGGAAGCTCTTCCTTAGGCTCTTCCGTCACGACTGGTTTAGGCTCATCAAAATTGATAAAAAGCTGGAACTGATCTTGCAAAATACGCGCAGCCAAAGCTACGGCATTTTCAGGCGTTACAGAACCATCTGTTTCCAAAGTCAATAACAGCTTGTCATAATCTGTTACCTGACCAACACGGGTTGGTTCAACTTTATAGGAAACACGACGAACAGGTGAATATATCGCGTCAATTGGAATCATCCCAATCGGAGCATCCTCCTGACGATTAGTAGAGGCAGGAACATAACCTTTACCCATTTCAACGGTAAATTCCATACCCAACTTTATTCCATCATCAAGTGTGCAAATCACAAGATCAGGATTCATGATTTCAATATCATGATCTGTCTGAATCTGTCCAGCTGTAACTTGGCCCGGACCTACCGCGGACAAAATCATCCGTTTTGGACCATCACTATGCATACGTATGGCCAGTTGCTTAACATTCAGGACAATATCCGTGACATCTTCCCGCACACCATTAACTGATGAAAATTCGTGAAGAACGCCATCAATACGAATAGCTGTAACAGCAGCCCCTTGAAGAGAAGATAAAAGTACTCGCCGAAGCGCATTACCGAGCGTCATGCCGAAGCCACGTTCAAGCGGCTCCGCCACCACGGTCGCCACATTTTGTGACGCCGAGCCCGGTTCGACTTCCAGCTTCTCCGGCTTAATAAGAGATTGCCAGTTTTTCTGGAGGACCAAGGTGGTGGCCTTTCAATTCAAATTATTACCAAAAAAGTAACAAAATCTTAACCTCGAAGTCAGCTTTTGTTACTTGAATATTATTTCCATTCATTATTGATTGAAAATAATATACGAACGATTAAACGCGACGACGTTTACGTGGACGACATCCGTTATGTGGCACTGGTGTGGTATCCCGGATTGAAGTAACCGTAAAACCTACCGCCTGTAAAGCACGCAGTGCGCTTTCACGTCCAGATCCCGGGCCAGACACTTCAATTTCAAGAGTTTCCATACCATGTTCACGAGCTTTACGTCCTGCATCCTCAGCAGCAACCTGTGCTGCATAAGGTGTAGATTTGCGTGAACCTTTAAATCCCTGAGCACCCGCTGAAGACCATGAAATTGCATTTCCTTGAACATCAGAGATAGTGATCATCGTATTATTAAACGTAGACAAAACATGCGCTACGCCAGAAGTAATGTTTTTGCGTTCTTTTTTTCTGAGACGCGGTGTGGCGGGTTTCGCCATGGCTTTTATTATCCTGTCCGTTTAGTTATAAAAAATTAAAACAAACCAAGGGTTAACGTGTTACTTTTTTCTTGCCAGCAATAGCAACCGCCTTACCCTTACGTGTACGAGCATTTGTGTGAGTTCTCTGGCCTCTTACAGGCAAACCACGACGATGACGCAATCCACGGTAACATCCCAAGTCCATCAAACGCTTGATATTCATTGAGATTTCACGACGAAGATCACCCTCAACCTGATACTCGCTATCAATTAACTCACGGATTTTCAGAACCTCATCGTCTGAAAGTTCGTTCACCCTACGTTCGTCAGGAATTGACAATTTATTACAAATTTCCTGCGCTTTTGTCGGCCCAATGCCGTATATATAACGCAGACCAATGGTTACCCGCTTATTCGTCGGGATGTTTACGCCGGCAATACGCGCCACGCCCAATACTCCTTAATTAGCCTTAATAATTTAGGTCTATTCTTAACAGCTAGCCACTAAAAAAGCAACAGTTACGAGATCAATAACTGTTTCATTAATAACTAACGTGTTTGAAATACTTTTAAAAGCATCAATATAACTTTCATACTAACAGAGTCAATATAGTATGATAATTTTTTCACAAAAATATAAGCTTACATTTTATTTTTTTTTAAAATTAAATCAATATCTTTTGTCACCTCATCCATATTTTTCATACCATCAATGGGATACAAACATTTTTTTTCTTTATAATATGGCAATAAGGGAGCGGTCTGTTCGCGATAGACTTTTAAACGTTCCAGAACAGTATCTTTATTATCATCAGCTCTTGAAACAAATTCCGTTGAACCGCATGCATCACAGACTCCGTCTTTTTTTGGTTTTTTAGAAAGTTTATTATAACTGGCACCACATTTTGCACAACTAAACCGGTTGGAAATTCGCTCTGCAAGTATTTCCTCATCCACTTTTAATAGTAATACAGCATCAAGCTTCAGATGTTCAGAAACAAACATTTTATCCAACGCTTTTGCTTGATCCACATTGCGAGGGAAACCATCAAGAATGAAACCGTTTTTACAATCATCCTTTTTAATTCTTTTTGCAATCATTTCAACCATCAGATCATCAGGAAACAATAACCCCTTATCCATAATATCCTTGGCTTTTTTCCCGATTTCTGACCCTGACCTCACCTCAGCCCTTAGCATATCTCCTGTGGAGATTTGCGCGATATGATATTTTTCTGACAAACGTTGAGCCTGCGTCCCTTTACCTGCCCCTGGTGGGCCCAAAAATATTAGCTTCACCGTTTTTTTCCTTTTCCAAACCTGGATTTGCGTAATAGACCCTGATATTGGTGCGCAACCAAATGGGATTGAACCTGCGTTACCGTATCTATTGTCACGGAAACTATGATTATCAAACTGGTTCCACCAAAATAGAAGGGAACATTGTAATGATTGATTAAAAATTGTGGCAATAAACAGACAACAACAAGATATAGCGCTCCAATTGTTGTTAATCGTGTCAGGATATTATCAAAATAGGTTGCTGTATTTGCACCTGGACGAATACCGGGAATAAATCCACCCTGTTTTCGTAAATTATCTGCCGTTTCTTTGGGATTAAAGGATACAGCCGCATAAAAATATGAGAAGAAAATAATCATGGCAGCATAAAAGAGCATATATAAAATATGACCCTGACCGAATTCCTGTCCTAGATATGCCAACCATCCAGGTGTCGATTCATTTGATAGAAATCCAGCTATTGTTACAGGTATCAATAAAACTGAAGACGCAAAAATAGGCGGTATGACCCCAGCGGTATTAACTTTTAATGGCATATGTGTTGAATCACCACCATACATGCGTTGCCCAACCTGCCGTTTGGGATATTGTATGACAACTCTTCTTTGCGCCTGTTCCATAAACACGATAAAGGCGATTGTAACCGCTGCCAATACAAGAAATGTAACGACAAAAAATGGAGACAAAGCGCCAGTGTAACCCAGTTGAAATAAACTTGCCAAAGCCGTTGGTAAATTGGCGACAATACCGGCAAAAATAATCAATGATATTCCATTACCGACCCCGCGTGCCGTGATTTGTTCCCCTAACCACATCAAAAACATTGTTCCACCAACCAGCGTGATGACGCAGGTTAACAGAAAAAGCATCCCCGGATTGGTAACGGCAGAACCTGCGGGACTTTTCATACTTTCCAATCCAATGGCAATTCCATAAGCCTGGAATAAAGCAATGAAAACCGTCAGGTAACGTGTATATTGATTAAGCTTTTTACGTCCTTGCTCCCCTTCCTTTTTCAAGGCTTCAAGAGATGGCATCGCAGATGACATCAACTGAATGATAATAGATGCACTAATATAGGGCATGATGTTCAGGGCAAAAATGGTCATGCGACCCAAGGCGCCACCACTGAACATGTCAAACATACCAAGAATACCGCCCTGGTGTTTAGCCAGCAATTGTGCCATTACCGTAGCATCCACTCCCGGAACCGGGATATAGGTACCTAGACGGTAAATAATTAACGCACCCAATGTAAACCAAATACGCTTTTTTAATTCAGTTGCTTTAGAAAACGCACTGACATTAATATTCGCCGCTAGTTGTTCGGCCATAGAGGCCATAATTTTTATCCTTTCAAAAAAAACAGCGTCACCGTAACGAAACGGGACGCTGTAATTTTACCTTAAAATTAGAATGTAACATAATGTTTTGATCTAAAAATTGATCAAACTTAAATTATATTACCTCTTCATTTCCTAGGCATCTGCAGAAACATCCCCAGATGACGATAAAAGTTTTAGAGAACCACCAGCTTTTTTAACCGCTTCAACAGCTGCCGCTGATGCTCTTGACACTTCCAAGTTGATGGCCTGATTTAGATTTCCATTAGCAAGCAAACAGACGCCAGAGTATTTTTTTCCCTTAAATAAACCGGCTTCACGCAATGCTTTTTCATCGATTAAAGATGATGCATTCAATTTGCCCTGCTCAATAGCGGATGAAAGGGTCCGAAGATTAATTTCCACATAATTTTTGCGAAAAATATTCTTGAACCCTCTTTTTGGCATACGACGGTAAAGTGGAAGCTGTCCACCTTCAAAGCCATTGATTGCCACACCTGAACGTGCCAACTGACCTTTCACGCCTTTACCTGATGTTTTGCCTTTACCAGAACCAATACCTCGTCCAAGACGTTTTTTACGGTATCTCGCTCCGGCATTATCACGAAGTTCATTTAGATTCATTTATCCCTCCACCTTAACGAGGTGGCGAATCTTATTGATCATTCCCTGGACAGCTGGTGTATTTTCCAACTCACGGGTTGCACCAACACGATTCAAGCCAAGACCAGTCAATGTTTGCTTTTGATCTTTCTTACGACCAATTGCAGATGCTATCTGAGTTACTTTTACCGTATTACTAGCCATTTACAGCCTCCGCATTTTGAGACGCATGACCAGAATCACGGCGACCAAGAATTTCAGACACCTTCTTTCCACGTCTTGCTGCAACAACTCTTGGACTTGCACATCTACGCAATGCATCAAAAGTTGCTTTTACCATATTATGTGGATTACGTGAACCTGTTGATTTCGCAACAACATCATTAATTCCAAGGCTTTCAAAAACCGCACGCATTGGACCGCCAGCAATAATACCAGTTCCCGAATCGGCAGATCTTAACACGACCTTACCGGCGCCATAAAAACCTTGCACATCATGATGCAATGTTCTGCCTTCTTTCATGGGAACACGTATCATTGATTTTTTAGCCTGCTCAGTTGCCTTGCGGATTGCTTCAGGCACCTCTCTGGCTTTACCTGCACCATATCCTACACGTCCACGCTGATCACCAACGACGACCAATGCAGCAAAGGCAAAGCGTCGACCACCTTTTACAACTTTAGCAACACGATTAATCGATACCAATTTGTCGATCAAATCTTCATTTTCACGTTCACGTCCACCGCGACCGCCTTCTTTCACTTCACGTGCCATTCGCGACTCCTCTTAGAACGAGAGCCCGCCCTCACGGGCAGCCTCAGCAAGCGCTTTTACACGCCCATGATAAATATAGGAGCCACGATCAAATACGACCTGTTCCAATCCTGCTGCCTTTGCACGCTCAGCAATCAACTTGCCTACGACACGAGCAGCATTAATATCAGCTCCAGTTTTAATTTGTTCTTTAGCCGCTGCATCCAAAGTTGAAGCAGCAACTAAAGTCTTACCAGCCATATCGTCAATAACTTGAGCATAAATATTTTTGCTTGAACGGAAAACCGAAAGACGTGGACGCCCGTTTCCTTTCTGACGAAGCTGATAACGCAACCGTCTGCGACGGCGCGTTTGTAATTCACGTTGCATACCCATTATTTTTTCTTGCCTTCTTTGCGACGTATAATCTCATCTTCATAACGAACACCTTTACCTTTATAAGGTTCAGGTTTTCTAAAATTACGTATATCCAGTGCGATTTGACCAACACGTTGTTTATCATTACCTTCAACAACGATTGCCGTTGGACGTGGCGTTGTAATTTTAATATCAGATGGAATTGGATAAACAACATCGTGTGAATAACCAAGATTCATAACAAGATTTGAACCTTGAACAGCGGCACGAAACCCAGTTCCCGTGATTTCCAGGGCCTTGGTATAACCTTCGGAAACACCTTTGACCATATTCGCAATTAATGCTCTGGTAGTGCCCCACATTGTTCTTGCGGCAACACCATCATCTTTTGGCTTAACAGTAACCTGATTATCTTCAATAACAGTTTCAATATGTTCAGATACAGGCAGAGACAATTCGCCTCTTTTACCTTTGACAACAATTTTACCGTCTTTCAGAGAAACTTGTACCCCTTGCGGAATCTGCACGGGATTTTTGCCTACACGTGACATTGATCCCTCCTCTTAGAATACACGACAGAGCACTTCACCACCAACATTGGCGGCACGTGCTTCAATATCAGATAAAACACCCTGAGGTGTTGACAAAATGGATACCCCAAGGCCACCATAAACACGTGGTAATTCTTTAATTTTAGAATAAACGCGACGACCTGGTTTAGATACTCTCTGAATTTCTTTAATAACAGGAGCACCTTCAGAATACTTCAATTCAATGCGAAGCTGGCTTATTCCCTTGCGAAGCTCTTCTTTCTTATATCCGCGAATATAACCTTCACGCTTTAATGCTTCCAAAACATTAACTCTCAAATTAGAAGCGGGAACCACACAAAATGAATGACGAGCTGATTGTGCATTACGTATACGGGTGAGCATATCACCCAATGGATCAGATAATGACATCTATATATCCCTTACCAGCTTGATTTAACCATACCAGGGATTTGCCCGGTAGATGCCAATTCACGCAATGCGATACGGCAAAGTTCAAATTTACGGTAATTCCCACGAGAGCGACCAGTTAGTTTACAACGCAAACGCACTCTTACTCGTGAACCATTACGAGGAAGTTTAGCCAATTTTAAAGATGCATCAAAACGATCTTCAACTGGTAAACTTCTATCCATTACAATATTTTTTAACGCAATACGTTTTGCTTTATCACGTGCGGACATACGTGCACGCTTCGCATTACGATAAATGGCTGAAGTTTTTGCCATGTTTAATTTTACCCTCCGGAACCTGTCGACTATATCGACCGTTTTCCAAAAAAAACAAATTTGCAAGGTAATGTATCACCTTGCAGCGAAAGAACAATTTCCTATCCAATAAATGGAAGGGAAAATGCTTTTAACAAAGCCTTGGCTTCATCATTGGTCTTGGCTGTGGTTACAAACACAATATCCATACCACGTACTTCGTCTACTTTATCGTAAACGATTTCAGGAAATACAATCTGTTCTTTCAAACCCATTGCAAAATTTCCACGACCATCAAATCCTTTGTTTGCTGGCAATCCTCTAAAATCTCGAACACGCGGCAAAGCGATTGTAACCAAACGATCCAGAAATTCATACATACGGTTTTTACGTAATGTAACTTTACATCCAATGGGTAAACCAGCACGAATTTTAAATCCAGCAATCGCTTTCTTAGTAAGTGTTTTAACGGCTTTTTGACCGGCAATCAAGGTCATTTCTTCCGTGGCAGCATCCAGTTTCTTTTGATCGCCCGCTGCTTCTCCAACACCCATGTTTAAAACAATTTTTTCAAGACGCGGAATCTGCATCTCGTTTTTGTAATTGAATTGTTCACGTAACTTTTTACGCAATTCATTTTTGTAAAGCGCGTAAAGGCGTGCTTCAGAGCGAACTTGACTATTTTCTGACATATCCACCTCTCTTAACCTTCGATCACTTCACCGGTGGCTTTGGCAACACGAACCTTACGACCGTCTTCCAAAACTCTAAATCCAACACGAGTAGGTTTCCCTGATTTTGGATCTACCAATTTAAGATTTGACAAGTGAATAGCCTTTTCACGCTCAACAATGCCACCAGCATCACCCATGCGGGTTGGTTTCTTATGATGTTTGGCAACCGCCACACCACGAACCACTGCCTTATTTTCAACAGGAGAAATTGACAGGACTTCACCATGCACACCTTTCTGAGGCCCTGTAATAACGATTACTTGATCGCCTTTTTTAATACGTGCAGCCATTATAAAACCTCCGGAGCTAAGGAGATAATTTTCATGAATTGACGTGCACGCAACTCCCTTACTACCGGGCCGAAAATACGTGTGCCAATTGGCTCGTTTTGTTTATTTATCAATACAGCAGCATTTTTATCAAAACGTATTGAGGTTCCATCAGGACGACGAACAGGATAGCTTGTTCTGACAATCACAGCTTGATGGACATCACCTTTTTTTACTTTGCCACGAGGAATAGCCTCTTTGACAGAAACGACGATCACGTCGCCGACCGAAGCGGTTTTCCGCTTTGAACCGCCCAGTACCTTAATGCACTGCACCTCTCTTGCACCTGAATTATCAGCCACAGTTAGGTTGGTCTCGGGATGGATCATAGTTAAGCCTCCCTTAAGCTTCTATGCTGGATACTTGCTCAGCCGCACCAAGAGGTGCACCGTTGCGAGAAATCACAGTCCATGTTTTCCTTTTTGAAATCGGAGGAGATTCAATGATACGAACCATATCTCCAATTTGACACTCATTTAATTCATCATGCGCCGCATATTTTTTCGAACGACGAATGAATTTTTTATAAAGCGGGTGCATAACGCGACGAACAACCAAAACAGAAACTGTTTTGTCCATTTTATCGCTTGTCACCCGACCGGTTAGAACGCGCCTTGGCATCGCCCATTAACTCCTCAGGACTTGCCGGCAGATGCGGCAGCACCTGCGGCGTTTTTGTTAACTTCAGTCATAATGGTCTTAATCCGTGCAATATCTCGACGGATTACCCCAATTCGACCCACACCCTCATTTTGACCAGTCGCACGTTGGAAACGTAAATTAAACTGTTCACGTCGCAAATCAATTAACAACGTCTTTAATTCGTCCACCGTTTTAGCGCGCAGATCAGCTGGCTTATTTGCCTTTGCCATTCTAGGCCTCTCCTATACGGGTTACAAATTTCGTTTTAATTGGCAGCTTCGCAGCACCGAGCGTTAACGCCTCTTTTGCAATTTCGGGACTTACACCTTCAATCTCAAATAGGATACGACCTGGTTTGATACGAGCAACCCAATATTCAGGAGACCCTTTTCCAGATCCCATACGAACTTCTGCTGGTTTACTAGAGACAGGAAGGTCTGGAAAAACTCTAATCCACACACGTCCCATACGTTTCATCGCACGTGTAATCGCACGACGAGACGCTTCAATTTGACGGGCTGTAATACGTTCTGGCTGCAGTGCTTTCAAACCATAGGTTCCAAAATTAAGCTCTGTCCCACCTTTAGCCATTCCGTGAATACGGCCTTTATGAGCTTTGCGGAATTTAGTCCGCCGCGGAGATAGCATTATTTAAAATCCTCATGCGTTGTAATAGCTTTATTAATAACTATTATGCTCCAATTAATCAATTACCTTTGTGGTGCCTGATCAGCAGCACGGCGATCCTGGGCCAATGGATCATGGGCCATGATTTCGCCCTTAAAGATCCAAACCTTTACACCACATTTCCCATAGGTTGTATGAGCTGCGGCAACACCATAATCAATATCTGCTCTTAAAGTATGCAAGGGAACACGTCCTTCACGATACCATTCGACGCGTGCAATTTCAGCACCGCCAAGACGACCACTGCAATTGATACGAATTCCCTGTGCACCTAAACGCATTGCTGACTGCACTGCTCTTTTCATCGCACGGCGAAACGCCACACGTCTTTCCAGCTGCTGAGCAATATTTTCAGCAACAAGTGTCGCATCAATTTCTGGTTTACGTATTTCAACAATATTCAATGCAACCTCTGCACCGGCCATTGATGTTAATTCTTTACGTAAGCTATCAATATCCTGACCTTTTTTACCAATAACGATTCCGGGGCGCGCCGCATAAATCGTTACACGAGGCTTTTTAGCTGGTCGTTCAATAACAACCCTGGAAACACCCGCACCTGCAAGTTTCTTGCGTAAATGGTCACGAAGTTTGAAATCTTCAAATAATAATTTGGTATAATCATTATCTGCATACCAACGACTATCCCAAGTACGATTGATACCCAAACGCAACCCAATTGGATTAACTTTTTGACCCATATTATGCTGCCTTTCCTTCAGAAGAATCGTTTTCGTCACGCTCAGCAACGACAATTTTCAAATGACTAAAGAATTTCTGAATTTGCGCTGAACGTCCACGACCCCTCGCATGAAAACGACGCATAACCATCGCTTTACCCACCTCTGCCTTGGATACAATCAAACGGTCTACATCAAGTTGATGATTGTTTTCCGCATTTGCAATCGCGCTTTCCAGAATTGTTTTAACTTCTTTAGCAATTCTTCTTTTAGAAAAGGTTAATTTTGCCAAAGCAGTGGATGCAGGTTGATTACGAATCAATCCAGCAACAAGATTTAGTTTTCGTGGACTTACACGAATATTACGTCCAATTGCCTGTGCTTCGGTTTCAGCGAGTGCACGATCATGTTTTGGTTTACTCATATCCTAGCCCCGCTTAACTTTTTTGTCTGCTGCATGACCATTGAATGTACGGGTTGGCGAAAATTCACCGAATTTATGACCCACCATATTTTCACTGACCTGCACTGGTAAAAATTTATGGCCGTTGTAAACACCAAAAACCAAACCAACAAACTGCGGCAAAATGGTGGAACGGCGTGACCAAATTTTGATCACATCGTTACGACCTGAAGCGCGTGCGGTTTCAGCTTTCTTAAGTAAATACCCGTCTACAAACGGGCCTTTCCAGACGGATCTTGCCATCTCTATTTGCCCCTTTTATTTGCCTGTCTTACGGCGACGGATAATCAAGCTGTCCGTACGCTTATTGACTCTTGTTTTATAACCTTTAGTTGGTTTACCCCATGGTGTCACAGGATGACGACCACCAGAAGTACGACCTTCACCACCACCATGAGGATGGTCAACCGGGTTCATGACAACACCACGGTTGTGTGGACGACGGCCTAACCAACGGCTACGTCCCGCCTTACCAAAATGCTGGTTCATGTTATCTGGATTGGATACGGCACCAACTGTTGCCATACATTCACCACGTACCAAACGCAATTCATTCGACTGCAGTTTGATTTGTGCATATCCAGCATCCTTACCAACCAACTGAGCGTAAGTTCCAGCTGAACGAACCAGTTTTCCGCCGGCTCCTTCTTTTAATTCAATATTGTGAATAATGGTTCCTACAGGGATAGCTGCTAAAGGCATTGCATTTCCAGGTTTAACATCTACACGCTGACCTGCGATTACAACATCTCCAACTTTTAATCTTTGAGGTGCCAGAATATAAGATAACTCACCGTCTTCATATTTGATCAACGCGATAAAAGCAGTTCGATTGGGATCATATTCTAACCGTTCAACAGTTGCAGGCATATCATATTTACGTCTTTTAAAATCGACATAACGGTATGACTGTTTATGCCCACCCCCAATAAAACGAGAGGTAATTCGACCATTATTATTACGTCCACCCGTCTTGTTCTTACCTTCGGTAAGCGTCTTGACAGGTTTACCTTTCCAAAGCTCCTTACGGTCAATTAGAACCGTGCCACGGAGACTTGGAGTAACTGGTTTAAAGTGCTTAAGTGCCATTAATTCCTACCTCACACTTATGACAACTTGGTTGTCAAATCAATTGACTGACCTTCAGCAAGTTGAACAAAAGCTTTTTTAACATCAGAACGACGCCCTAACCGACCTCGAAATCTTTTTGTCTTACCTTTTAAAATCAGCGTATTAACACCCAACACTTTCACACCGAACAAAGTTTCAATCGCAACTTTAACCTGAGACTTAGTAGCGTTTAATGCAACTTTAAACGCAATTTGATTTTTTTCAGACAAAAAGGTTGCCTTTTCAGTAATCAAGGGCGCGCGAATAATGTTAAACATCGCTTCACGAGACATTTTTTCCGCCTTTTGGCGAATTGAAAGAATATTCGTCATACCAGGCGCTCCTTTAACCCATCAACTGCTGCGCGCGTAATAGCCAAAATATCATGATTTAAAATGTCATAAACATTTGCACCAATTGTTGGAAGAATATCTACTGAAGCGATATTTCTTACTGCACGTCCAAAATTCTCATCAATATTTGCATCAATAATTAGAGTTGAATTCCAGCCCAACACTTTTAATTTTGCAGCTAATTCAGATGTTTTTGCAGTATTATTGGCTTCGTCAATAACGACCAACTTACCTTCTGCCAATTTCTGTGATAAAGCAGAAATAAGACCAAGACGTCTTACTTTCTTTGGTAAATCATACCCATGATCACGCACTACTGGACCATGAACAATGCCACCGGTACGAAACTGTGGTCCACGTAACGAACCTTGACGCGCATTACCTGTACCTTTTTGCCGATAAGGTTTTTTTGTTGTTCCAGAAATTTCACCACGCCCCTTAATCTTATGATTGCCAGAACGACGTTTGGCAAGCTGCCAATGCACAACTCTTGCCATAATATCTTGACGGGGTTCAATTCCGAAAATTTCATCTGGAAGCGTAATATTGCCAGCACTTCCATTATCGAAGGTTTTGATTTCTACATCCATAGTGTTCAACCTTCCTCAGCAACCGTTGCCAATGCTGCCGGAAATGGTGCATCAGCATGACGAGGCTTTTTGATCGCATCACGCAAGAGAACAAACCCGTTTTTCGCACCAGGGACTGCACCTTTAATCATGATCAAATTTTTCTCTACATCTACAGCAGCAACCTCAAGATTCTGCGTCGTTACACGCTCACTACCTAAATGGCCTGCCATCTTCTTATTCTTAAATGTTTTACCAGGGTCTTGTCTATTCCCTGTGGAACCATGCGAACGATGACTAATTGAAACACCATGAGTTGCTTCCAACCCCTTGAAATTCCAACGTTTCATTCCACCTGCAAATCCCTTACCTTTACTGATCCCAGTTACGTCCACCTTTTGTCCTACAACAAAATGAGCGGCAGTCAATCTTGCCCCCGCCTCAACAACAGCGTCTTCCGTAACACGAAATTCTACAAGTTTTTGTTTTGGTTCAACTTTTACCCGTGCAAAATGACCACGATTAGGCTTGCTAACATTTTTTACCTTAGCTTTACCATACCCCAATTGAAGGGCTGTGTATCCATCACGTTCATTTGTACGAGCATCAACTACTTGTACTTCATCCAAGTACAATACAGTGACTGGCACATGAGTGCCGTCCTCTTTAAATAGTCGGGTCATTCCCAACTTTTTTGCGATCAATCCTGTACGCATCGTCTGGACCTTATAGCTTAATCTCGACATCAACGCCAGCGGCGAGGTCAAGTTTCATGAGAGCGTCCACGGTCTGCGGGTTGGGCTCAACAATATCTAACAAACGCCGGTGCGTTCTGATTTCGAACTGCTCACGACTCTTCTTATCAATATGGGGTGAGCGGTTAACTGTAAACCGCTCAATGTGCGTTGGCAACGGGATTGGTCCCCTTACCTGTGCCCCCGTACGCTTCGCTGTATTTACGATTTCACGAGTGCTATTATCCAACACACGATAATCGTAAGCTTTAAGGCGAATACGGATGTTTTGGCTTTCCATTTATTTCTGCCTACAAAAACGAATCCTTTTCGGATCCAAGAACAACAAGATTCCCAGCTGCAAAAACAGCTGGGAATCCAAACTAATTAGCCGAGACTATTCGGTAATTTTGGAAACTACACCAGCCCCAACAGTACGTCCACCTTCGCGAATAGCGAATCGCAGACCTTCATCCATGGCAATAGGAGCAATCAATTCAACATCCATCGCCGCATTATCACCAGGCATCACCATTTCCACACCTTCTGGAAGATGTACAACACCAGTTACGTCAGTTGTACGGAAATAGAATTGTGGACGGTAATTGGTGAAGAATGGAGTATGACGCCCACCTTCTTCTTTTGTAAGAATATAAGCTTCCGCCTTAAATTTGTTATGTGGCTTAATGGTTCCTGGTTTAGCCAGAACTTGACCACGTTCAACATCTTCACGTTTTGTTCCACGAAGAAGCGCACCGATATTGTCACCCGCTTCACCACGGTCAAGCAACTTGCGGAACATTTCAACACCGGTAACTGTTGTTTTGGTTGTTGGATGAATACCAACAATTTCAACTTCTTCACCAACAGTGATTTCACCACGTTCCACACGTCCGGTGACAACCGTACCACGTCCAGAAATAGAGAAAACATCCTCTATTGGCATTAAGAATGGACGATCAATTGGACGTTCTGGCTGCGGGATATATTCATCAACAGCATTCATCAGGTCAAGAATACGGTTTTTACCCAATTCTGGATCACCATCTTCAAGAGCAACCAAAGCCGATCCTTTGATAATGGGAATATCATCTCCAGGAAATTCATACGAAGAAAGTAATTCACGAATTTCCATTTCAACAAGCTCAAGAAGTTCAGGGTCATCAACTTGATCACATTTATTCATGAATACAACCAATGCTGGAACACCAACCTGACGAGCCAAAAGAATATGTTCACGAGTCTGTGGCATAGGACCGTCAGCAGCTGAAACAACCAGGATAGCACCATCCATCTGTGCCGCACCTGTGATCATGTTTTTAACATAGTCAGCGTGACCAGGACAGTCAACATGAGCGTAGTGACGTTTATCTGTTTCATACTCAACGTGTGCTGTTGAAATGGTAATACCACGGGCACGTTCTTCAGGCGCCTTATCGATCATGTCATAGGCAGTAAAATCCGCACCACCTTTTTCTGCCAAAACTTTTGTTATAGCAGCTGTTAATGTTGTTTTACCATGATCAACGTGACCAATAGTTCCAATGTTACAGTGCGGTTTATTCCGCTCAAATTTAGCCTTTGCCATTGTCTCTCTCCGTTAACTCGGTTTTTACCAAGAAATTCGGTTAAAATAAATTAAGTTCAAACTTATACTTACCAGCGATAATGACTGAATGCTTTATTTGCTTCAGCCATACGATGAGTATCCTCGCGCTTTTTAACAGCCGCTCCACGATTATTGATAGCGTCATGCAATTCGTTTGACAATCTTTCTTGCATAGTATTTTCGCCACGTTTGCGGGAAGCGTCAATTAACCAGCGAATTGCTAATGCCTGACGACGGTCAGCACGAACTTCTACAGGCACCTGGTACGTTGCACCACCTACACGGCGTGAACGAACTTCAACGGCTGGCTTAACATTATCCAAAGCTTCGTGAAACAGGTTTACAGGGTCCGCTGATTCACCGCCACGGGCACGTAGAGATTCCAATGCACCATAAACGATTTTTTCAGCAATAGATTTTTTACCATCATACATCAACGCATTCATGAAACGCGTGATGACCACATCACCAAACTTAGGATCGGGAAGTATCTCACGCTTTACTGCGCGGTGTCGGCGACTCATGCCTTTTAATTCCTCTTATTTTGGACGTTTAGCACCATACAAAGAACGACGTTGACGTCGCTTTGCAATTCCTTGTGTATCCAGAACACCACGTAAAATATGATAACGCACGCCTGGCAAATCCTTAACACGTCCACCACGTATTAAGACCACACTATGTTCTTGCAAGTTATGACCTTCACCAGGAATATAACTCACCACCTCATAACCGTTTGTCAGACGTACCTTTGCAACTTTACGCAATGCTGAGTTTGGCTTTTTAGGTGTTGTTGTATAAACACGAGTACATACCCCTCGTTTTTGCGGGCATCCCTGCAAAGCAGGAACCTTATTGCGCTTGGCAGCAGGTTCGCGGCCTTTAGCGATTAATTGGTTAATGGTCGGCATTCGCCTTTCCCGATCCTTACTATTTCTAGGTCAAGCAACGCAATATTGTTACTCGACGGTCATTACAACAATTAACATTTAATTAAATAAATGCCACTAAAGTTGGCATAAAAATAAAACCATATACCTTATAAACGATGTTTTATCTAATGTGCCATAAATTTATTCAACAGATAACGATGCTTTTTAACAAGACCCTTGTTAAATTGCAAGCTATTTTTAAAACAGCTTAAAATTGAACTAGGTATCCTTGTAAAAAACATTTTATTTTTGCCAAAAGACAAAAATGACCCGTATTTTAACTTATCAAATGGGCATTTCTACCCATTTGATAAAACTGAAAACGAATAAAGTTATATACTTATACCTTATTCAGTGACCTGAGTCACGTCCTTTATTTTATTATTTTCTGATGTAACAGAAGAAAGTTCAACTTCCGCTTCATCATTCATCTTATTTACATCCAGAATTCGTTGTCTATCTCTTGAATAGGCCATGGCACGGAATCTGTTCATGACACTACCCGTTCCTGCAGGAACAAGACGTCCGACGATTACATTCTCCTTTAATCCCATCAAGGTATCAACCTTTCCCGCAGATGCTGCCTCTGTCAATACACGAGTTGTTTCCTGGAAGGAAGCCGCTGAAATAAAGGATTTGGTTTGTAACGCAGCTTTGGTGATACCCTGTAAAACTGGTGAACCCATTGCAGGACGCTCATTGGCGTTCATCCGTTTGATATTTTCTTGTTCAAATTCCAAGCGATCTACAGTTTCACCAATTAAATAAGTCGTATCACCTGGATCCGTCACCTCAATCTTCTGCAGCATTTGACGAACGATCACTTCAATATGTTTATCATTGATCTTCACGCCCTGAAGACGATAAACACTTTGAATTTCATCAATCAGATAATCTGATAAGGCTTCAATTCCAAGAACCTTTAAAATATCATGAGGAACACGAGGCCCATCAACAAGAGGATCGCCCTTACGGACAAAGTCACCTTCCTGTACAGAAATATGTTTTCCCTTAGGAATCAAATATTCTGTTTCTTCACCAGTGTCCTCATTACGTACAACGATCCGACGTTTTGCCTTATAGTCTTTTCCGAATTCAACCACACCATCATTTTCAGCAATAATCGCATGATCTTTCGGACGACGTGCCTCGAAAAGTTCAGCCACCCGTGGAAGACCCCCGGTAATATCACGCGTCTTGGAACCTTCTCTTGGAATACGAGCCAAGACATCACCGGCATTAACCTGCGCCCCATTTTCCACAGAAAGCAGGGAATCTGGAGACAAGAAGTAACGTGCGTCGTTACCGTTCCCCAACTTCATGACTTCCCCATTTGAATCCTTTAACTGCAAGCGTGGTCTCAAATCACGAGATTTACTTGTTTGCTTATAGTCAACAACAACTTTTGAAGAAAGCCCCGTGACTTCATCCATCCGTTCAACCAGTGTAATACCTTCAATCAGATCCTGATACTCAATTGTACCTGATTTTTCAGTAATAATAGGTAGGGTATATGGATCCCATTCTGCCATTTTCTGATGACGCTTGACATTCGATCCATTTTTAGCAAGCAAACGTGCACCATAGGGAATACGATAATGAGCGCGTTCAATTCCATTATCATCCAACAGGATAATTTCACAGTTTCTGGACATGACAATGTCAAATCCCTGACTGTTTTGAACAACATTCAGATTTATAATCTTGACCTTGCCATCGCGGGAGGATTCAACCATAGATTGTTCTGCACCTTTTTGTGCTGCACCGCCAATATGAAATGTACGCATTGTCAACTGAGTCCCGGGCTCACCAATTGACTGAGCAGCAATAACACCGACAGCCTCTCCTATATTAACAGGAGTTCCGCGAGCAAGATCACGACCATAACAATGAGCGCATACGCCAACCTGACTGTCACAGGTTAGAACAGAACGAATCATCACACTTTCAACATTAGCCTTTTCGATCGCCTCAACCTCGGCCTCCTCCAGAAGCGTGTTACGAGGATAAAGAATTTTACCAGTTGCTGGATCCGTTACATCTGCTGCCAATGTACGTCCAAGAATACGTTCTGCTAGTGAAGAAATAACCTCACCACCATCCATTACCGCACGAACAACCAATCCGCGTTCTGTTCCACAATCTGGCTCAACAATAATGCAATCCTGAGCAACGTCAACCAGACGACGAGTAAGATATCCAGAGTTTGCGGTTTTCAGGGCCGTATCAGCCAATCCTTTACGTGCACCATGAGTCGATGTAAAATAATCAAGAACAGAAAGACCTTCCTTGAAATTGGCAATAATAGGTTGTTCAATAATTTCACCTGACGGTTTCGCCATCAGACCACGCATACCGGCCAACTGCTTCATCTGGGCTGGGGACCCACGAGCTCCAGAATGGCTCATCATCCAGACAGAATTGATGGGTTGGCCAGGCTCTACATGTGAAATCTTTTTCATCATCGCTGCCTGAACCTCATCCGTACAACGTGACCAGGCATCAACAACCTTGTTATAACGCTCTCCTGCTGTAATCAAACCGTCCTGATATTGCTGCTCAAACTCCTTAACCTCTTCGGTTGTCTTGGCGACCAGTTCCTTTTTCGCATCAGGAATGATCATATCATCCTTACCAAAGGAAATACCAGCTTTAGCAGCGTAAGAGAATCCTAGTCCCATCATACGATCCGCAAAAATCACACATTCCTTCTGACCACAATGACGATAGACAATATCGATAATATCTGAAATTGTCTTTTTCGTTAATTGTTGATTGATCAATGAAAAATTGATTGCTGGGTGTTTTGGAAGAATCTGTGAAATCAGCATTCTACCTGCAGTTGTCACTACCTTTTGATAAACTAGCTCACCATCCGCATTCTTTGTTTGAAAACGACAACGAATTTTATCGTGAAGCTTCAAGGTTCTGGATGACAATGCATGTTCAATCTCACCGATATTCGCAAAAAGAGGTGCCCCCTTTTTAATAAGATGACCTTCAGAATCATATTCGGATTGATCTGGAGTTAATTTAAATTCAGGAATTTCCAGACTTAAATAATACAGCCCCAATACAATATCCTGAGATGGAACAATAATAGGCTTACCACTAGCAGGACTAAGAATATTATTTGTGGACATCATCAAAACACGTGCTTCGAGCTGCGCTTCCAAACTCAATGGCACATGAACCGCCATCTGATCACCGTCAAAATCTGCATTGAAGGCAGTACATACCAATGGATGCAACTGAATCGCTTTACCCTCAATCAAAACAGGCTCGAAAGCTTGAATACCCAAGCGGTGTAAAGTTGGTGCGCGGTTAAGCATGACAGGATGTTCACGAATAACCTCTTCAATAATATCCCAAACTTCTGGACGTTCTTTCTCAACCATACGCTTAGCTGCCTTAATGGTCGTCGCATGCCCATATTTTTCAAGCTTGGAATATATAAATGGCTTGAACAATTCCAATGCCATTTTTTTAGGCAAACCGCATTGATGCAATTTCAATTCAGGACCAACCACAATCACTGAACGTCCAGAATAATCCACACGTTTACCAAGCAGGTTTTGACGGAAACGTCCCTGTTTTCCTTTAAGCATATCTGCCAAGGATTTTAATGGTCGTTTATTCGCCCCTGTAATTGCCCGTCCTCTACGTCCATTATCAAACAACGCATCAACAGATTCCTGCAACATACGTTTTTCATTACGAATGATAATATCCGGTGCACGCAATTCCATTAACCGTTTCAACCGATTATTACGGTTGATGACACGACGGTACAAATCATTGAGATCTGATGTGGCAAAACGGCCTCCGTCCAATGGGACAAGCGGTCTTAATTCAGGTGGAATGACTGGTACAACACTCATGATCATCCATTCAGGACGACAACCACTTTCTGCAAAAGCTTCCACAAGTTTTAAACGTTTTACAAGTTTCTTACGTTTGACTTCAGAGGTCGTTTCTTTTAATTCGGCGCGTAATTCGACTTTTTCAACATCACAATCGATATTGACCAGAATTTTCTTAATCGCTTCCGCACCAATCCCTATTTCAATACCTTCATGCCCATATTCTTCCATGGCATCAAGATATTGATCCTCAGTCAGCAGGCTAAATTGTTTTAATGGCGATGTCCCGGGTTCTAAAACAACATAATTTTCAAAATACAAAACCCTCTCGAGATCTTTCAAAGTCATATCGATCATTAATCCGATACGACTTGGGAGAGATTTCAAAAACCAAATATGTGCAACCGGGCTTGCAAGCTCAATATGCCCCATACGTTCACGACGCACTTTGGCAAGCGTAACTTCAACACCGCATTTTTCACATACTATGCCACGGAATTTCATCCGTTTATATTTACCACAAAGACATTCATAATCCTTGATCGGACCGAAAATGCGCGCACAAAACAATCCATCCCGTTCTGGTTTAAAAGTACGATAATTGATTGTCTCTGGCTTTTTCACTTCACCATAAGACCAAGACCGTATCTGTTCAGACGAGGCCAATTGAATTTTAATCTGATCAAACGTCATTGCTTGGCCAGTCTGACCAAGAATTTTCATAAGTTCATTCATTCGCCAAAAACCTTTTGGGGGGTTGAGGTATTCATAAACTGAATACCTCATTGATAATATTTAAAAAACCTAACAATCTACTTTATTCAGCACTTTGTTCAAGTTCAACATTTAAGCCAAGGGATTTTAATTCCTTCACTAGCACATTAAAGCTTTCAGGTATACCAGCCTCAAAATCGTCCTGATCTTTAACGATCGCTTCATAAACCTTAGTACGGCCTGAAACGTCATCTGATTTAACCGTAAGCATTTCCTGCAAGGTATAGGCAGCCCCATAAGCCTCCAAGGCCCATACCTCCATTTCCCCGAAACGCTGGCCACCAAATTGGGCTTTACCACCCAATGGTTGTTGCGTCACCAATGAGTAAGGACCAATAGAACGCGCATGGATTTTATCATCAACCAGGTGATGCAACTTAAGCATGTAAATATAACCAACCGTCACTTGGCGCTCAAAAGGATCTCCCGTACGTCCATCAATCAATGTACTTTGCGCCGAAGGATTAAGCCCCGCCTCTTTCAACATGTTTTCGATATCAGGAATGCTTGCTCCATCAAACACTGGAGTCATAATCGAGACACCCTTACGAAGATCATTACAGAAATTAAGCAGTTCAGCCTCTGAAAGATTGGCTATTTTTTCATTAAACGTTTTTTCGCCATAAATCAATCTAAGGCGATCCAAAAGTTCCTGTTTCTTTTCACCAGTCTTCATATACTGATCAACAACTTGGCTGACTTGTCTACCCAGATTTGAACAGGCCCACCCCAAATGGGTTTCAAGGATCTGACCGACATTCATACGGGAAGGCACACCCAACGGATTCAACACGATATCAACAGAGGTTCCATCCTCAAGAAATGGCATGTCCTCAACTGGCACAACACGGGAAACAACACCCTTATTTCCATGACGACCGGCCATTTTATCCCCAGGCTGTAATTTTCTTTTAACGGCAATGAAAACCTTAACCATTTTCATAACACCAGGAGGAAGCTCGTCACCACGCTGGATCTTATCAACCTTGTTGTTGAAACGCGCCTGAATATTGGAAACCTCACGATCAAAGTCACGTTTTATCTGTTCAATATTAGCCATTACATCATCATCGGCAACAATGATATGACGCCATGTTCCACGGGGATGTTCGGCCAACACTTCTTCCGTTAAATCCGTTCCTGATCTAATTCCCTTGAATCCTGCCCCGGCTTTCTGATTGAGAAGATTCTCTTTCAACCTGTTATAGAACGCACGTTCTTGAATGGCCAACTCATCATCACGATCCTTGCTTAACCGTTCAATTTCAGCACGTTCAATTGCCATTGCACGTTCATCTTTATCAATACCGCGACGAGAGAAAACACGAACATCGACAACGGTCCCACTTGTTCCAGGCGGTAATTTCAGGGATGTATCACGAACATCAGAAGCCTTTTCACCAAAAATAGAACGTAAAAGCTTTTCTTCAGGTGTCATCGGGCTTTCACCCTTGGGGGTGATTTTACCCACCAAGATATCACCGGGATTTACTTCAGCACCAATATACACGATACCAGCTTCATCCAGATTGCGCAGCGCTTCCTCCCCGACATTGGGGATATCCCGAGTTATTTCTTCTTGACCCAATTTTGTGTCACGTGCCATCACCTCAAATTCTTCAATATGAATGGAAGTAAACACATCATCCCGCGCAATACGTTCTGAAATCAGTATTGAATCTTCGAAATTGTAACCATTCCATGGCATGAAGGCAACAAGAACGTTCCGGCCAAGCGCCAATTCACCAAGCTCTGTTGAAGGACCATCAGCGATAATATCGCCAGCCTTAATATGATCACCAACATAAACCAATGGACGCTGATTGATACAAGTTGACTGGTTAGAACGCGTGTATTTCCGTAAACGGTAAATATCAACACCTTGCGTTGCACCATTTTCATCCGTTGCACGGACAACAATACGAGCTCCATCAATCTGATCAACAATACCACCACGACGAGCCACAATCGTTGCTCCAGAATCTCTTGCAACTGCGGCTTCCATTCCTGTTCCAACTAATGGCGCATCTGACCGAATTAATGGAACGGCTTGACGCTGCATGTTTGATCCCATCAAGGCACGGTTTGCATCATCGTTTTCAAGGAACGGAATCAGGGCGGCGGCAACAGAAACCAATTGCTTTGGCGAAACATCACAAGCAGTAACCTCTTCTGGTTTTACCAGTTGAAAATCGCCATTTTGTCTTACAGAAACAAGATCTCCTGTCAAATGTCCATGACTGTCCTGTTTGGCATCTGCCTGTGCGACGATAAGCTTTTCCTCTTCCATGGCGGAAAGATATTTCCACCCATCTTGCAACTGACCATCCTTGACCAAACGATAAGGTGTCTCAATAAACCCGTATTTGTTTACTTTTGCATACGTTGCCAAAGAATTGATCAAACCAATATTTGGACCTTCGGGCGTTTCAATCGGACAAATACGTCCATAATGTGTCGGATGAACGTCACGAACTTCAAATCCGGCACGTTCACGGGTCAGCCCGCCCGGTCCCAAAGCGGATAAACGACGTTTATGTGTAACTTCTGACAATGGGTTCGTTTGATCCATAAATTGCGATAACTGTGATGAACCAAAAAATTCACGAACGGCGGCAACAGCCGGTTTTGCATTAATAAGGTCATGCGGCATGACTGTATCAATATCAACAGAGCTCATTCTTTCACGAATGGCACGTTCCATTCTTAACAAACCAAGACGATATTGGTTTTCCATCAATTCACCCACAGAACGTACACGACGATTTCCAAGATTATCGATATCATCGACACTTCCTTGTCCATCTTTTAATTCGCACATGATTTTGATCGTCCGCAAAATATCAATTTTACGAAGTGTACGAATAGTGTCATCCCCTTCCACACCAAGACGCATATTCATTTTTACACGTCCAACAGCAGAAAGATCATAACGATCAGCATCAAAGAATAATCCGTGAAACAACGCCTCTGCCGTTTCAGCCGTTGGAGGTTCACCAGGGCGCATGACACGATAAATATCAACCAGCGCATCATCTCTGGACGTATTTTTATCAACAATCAATGTATTTCTGATCCAGGGACCGACATTATTGTCAATCGCCAGCGTTGGTATTTCTTTTAAACCAAGCTCTTCCAGCGTATCCAGTATAGCTTCGGTAATCTCTACACCAGCCTCGGCATAAATTTCACCGGTTTCTTCATTGACCAGATCATGAGCAAAATAACGTCCAAGCAAATCTTCCCGTTTAACAAGCACGTTTTTCGTTTTTTCAGCAATCTTGCGAATAAGCCTTGCAGTCAACTTGACATTTTCTTCAGCTACAATCTCACCAGTATCCGCATCAACCAAAGGGGACAGTAATTTTAAATTGCGAAAAGCATCCTGCTCAAACGTGCGAGACCAACCATCAGCAACTTTTTTGAAAACTACTGTATTATAAAAATATGAAAGGATTTCATCATCATCCATTCCATGAACAAGAATGGAATCCACATCCCCACCCTCTTTAATTTTCGCCTCTCGCAAAGCAATCGAATTTTCACCCTCAAGAGCATACAAAAAGGTTGTAACAGGAATTTTTCTCTTTCGATCTATTCGGACGTAAATTAAATCTTTACTATCAAATTCAAAATCTAGCCAGGAACCACGATAGGGAATTATTCTTGCCGTAAACAAAAATTTGCCTGATGAATGGGTTTTCCCACCATCATGGTCAAAAAACACCCCTGGACTGCGATGCATTTGAGATACGATTACACGTTCAGTACCATTAATAATAAAGGTGCCATTTTCTGTCATCAAAGGCATATCGCCCATATAGACAGGTTGTTCCTTAATATCACGAATAGAACGAGACCCCGTATCTTCGTCAATATCCCAAACGATCAAACGAAGAACGACTTTTAATGGTGCCGCGTAAGTCAATCCCCGCTGAAGACATTCCTCAACATCATATTTAGGTTCTTCAAATTCATAATTTACAAATTCAAGACGACCATTACCTGCAAAATCGCTGATTGGAAAAATAGATCGAAAAACCTCTTCCAAACCAGTTAATGAACGATTTTCCGGCTTTACATCTCGTTGTAGAAAAGCCTCATAACTTGCCCGTTGCACATCAATTAAATTTGGCATCGGAGCAATTTCAGGAATCCGTCCAAAATTTTTACGAATGCGCTTGCGCCCAGTGAACGATTTGCTTACCGCGTTCATCGTGTATTGTGCCCTATCGCCTGCTTCCGGATAAATTTGTCACACAAACCATCTGGATAATTATAAACTCATGATCCCAATAAGGGATCACACTCTCACTAATCCCTAATATATAAAGGGAATACTATTTTACAATCGTTAAATATTTTTCCTTTTAACGACCAAGCAGGCGGAAACCCCTACTCACGAGCTCCGCCTTACCTTATTTTAAAGTCTAACAGCAGAAAGAAAATTTTCTACCGTTTGCTTCATAGCCTTATTTAATTTCGACTGAAGCGCCTTGTTCTTCAAGGGTCTTTTTAATTTTTTCAGCTTCATCCTTACTTACGCCTTCTTTAAGCGTTTTAGGAGCCCCCTCAACCAAATCCTTAGCTTCTTTCAAACCAAGACCTGTGATGGTGCGCACTTCTTTAATAACATTGATCTTCTTATCACCAGATTTAGCAAGAATTACATCGAATTCAGTTTTTTCTTCAGCTGGAGCAGCACCACCAGCAGCTGGAGCAGCGGCAACAGCAACAGGAGCAGCAGCAGAAACGCCCCATTTTTCTTCCAACATTTTAGAAAGCTCAGCAGCTTCTAATACGGTTAAAGCAGATAATTCATCAACAAGTTTAGCTAGATCAGCCATTTATATTCTTCCTATTCATATACTAATAAGTGATTTGAGATAAGTCCACTGATTATTCAGTAACTTTTTAAAGACTTAAATTTTATTAAGCCGCTTGCACATCACCTTTGTCCGCATAAGCACCAAAAACCCGTGCCAATTGACCAGCAGGAGCTTGTAATACACCAGCAATACGTGTGGCAGGTGTAGAAATAAGCCCAACCAGTTGTGCACGAAGCGCATCCAAGGATGGAAGCTCTGCAAGGGCCTTGACCTGATTCAAATCAAGTAATTGGCCACTTAACGCTCCACCAAGCACAACAAGTTTTTCATTGGTTTTGGCGAACTCGACGGCTACTTTCGCAACAGCAACTGGATCCTCTGCCCAAGCAAGAGCTGTAGGCCCAGTTAGCATTGGCGTAATGCCTTCGAATGGGGTACCTTTTGCGGCGAGGGTGACCAAGCGGTTTTTCCCAACTTTATAAGTTGCCCCAGCAGCACGCATACGACGACGCAAATCCGTAACATCAGCAACCGTTAATCCCGCATTGCGCGTAACAACGACCATTGAAGTGTTTGCGAAAACAGATGCCATGGAAGCAACAAAAGCTTGTTTTTCCGTGCGGTCCAAATCCCGTCTCCATTTTGATCAGTTAAATTTATAACTGTTCAGGTTACCATTTAGATCAATAAAATGAATTTTATTGATCCGGTTCGCCTGTCCTTAACGGAATCACTAGCATATAAATAATTTTTCAATCTATAATACCAGCCCCGTCTTCCATGCGCGGTTCTAAACCTTTAAAATTTTAAATTACGTACGGTCTTGGACAGGTTTGAGACATTTTAAAATGTCTCGACAATATTATCCCCTTATCAAAAAGGGATAATAAAACTTTTTTATTAACCAGCGTTAACGCTAGCAATATCCACTTCAATGCCAGGACCCATTGTTGAAGAAAGATAAATCTTTTTCATATAGGTACCTTTAACCCCTGTTGGGCGTGCTTTTTGCACAGTATCAACAAAAGCTCGGATATTTTCAAGAAGATTTTCAGCACTAAATGATGCCTTACCCACACCAGCATGAATGACACCGCCCTTTTCGGCACGGTATTCAACCTGACCTGATTTTGCAGCTGTTACAGCAGACTTAACATCCATTGTAACCGTTCCCAATTTGGGATTAGGCATCAAACCACGTGGACCAAGAATTTTGCCAAGACGCCCAACCAGCGCCATCATGTCAGGGGTTGCGATACAACGGTCAAAATCAACCTGACCCGCCTGCACTTTTTCCGCAAGATCTTCATCACCAACAATATCTGCGCCAGCCGCTTTAGCCTCTTCGGCTCTTTCACCCCGTGCAAAAACAGCAACACGCAAAGTTTTTCCTGTTCCATGTGGGAGTGACATTAAACCTCGAACCATCTGATCCGCATAACGAGGATCAACACCTAAATTAATGGCAATTTCAACTGTTTCGTCAAATTTAGCCTTCGCATTATCACGAATCAATGCAACAGCATCTTTCAATGCGTAAAGCTTATTTCTTTCAATTGAAGCATAAGCTGCAGCAATACGTTTATTCTTTGCCATCTCTTAAGCCTCCTCAACCTTCAAGCCCATGGAACGTGCAGATCCTATCAACATACGAACGGCACCATCAACGTCATTCGCATTCATATCTTTCATCTTTTGCTCAGCGATTTCACGCAATTGGCTGATTTTTACTGTACCAACAGTTGCACCCTTACCAATAACGGAGGCACCTTTGGAAATTTTTGCAGCTTTCAACAAAAAATAAGTATTGGGGGGTGTTTTCGTGATGAAGCTAAATGTACGATCTGCATAAGCTGTGATCACGACAGGAATAGGCATTCCTGGTTCCAGGCTTTGTGTTGCAGCATTAAACTCTTTACAAAATTGCATAATATTTAAGCCGCGCTGACCTAGGGCAGGCCCAACAGGTGGGGATGGATTCGCCTTTCCAGCTGGAATTTGCAATTTAATGTAGCCAACAATCTTTTTGGCCATATCCGGGTCTCCTTAACATTAATCTACCCAGACCGCGGTTCACACGAAAACCCAAAGAAAAATTCTTTTTTCCTTGTTGCTAAAGTAATCTCCCGCGTTCCGATAAGAGTTGATATTTTTCTTATAGTTTACAAAGTTTGTCAAGATTTTATTTAAAATCCAATAAAATATTATTCTTAAAGATTGAAAAAAAAAATTATTCTTTTAAAAATTACAATTAATCAATAATTAATATAATCTAAAGGTAATCAATTAATGAAACATCTCATGATTTTACGTTGCGGTACAAAATCCATTCACAAATCATGGATACACCTTATACAAAAAATAATGGACATCGCTTTTGTATATTATGATAATGCTGATTTTTCACAAGACAACCCTACTTACACATATAAAGTTGAAGGAACAAAATTAAGTGGGGTTCATGACTTCATCATTAATAACCCAGATATTATTAATCAATATGATTTCTTTTGGCTATTTGAAGACGATTTATATATTTCCTATCAATCAGCAAGAAAAATCGTTAATTTTATTAATAAATATCAACCTGTCTTATCTGCCCCATCTTTAACGTTAGAAAGTTTTTTTACTCACCCTATTACACTGCAACAACAAACATTACTCTTACGAGGAACAGATTTTATTGAATGTATGGCTCCCATAATGAGCAGAAAATTTTTGAAAAACACCTTAGCTCAACTAAAAGAATTCCCACTATGGGGTATTGAAAGATATTGGCAGCATCTATTATGGGAAATGCAAGAGATTGCTTTTATCTACGATCAATGGCCTATAATACATACCAGAGCCCTTGGAACAGGAAGTTTATATCAAACAGCAGAAAAATTGCACATTGATTTTTTGGCGGATGATTCTAAAGCACGCGACCTATATGGGGGAAAATTCAACCACTCCTTACCTACTATACTTTTTGGATTAACCAATCAAAGTGATCCTGAGTTTTTAATTGCTTCTCAATTAAAAAAACATATTAACTTCAATTACTATATATTTGAAGAAATCTTCGAAAACGTAGCGAATCCCATTCATAATGAGCTTCTCCATCAATCAAATCATCGTAATACTTTATTCTCACAATTTCTATCTTTTTCCACGGTTCAAAAGCTTTTATCTATTAGAAATTTTTCACCTGATGAAAGTAATATTATTGTTCGTGAGTGGGCTTATGGCAGTCAAACAGACAATGTTTGTTGGTGTAATAATATGCAATTTGACATGAAAGGCCGTGTTCATAATTATTATCATGAAAACGAATATTATTGGAAAATCATTAATGGAAATTTAAATTTAATTTCCAAAGATCAGAAAATATCCACTATATTTGATCATAAAGAAATAACTCCTGATAATAAGATAAAATTAATAGGAAAATTCAATGGCAATGAACATCAATTACATTATTTAGAAGAAAGACATTAATTTCTTATCTGATGAAATTAATATTGAATCTTTTTATTTTTTGTAGGTAGGTTTTTATCAAATCCTAGATGATTATACTGCAAAACTTTAAAAGATTCTAAATTTTTAATAGGCAAATTCTGTCTACCCCATCCCCCACCTAATGCCACCACCAAATTAACTGAAGCCTGCATTAAGCTAATTTGACTTTGAACTTCAGCCAATTGGGCGGCTAATGCGGCATTCTGGGCTGTAACAACGTCTAGATAAGTGGTTAATCCTCCTGTATATAATGACATTGCCATTCCCTGTGTCCGTAAGGCCGCTTCAGAGGCCTCCTTATTTTGTTCTAATTCCAGCCGCATCTTTTGCGTTAAGGTAAGATTATCCTCAACCTCGCGAAACGCATCCAAAACAGTGGAGCGATATTGATCCCGTGTTTGTCGGTAGACTGACCAGCCCTTTTGTAAACTTGCCCGACGTAATCCCCCCTGAAACAAGGGTAAAGTCCCCTGAATTGCCGCAGACCACATGCTGTTGGCCATATTTGCCAAGCCAAATCCCTTGTCCTGAAAACCACTTGCCGCGTTAATCGTGATATCAGGATAAAATGCAGCTTTTGATATGCCTATATGGCGATTGGCAGCGGCCATCTGTCGCTCAGCACTGGCTATATCAGGTCGACGTTGTAATAGAGATGATGGAAATTCCACTGGTATATTCGGTATATAATCATTTAGATTTGTTTTTACCGATTTTATATGAAAATCTGCGGGGAATTGATTAACCAAAACAGCGATCGCATGTTCGGTCAAATCCCGTCTGGCCTGTATCTCTGTTTGTTGTGCCTTTGTAATTGCCAATTGATTTTCGGCACGTGAAACGTCTATCCCAGCCGAAATGGCACCTGCCTGACGCATACGCGTGATATCAACCGCAGCTTCATAATATTGTATGGATTGGCTTAAAACCTCATTCTGAGCATCATACCCACGTAAAAGCATATAACTGCCTGCCAGATCCCCTTCCAGAGATAGTTTTGCAGATTCATAATCAGCAGCTTTCGCTTGAACCAGGTTTCTTTGCATCCTTATTTCATTTCTAATTTTACCCCATAAGTCTGCTTCCCATAAAACAGAAGCCTGATATTGAATATTTGTTTCTTCAATTGGAGCATGACTGGTTTTACTTCGGAATAACCGGTGATGGGATTGTTTATATCTTCCACCACCAGCTTCAAGATTTAATTGTGGGTACAAATTCGATCTAACCTCTCCAAGAACAGCGCGACTTTGCATATAGGTTTCTGCTGCCGCTTGCAAATCAGGGTTATTTTTTTCCAGATCGCTTTCCAGTTGATTTAACACAGGATCATGGAATATCTCCCACCATGCACCTTTAGGAATCTGATCCTCAGGTTGAGCAATATGAAAAGGGGCTGTTCCATGCCAATTTTCAGGCAGAACATAATGAACAGGTTTGTAATGCGGGGCTAAATCACATCCATTCAGAAAAACAAGACAAGCCATTAACAAATAACCATATGGTATATTGGCTTTATCTGTCTTCTTATTCCACATTGGATTCAGCCGCATTTTTCTTGAACGAATCATTATCATATTTTTTTGTTACAGATTCGCTATTTTGAAAATTATCGTTATATCCTGGTGTGCTATCTACAATTTTAACCTGTTGCCCATTTAATAACCCAGCTGATGGATTATTCACAATCCAATCCGTTTTTTTTATCCCTGCCAATACCTGAATTGATTTACCAAGATTATTTCCTAATTTTACCTTCTGCATCCGAACCCGATGATCATTCCCGACAACGGCAACTTGCATACCCTCACTACGAAAAATCAAAGCCTGTTCTGGAATGATCAAAATATCTGGATCTGCTGGGGTTATAAAATGAACCTGTACAAAAGTTCCGGGCCATAATATATGAGAGGCGTTTTCAACGGTCAATTCAGTTGTCACTGTACGGCTGGCCATATTAAACGCCCTTGCAGATGTCAAAAAATCCGCCTGAAAGGTTTTTCCCGGATATTGAATTGTTGTCAATTCAGCCTTTAACCCTTTTTTCAGGATTGATGCATAATCCTGCGGCACATCTACAAAAATACGGAGTTTATGAATATCAGAAACCGTAAACAACTCGGTTGCCTTACCTTGACGGCTTAAATCTCCATTATTATTCACAAAATCCCCTACATCCGTTAATCGCGATGTAACAACGCCACTAAAGGGGGACCTGATTTTTTTGAATGCCTGTAAAGCCTCATACCGGGCCACTTCATGGCCCGCTGCATCCACTTCAGCCTTTTGAACTTTAGCATTGGCGACCTGAACATCAACTTCCTGCTGAGATACCGCTCTGGTTCCTGACAAGGCCTGCCAACGTCTTGCCGTAACTGCCGCCAATTGGTAGCGTGTCTGGGCAACTTTCAAATTTGCTTTTGCAGCCTCATACTGCGCGTCCAGACCAGGAGTGTCAATTGTTGCCAGTAATTCACCCGCTTTTACAGTCGCACCATAATCCTTGTACCAATGTTGGACATATCCTGATACCTGTGCATAGATTGGCGCCTGATACCATGCCGATACATCTCCAGGCAAAGTAAGACTTCTTATCGCTGGACCTTTTTGTGGCTGGATACATTGAACAATGGGAAATGAATCTTTCCTGGCCTGTTCTGTCAGTTTGACAACATCGTGCTGTCGCTCAACAATTCCAAAAATTGCGTAAATACAAGCGCAAATTCCAATCATTAAAAAAATAGCCTTGTTTTTTTTTGAAAAGTTGGACATCCACTATTCCTTTATCCGGCCATGACGGTTATAAACCAATGCAAACACACATGGAACAAACAACAAGGTTGCAAATGTAGCCAGAGTTAGCCCCCCCATAACGGCTTTACCTAAAGGGGCATTTTGTGTGTTACTGAATGACATCGGTATCATGCCAATTATCATTGCCGAAGCCGTCATTAAAACAGGCCTGATACGACCATATCCGGCCTCAACTGCGGCTTTTACCGCATCTCCATGCTCAGCAAGCCGTTCCCGAGCGAAAGAAACAACAAGAATGGAATTAGCAGTGGCCGTTCCCATGCACATAATTGCCCCTGTCAACGCGGGAACAGACAATGCATTATGACTGATAAACAAACTCCAAGAAATCCCTGCCAGGGCACCCGGCAATGCAGTGATGATAATAAATGGATCTAGCCAGGATTGAAAATTGACAACGATAATCAGATAGACAAACAATATAGATAATGCCAATCCCCCCAGTAATTGCATATAAGCATTATACATTGTTGTAGCCTGCCCCCGAATGGCTATTGTAGAGCCACGGGGTATTGTCGCCTTTTCCCTTTTGATAACTTTTTTGATATCCCTGCTGACAGCCCCCAGATCTCGCCCTTCATTACTGGCATAAATCTCAAATACGGGCATGATATTGTAATGGGATATTTCACCACCTGATCCTGTATGATCAATACGGCTCAAGGATCCCAAAATCTGCGACTTGATTTTCTTTTCCCCTCTTTCGGAACCATTGACAGGAATGGTTTCCAGATCATTCATATTCTGTAAATCAGATTGTGGGGTTTGAATATTCACTAAATGAGACACCCCTGTCTTGATATCCAGCCAATAAGTGGGTGCGACCTGTCCGCTTCCCGATAAGGTTGCAAGAGCATTATTTGCAATATCCGCCTCAGTTAATCCTGTACTAAGAGCAAAATCACGACGGGTATTAATCATCAGGGTTGGTGTAGAAACCGTTTGTTGAACCCTTACATCCGCAATACCAGGAATACGCTTTAATTTTGCGGCAATATGTTTTGCATACTCATAGTTACCTGCCAAGTTTCGACCCACGATCTGCACATTGATCGGGGCAGGTAAACCAAAATTTAAAATTTTGGCGGTGATATCACCCGGCGTGAAGGCAAAGTCTGTTCCTGGAAATTTTTTTCTTAATCCATGTCTGAGAATCTGGCGATATGCTGCAACAGGAGATTCAGAATTCCTCAATGAGATTGTCATGTCACAATCCTGTGACCCTATTGTCGGAGTTGCAACATAAGCCTGGTTGATACTGCTAAAGGGCAAACCACAATTATTGACAATTTCATAAACTTGCCCAGGTAACAAATCACTGATTTCTGAATTGACTAGATAAGAAATTTTACCTGTTTCCTCAATTCTTGAACCCAGAGGAGCACGCATGTGTAAATCTAGTTCACCAGATTTAATTTCTGGAAAGAAATCCTGTCCGACAAAAAATAATAAACCTACAGACAAAAAAGAAAAACTTAAAAAAATTAGGATAAATTTTTTCTTAACAAAAAGAATTTTATGCAAAAAAATCCTATAGTATCTTCTGAATTTCTCAAATCCCTGATCAAAATCATGCTGGAATCGTGCGAAAAAAGTTTCTTTTTTTTTATTGACGCCATGATTTTCCACTTGTCCACGCAACAGATAATAAGCCATGGTGGGAACAAAAGTTCTGGATAAAATAAAGGATGCTATCATTGCAAAAATGATCGCTTCAGCCATGGGCATGAATAACCATCCTCCCACCCCGGTCAGTTGAAACAACGGAAACCAGACGACACAAATACAGAGCGTTGAAACAAAAGTTGGAATCACAATTTGATTGGCCGCATCCACAATTGCATCATACAAGGATTTACCCATTTCAAGATGCGTGTCAATATTCTCAATCATGACGGTGGCATCATCCACCAAAATCCCGACAGCCAGGGCCAGACCTCCCAATGTCATGACATTGATTGTCTGATGCATTGCCTCTAGACCAATCAGGGCGGATAAAATCGCCAAGGGGATGGAGGTTGCTATAATCAGGGTTGATCGCCATGAACCCAGAAACAGAATTACCACAATACTGGTCAGAAATGCAGCCGTGACCATTTCCCTTACAACATCATGAACGGAATCCTTAACAAAAACTGAGGCATCTGATAGAATGCTAACATCAACCCCTGGTGGCAGTGTCTTTTGCACTTGTGGCAATAACCTTTTGATCCCAGCCACTACCTGAAGGGTGGAAATATCCCCTGTTTTCATAACGACCATCAAAATTGCCCTGTGCCCCTTCACCAAGACAAGATTCGTTTGCGGCGGGCCACCTCGATGTACCCAGGCAACATCCCTTAAAAAAACCGTTGCATTGCCGACTTTTTTAATTGGAATATTGTTAAATTCGTCAACAGCTCTGGGACTGGCATTGGTTTGAACCATAAAATCAATGGAACCGACTTTCTGGTCTCCAGCTGGCAAGACAATATTTTGCTTGCCAAGGGCATTACCTACATCCGTTGCCGTTAACCCGTAAGCCAGTAAGCGAGCCTGATTCAAATCAACTTGAACATAATTGGAAACACCTCCATAAGGTGAGGGTAATGCCGCCCCCGCAACAGAAATCAAGGCCGGTCGTATTAGATTAGATGCCATATCATAAAGCTGGGACCCGGTAATAGTTTTGGATGAGACCTTTAACATCATGACAGGGATGGATGAAGCACTGTATTTAATGACCAGGGGGGGCGTCGTACCTTTGGGCATCTGTTTTAAAACAGTTTGGGAAACCGAGGTAATTTGTGTCTGGGCCTCTGCAATATCAGTACCGGGTTGAAAAAAAATCTTCACAATTCCACGCCCATAGTAAGAATTGCTTTCAATATGCTCAATATTATCAACCGTGGATGTCAAGGCCCGTTCATAATAGTAAACAATCCGCCCCGACATATCCTCTGGCATCAAACCTGTATAATTCCAGACAACAGCTACCACTGGAATTTTAATATCAGGAAATATATCCGTTGGTGTCCGGAATATAGCCAACACCCCAAAAACAAGAATTAAAATAGCCAGAACAACAAATGTATATGGACGCTTTAATGCCGTAATTACAATTGCATTCACCTTATTAAGATCCCATCCGTCTTTCTTTAATTAACCATATGATTTGCTCGTTCCTTGATAAAATGCTGTTAAACTATTTTAAAACATACCCATCTCTCGTTAAAATAATCTTATCCATTCTGGTTATTCAGTTTCCTTTTCCCCAATTTTTTCCAGCGATTGAATAAGTTTTTGGGTTTTACGACGGGCATCAGTGACGGAACTGGCCGTATTTTCTATATAACGGGTCAATTTTTCAAAAATCATGTCAATTTTTATCATTTCTTGTCTGGTCTTGCCCAATAAACTTGAAACAAATTCCGTCTTCTCACTCAATGCCAATGAAACATAACCGAGATGAATAGTCCGTAATAAAGGCGGCATTAAGGCGGGGGACATAATTAAAATATGATAAACTCTGCCGATTTCGTCGATAAGACCGGGAATTCGAGCGATTTCCGTATAAAGTCCATCAGTTGGAACATATAAAACAGCGAATTCAACCGTTTTTGGCGGTACAATATATTTTGAAGCGATCTTTTTCGCCTCCTGCTTGACACAACTTTCCAGAGCTTTACGGGCAGCCTGTTCCGCGCCACTATTTCCTTCTTCAATAGCTTGTATTAATCGTTCATAAGCTTCCGTTGGGAATTTAGAATCAATGGCCATTAAAGGTTTATGGGAACCTTGTGCAGGCATATGAACGGCGAATTCGACAATTTCCATGCTGTTATCCTTTAAACGCACATTCCGTTCATAGGTTCCAGTTGGTAAAATATCATCTAATATTGATTGTAGCTGCGCCTCACCCCAGCCGCCACGCGTCTTAACATTTGTAAACAATCGCTTTAAATCGCTCATCTGCGCTGTTACAGAGTTAACCTCACCCATCAATTTTTGAATCTCGGAAAACTGTTCAACCACACGCTGAAAAGATGACTGCATTTGAGTTTCAACAGCCTTGTTCAGTCTTTCCGTTACAGATTGGCGCAACTCTGTTAAATTCTGTGAACTTTGCTCTGTTAAAAGCTGCATCGCCCTTGCCTGATCCAACCGTAACGTGGATTGTTCCTTCATCAAACTTTCGTTCATGACATGCAATCGCTCAGCCAGTTGGTTTTGACCATTCTGTAAACGGTCGAACAATTCCTTCTCAATTTTATCAAGATGCTGCTGCTGACGGTCTTGATCCTGTATTCGTGCGGAAGATTCCTTCTCGATTAAAAATGTTATTCTTTTTAAAATATCCTCCTGCCGATCATTTTTTTTTATTGATTGTTTCAATATAAAAACAGCAGCCAAACCAAAGCCAATCAATACAATAATGAAAATAAAAAAATATTCCGTATAATTACTTATCATTGATCTATCGTCTCAACTTCAATTGTCTATACAATTATTAAAATAGATTTCGTAAAAAGCCCGGAGTTAGCAACATTGAAGGATATGCCTCCATATGAGGGTCTTTGAATTTTCCGTTAATGACAAAGGGAACGGCAATAAACCCCCCCCCTTTTTCTGGAACAAATAATTTTCCCACCCCCGGGACATGACTGAATAGTTTATTCACCGCATAAATCGGCACTATTGTTCCCTGCAAATCCAAAACCGCTTTATCAAGATTGATATCGCCCTTCAAAGTCGCTCCAAGTTCATCATTGAAAACACGACCATTTTTTATTTTCAGAATCCCCTTATTCAAAAAGATATTTCCTTTGAGAGCATCAATATTCAACGCATCCGCCTTTTGCCTTTTGAACCAACCATAAACAGAAAGATTACTGATCCGTTTTAAGGCGGTGGGAACATGATCAACAACAAAAGGCTCGATTTGTATCTTGCCGGTAAACGGGGCCTCAGGATCATTGTCATCAAAATTACCACTCAAAACACAATGCCCTCCTGAAATTCTATTTGATATTCCAACAATATCCAATAAATTGCCAAGATTCTGAGCATCCAGATAAAATTGTCGATTTGAATCCTTGGGAAATAATGACGCAGTTACCAAAGTTGGTTGGCGCATTCCATAAGAAAGACGCATCAACCGTAATCCATTATATTCAATATAGGCTGTCACTTCGCCCAGCTTCTTATTCTTATCATAAAAGATTTTCTTGGCCTGAAGGTTAAAGATCCAACGTCTTCCCTTAAGTCCTTTGTACTTTCCTGTAGCTGCAACAGGAATATTATAATTCTGTGATTTCTTGGAAACGGCATGTTTTTTCCTGGATGATCCCAGATAATCCTGAATAAATGGGGAAAGATCCAATGTATCTGCCTTGACAGAAATACGTACATCACCTTTTAAAGGGTTATGAAACGCTTCATCCGTCATTGGAAAATTAATGGTCGCTTTTCCTTCTGACCGTCCAGTTTTAAAATATTGAATATTTAATTGGGTTGGAATTCTATTTTCGATATTCATATTGGCATGCACCAACAAGTCACTTCCCTGAGCATGCAAGTCTTGAATACCGACCAGTTTGTTGTCATTCAATATTATCGTTCCCGAAGCCTTCGCGGGTTTTGCAATTAGCTTGTGCCAAATCGGGAGTTTCAATTCAGTTCTTGATAGATCCAAATTTAAATTGATTATCGCTTTTTTGTCGTAAAATTTTGAATAGTTTAAATCTAGAAAGGCTTGGCCCCCTATATCCTTAGCCATATCAAAACCTGTTTGTTTCAAGGTCTCTGACGTAATGGTCAAGCCAACTTTTGCTTTTTCAACAAGCGACCCAAGATGTTGATGCGTAAAATTTTGTCTATACTCAATACGCGCAGGAAAATAAGATAAAAGACCATACCCATGTAAATCAAGTTGACGGGCATTCACGTCCACCACTAAATTCCCCTGTCTCAAATCCTGTCCTAACGCTATATCTTTTAGATAGACATTTTTAATCTCATTATGTCCCTGAATATCAATCTGTTCGATTTTCACCTTTTTCTTGAGGGGGATTTCCAAATGTAAATGCGTAGACAAATCCCCGGAAGGATTTTTAAAAGGGACAGGATGACGAGATAGCAAATGCAATCGTTGTTCAGATAATAAAGTTAATAAATCTTGCAACTTACCTTTTATCAAAAGCGTTATAATACCCAAATCCCGATGATTGCTTAATCCTGTAATCCACATATTTCCAGAAGGTATATTCAACTTGCGTAATTTCGAGGTGGTTCCATTTCCTGACCTGACAATTTGATAACCTCCTCGATATTTAATCAATATCCGATCAGGATCTACAAATAACATTTGTGCATTCATTTTCTGTAAAGGTGGGATGGGCCTTAACCAGTGAACCTCCAAATCTGTTGCCTGAGCAATTCCACCCTCCAAGTGAACCAGTCTCAATTGATGCCAGCCCTCATGCCCCGTAAGCCTTGCATGAATTGAAAAATCTCGCGCTTGCCCTCTTGTAATATTGCCCGTAACCCATTCATTGGCTCCTTTGACTATGTGACGAGGCCAATATTCTTTTAATGTTGAAAAGTCTAGGAACGGACTATCCACGGAAAAATCTGCATCAACCACTTTTGGATTTAACAGTGAGGATAATTTCAACGAACCCTTGAAATGAAAAAAAGGCCCGCTTTTAGCATTTTCCAAATTTGACGGAGACCTCAATTGCAGACAAATGTCGGAAAAATCAATCTTTGCAGGATATTTGGCATCTTCACCAAAAAAAGCGCTTATACGAGCATTGAAAAAAGATGGAAAATATTCCATATTTCCAACCCTTACATTCCCCTGAGCAGAATTTATTTTAATATCTGCCATATAAGGTTGCATGAAAGCTTTATTCTGGATAGAAAAACCTATATTCGCCTCAGCTGAAATAGGCATATTAACAGATTGCAAATAACGCAATTCCGGTATCATTTCTGCAATATTAGCGGGATTGACCTGATCGATCTCCATATGCCATTGGAGCTTTCCCGTTTTTTGCAAATTAACAATATCTGATGAAGTTATGGACTGAACAGAGCTTTGACCTTTAATTTGAACCTTATGACCATTAATATCAAAATTGAAATAGACTTTTCCAATAACGGTCAATGTTTTGTCAGCATAAAAAGGATGCACATCAACATCAATCTGTCTTGATTTAATCAAATTATGATCAATGTCATCTTTAAAAGATAAAACGGTTTTCTCAATTTTGACATGATACAAACGATGAAAGTCGATATCCAGCCTGGATTGTCTCGACAAACCCAATCCTGACAAATCCAGATTAACATGATTGTCTTTATATCTTCTTAAATGTAATTGTGCACCTGACAACTTGATATACAAAGGAACAATTTTTTTATGTCGTAATGATGATGTATCCAGCGTTAATTTTGCAAAGTCCAAATGATCCCTTACCTGATTATAGACATCCAGTAACTTTAATCCTTCCAGTTCGAAAGTGACTGGTGTATTAAAGCCTTTCTTTAGAACAGGCCATTTCATAACCAACTTGTCAAACGTCAGTCTTCCAGCAGGTTTATCCTTCTCCATACCTTCTATAACCGTTAAAGGAAGCCAATATCGGGCGATAAAGGTAAGGTTGGCAGGTGCGCTTAATATGAATAATATAAAAGCTGACACCATCACGACCAGCAATACAATTACCGAACAGCCTGCCAGTAAAAATTTACGCAACCAGTTTCGTCTGTGTTTTATTTTTGAATCTTTATGAAATTCTTGCTCTTTCTTTATGGGCATTTTCATCTTAATATTTGTAAACTGAAAAAAACCAAATAACAGAAATCATGTATCATGTCTCACAAAAACCTGTCTTCTATCCCTTGGTTTGATCAGAATTGGCCAAAAGCGGCGGATCAACGTTCAGCAGACCTTTTTTCAAATGCAGTTAAAGAAGCATGGGTTAAAAATAACAAGGATCCAGTATTAATTCAGCAACCCGGTATTGTCCGCCTTATCCATGCCATTGGTGGGAACAGCCCCTTTCTTGCTGATTTGATTATAAAAAACATTCATTTCTTTGAATACCTTATATTAAATGGACCTGATAAGGCCTGCAATAAAGCCTTTACTTGCCTGCAAAATTCATCAATACAAGAATCCAGATCCAGTATCGCCAAAATATTACGGATTACCAAACAAAAAATTGCCATTGCCTGTGCAATTGCAGATATTGGAAATGTATGGACTTTAAAAAAAATAACCCACACGCTCAGTTATCTTGCAGAAATCACCCTTCATTTTGCAATCAATTATCTTTTATTACAAGCACATCAAAATAAAAAAATTACACTTTCCCACCCAGAAAATCCTCAGGAAAACTCAGGATTTATTGTTTTGGGAATGGGCAAACTTGGTGGTAGGGAACTTAATTACTCTTCTGATATTGATCTTATTATTCTTTATGATCCAGACAAATATCCGAATCATCCCGATCTTGCCACACTTTTTATCCGGATCACACGACAACTCGTATCCCTCATGGAGGATCGAGATGAAAATGGATATGTTTTTCGTGTTGATCTGAGATTACGGCCTGATCCCTCTTCTTCCCCACTCGCCGTTTCGTTACCCGCCGCCATTTCATATTATGAAAGCTTGGGACAAACCTGGGAACGAAGTGCCATGAGTAAGGCACGACCTGTCGCGGGAGATCTTGCAGGAGGACATTCTTTCCTGGAGGCTGTTCAACCCTTTATATGGCGCAGGCATCTGGATTTTGCTGTTGTCGAGGACATTTATGCCATGAAAAACAGGATTGATTGTCATAAAAATTCAGGCAAACCCAACCCGCCAATACTCTCTGAAAAAAAATTTGGACAAGATGCCCTGCACTGGTTAATCGGTCAAAATGTGAAATTAGGCTATGGTGGTATTCGTGAAATCAAATTTTTACCCCAAACCTTGCAATTGATCTGGGGAGGACGTTTTCCAAAACTGCGTACACCCCAAACAATCAAAGCCATACAGCAATTGACCAGAAAAGAGTTAATTTCCGATGAATCCGCAACAATCCTAATTAAAACCTACTATTTCCTTCGTAAAGTAGAACACCGCCTGCAAATGCAATCCGATTACCAGACCCATTCCCTTCCCAATACACAACAGGCATTTGATGCATTTTGCATTTTCATGGGATATGAATCAACAGACAAATTTGTTGAAGATTTATTCCCGCTTATGCAAAAGGTCCGACATATATTCGAGGGATTTTTCACGTCTCCGGATAATGAAGAAAATTTTATTCTTGATTTACCTAAAAATGAATTAATCAATTATCTGAATGAAAAAGGTTTCCCCGATGAAGCCGCATCTATTTTACAATCATGGAGCAATAGCGGCCCCCGTACTTTAAGAACCGCACGGGCCAGAATGATTCTAAAAAATATTTTACCTAATATTCTACAGGCTTTTGCAGAACAGAAAAACCCTCTTTTGATCCTACAGCGTTTTGACAGTTTGCTGGCACGACATCATGCGGGGATACAGCTTTTGTCCCTTTTCGAACGTAATCCCATTTTAATCGAAAAATTGGCGTCAATATTGGGTTCATCACAATTCATGGCTGATTATATTACCAATAATCCTGCAGCACTTGATGCGTTAATTCATGTCGATATATTAAAAACAAAAACAAATCTGCTGCAAAAAACGATCCATGAACATCTAAACAGCACCCAGTCTCTGGAAGAAATTCTGCCCATTCTTCATAACATTATTCAAAGCGAGGAATTCAGGCTTTCCGTTTCCTATATGGAAAACCGCCTTTCTCTAAATAAAAGTCAAATCCAGCGTACAAGAATGGCAGATATCATTTTAAACGAACTTCTGGCAAGAGTAATCAAAGATCATGAACAAAAATATGGGATTATTCCGGATGGAGGCATATGCATCATTATCTTGGGGAAAGCCGGATCATGGGAAATGACGGTGGGTTCCGATCTTGATATGATGCTGGTCTATGACCATCCACCTGAAATTGCTGCCAGTGTCGCAGAAACAGGATTGGCCAATAAAGCATTCCGTTCGTTAGCCATCAATCCTTATTATATACGATTAACACAAAGTTTTATCACTGCCTTGACCAATACAAGCTATACAGGTCCATTATATGAAATTGACATGCGTTTACGTCCATCTGGCAGCAAAGGGCCCGTTGCCGTATCCCTGAACTCATTCCAGCGATATCATGAAAAAGAAGCCTGGACATGGGAACGGATGGCTTTAACGCGGGCCAGGGTTATAGGTGGACCTAAAATCTTGCAGGACCGGATCAATAATGCCATTAACAAGGCCTTGGATTTTTCCCCCTCTGGCGTGACCAATAAAATCATTTTACAAGACGCCGTTCACATGCGCAAAAGGCTGGAAAATGATATGCCCCCCACCACACAATGGGATGTCAAATATCTTAAAGGTGGACTTATAGAAGTGGAATTTATTGCTCAAACTCTGCAATTAATCTCGCATAATAATAAAGCAAGACATCCTTGCACAAGAATAGCGTTCAGAAAATTGGCTCAAAATGGCTATCTTTCTATTGAAGAGGCAAGATATTTGATTCAAGCTGATTATTTCTGGCGAAATTTGCAAAGTCTTTTAAGATTATTCTTCGGCAAATATCCTCCCGAACATTTGGAAATGGATGCAACTCCAATCATTATTGAAATCATGACCGAAAAACTTCTGGGAAAGATTTTTCACACAAAAGATTCCTTTTCTCTGATTATGGAGAAAATACATCAAACCAGTGAACAGGTTCGTGATCTCTTTATAAAACTTCTTGGCCCTGTCACCTAATAACTATATTATTAACTTGAAAAAAATATTCAATTTTCATTATATCCATCTAGAAAAGTAAGTTACATGACCCAACTAAACGAAGGTTCCCTGGCACCCAATTTTGATCTTCCCACCCAACTTGAAAGTTCAATTTCCCTGACTGCATTAAAAGGAAAAAAATTTGTTCTTTATTTTTATCCAAAAGCCAATACATCTGGATGCACGAAAGAGGCCTGTGCTTTTGAAGAAAACCTGACCGCATTCAAAAAGCTCGATATCCCTGTTATTGGTGTATCCCGTGATCCAGTTAAAAAACTGAAGGATTTTGCCCAAAAACACAACCTCACCTTTCCATTGGCATCCGACGAAAAAGGTGAAATGACGGAAGCCTATGGCGTTTGGGTAGAAAAATCAATGTATGGTCGAAAATACATGGGTATTGAACGATCGACCTTTTTAATAGATGAAAAGGGTAGAATCCTTAAAATCTGGCATAAAGTCAAAGTTACCAACCATGTAAACGAAATTTTGAAAACTCTCGATGCATCTGATCGATAATCTTCTGTGAACCTTACGGATGTGCCGGTGCCAACATCTTCAGATCAGAAGGTATTTTATACAAACCGGCATCTTGATGTGCGTAAACAACTTTTAAGGCCACAACTAATGGAATGTTATTACGTACAACGCGTAACATAACTCCATCATTTGTATAACATACATCATTAATATTGCCCTCTGTATCTGCCACCTCCCATTCATTACAAAATTGTCCAGCAACCGTGGCCTCACCAACCTTGACATAATCTCCCCCTGCCCTTTTTCCCGCGCCCTGAATAGATGCACCCGGCGCGACAAGTTCGGTTTTTTTCTTTAACTGGGGGTTTAAAACGGTTAATCGCTGCGTGCGATAATCAGTTATCATGTATGTATCAATCCCCTGGGAATCAATTCTTTGTTTCCATTGTTCCACGGACCAGCGCATTCTCTGATGAAATGGAGGTAAACCAGGCATGGGACCAGCGATTGCATAAACCACATCAACATCCCTTTGAGGAGTAATAAAAGGATTTTGGCTGGCATCCACCTTATTCCCATTTTCCGATTTTTTAGCCTGGATAGGTGAAAGAGGCTGAGCGTTGGCATTGGGTGAAACCAAAGTGGGACTTTCCCCCTTTTGCTGGGGAAGTCTAACCTGCTGATATCCTACCGGAACTTGAAATGTGGAGGGAGACAAAGCATCAAATTGCACTGAAAGGGCTTCTGTTTTACCATCAATACCATCAATATCCGTTCCTTCCTGCCGTAATAATATGCCTTCATCAGTTACACAAACATCCGAATGTCCTTTTGTTCCTTGAACTGACCAATGATGACACAAAATACCCAATATACGATCTGTTCCCTTTTTTCTGAAATGTAGACTTTCATCCAAAAAAAGACCACCCTTGCCCGATTTACTTGGTATCACCGTATAAACTCGCGACTTATTGGAAACAACCGTTGCCGTTTGCTTAGCTGAATCAATAAGGGTGAACCCAATATTGTTGGGACCATCAATTCGAAATAGAGTTCCATTTCCAGAAAAATATATCTTGCGTTTTTGGGCCAATGATGAATTTTCCGGCTGCACGGCATAAACAACCGTTACATCTCGTTTCGGCATAAATAAAGGATGCTTTTCTTGGGCATAGGCCGGTAGGGCGGCAAAAAAAGTGGTACCAATAAGAATTGATCCCGTATAACCCTTTTTTTTATAAAAAGAAGAGCATAGCGCCCTAAAATTATACAACATCACTTTATCCTTAATATATTGACTTTACAAATACCGAATTATAGACGGAATCAATTCCGTTTCAATCCCCCTTAAACTAAACTTAATTGATATCTCGTTAACTAAAAATCTATAATGCCTTAATCTTGAATAAACTTTGCACGTCCAATTCTATTGTAATGATTAAATCATGATAACATGAACATGATCTGATCATGTCATTAAAAAAAATTATCGGAATTTATATGATTTTTACAAATATACTCAATTGTTTCCCGAGCTAACATTCCATGTTCACGTTCCAATCGACGTATAACAAAATGTAGTCTTGCCAAAGAACGATAATGATTTAAAAAGGCCATATTTAATGAGGCACCACATAATGCGCTAACAACAGGCATCATCTGCATACTCAGTTTTTGGGAAAGGCTCAATCCATATTGGTAAGAAACGTCAGCCATGAGCAAAATCATCGGACGACCACGCAACATTAATCTGGCTGAAAAAAAACCCAGCTGATTATCTTTATCTATACCCAAATTAGCAAAAGACCGTAATGCAAATACTTCTAGACAGGCGCGTTTAGTATCTTCATTTTGTAGATTCTCCCCTTCCTCTTGCGCAACATGAGCAATTTCACGCATAAGAGCAAGGGTAGTCAGACTGATATCAGGCAACATACCACCCAATCCAGTGAACCCTCCAACTGCACCTGACGTAACAACCATGGCTTTCATTATTCGATCACGCCAGACAGCTTTTGATAAATTTGAATCCGTTTTCTCTGTTTTTCTGTTCAATCCTAAAATGGCAATTTCAAAAGCGCGCTGAATGGAAACATTGGTGAATTTCTCTATTTTTTTCTGTATCCTTGGTGAAAGACTCAGTCCTCTTTCACCTAATTTTATGGCTTGTCCTACAGCTCCTCCCATAATATCGGCCAATCGCAATAACACGCCGCGTCCTGCTTCCAGCTGTTTCAGCGCAACTGTAAGATCCTGAACCTCTTGGTCATTTAAAGAATAAGGAACAATCGTCTGATTATTTTCTGTATTCATTTGTCAATACCTATTCCAATGATGATAAATTGGTTATAATTTGATATCATTAACCATAATCCCTTTTAAGGGAAATAATATGACAAAAAAGTCATCTTTTTTAGAAAAGAAAAAGTTGCCAATTGATTACTTTTAAAAATAGATTATTTTTATATATGTAAGTAAGATTTAAAAATAATGGCATATAACAAAATGAAATCTGTTTCTCATTTTCGAACCGGTCTGATTTTAACCATTTGTTTATTGACAGGCATCATTCCTATGGTTGTTCAGGCTCAAATTTCTGGTGCAGTTTCAAATAATACGAAAAACCAGGCTCCAAATCCATTACCTCCGCCCCCTTCAAGACCTGGCATGTCAGAATATAAACCTGTCAGCTATGATAATTCAATGACAACCACACAGTCAGATTCAATAACTTCTCAAAAAGGTGAGGGATTGCCAGGGTCCACTCCAAGCCAATCGCCTGTCAGACCCTATAACGGTCCTTCAGTCAATATTCCCGGGACAGGAATTCGGGCGTATTTTAACGCACCTGTACAACCTCCCTATAATGCAAGTGCATCCTATGATACATTTGCCGGGCAACCAGGAGGCAATCGCAGTGCAATTTTACAACAAAACAAAGTGCGCTAGCTAGTTAACCTGTTTCTGTTATTTTTTTTCTGGCTGACGTGGCCAACTGATCAACCCGTTCATTTTCAGGACATCCGTTATGTCCTTTTACCCAATGCCATTGAATTTGATGCCTGGCGGCGGCACTTTCCAATCGCTGCCATAAATCAGTATTCGCAACCGGTTTTTTCCGCGCTGTTTTCCAGCCGTTTTTTTTCCAGCCTTCAAACCATTCAGTAATTCCACGGCGGACATATTGACTATCCGTATACAAATCCACATGACAAGAACGGGTCAATGTCTCCAAAGCCACAGCAGCGGCAGTCAGTTCCATACGATTATTTGTCGTTTCCATTTCCCCACCACTTAACTCACGTTCAATTCCCTTGAAGCGTAATAACACTCCCCATCCGCCAGGACCTGGATTGGGACTGCACCCTCCATCTGTCCAGATTTCAACAAAACCTTTTTGAAAATTGCTTCGATCAAAATTCATATGTTTCAACTTTGTTAAGTTGATGATATCTTAGCCTGTATAAATAAGGTTGCGGATCTTTAGGAGTAACCAAAGCTGTTGAAGGCGTATAAACCAGATCATGTAGGCGCGTCAGTAAAAAGCGCAATGCCGCCCCCATTTTAAAAATGGGTAACAACAATCTTTCTTTCTCAGTCAGAATACGAACAGACTGATAACCTGCAACCAAAGCCCTTGCTCGTTTGACAAGATACTCACCCGTTTCTTTAAAACACCATGCATTTAAAGCAATTGCAAGATCATAAGCCAGGAAATCAGTACAGGCAAAATAAAAATCTATAAATCCACTTAGACGATTATCTTGAAAAAAAACATTATCAGGAAATAAATCTGCATGTATCTGACCCACTGGCAAACCCTCTTGTCGGGTAGGCCAGGATTGAATGATTTTTCTTAGAACAGGATCAATTTCCCTTATTAAATCATCATGCCCGTGATTAACCGATTTTTCAAGTAACGCATTCCAGCTGTCCGGCCCCACATGATTTTTTTTATTCCGCTTGAATTCCAGACCAACTTGATGCATCCGAGCCATCGAGACGCCCAAGGCAAAACAGTGTTCCGGCAAAATTTCCGAAACTTCTTTTCCATCCAAAAAAGTAAAAATTGCTGCCGGACGTTCATTCAGCTCAATCAGGCATTCACCCTCTTTTGTTCTGACAGGTAAGGGGCAACGGATATGATGTTGCGCAAAAAACTGCATCAAATCCATATACCATGGAAGTTCTTCTCTTTTTATACGTTTTTCATAAAGGGTAAGAATATATTTCCCCTGGGTGGTATCAAGAAGAAAATTGCTATTCTCGACCCCCTGGGCAATACCCTTTAACCGAACAAGTTGACCGACAGGATAATTTTGAAGACAAGATGATACTTGTTGTTCAGAAACATTTGTATAAACAGCCATGTATTAACTCTATGTTTCTCTATTTTATCCTAGGGGAGCTGGCAGACTGAATGTAACATGTTCCTCTTTGACAATCCGTTCTTCGATATCGAGCGTAAAATGTTTGGACAAGGCTTCAAGTATTTCTTGCACAAGGGATTCAGGTGCAGAGGCTCCTGCCGTGATCCCCAATACATTCACGCCTTCCAGATCTTTCCAATCCATGTTTTCCAGTTTCGGTATCAAAATTGCCCGTGGCGCTCCCGAACGTTCAGCAACCTCACGCAACCGTTGTGAATTGGAAGAGTTTGGGGAACCGATCACGAACATCAAATCACACTCTGCCGCAATTCTTTTTACGGCTTCCTGTCTATTTGTAGTTGCATAACATATATCCTCACGCTTTGGCCCCTCGATCTTGGGAAATCGTTGCCTTAAAATGGCAACAATTTCTGCGGTATCATCCACAGAAAGCGTAGTTTGTGTTATAAATGCCAAACGGTCTGGATTTTCAGGTTGTACAGTACGGGCTTCCTCTGCGTCCTTAATAAGGGTTACCGCACCTGGTGGCAATTGCCCCATCGTTCCAACAACTTCGGGATGACCTGCATGACCAATCATCAAGATATGACGGCTTTCTTCACCGCCATTGGCAAAATGCCGTTCCGCCTCTCTGTGAACCTTGGAAACCAAGGGACATGTAGCATCAAGATATAACAGGTTACGTCTTTGGGCTTCTAGGGGCACAGTTTTGGGAACACCATGCGCTGAAAAAACCACATGTGCATCTGCTGGAACCTCATCCAGTTCCTCCACAAAAATAGCCCCCTTTTTTTCTAAATTTTCAACAACTGTCCGATTATGAACGATTTCGTGACGAACGTATACTGGTGCCCCGTACCGTCGCAAAGCTTCTTCTACAACACGAATAGCTCGATCAACCCCTGCACAAAACCCACGAGGGCCAGCCAATAATACTTTTAACGCACGAGTTTGATTTTCTGAATTCTTTAAATGTTGGTCAGACATAATTTTTCCAAGTTATTAAAAATCTATAAACTTTATATTTGGATTTTATCAGGTAAACAAGCTGTTATTAAACATCAGAACTTAAAATTAATTATAAAGAATATATTTCACATTAAAACAATTTGTTTTATGGTATATATTTTATTATTTATTAACAACCTCTTCTCTATAACTGGCAGGAAAGCGATGATCCTTTCAAGTGTTTTGACAAAAAAGACGATAAAAACACCCCTCGCCTTTTTACCCTTCACATTTTTTCTGTGGGGATGTGCAGAAAAAGTAACATATGATTTTCCTCCTGCCTGTCCCAAAGTTAGTATTCTTCCTGCAGCATCAGATTATTTTGTTTTTGAAAATAATCAGGATAGTCTCCCTCATCTTATAACTAAAGCCAGCATCATAGAAATATCAGGCAATTGCACTGATGATCCAAAGAACGAAAAAAATAAAGAACGAAGAAAGAGAAATTTAAGCTATCAAGACTACATTGATACACAACTGAGTGTGACCCTTCAGATTCAGCGAGGACCAGCAGCCCAGACTCATTCTTTCAAAATCCCATATTTCATTGCAACCATTCATAATGGAAAAGTCGTTGATAAACAGGAAATGATTGCGGAAGTTAGTTTCCCCAATAATATTGATCAAGTGAAGCTTGAATCCAAAAAATTGATGTTCAAAGTTCCCGCCACAACTGCCCGTACCCCTGATGGATATGAACTTGCTGTTGGCTTTCAACTATCTCCAAACCAGCTTGAATATAATCGTCACCATTTTGGATCTGTTCAATATAATTCCTATTAAACTATCCATTATAATTTGCTTAAAAAATCTAATTTAAGCAAATTAACAATTGCATGAAAAATCAGGGGATCATTGTACCTGTATCGATGTACCGTTCATGCCATGACAGGGCTTCCTTAAGCAAAATAGGAGTATGAGCCATATTATTTTTTAGGGACATTTGATAATATTCCCTCAATAGAGGTCTAAAAGTGGGATGCGTACAATTTTCAATAACAAGTTTTGCTCTTTGACGCGGTGACAGTCCCCGTAAATCTGCCAATCCCTGCTCGGTTACAATAACCTGAACATCCTGATAAATATGATCCACATGAGATACCATCGGAACAATTGAGGAAATCTTTCCTCCTTTGGCCAAGGATGGAGTCATGAAAATCGATACATAGGCGTTTCTTGCATAATCCCCAGAACCACCAATTCCATTCATCATTCTTGAACCCATAATATGGGTGGAATTGACATTGCCGAAAATATCCGCTTCGATGGCGCCGTTCATGGAAATGCATCCTAACCGGCGAATAACACCGACATGATTACTGATTTCAGAAGGCCTTAAAATGATTTTGTCACGGAAAAAATCAGTGTTATCGTTAAAATACTCCGCTTTTTCAGGACTTAGAGAAAAGGATGTCGCCGAAGCAACCTTCATTTTCCCAGTTTCAAGCATATTCAACATACCGTCCTGAATCACCTCCGTAAATGCGGTCAGATTGTCAAAATCCCCTTCGCCCAAAGCCTCCATAACCGCATTGGCAACATTGCCAACCCCGGATTGTAACGGAAAAAGTTGAGGCGGCACTTTACCTCTTTTCACTTCATATCTGAAAAATTCCATTAAATGTCCAGCAATCAATTTTGCGTTTTCATCACTGGGACTAAAAGGGGCATTTCGATCTGGAGCGTTCGTTTCCACAACAGCCACCACTTTATTCAGATCAACAGTCATATATGGTTGACCTATACGATCACAAGGGGAGGACAATGGAATAATCTGATGAGGAAAAGAGGTTGAAACCTCCCATGCATCATGCATACCCTCCAGACCTGCACTTTGCCATTGATTGACTTCAAGGATAATTTTTTTTGCACTATTCAACCAAAGCTGATTGTTGGCCAGAGCCGAGGAAGCAACCAACCGACCATCTTCGCAAATACGTACGACCTCGATAATGGCGACATCCATTTCACCCAAAACACCTGTACGATATAAGGGGGCAACCTGTCCCAAATGCATATCAAGATAATCAGTATCCCCACTATTGATCCGTTTACGCATAATTGGATCAGTATTAAACGCGGAACGGTAAGAAACTCCGTTAACCTCCGCCAATGCACCGTCAAGTTCTGGTCCTGTTGACGCTCCAGTTATCAGTTTGACTTTAAATTCCTTACCTAACGCATGAGCTTCCTTAATTCTATTAGCCAAAGCCTGAGGAACTGCCTTCGGATATCCTGACCCCGTAAATCCACTTGTACCTATCAAATCACCCGCATGAATAAATTGCGCGGCCTCTTCAGCCGAGCAGACTTTTCGTTTTAATCCCTGATGTTGAATACGATTATTTTGAGACATGACTAATCCTTTAAAATCTTAACTTAAATAAAACTATATATTTTTTTTTCTTTTAATTAAGATCATAAAGTTCAATTCTTCCAACAAAAAAAAGTGAGATATTCAATAAAAAAAACATTTTTGCAATATATAGATGCAAAGTAAAAAACTTTATGGTTTATACTATAGCGATGTTTGCCACATTATCCACTCGTTTCAAAAATTTCAGAATTATCGGGGATGTCCATGGTGATATTAACGGTTTTCGACATGCTGTTGAAACAGATCACTTCATCATTCAACTGGGGGACTTGGTCGATTACGGACCGGATAGTGGTGCTGTAATGGCGTTAATGTTACAGGTTCAGGATGAAAAAAGAGGAATTTTCTTGATTGGCAATCATGACCGAAAACTGGGATTGTTTCTCAAGGGATTCAGGGTAAGAAAAGATAATATCCTGACCAGAACCCTTGATCAAATCAACCAACATCCTGATAAAAAACTAACCGATAAAATCTTGCAAGCTTTGGAAAAAGCTCCTGCCTGGTTAATTTTTAAGAATTTTATTTTTGTTCATGGCGGATTTCATACCAGAATGCTGGTTGAACCCCCGCCAGCCAATCCATTGACACCGATAAATGCCTTGTTATCCCGCACATTGTATGGGGAAACAACCAATAAAACCCTTGCAAATGGTTATCCGGTCCGCAGACTAAACTGGGTTAATCATATTCCATCAGGTTATACCCTATATTGCGGACATGATTGCAGATCCACGGACGGACGTCCCTGGATCCGCAAAGGATATGCCGGAGGGACAGCCGTTTTTATGGATACTGGAGCGGGTAAAGGCGGTCATTTATCGTGGATCGATATTCCAATTTAATTCAAATTAAAAATTATTATCCAAAATTTATGTAAAAAGGTAGATTGTATGATTAAACAACCACCACTTTCTCCAGAAAAAGCTAAACAAGAATTATTAAAGTTGCGCCAAAGCATTGATAATATTGATAATGCGTTAATTCATATTCTGGCCGAACGATTTTGTTTGACCCAAAAAGTGGGTGAATTGAAAGCAACTTATCAGTTACCCCCTTCTGATCCTCAAAGAGAATCTGAACAAATTGCACGATTGAGAGAAATGGCCAAATCCGCCCATCTGGATCCCAATTTCGCTGAAAAATTTCTTCATTTCATCATTACGGAAGTTATTCAACATCATAAAGCAATTGCCAAACAAAAAATTGATAAGAAAAATTAAATCATCTCTTATTTTTTATTTTTGGTTGTGCATGCAATTCTTTATATTAAGACTCAGCAAAACAATTTTAAATATAATTTATTTAAATGCCAAGCTCTCAGAGACGTGAAAAAACTTCTCTGTGTATTCTGGTATGGTGAAGATTGAGCATTTTTATGCATTAAATTTAAAGACATTGTTAAATCACAATAAGGTTGAATATAGTATGAAACAGTCAGACACGGAAGCTATGTCTTTCTCACCTCCTCAAGATGACGGAACCGTTACCATTACTTTTCAGGGGAAAACAGCTACATTACCAGTTCTATCAGGGGCAAGTGGAAATAGTGTCGTTGATATTCGCAGTTTGACCAAAGAATTGGGTTTATTTACCTTTGATCCTGGATTGGGCAGTACTGCCGCTTGTGAAAGTAAGATCACATTCATTGATGGTGAAAAAGGTATCCTTTTATATCGCGGGTATCCAATCGAACAGCTTGCTGCAAAATCAAGTTTCGCAGAGGTGGCATATCTTCTTTTGTACGGAGAACTTCCATCCAAAGAAGAGCACGAGGATTTTAAAGAACGGTTACTTAATCATTCTCTTCTTCATGAGCAAATTCGAAATTTCTTTAACGGCTATCGTCGCGATGCACATCCAATGGCCATGTTATGTGGAACAGTTGGTGGATTATCAGCTTTCTATCCCGAAGGCATTGACATATCTAACGAAGAAAGTCGTGATCTTTCCGCTGTTCGTCTGATTGCAAAAATGCCCACTCTTGCGGCATGGGCCTACAAATATTCCCGAGGGGAACCTTTTGTCTATCCAAGAGCGGATTATTCATATTCAGAAAATTTTATTAACATGCTGTTTGCCCGTGCGGATAGACCCTATAAGGTCAATCCAATCCTCAGCAATGCATTGGACCGTATTTTGATTTTACATGCTGATCATGAACAAAATGCCTCAACATCCACAGTACGATTGACAGGATCAACAGGATCACATCCGTTTGCCTGTGTTGCCGCAGGTATTGCCGCTCTTTGGGGACCCGCGCATGGTGGTGCAAATGAAGCGGTTTTACAAATGCTTGGAAAAATAGGCTCAAAAGAAAATATCCCTGATTTTATTGCAAAGGTGAAGGATAAAAACAGTAATGTCAGGTTAATGGGATTTGGGCATCGCGTTTACAAAAATTTCGATCCACGGGCAAAAATCATGCAACAGACCTGTTATGAAGTCCTTGAGGAATTGGGTATTAAACACGATCCATTACTGGAACTCGCTATTGAACTAGAAAAATATGCACTGAATGACGATTATTTCGTTCAACGTAAACTTTATCCAAATGTAGATTTCTACTCTGGAATCATTTTCAAGGCAATGGGAATACCCAAATCAATGTTTACCGCGTTTTTTGCTGTTGCACGCACAGTAGGATGGGTAAGTCAATGGAAAGAGGCCTTTAATGATCCATTACGAAGAATTTATCGTCCTCGTCAGCTATATACAGGCCATCAGCGTAGAGACTTAAATAAATAAACTAATTTAGATAAGAAAACTTTTCAGGTAAGGAAATTCAAATAACAATTTCCTTACCTGGTTTTTCCTCTAGTTGCAATCGCATCCAGTGGTTTTGCCATTCTGTTTTTTATCATAAATATGATAGTCAATCCATTCAGACACGAGAAGACGAGCCTCATTTACTGAAGATTCCGGATGATAAATTTGATATAAAAGAACGCAGCTCTGAAAAATTTGCATTTCCCCTACACCAACAGCTTTTAACTCTTGATAGGCAGTAATAACCGATTTTTCACACCGACGATGAATGTGGTCTAATTGAATAGCCATACTTTTTCTACTTAATACCAACGATTTACTTTGACTTTGGTAGTATATCCCAAAATCAGTATCTATTGATAGAAATATATTATTAATTTAGTTTTTATCAATTTTTTTATAAAAAAATTTAATTACTGCACTTTTTTTCTAAAAAGTATATAAGAAAACCTTATTTACCTGCTTTCTCTACTTTACGAATAAGGCAATCACTCTATGTCACAAACTCATACTTCACTTTTTAATAAAAAACAACCACGTTCACCTCGTGTAACTGAATGGGATCGTGACGCCGCTCTTATTACCGCTCGGCTTCTTTTGGAAATCCAGGCTGTAAATTTTCGTCCTGATGATCCGTATCTACTTACCGCCGGTTGGAAATCCCCTGTTTATATTGATTGTCGTAAAATTATTTTTTATCCTCGTGCCCGGGCAAAGATTATTGAATTAGGGGTTGAAAAAATTTATCGTCACGTTGGATATGAATCTTTTGATGCCGTCGTGGGTGGTGAAACAGCTGGAATTCCATTTGCTGCATGGTTCGCAGACCGAATGATGACTCCAATGGCCTATGTCCGCAAAAAACCTAAAGGATTTGGTAAAAATGCACAGATCGAAGGGGATGTACCTGAAAATATGCGTACTCTTTTGGTGGAAGACTTAACTACAGATGGTATTTCCAAGGTTGGGTTTGCCAAAGCTTTACGCAAGGCTGGTGCAATTGTTGATCATGCTTTTGTTGTTTTCTTTTATGGAGTTTTTTCAAGCGCTTATCAGACACTAAATGATATTGGTATCAGTCTGCATTCCCTTTGCACTTGGTGGGATATTTTAGAAGTCAGTTCAGAATACCCAGCCTTTTCAAATGGAGATACCTCAGAAATCAGACGTTTCCTTGAAGATCCTTGCGCATGGTCTGCCAAGCATGGCGGAGTCAGCAATGAACAGGAGGCTCTAGCTTATAAACAATCCCGTTTATAATCTTTTATACCCTATGCCTTATCGTGTTTTAGCATTCGATTCTGGTATTGGAGGTTTAGGCATCGTTCAAAACCTCCAAACACAATTGAAAACAACTGATTTACAGGTTTCAATTGACTATCTTGCCGACAACCTTGTTTTCCCTTATGGTGAGCAAGAAGATAATTTTCTGGTTGAACGAATTATCAATCTTATCGGACAGGCGATTCAGTCAATTAAACCAAACCTTGTTATCATTGCCTGTAATACCGCCAGTACTATTGCACTCGACAGGCTGAGGAAAATATATCCTTTCATTCCATTTGTTGGCTGTGTTCCACCTGTTCGATGGGCCGCCCGTGTGAGTCAAAGCAAAATAATTGGATTATTGGCAACACGTGCAACCATTGCACGACCCTATTTATGTCATTTAAAAGAACAATTTGCCTCGGATTGCAAACTTATCGCTTATGGTTCTCCTGTACTTGCAAAACTGGCAGAGAATTATTTCCGGACAAAGTCTTGCGATATACATCTAATCCAGCAAGAACTTGATAATATGTTTAATCATCCATATTCTGATCAAATGGATGCAATATGTATAGGATGTACCCATTACAGCTTTATTCTTGATCTTTTACGTCAGAACACATCCCCATCCATTCAATGGCTGGATCCCGCATCTGCTGTAGCCAAGCACACTATTGACATTTTACGGCAAGAGAAATTTTCACATACTGATAACAACGTAAATAACTGTTTTTATTCTACTGCACCATTAACTCAGGACAAACCCCTTTTAAGTCAGCTTGCCCTGATGAAATTTACACAAATCAAAACATTTATGTTGCAATAAACCAATTTTAAAAATGTCTATGCACGGTGTAATTAGCAATATTTTTCAAGATAGTATGTAGTTCACTCTCTGGAAAAACATCAAGCGCTGAACTGGCTTTATTTGCAAAAACCATAGCCTCTTTAAGGGTTTCTTCAATTACATTGTACTTTCGAATAAGGGTTAGGGCCTGTTTTAAATCCCCTTTTTCTTGCTTGCCATCCTGTATCACCCGTTGCCAAAATTCCTTTTCCACTGGAGTGGACTTTTCATAGGCAATCAAAATTGGATAGGTTATTTTACCCTCACGGAAATCATCGCCAATCGTTTTACCCAATTCTTCCTGTTTCGCTGAATAATCCAATGCATCATCAACCAGCTGAAAAGCCATTCCCAAATTTGTACCAAAAGATTCCAATGCCAATTCATGCTGTCTTGATTGATTGGCTACAATAGCTCCAACTCGACAAGAAGCCGCAAATAATGCCGCAGTCTTTCCATGAATAACTTCAAAATAGCGTGATATTGAAGTTGACAAATCATTCTGTACGGTCATTTGCAAAATTTCACCTTCAGCAATGGTTGCCGAAGCTTTTGAAATGATTCGCATAACTTCTAAGGAACCATCTTCTGTCATGATCTGAAATGCACGGGAAAAAAGAAAGTCTCCCACCAATACAGACGCTGAATTGCCAAAAACAGCATTTGCACTTTCCGTCCCCCGTCGCAACATACTTTCATCAACCACATCATCATGCAACAGGGTCGCGGTATGAAGGAATTCAATACAGGCAGCCAACCGGACATGACGTGTAATGTGATCTGCAGAATCTTTTTCGTATCCACATAATCGTGCTGAGGCCAAGGTTAGTAAAGGTCTTAAACGCTTTCCTCCTGCCACAATTAGATGTGCTGCCAATTGTGAAACTAACGGTACGGAGCTTTGCATCCGATCCATAATGACATGATTACAAGCTTGCATGTCAACAGCTAAATAATCCACTAATGCTTGTAAAGGTTCTTCTTTCCCCATCAGAACAGGCATTTTACTTTCTACCTTCTGTCTCATTGGCATATGTTGATCCAACCGACCCTATATAAAACTTATAAAAATTTATTCAAGTTGTAAAAATAAAAACAGAATTGATCATTATCATTAACATTTCATTATCGGTTACGCTAGAATACATTTTATTTGTCTAACATATTTATTTGGTTAATGATTTATGCAGTCGCTTTCTTTTACGTCACCTTATATACACCATAAATCAAAAAATACATCCAATGGAACGTTATTAGAAGGAAAGATATTTTATAAACAATTCCAAAAAGGATACAGGACAGCCCTCGAGCCCATATTGATGGCAGCCAGTATTCCAGCCAAAAAAAAACAGATAATTATTGAGGGTGGATGTGGAGCAGGTGCAGGATTGATGTGTCTTGCCTATCGTATTCCCTTGATTACTGGAATAGGTTTTGAGCAACATCCAGAGATGGTTGAACTGGCAAATGAAAATTTTCAACTTAATGCGATGTCCAATCTAAAGGCAATGCAGGTCACATTACCGAAACTTCCAAAACGTCCTTTTACATTTTTACCTAATGGTCAGGAACATGTTGATCATGTCTTCGCCAACCCTCCCTGGCATCAACATAATAGCTGTCCTTCACCAGACCCAGAAAAAAATCTTGCAAAAAAACTTCCCCGAGGCTTGCTTGCTGAATGGATTTATGCTTTAAGCCGTCCATTACGACAAGGAGGAACATTAACTCTGGCCCTTTCAGCCAGCCTGTATAGTGAAGCAAGTGCCCTTATGTATCAATATAAACTGGGATCGGTTATTCTATTTCCTTTATGGCCAAAACTAAACCGACCACCCCGAATTATACTTTTACAAGGACGAATGGGATCGACCGGAGGGAGTCAGATTGCACCAGGCCTGATACTACATAATGACAATGGAGAATTTACCAATGAAACAAATCGAATCTTGCGTCAGGGAAAAAAACTAACCTTGTTATCTTGATATAAGCGTTTATATGGGATGAATCTAAGTCAAGAAGTTTATTTTTATAAAACACTATATATCGATATTAAATTTATTTATATGACTATATATTGATAAAAGAGCATAATTAAATCATAAATCACCCAAGGAGTTAAAACTGTGGAAAAGCAAGATTCAAAACCAGCACAAACACATAATCTGATGACGTATAACCCAGTTTACAAACCCTTTCATTATCCTTGGGCCTATGATGTATGGCTGACCCAACAGAGACTACATTGGTTACCTGAAGAGGTTCCATTGGCAGAAGATGTCAAGGACTGGCATAAAAAATTGACCAAACCCGAACGGAATTTGATCACCCAAATCTTTCGATTCTTTACGCAATCAGATGTCGAGGTAAATAATGCCTATATGAAATATTACAGCCAGGTATTCAAACCTATTGAGGTTCTTATGATGCTGTCAGCATTCTCCAATATCGAGACGATTCATATCGCGGCATATAGTTATCTTCTTGATACTATTGGTATGCCGGAAGTCGAATATTCTGCTTTCCTCAAATATAAGGAAATGAAAGACAAATATGACTACATGCAGAATTTTTCAATTGATAATCCACTCGAAATTGCCAAAACAATGGCGGTTTTCGGAGCATTCACTGAAGGATTACAATTATTCTCATCCTTTGCCATCCTTATGAACTTTCCACGTTTTAATAAATTAAAAGGAATGGGGCAGATTATTTCGTGGTCAGTAAGAGATGAAACATTACATTGCCTATCCATTATCAAGCTTTTCCGTACGTTCATTCAAGAAAATCCCCATTTGTGGACGGAAAACTTTCAACAAGAGCTGATCCATATATGTAAAACTATCGTTGAACATGAATTTGCCTTTATTGACCTAGCTTTCGAAATGGGTTCCGTCGAAGGACTAACCGCACAGGATGTCAAAAATTATATTTGTTTCATTGCCAATCGCCGCTTAACACAGTTAGGTCTGGATACAATTTACGATATTGATAAAAATCCGTTACCCTGGATGGATGAAATGCTCAATGCTGTTGAACATACCAATTTCTTTGAAAATCGTGCCACCGAATATAGCCGAGCCGCCACAGAAGGAACCTGGGAAGAAGCTTTTGAAAGCATGACAGTTTAGGAATTCCCTGTTATTCCTCAGGGTCAAATAGATATTAATCCTGAGGGAATAATATTAAGAATTAAAATTCTTCATATTTTGAGGGATCCTGTCCTTTTAAACGACCATCTGGTTTTGATAATGCATCAATTTTTTGCATATCTTCTGTCGTAATATCAAAATCAAATATGTCAAGATTTTCCTTTTGCCTTTGATCTGATGTTGCTTTTGGAATGGGAACAACACCAAGCTGGACATGCCAGCGCAAAATTAGTTGTCCTACCGACTTATGATAATTTTTGGCAATTTCTTTCAGGATCGGGTGTGTCAACAGATCATTGGCACGGCCCAGTGGACTCCAGGCCTCTGTAACAATTCCCAATTTTTTATCATAGGCACGCTGTTTTGCCTGGGAGAAATATGGATGCAATTCCACTTGGTTAATACTTGGTGTCACCCCTGTTTCCTTAATAATACGATCAAGATGCTCAGGCAGGAAATTTGAAACACCTATGGATTTAATCATCCCTCTTTTTTTCGCCTCGACCAGAGCTTCCCAGGCTTCAAGATATTTTCCTGTTATCGGGTTAGGCCAATGAATCAAATATATATCATAATAATCAAGCTGTGCACGATATAAAGATTCCTCAATCGTTAACAATGCCTGATCATATTGATGACGACGTCCTGGTAATTTGGAAGTGATTCGCAACTGATCACGGGAAATTCCACATTGTCGGACCGCTTCACCAACAGCACCTTCATTTTCATAATTAAAAGCTGAATCCAACAAACGGTAACCATTATGAATGGCACTGATGATAGATTTTACCCCTTCCCTACCGTTAAGTTTGTAAGTGCCAAATCCAACAGCAGGAATATTCGTCCCATCATTTAATTTAATTTGAGGAATAGATGACATTCAATATGTGTCCTTTTTACAAAAAATATTAAAGACAAAATCAATATTTCGATTGATATCATAAATAGATGTCTGTTTAAAAAGCAATATCATCTTGTTTATAAATGAATATCACCTATATCGGCCAAAAATCTTCCTAAATCTTAAAATATTAAGGATATAGAAAGAATAAAATCCGTTTAGATCAGACTTTTGTTTGCCCAGTTAACAAAAAAGACCTTTTCTTCTAAAAAGGCCTTCAAACCAATATTATTGACAAGATAGACATTCTTCATAACTTGTCGAGGTATCAGCCTGTATCTGATCACCTCTATTTAAAATATCCTCTTTAACTGCCAAATTACTAACAGTATCTGCACGCTGGATAGAAAGAGAACGGCAATAATACAGAGATTTCATTCCTTTTTTCCATGCCTGATAATGCATCATATGTAAATCACGCTTGTGAACATTGGCTGGAACAAATAAATTAACTGATTGAGACTGACAGATAAAAGGTGAACGGTCAGCAGCATGTTCAATGATCCAACGTTGATCCAACTCAAATGCTGTTTTGTAAATATCCTTTTCATCCTGAGTCAGAAAATCAAGATGTTGAACACTCCCTTTGTTTAAAGTGATAGAAGACCAGACCGCATCAGTATCCTGGCCTTTTTCCTGCAATACCTTACGTAAATGCCTATTTCTTACGGTAAAGGAGCCTGATAAGGTTTTCTGCAAAAATACATTGGCCGTAATTGGTTCAATACCGGGACTTGCATTTCCCGCAATAATCGAAATGGAAGCCGTTGGCGCAATCGCAATCTTGTTTGAAAAGCGCTCATTAATGCCATAATCGGCGGCATCCGGACAAGGTCCACGCAAATTCGCCAGGGTAACGGATGCCTTGTCCGCTTCCTGACGTATATGCTGAAACATTTTCTTGTTCCATACTTTTGCCATAACGCTTTCAAACGGAATTTTATGAGCTTGAAGAAAAGAATGAAAACCCATTACACCCATACCAACGGAACGTTCACGTGCAGCAGCATATCTTGCACGTTCCATTTCGTCAGGAGCATGATCAATGAAATCCTGCAAAACATTATCAAGAAACAACATGACATCCTGGATAAATTGTGGGTTTCTTGACCATTGATCCCAATATTCAAGATTTAAAGAGGAAAGGCAACAAACAGCCGTCCGTTCCTTTCCTTTATGATCTATTCCTGTAGGTAACGTAATTTCAGCACAAAGATTAGAGGTTTTTACTTCCAGTCCAGCCAGTTTATGATGTTCAGGACGGGCATTATTCACCGTATCGGAAAAGACAATATAAGGCTCACCCTGTTCAATTCGTGTCGTCAGCAGCCTGATCCACAAAGAACGGGCAGAAATTTTCCTAATGACTGACTGATCTTTTGGGGAGACAAGCGCCCATTCCTCATTATTTTCAACTGCACGCATAAAAGCGTCAGAAATTAGAACACCATGATGTAGATTCAAGGCTTTACGATTGGGATCTCCACCCGTTGGTCTGCGTAATTCAATAAATTCCTCAATTTCAGGATGCCAGATAGGCAAATAAACAGCTGCTGAACCCCGTCTCAAAGATCCCTGACTAATTGCCAGGGTCAGGCTGTCCATCACCCTTATGAATGGAATGACACCTGAAGTTTTGCCATTCCGACTAACATTTTCACCAATAGAACGCAAATTTCCCCAATAAGATCCAATTCCCCCGCCACGAGAGGCAAGCCAGACATTTTCATTCCACAGTTCAACAATTCCCTTCAGGCTGTCTTCCGCTTCATTCAAAAAACAGGAAATAGGCAACCCTCTGGCCGTCCCACCATTTGACAGTACTGGAGTGGCCGGCATAAACCAATGCTGAGACATATAGTCATATAAACGCTGGGCATGTTCCGCATCATCCCCGTAGTAGGAAGCCACCCTTGCAAACAGCTCTTGGTAGCTTTCACCCTCAATAAGATAACGGTCATCAAGCGTCGCTTTACCAAAATCTGTCAATAAAGCATCACGAGAATGATCTAATTTAACCTGATAACGCCCATACAACTGTATTTTTCCTGCCAAGGCATCTGTAAAAAGAGAACCATTATCTGTTTTACCTTTTCCAGCATTGGCAACAGGCTTTTTTTCAAGCAGATCAACTGGGGTCACAACCATATCCTCGCAAAACAACAAACCTTTAAGGATTTTACATCCTTACTATACCATTATAAAATTTTAAATGTAATGGTAAATTTCTATATATAGTATATAAAAAAACATACATACCTATATGATGATATAAAATCAACATAACATTAGGCTTGACATGCAAGATTTTGATAAAAACAAAAACTTTAATTTTACAATCGAAAAAGATCAGAAATGATAACAATATGGTATAATATAGGTCAGACTTTATTGGTTTAACAATATATTTAATTTTAAAATTTTTTTTAAATATATTAGCCAGATACCTCTGTATATTTATCGAGTTTAAAAAATAGAATGGCTATACAATTATATTGTCATAAATTCCTTATATAAAAAAACAAGTCTATAACTTGTCAATGCGTAACCTGAACAATAGATAGCACCCCAATTAAACCTATGAAATAATTGAGGTGACACTTTCTCAAGATATTGATTATCTTGCAATCTTATTCCCATTCAATTGTTCCGGGTGGTTTTGATGTAATATCATAAGTTACACGATTAATGCCTTTGACTTCATTAACAATCCGCCCCGCCACTCTGGTAAGGAATTCCATATCAAAAGAATAAACATCGGCAGTCATACCATCCACACTTGTAACAGCCCGCAATGCACAAGCCTGATCATATGTTCGGCTATCCCCCATAACGCCAACCGTACGAATAGGCAACAAAACAGCAAACGCTTGCCAAATTTTGTCATATAACCCAGCCTTGCGAATTTCATCCAAATACACGGCATCAACACGACGCAACAAATCAAGCCGTTCACGCGTAATGTCCCCTAAAATTCGTATGGCAAGACCTGGTCCTGGAAATGGATGACGACCAACAATATTTTCTGGAATACCCAATTCCCGACCCAAATCCCTGACTTCATCCTTGAAAAGTTCACGTAAAGGTTCGACAAGCTTCATATTCATCCGTTCAGGCAATCCACCCACATTATGATGAGACTTAATAGTTACTGATTTTCCCGTGACACTGACGCTTTCAATAACATCCGGATAAAGGGTACCCTGAGCCAGAAAATCAGCCCCACCCAGTTTTTGCGCCTCCTGTTCAAATACCTCGATAAACAAACGGCCAATGGTTTTACGTTTAACCTCTGGATCGGTTACTCCAGTCAATTCTTTCAGAAACAAGTCAGACGCGTCTTTAGCAATCAAATGAATATTAAATTTCTCTTTGAATGTTTTAACAACCTCGTCCGCTTCATTTTGACGCAGCATGCCGTGATCGACAAAAATACAGGTTAGCTGATCTCCAATAGCTTCATGAATCAATACAGCTGCCACTGCGGAATCAACCCCACCTGATAAACCGCAGATGACTTTTTTGTCACCAACCTTTTGACGAATACGTTCAATTTCCAAATTACGAAAACCGGCCATGGTCCAATTACCCTGACACCCGGCAATATTATGCGTGAAATTCTTTAATAATGCGGCACCGTGAGGTGTATGAACAACTTCAGGATGAAACTGAACACCATAATAGTGACGATCCTCATCAGCAATCATGGCATAGGGTGCACCCTCACTAACCCCTACCACCTTGAATCCGGGGGGGATTTTTGTAACTCGATCACCATGACTCATCCATACTTGTTCACGGTTCCCCTTTGACCATACACCCTGACATAACGCACTATCCTCAAGAATTTTAACATACGCACGGCCAAATTCACGGTGGTCACCGGATTCCACCTGTCCACCCAATTGATGACACATTGCCTGTTCACCATAACAAATTCCCAATACGGGAACCTTTAATGTAAAAACTTCATTCGGAATCCTTGGGGCATCCATTTGAGTGACGCTGGAAGGGCCGCCAGATAAAATAATCCCTTTTGGTGCAAATGAACGAATCTTTTCATCATCACTCGTATAAGGCCATATTTCGCAATAAACGCCACTTTCTCTTATTCTGCGTGCAATCAACTGGGTTACCTGACTGCCAAAATCAAGAATAAGAATCTTTTCTTGATGTAAAGATTGTTCCAATTCGCTTACCTGGGTCATTTTTATCAATCACTTCCTCTTTCAGTAAAATACGTTTTCATATCACAAATAGATAAAAAAAATGTAAATTAAACAATTTATCTGAAAAAAAACTATTTCTCCTTTATATAGAAATAAATTCCTTTTCATATTTTTTCACTCTGGAGCATTCCGTGATCAAGTATCGCCTGAAATTAGTCCATCGCAAAATACGGATTATCCCTATTTTTATATTAGTGTTGACTGCTGCCTGCAGTCATTTAGCCGAAGACCACCCCACAGGAATATGGTTAGGCAAAATGGAAACACAACAGGGAATTTGTCCACATGATCGTATGGCCGCCCTGAGAATCGATAAAAAGAAAATATTGTTTTCACCTGATAATGGGGCATTGGTCTTGACAGGTATCTATCACAAAAAGGAACATCCAAGACATCTTGTCGCTATCCTCCACCGTACGGATATGGATCATAAACCCTACGATCTCATTTTTGAAGGGAAAGCCAAGGATAAAAATATAATTGGAACCTATGGAACTCCTGACTGTCGGGCGACAATTACCTTTTATCGTCCACATCATTACGGCTTATCAAACGCTATTGCACATTAAAATCACAAAAAGTTAAAAAAACACTTGCAGAGGGGAAAAAGATCGGTTAAAAGCCTAGGGCAAGACGCACCCGTAGCTCAACTGGATAGAGCACCAGACTACGAATCTGGGGGTTATGGGTTCGATTCCTGTCGGGTGCGCCACTTAAATTAGAGGTCAATTTCATAACTAGATTGAAAACCTGATTAAAAAGTTAAAATAAGCTTTATTAATATTATTTAACTACTCCTTTATACATATTAAATTATACTTTATTTATACGTTTTTTTTTGGTATAAAGATAAAAAAGTAATTTTTTTGATAGATTTCTAAATGCTTTCTAATACGTCTCTTCTTATTATAGAAGATCATCCTGAAATATGCGATCTTATTAAGTTAAGCTTTGCCAATCGAATTCCGACAATTCAACTGGCACATTCTCTTGCTGAAGCTGCTGAACTAATCAAAGAAACTTCATTTACCCTCATGATTGTCGATGTTTATTTACCTGACGGGGATCCATATCCGCTGATTCTTAAAATGTTGCAAAAAAAATGCAGGGTACTTTTGATGAGTGGAAATTTTCAAATCAACCAGCGTATTAATGATTTACCATTTCCACGTATTGAAAAACCATTCAGGATAAAGAATTTAATTAAAAAAGTGGAAGAAACCGTTTCCAACCCTTTATCAGATGAATTGATAGAACTCGCTTCCTAATTGAAATTTTCATTAGGGCAGATAAACGATTTCATGCTGGTTAGCATTTGAATAATTTAACTCTACTTTATAGATATTATAGGTTTCCGCAATTCTCTGTTTGATTCTTCTTACGACAATCCCCTGTTTTTCTGAATTTAAAAAATAAACTGAAGGTGGCATATCTTTGCGACGCTGTGTACGAATTAAATAGCCATTTTTCCCATGGTAATCAGCTAAAGCAAAATATTTCCAGCGTCTATCAACCAGAATAATTGGATGATGCACCTCATAAAATGCCAATTCTGCAGCTATGCCATATTCATCGACAATTATTGGAACTGAATCAGGAATTTGACATGAAACCACTTTAGCTAATTCAGCCCACCCCCCCAATCGTTTTAACATGAGATCATATTTTGCCGGAATTGGAAAATATGCAAAAACCGATTGAATGTAAATCAAACCAACCATTATATTCCCGAGGATACAGGCTGACTTGATAAAACGATGAAAATAAATTGCCGTTATGACAGACAGGACCGGATATAATATTCCCATCCAGTTGGCCTGTACACGATCCCCAAAGGCATGCTGAACAAATACACAAACTGGAATAATAACCCATAACCACAATAAAAAATCATTCTCCGCTTTACTCTCCCAAACAATTTTTGTCAGTTTAATCATGGCCCAACAAAAACAAACAAAAAGAATGGGAGTGGCCAATCCGATCTGGCCGATCATTAATTCAGACAAAAACTGAACCGCACGACTGGGATGCCAATCCGCTGTTCTTCCACCCTGTTTTAAAAAACTGATCCATTGATGTCTTGAATTCCAAATAATCACGGGTAAGAAAATAAGTATCGTTAAAAACAGCCCTCCCCATAATTTCCAGGATTTTAAAGAAGATCGACCCAAAACTGTCAGAATGCACCAAACTCCTAATCCCGCAATCATTAACAACGCAGTATACTTGCTGAGCAATGCGCATCCTGCAGCTATACCAATAACCAGCCACCATCCCAATTTTTGAGTGGCAATTAAACGTCCACATCCCCATATAAAAATACAAATAAAGAAAAGTAATGGAGTATCGGGGGTTATTGTTACACTACCGACGCTAATAGCGAGGGTTGTATTTAATATCACAACCGCAGTAATCGCATTTTTTTCTTTATCATGACTGGTATGACAAAAATCCAAAACACTAAAATATATAAAAACACTTCCTATCAAACCGGCAAAAGGGGCAAGAAAACGGACACCCAGAGCGGTTTTATTACCAATCCAGCATCCCAATTTTATCCACAACGCCACCATTGGTGGATGATCATAAAAACTGTAATCTAAATGATTTGACCATAACCAATAATATGCTTCATCTGGCGAAAGCGGGCTGGCGGCAGCAACCCATAAACGAATAAGTGTCACGATAGATAAACCAAACCAAAACCATAATAAACAAGGTTTTACCGTTAACTTTTTTACCCATTCAAAATCAGCTTTTACAGAACACATATCAATAACCAAAATTCATGAAATCATCTGTTTTACATATTTTAAATTATAATTCGTTATCAAGAATGATTGGATGGCCCAGTATATGAATATTTTAATTTTCGTCAGTTTTTTTGATAAATTCCTCAAAGCAGCAAAATGGATTTATCAGATTGTCATCGTTAAATTTGAATTATCTAGGATATCTTTTTAATTTTTTTTGAAGCAGCATTACAATAAATTGCATCATTATTTTTAAACCAAGTTTACTTTGTCCTGAAAAACGTTTTCGAAACTGAAAGGGAATTTCGATAACACGTATTGTAGAGGGACAGGATAATATCAAATCAAGTAATATTTTAAAACCGGTTCCTGTTAATGTCGGCATAAGATTTAAAAACAGCTTTCTTTTCAATACAAAAAAACCGCTCATTGGATCCTTTAATGGAACAGGTAAAATTTTTTGTGATAATGCAATGCCACGATCCGATAAAAATCTCCTCCAGTAATTTGCCAATCCCTGATTACTGCCACCCGATATATGACGGCTGCCAACTGCAAAATCAAAATTTCTATGAATTACAGCCTCAAGCATATCTGGCAATCGTGTCTCATCATGCTGCATATCTCCATCAATTACCGCTATATAATCAGCAGAAGAGGATAAGACACCATCAATCACTGCAGACGACAAGCCTCTTTTGTTAACTCTAAGTATTCCACGTGCCCTTATATCTTGTCTGGCAAGTTTTCTAATCTCTTCAATTGTACCATCCGGAGAATTATCATCGACATAAATAGCCTCCCATCGCCACCCTACCAAAGCCGTTTCTAAAGCTCTAAAAAGAGGAAGGACATTATTTTTTTCATTATAACACGGAACAATAATACTAACTTCCGCGCCTATCGCTTTTTCTGAAGCGGATAAATATTTCATTTTTCAATAAAAGTTTACATTTGATCATCCAGTATTTATTTGGATATATCTGGATGATCGTATTCCAATGGAACGCCATGTCGATTAAAGCTGGTATGAATAACTTGTAATGTCTGAACCCTGGCAATGTGAGGATGCGTTATCAATTCATGCGTTATTCTATTTTCATCTTCGGTATTTCGCGCAATAAAACGAATTAAGAAATCAACGCCACCACGCACCATATGACATTCCCTTACCTCGGGAATATCCGCCATTTCCTTTTCAAATTCTTTTAATATGGCCTCTTTCTGGCTATCAAGACCAACCAGCACAAATACTGATAGGCACCATCCTACAGATTTCATATCGATATCCGCATGATAACTTTGAATAACCCCCATCGTTTCCAGACGTCTTACCCGCCTTAAGCAGGGGGGAGCAGAAATACCAACTCTTTGTGCCAATTCAATATTTGTTATTCGCCCATCTTTTTGAAGCTCATCTAAAATGAGCCAGTCAATTTTATCAAGATCCGCTGCCTGATTCATAAATCGATTATCCTACCAAAACTTTCACTTTGTATAATTTAACAATTTATTCTTTAAACAATAGTTTCTTATTATACTATAGATGACTTATATATAAAAAATCTTTGTAATAATAGGACGAATAATATGGGTGAGACATTTCTTACGGATTTATTAATTATTGGGGCAGGCCCAGCGGGATACACAGCGGCAATCTATGGAGCCAGGGCAAATCTAAGTCCAACTCTCCTAACTGGATTACAGCCCGGTGGTCAGTTGACCATTACCAATGAAATCGAGAATTTCCCTGGTTTTGCTGATCCCATACAAGGCCCCTGGTTGATGGAACAGATGGCTCAACAAGCCATAAATGTTGGCGCCAAGATTATCAATGACAGCGTAACAAGGTGCTCCCTTCAACATAAACAAAAAGAAAATAATTATTTCATATTTCAAACCGATATGGGAAATACCTACAAAGCAAAAACCGTCATCATTGCTACAGGTGCCCAAGCCCGTTGGCTGGGTCTTGAGGCTGAAAAAAAACTGCAGGGATTTGGTGTTTCCGCCTGTGCAACCTGTGATGGATTTTTTTATCGTGGTAAACAGGTTGCGGTAATTGGTGGAGGAAATACCGCTGTTGAAGAAGCTCTTTATTTAACCCATCATGCAGCTCATGTTTTCCTCATTCATCGTCGCAACAGTTTACGGGCGGAAAAAATCCAACAAACACGCCTCATGAAAAATCCAAAAGTTACGATTATCTGGAATAGCGTTGTAGAGGATATTTTGGCGGAAAATAATCCTCCTTCTGTTACAGGACTTACATTAAAAAATACACTTACAAAAGAAATAAGCCAATTGCCTGTTGATGGTGTTTTTATAGCAATCGGTCACACACCAAATACAGAACTTTTCAAAAATCAAATTGATCTTGATGAGGAAGGCTATATACAAACAACACCGGGAACGACAAAAACATCTGTTCCTGGCATATTTGCCGCTGGAGATGTTCAAGACAAAATCTACCGTCAAGCGATCACCGCAGCAGGCTCAGGATGCATGGCTGCACTTGAAGCTGAACGTTTCCTTTCCGCTTCAGAAGGATGAATATCGAAAAATAGAGGTAAAATATCTGGATTTTCTGAATAGTCGTATCGTATTCATACAATACGATGATACTGATCATCCAGTCTTACAATATCACTTTCATCAAGATAAGAACCAGATTGTACTTCAATGACAATTAAAGGTATATCACCCGCATTTTTCAATCGGTGCACCATTCCCAGAGGAATGTAAACACTTTCGTTTTCATGCAGAAATATAACTTCATCTCCACGGGTTACCTCAGCAATACCGGAAACAATAACCCAATGTTCTGAACGATGATGATGTTTTTGCAGAGAAAGCTGCGCTCCAGTTTTTACAATAAGCTGTTTGACAAGAAACCGTTCTCCATGTGCCAACGTTTCATAATGCCCCCAGGGTCGATAACATTGGTTATGCCGAATAGCCTCCTGTTGTTTTACAGCATTCAATTTTTGAACAATTTTCTTAACATTTTGCGATTTGTTTCGATCAGAAACCAAAACGGCATCTTTTGTCACAATTACAACAACATTATCTATATCATTAACAGCCGCTACCATTTCTTCAGAACGAATATAGCTATTATGCGTGTTTTCTAGGAATACATTCCCTATAACCACATTCCCTGACCGATCCTTCTGGCTTACATTCCATAATCCATTCCAGCTTCCGATGTCTGACCAGACAAGATCGGCAGATACTACGACCATGGCTTTTGTTTTTTCGGCAATGGCATAATCTATTGAAAGATCAGGGACCTTTATGAAATCATCATATAATATACGCTCGAAATATAAATCTGACTGTCTATTGTCAACAGCCTTTTTAACCAAGTATAGTAATGTTGGGGTATAATGTTTCATTTCCTGCAACATCGTTTGTGCAGAAAACATGAACATGCCCGAATTCCATAAATATCCTCCCGTCTCAACCATTAGCTGAGCCTGTCGAATATCAGGTTTTTCAGTAAAAGCCTTTACGGCATAAATATTCTTGATCTTATCAATAACTGTACCTTTCTCAATATATCCATATCCTGTTTCTAAACGTGTAGGTTGAATGCCGAAAGTTACAATTTTCCCGTTTTGTGCAAAAGCGGCTGTCTCTTCTACCAATTTCACCAGTTTTGGAACATCTTGAATATATGCGTCTGCCGCCATTACCCATAAAATTGTCTGAGCATCCAGTTCATTCGCCAACAAACTTGCAGTTGCTATGGCTGGTGCTGAATTTCGTCCAACTGGTTCCAAAACAATACGGGCATTTTCAACACCAATTTCCCTCAATTGCTCTGCAATCAAGAAACGATGATCCTGATTGCAAATAACGATTGGCTCTAAAAAAATATCCCCTTTACCGCGTAAAACCGTGTCTTGAAACATGGATTTTTCAGTAATAAGGGGCCATAACTGTTTAGGGAAACTGGCACGAGACAGGGGCCATAACCGACTACCTGTGCCACCTGACAAAATAACAGGAACAATTTTCATTATGGATGTATCCTGCATTGCTGTTTCCTTATTATAATGTTTTAAAATTTTATTGCCGATTTATCCTTTCCCTTAATTCCTTCCCCGTTTTAAAAAAGGGAACATATTTTTCCTCCACAGTTACAGTTTCCCCTGTCCGAGGATTTCTTCCCGTACGGGCTTTACGATTTTTTACAAAAAAGGCACCAAAACCACGAAGCTCAACCCGATCACCCCTCGCCAGCGTTGTCTCTATTTCATCAAAAACTATTGAAACAATTTCCTCAATATATTTCAACATTAAATTAGGATGTTCAGATGCAATTTCTAATATTAGTTCAGATTTAGTCATTAACTCACTCAAATGTTATTATAGCTTATAATGATTCTTTTATGGGTGCCAAATCGCTAAAATACCACCAAAATTTTCATTTTTCTTATAAAAAATTTGATTGGCAATTGTTTTTAACGAAAAATTCATGATTGATTTGCCGTCAAGCCCAAACCAGTTTTTACTTTTATCTTTTTTTAATGTAACAACTTCAATGTCTGTTGGAAGATGATATGTTTTGACCATCCATTGTTTCGCATCCTCTTCATTACCAATCTGATCGACCAGTCCCAGTCTAACGGCTTGCTGACCACTATAAGGTCGCCCATCCCCCAATTCCTTGACACGGGCAATATCCATATGTCGTCCTTCAGCAACCATATTCGTAAACTGATCATAAAAATTGCCAATCAATCCCTGCAGCATTTTTTGACCGGCTGGAGACAAGGGTTTGACCATTGACGGCTGACCCTTTAAAGGACCTGAAACAAGCTGATCAAATGAAATACCGACCTTCTCTAGCAGCCCAGAAAAATCAGGAGATTCCATAATGACGCCAATTGATCCGGTTAAAGTAGAATTAAATGCAAAAATACGTTTTGCAGGTACTGAAATCATATAGCCTGCTGAAGCTGCCACACCTCCCATTGAAACAACAACAGGTTTGGTTTTTGAGAATTTTACCAGCGCATCATGTAACTGTTCCCCGCCGGTAACCGCCCCACCAGGACTGTTTACATAAAGGATCATTCCCTTAACAGATTTATCCTTTAAAGCAGTATTGATCAGGGTTACCTGTTTGGAAACATCATTTCCAATAACACCCTCAATTTTCAATTTCACCAAATGCGCGTCATGATTACCAAGCCTCTTCGTTATTAATTTGGCAGAACCTGCCATTATCGATAAAACAAACAGACAGACAGCAAATAAACGCCATAAAACCAATTTGCGTTTCATCTTTTGCCGTTCCATTAATAAATCATTATCCACGTAAATTCATTCTCCACTTTTTAATAAAAGCATCAAATCTATCAATCTAAAATTTATAACGATCACGAAGCAAACAGTCAAAACATTATATAAAAATTACTTAATAGGGTTCTATTTTGTCTTAAGAGGCCTCTCTTCTCCCTCTCCTTACACTGCGAATATCACTGATGGTATTTTTACGACCAAGACCGATTTCTCGAGCCAGACTGGAACGACGTTCAGCATAGTTGGGGGCAACCATTGGATAATCAGGAGGCAAATTCCAACGTTCACGGTATTGTTCAGGAGTTAAACCATAGGCACTCTGAATATGCCGTTTCAACATTTTCAATTTTTTACCATCTTCGAGACAAATGATGTAATCCGGAAATACAGACCGTTTTACAGGAACAACAGGCTGTAATTTTTCTGCCTCATGACCATTTTTTTCAATTGAGGAAAGCGTTTGATATACCTGACGAATAAGTTCAGGCAATTGTTCGGCCTCCACTGAATTATTGGATATGTGTGATGACACAATCTTGGATGTCAATTGTAATAATGATATTTTCTTGTCTTCTAATTCCATTTTATTCACCAATAATTTTTTAAATTCTAAAATAAATAAAGTATATCAAATACTTCATGTTAAAATAATTTAATGTTGAATAATACTTAGCATTATTTTTTGAAAATTAAAGAAGATAATTAATAAAATAATGTATAAATGTTAATAGTAACTTACTTATGATCAATAATTATGATATTGCTGTACAATATATTGAATAACACTATTTGCAAAAACAATGAGTAACTTTGGAATTAAAAGAATTTTAATTTTATCTTTGATAACAATATTGTTATGCACAACAAATTGTAAAAATAATACACCTCATAATTCTACTGGTCCCTATATAGGAATCAATAATGGGGTTCAACCATAATAATAAAATCTATAATATTACGAATTATAAATATTTAACCATGATAGCAGGAAAATATCATTTTTGATATTCATTTATTTATTCAAACATGGCGGAGAAAGTGGGATTCGAACCCACGGTACAATAGAATTGCACAACGGTTTTCGAGACCGCCCCATTCGACCGCTCTGGCATCTCTCCACAAACAGAAACAACCATGATTTTTTATAAAACCAACGAATATATAATCTATTCCTTCAAAGAAAACCAGATAAAATATACAAACTTAACGGAATTATGAAAAGAAATTTATTAAACAATTTGTATTTATTTAAATAGCTTATTGACTTTTTACTTTAAAAATCAATATAAACAAGACTTCACAATAAATATATTCCTGTTTTATGGGATATTGATAAAAAGAAACTAAGTTAGATTTTCTAACAAGAGTTTGAAAAATTAAAGGGTTTATTATGTTCGCAATCATCCGCACAGGTGGAAAACAATATCGCGTTACACCTAATATGGTTCTAAAAGTTGAAAAACTGGATACCGAGGCAGGTAATACAGTCACATTCACCGAAGTTTTAAGTGTCGGTAATGAAGGAAACTGCACAATCGGAACACCTGTTGTTGAAGGTGCCAGCGTTAAGGCAACAGTTGTTGCGCAAGATCGTCTTAAAAAAGTCATTATTTTCAAAAAACGTCGCCGTCAAAACAGCCGTCGTAAAAACGGACACCGTCAACCTGTAACAGTTTTACGAATCACTGAAATCAACGCTGCTTAGTTCTAGCCTAAACAGACCATATTGATATTTTTAGAATAGGAGAAAAAAATGGCCCATAAAAAAGCCGGAGGTTCATCCAGAAACGGACGCGATACCATTGGACGTCGTCTTGGCGTTAAGAAATTTGGTGGACAGCATGTTGTTGCTGGAAACATTATCGTTAGACAACGCGGTACAAAAATCAAACCAGGTCAAAATGTCGGTTTAGGTCGTGATCATACCATTTTTGCCCTTATTGATGGAAATGTACGATTTGAAAGCCGTTCAAAAGGTAATGTACATGTTTCTGTGGATGCAATCAGCAACGCTGCAGAATAGATCAAAATATACTTAAACAATTTTAAGTATTGACTATTATACGAAGGGTCGATTCAATAAGAATCGGCCCTTTTATTTTAAAGGTTTTAGAACATGAAATTTCTGGATCAAGCTAAGATCTATGTTAAATCAGGAAATGGAGGCGATGGTGCGGTCGCCTTTAGAAGAGAGAAATATATTGAATTTGGTGGTCCGGACGGAGGCGATGGCGGACGTGGTGGTGATATCATTTTTGAGGCAGTTGACAATTTAAATACTTTGATAGATTTTCGCTATACTCAACATTTCCGTGCCAAAAAGGGTCAAAATGGATCCGGAGCCAATAAAACTGGTGCAAATGCAGAAAATATCTGTATTAAAGTTCCCATAGGCACACAAATATTTGCCGAAGATAAGGAAACCTTGCTTGCAGACCTAAATCAAAAAGGGAAAAAGATAGTTCTTTGTCGGGGGGGAGATGGAGGATTTGGCAATACACGTTTTAAATCCAGCACAAACCGGGCACCCCGTCATGCTGATAAAGGTTGGCCTGGAGAAGAACGTTGGGTCTGGTTGCGATTAAAGCTTATTGCCGATGTAGGATTAGTCGGCTTACCCAACGCAGGAAAATCAACCTTTCTTTCTGTTGCATCTGCTGCCCGGCCAAAAATTGCCGATTATCCGTTTACAACCCTACATCCACAACTGGGAATGGTAAGATTGTCACCAACTGAGGAATTTGTCCTAACAGATATACCCGGTCTCATTGAGGGGGCCCATGAAGGCAATGGATTAGGTGATCGTTTCCTAGGACATGTTGAACGATGCAGTATGCTATTGCACCTTATCGATGCAACAGCTGATGATGTTGTCAACAACTGGAAAATTATTCGCAATGAATTGGAATCCTATCAAACGGAACTTGCCAATAAACGGGAAGTGATTGGACTTAATAAAACTGATCTGCTTACCCCTGAAGAAATTCTGCAAAAACAAAAAGAACTGGAACAAGCAAGTGGACATAAGGTTTTCCTTCTTTCAGGGGCTACTCATAATGGGGTGAAAGAAATTTTATTTTATTTACAGAACTACATAACAAAATATAAACAGGATATAATTTTAAAATCAAAACATTTCAGTCCTATATAATGAAAAATCTACATCTTAACCAAGCCCGCAGAATTGTCATAAAAATTGGCAGCGCCTTATTAATTGACGGAAAAAATGCTTGCGTTCGTCAATCATGGCTAGAAAGCCTGATAGAAGATATAATCCATTTACGTCAGCAAAATTGCCAGATTTTAATTGTATCTTCAGGTGCGATCGCTTTGGCACGTTACAAGTTAAAATTAAATCGATATAAGCTTCGCCTCGATGAAAAACAGGCAGCCGCCGCAATAGGTCAAATCAAACTGGCTCAGACCTGGCATGAGGCTTTCGCTGCCCATAAAATCACAACTGCACAAATTTTATTGACTCTGGATGATACGGAAACGCGGTTACAATATAGCAATGCCCGTTCAGCCATTGAAACACTTTTGAAATTAAACTGCATTCCCATCATTAACGAAAATGATACCGTTGCCACTTCCGAAATTCGTTTTGGAGATAATGACCGGTTGGCAGCAAGAGTTGCAGAAATGGTCAAAGCTGACCGGCTTATCCTTTTCTCGGATATTGACGGGTTATATACCGCAGATCCCAAAACCAATCCATCAGCCAAACATCTTGCCTCAATTCCTGAACTTACTCCACAAATTTACGCCATGGGAGGCAAGGCGCCAACTGGATATTCATCAGGTGGCATGGCAACAAAACTGGCAGCTGCAAAAATAGCCACAACTGCAGGATGTGCCATGGTAATCGCTTATGGAAAACTGCTTCATCCTCTCAAGGCTCTTCAAGAAGGAGCAAGATGTTCATGGTTTCTTCCCAATCGCAAACCTTATCCTGCCCGTAAACGCTGGATTGCTGGAAGCATCTCGATCAAAGGCACTATTTTTATTGATAATGGCGCGGAAAAAGCATTGAAAAACGGAAAATCTTTATTGCCTGCCGGTATTATCAAAGTTGAAGGCCATTTCCAACGGGGAGATATCATTAAAATTGCCAACAAGAATGGAAAAATTGTCGGAAATGGTATTTCTGCTTATGATTCTTCAGAAATCACTCAAATTATAGGTCTTCAAACTGATAAAATTAATTCCCAACTGGGATGGGACGGCCCCAATGAGGTTATCCATCATGATGATATGGTGATTATTCCCCCACTTACAGCGGCGGCCAGCGTAAAATAGGTTCTTTACGTTTTTTTAAATTAATAATCTCCTTTTTTTCATCATGAGAAGAGGGAGGGTCATATAATTCCCCCTCCCCATTTTCTACATAAATTTTCTGAGCCTGCTTATCAAAGTTATTTTCCGGTTTCTTAACCTCTACCTTACCAACATTCTCACCGGATTTATTCAGGGATGACCGCGATACATCACATGAATTCTGATTTGAAATATCAGAAGCTGCAAAACGCTTTTTCAAGGCAGGTAAGGGATAAACATAATTTTCAGGCTCATACAATTTTTTTTCTGAATTTTCTATTTTACCTGCTTTTTCTGTATCATCTCGATGATTGGCAACCACTTGTATTTTAGTTTCCGAACGAGGCCGCAAATCAGCCGTGCGCTTTAACAAAATACGTAATTGGGCCTGAATATCCTCCATTTGTTGACTTAAATAATTTAAACGTCCTTTTAGCCCAAAAACAGCAAAAGGCATAAACAAAAAACAAATTCCAAAAGTAACAGTCAATATTAAGATAACAAACTGCGCCCAAGAAGGGATCCACTCTGGAAAAGTTAAATTCATGATATTATTTCAACAATTTTATTAAATCTATATTCTACTACATACCCAATGCACGACGATAAACATCAAAAAGGGTTTCCTGTTCTTCCACTTCAGCAGGCTCCTGTTTACGTGCCCGAATTATCCTTCTGATTACAGGAACGTCAAATCCCGCCGATTTTGCCTCAGCATAAATATCTTTGATATCATTTGCCAACCCTTTTCGCTCCTCTTCCAAACGCTCGATACGTTCAACAATTGTCCGAAGACGATCAACGGCGATCCCTCCGACTTCGGGTTTATTATCAAATTCATTCATCCACTTTTCCTATTTTGATTTTTTTAAAATATATTTAAAGCTGTTTCTATTCATTACGTAACCCTGCATGCCAGGTCAATCGCCAATAGCCTCAGAATATGAAAATTTTAATCCTTTGAAAATTTAAAGAATATTTTTTCCTGTTTTGAAAACCATGTTACTATCAAAAAAAATATTACAGAGTAGATTTACAAAATATATACGATTCAAAATAATATTCAAAAATTAAACTTTATAGAATGTAGAGAGACCAAATTTATGGAACAGACACAAGCCTATGCGCCTTTTGATATTATCATTTTTGGGGCAACAGGTGACCTAACTGCAAGGAAATTATTACCCGCATTGTATTATCGTTATCTGGACAAACAAATTCCACCCCAAACTCGTATTATCGGTACAGCAAGATCACCTTTGACAGACGATGATTTTAAAAAACGCATTCGTGACGGATTGGTTGAATTTGTTCAAGAATCCTATCAAGACCCAGAAAATATTAGAAATTTTTTAAATCTTATTTCCTACGTCAGCTTAAATGGTGCAGAAGCTGATAGCAACTGGCCAGAACTGCAAGCGAAATTCGAACATAACAAGGCTAATGATATTCGCATTTTTTATTTCGCGACTGCACCAAGATTGTATGGTGATATTTGTGACAATCTTGCATTGAAAAAAATGATCACTCCGACAACCCGTATAATCCTTGAAAAACCCATTGGAACCTCGTTAAAAACTGCCGAAGAGATCAACCAGCGTGTTGGCAAGCATTTCCCTGAAAACAATATCTACCGTATTGATCATTATCTTGGCAAGGAAACTGTTCAGAATGTTATTGCCCTTCGTTTCGCCAATCCAGTTTTTGAACGGCTTTGGAATTCGGATGCCATTGACTACGTCCAGATCACCGCTGCTGAAACCGTAGGGGTGGGTAAACGGGGTGGATATTATGATGGAGCTGGCGCATTAAGGGATATGGTTCAGAACCATCTTTTACAGGTTTTATGTATGGTGGCCATGGATCCTCCCATTTCATTAAATGCCGATGACCTGAGAAATGAAAAGTTAAAAGTCCTTCGTTCTTTAAAACCCATGACGGAACAGGATATCAAGAATAATACTGTTCGCGGCCAATATACATCATGCATTTACAAAAATGAAAAAATACCCGGATATCTTGAGGATCTTGGTAAGGATCAAAGCAATACAGAAACTTTCATTACTTTAAAAGCCGAAATCAATACAGCCCGTTGGGGAGGTGTACCATTTTACCTGAGAACAGGAAAGAGGCTTGCAAAAAAGGTCAGTGAAATCATTATTCAGTTCAAACCCTCTGCCTGGAATCTTTTTGCCACGCCACCAAAAGCGAACCGCCTTGTGATTCGTATTCAACCAGACGAGGGTGTTTCATTATCCCTGCAAATCAAGGATCCACAAAAAACCTATACGAATTTACGCAGCACCTCAATCAATATCGAATTTCCTACAGCCTTTCATATCCGCTACCCCGATTCCTATGAAGGGCTTTTGATGGATGTCGTCAAAGGGGATCCCATTCTTTTCATCCGTCGTGATGAAGTCGAAGCTTCATGGCGCTGGATAGAACCCATTCTTGATGGTTGGGCAAAAAATCTAACCCCATTGACATATTATAAGGCTGGTAGCTGGGGACCACAAGAAGCTCTTGACCTATTAGATCGGGCAAATCATATTTGGCACGAAAATATGACAGAATAGTGATTGTTGATCACCATGATTTTATCAATTCAAGTCATGGTGGTTAAAAAACTGCATTTAAAGATAAAAAACTTAATCCATAAGATGGATAGATGTTAATGAATTTTTACTTATTAATAACTACCTAAAAATTATTTATAGAATGAATTCATGGTTTTTGTTTTTATCTTTTCCATTCTATTTTGATGATCTTTGCAACGACTTCATTTTGAATTAAATTAAAGTCTCAATATTGATTATCCAGTTTCATTTTTTAACTTAATTATATAATCCCATTATTTAATCAATCTGAAAAACTGATGACAAAATCCGATAGACCTGCATTTCCTCCATCAAGAAACTCTTTAAAAAAAAGGATAATACAACGCGTGATTGTTGCGCTACTCTTATCTGGCGGTATTATTTTTTGCCAAGAAATGGGTTGGTTGGATCAATTGACCGATCAGTTTGTAAGACAGAAAATCGACTGGTCTAATAATCAATCTGTAATAAAATATCTAAAACAGACCATCACAGATAAAAATCTAACAGAAATCCCTCTTAGATGCTTAATTCCCGTGATCAACAATGATGATGGATCAACAATTTTAAATGTTGAAATTCATGAAAAACACAATCAGGAATGTCTGAATACAAGAAAGAATTTTCCGACAATTTTTACCTTTCGTGTTAATAGGCGAAATGGTAATATACAAATTGATAAAAATACACCCAATCATTTTTATCCGCTTCATTAAATAATCATTATATCAACTTTCATAATGAATCAATCTTCCTCTCCCCCTACTGTACCACGTCGTAGTTTCCTAACCCTGCTTACCGCAAGTTCAGTAACGGTAGGAGGTGTGGTTTGCACATGGCCTTTTATAAACAGTTTAAACACTCAAAATACCACCATCACTCATAATTACACGGATGTTGATATTTCCTCGCTTAAAGAGGGTCAGCAAATTACCGTTATGTGGCAGGGACATGCCGTATTTATTCTTCATCGTCCAGCCAAAACACTTGCACTTTTACAAGACAAAGAACTTTTGATCCGTTTACGTGATCCAAGCAGTAAAGAGTTGCAACAACCTCCCTATACAAGAAACTGGCACCGATCAATTCAGCCAGAAATTGCGGTTTTGATTGGTGTATGCACGCATCTCGGATGTATTCCGAGCCTTAATTTGGGAAATTCACTTGGCGGATATTATAATTGTGCGTGTCATGGATCTAAATTTGATTTGGCGGGAAGAGTATATAACAATGTTCCAGCACCTTATAACCTTCCCGTTCCCCCCTATAAAATTTTAAAACCCGGAATTCTTCGTATTGGTGAAAACCCAGAAGGGGAAAATTTTAGTTTCACATCCATAATGCAGCTTTAAAATCATTTACCTGTTGGATATTTTATAAAATCATCTTGCTTTTTGCACGAAATAGCGACATCTTAACACCATCAGATAGCCAGATGATCGCTATTTACATGATCTGCATCGTAAATAGAGGAAAGTCCGGGCTCCACGGAAAAACGGTGCCAGTTAACGACTGGCGAGGGCGACCTTAGGGAAAGTGCCGCAGAAAACAAACCGCTTGCCAATTTATTTATAAATGCAAGTAAGGGTGAAAAGGCGTGGTAAAAGCACACCGCATGACTGGCAACAGGAATGGCATGGTAAACCCCACCGGGAGCAAAACCTAATAGAGGTAACAGATTTACAGTTAAATCAGGGTTTTTCCGCCCTGTTACCTGGGTTGGTTGCATGAAATACGGTGCGAATCGTATTCAAGATGAATGATCATCATTTATGTTTCATAAAAACAGAACCCGGCTTACACGCTATCTGATTTTAATTTTATCCATAAATTTCCATCAAGATGCAAAACTATAATTTTTACGGCATTTTAACGATACTTCATATACATCTCAATCATGATTTCATGAAATAAAAGTGATTTCCAACGTAATTATTTGACCTCCCATATTTACCCATGATATCCCAAAGGCTATAATGTAAAACAAAAGCAAAAATCAATATCAATTCAAATTAAATCTGGGATAGCCTGTAATGAATTTGTTCCTTGGATCACATCAAAATCGACTGGATGCCAAAGGAAGAGTATCTATTCCAGCAAATTTCCGTTTAAATTTACGCAAAGAAAAAACCACCAAGGAAGAACTTTCCTTTATTCTTCGCCCCTCTCATACTTTACCCTGTATCGAAGGATGGCCATTTGCCATTTTCAACAAACTGACCGCCGTATTGGATGATGTCAACATTCTTTCAACGGAACATAATGACCTCGCAACCCTTATTTACGCCCAGGCCTGGCCTATTGAAGTTGATCGTGAGGGAAGGATTATCCTTCCTGACATTCTAAAACAACATGCCAACCTGACCAATAAGGTCACTTTTATGGGACTTGGGACAATTTTCCAAATTTGGGAACCTGTAGCCGCACAAAAACATTATGAATCCGTGCTTAAACGAACAAAAATGGTCATTCTGCCACACGCCGCCAAGGCTAAAACTGAGCAAGCGGACCAATAATCATGGCCGACAATTATTTAGCAATTGATATCAATGGTCATTTCCCCGTCATGCTTAACGAAGTAATTGACCTTTTACAACCAAAATCCGAAGCGGTTTATATTGACGCAACCTTTGGTGGAGGTGGGTACAGCAAGGCCATTCTTTCCGCTGCCAATTGCAATGTATGGGGAATTGATCGTGATCCCGATGCCATCAGGCGAGGACAAAAAATTGTAGACGACTATCCCACGCTTCGTCTTTTACAGGGAGATTTTGCTCAACTTGAAACGCTTGCTCATGAAAATAACATCCAATCTCTGGATGGTATTGTTCTTGATCTGGGAGTTTCCTCTTTTCAGTTGGACGAGGCAGAAAGAGGTTTTTCATTCCGGTTTGATGGACCGCTGGATATGAGAATGAGTAAATCTGGAAAAACTGCGGCTGATCTCGTTAACCAGTTGTCCGAAACCGAATTGGCAGATATTCTATGGTATTATGGTGAGGAACGTTTCTCACGTCGTATCGCTCGAGCCATCATTCAGGATAGACTTGAAAAACCTTTTGAAACAACACAACAACTGGCAAACCTGATTAAAAGGGTTGTTCCGTCCAAAAAAAATGAAATTAATCCCGCAACTCGATCTTTTCAGGCGCTAAGAATTGCCGTCAATGATGAATTGACACAAATCAGGCAAGTCTTAACAAGTGCACTCTCCCTTCTTAAACCAGATGGAAAACTGATCGTTGTCTCATTTCATTCCCTGGAAGACCGTATTGTCAAAGAAATCATGAATCAGGCAACTGGCAATATTGCAAGTCCTTCAAGACATCATCCTCAATCCCTACATCAAAAATCCGAACTGATTAAGTTTGAATCCCTAACCCATAAGCCTCTTCGCCCTTCAAAACATGAAACCCTTTTAAATCCCCGTTCACGAAGTGCGAAATTACGAGCCATTAAACGTCTTTCAGGGCAGAAAACAAGGAGTATATCCTGATGATAATCCGTCCATTAACGTTATTTTGCTCAGTACTTGCCGGCCTATCTGGAATGATACTGTACACTCAAAAACATAAAACCACCGTACTGGATCATCAAATCGCCAAAATTGTGCATGATACGGAACGGCTAAAAGCCCGGACAGCAATGTTACGGACAGAATGGACTTTACTTAATCAGCCTGACCGTTTAAAAACTCTGGCCAACAACTTTCTGCCAAAATTGCACCCTTTGGCTCCCACTCAATTTGTACAAATGTCATCCTTGCTCAATGTGCTTCCTCCCATTCAAAAGGAACAGATCGAGGATAAAACACGCAAACAGCTGCTCCTTGCAGTCGCTAATAATCATGGACAAACCTTGAGCAACCCTGATGACAAGCCCGAACCTGCTATTGTTTCAAGTAATACGACCAGACAACATCATGACTCCCCAACAAAACCGAGCACTTCGGATGAAAAAAACCAATCTGCATCCTTCAATTCCCCTTCCAGAAAACCCGAAATCTACACTGTTAAAAAAACGAACAATACAATTGATTCCTCTGATAATATTTCAAACAAAAACATAAAAAAACCTCCTATCAGAACCAAACCCGTTCAAAATGTTAGGGATGATGAAGAAAATCTAGCAACCAATGATTTCCCTGATATCCCACGAATTGATAAAAAAAATATCAAAACAACAGCCTTAATCAAAAAATCCGCTCATAAACCTGCAGTTCGACCTGCATTTTCAATTGCTGACAGTTCCGAGCCGATGTCAATTGTAAAAGAAAAGAATAACAATGGCACTATCGGTAAAAAAGAAATACTCACCGTCGTATCGACCAAAGCAAAACCAAAACATGCGCCGCCGGTAAAAATCGCCCAAAACAGCAAACAAAAACAGCATTATCATTCTGAATCAGCCTTTGGGAACGACGCTGATGATTCCCTACCCGCACCTGTTCCTTTTTCTCAATGAATTCTATAAAGTTAAAATAAATGATAAATTATGGAAAAGGTTCACAAAAGGGTCAACCTTATAGACAATCTTTTGAAAAAAGAAAAAAAAATCAAAAAAAAAAAATTAATACCTATCAAATAGATAAAACCAGACTTCGCTTATTTATCACAGCATGCGGCTTCTGCGTCATTTATGGCGCGGTTATGCTAAAATTAATTTTCGCAACCATCATAACACCTTTGCCCCCTCAAAAACAGCAAATCGCTCCTCAGGTTCCCCCAATTCCAATTAGCGATCCAAAAGGAACCATTGCTGGAGATTTTTCGTTACCTCAAATCCACAGAGCCTCTATTATTGACAGAAATGGACAGATTTTGGCTATTTCTCTCCCCGTGGCACAGTTATATGCAAATCCTATCGAAATTATTGACCCTGACGATGTTGCTCAAAAACTGAAATCTATTCTTCCCAATCTTAATCTTGAAAAAACCACTCAAAGACTCTCGTCTAAAAAACAGTTTGTTTATATAGCTCGCGATATTTCTCCAAAACAGGAAATTGATATCAATAACCTTGGCATTCCAGGAATTTATTTTGAAAGTGGCGAACGCAGACATTATCCACTAGGACGATTGGCAGCCCATATTCTCGGCAGCGTGGATATTGATGATCACGGTATTGCAGGTATTGAGAAATATCTTGACCAGCGCTTGATGAACGATCATTCCTCTTTAAGATTATCCATTGATACACATGTTCAAACCGCGGTACAGGAAGAAGTGGAGGCAGCGATGCAAACTTTTCAGGCAGAAGCTGCATGCGGTATTATCATGGATGTTCATACCGGAGAAATTCTGGCAATGGTGAGTTTACCCGATTATGACGCAAATTTTTTCAATAAAGCCCCCCCAAATCAAAGATTCAATCGCGCCACAAACGGGATGTACGAACCTGGATCAACCTTTAAGCTTCAAAACGCAGCTATGGCTTTGGAGGTTGGCGGTATACATATTTGGGACCGTTTTGCAACAGCACCAGTCAGGGTGGGTCGCTTTACCATTCACGACTTGAAAACAGATCATTTTGCTCCCTATCTTTCCTTACCTGAAGTATTGGCCTATTCCTCAAACCCTGCATCTGCACACATCGCCCTTGATGTTGGGGGAGAAAAACAGCGTGCCTGGTTACAAAGAATGGGTTTTTTAGCACGCGTTCCAATTGAACTACCCGAATCAGGTCGTCCTTTGGTGCCCTCTGCCAGAAATTGGGGAATATCCACCATCATGACTGTCGCCTTTGGTCACGGTATCGCACAATCCCCTTTAGCCATTGTTCGAGGAACCGCGGCAACAGTGAATGACGGTTACCTGATCAGGCCCACTCTATTATCAAGACAGGATGAGACAATGCCTCCGGTAATTATTGATCCAACCTCATCTAGAACTGACATACCTGATGGAGAAAAAGTTATTTCCGATAAAAATTCCCTTATTCTAAGGAAAATACTTCGTTTAGATGTTACACAGGGAACGGGCAAAAACGCAGAGGTTCCAGGTTATTTTGTAGGAGGGAAAACTGGTACCAGTGAAAAAGTGGGAAAAGGTGGGGGTTATTTAAAACATGTCAATGTATCAGCCTTCACTGCTGTTTTTCCGATGAACAATCCCCGATATGCTGTCTATGTCATGCTGGATAGTCCAAAGCCAACCAAATTTACCCATGGTTGGACAACAGCCGGATGGAATGCGGCACCAACTGTATCCAAAATCATTGCACGTATTGGACCCATGCTTGGATTATTTCCAGATATAAAGAATGCCGGAAGGATAGATAATGAGTTATCCATTCCTCTACGTCCTGCAGTTCCTAAAGGAGTAAAAGCTCTCGGTCCAGGAAATGATCCGGGCGATCCTCGCCTTAATCGACAAACAAAATCCGCATTAAAAACAAAATCTAGACACAAAAATATATCATCCTCTTCCCCTTCAGAATAATCAGTTTCATTTTACCATGATTTCACTTGATACATTACGATCCTATATCAATATTCCCGATTATTTCCCCAATCATGAAATAAGGGGAATTGCACTGGATAGCAGGAAAGTGCAAAAAGATTTTCTTTTTGCCGCTTTGCCTGGAAATCAGCTTGATGGACAAGCATTCATTCAACAGGCCATTGAAAATGGAGCCAATACGATTCTCTTGCCCAATGGGTCAAACATGGATTTGCCGAGTCAGTGCGTTCCCATTTACTGTAATAATCCCCGTCAAGTGATAGCAAAAATAACTTCCTTATTTTACCCGAAGTTACCCCATCATAAAATAGCGGTTACAGGTACAAATGGTAAAACAAGCACCGTCGATTTTGCCAGACAGTTATGGGAACTGGAAAATCTGAAATCCGCTTCAATTGGCACTTTGGGCGTTCTCAATAATGCTGGCTATCATTATACAGGACCGGTATTAACCACACCTGACACTATTATTTTACATGAAATTATGCAAAATCTTTCCGAAAAACATGTAACACATGTTGCCATGGAAGCATCTTCACATGGATTGGCTCAATACCGGCTTGACAATATTGAATTAGAAGCGGCAGCTTTTACAAATCTAACCCGGGATCATCTGGATTACCATCACAGTTTTGAAGCATATTTTCAGGCAAAACAAAGATTATTTACAGATATATTACCATCAAATGCCATTGCCGCATTGAACAGTGATATGAATGCATCCGTTCTTGAAACATTATTAAATATAATAAAAAAAAGAAAACAACAATTGAGACTGGTTGGCATCAAAGGAAATTTTTTGCGTCTAAATCATGTTAAACCCTTACCCCATGGTCAGGAAATAACATATAAAACAGCTTCAGGAAACCGTGTTACAACAACCCTCTCTTTACTTGGCCGTTACCAGATAGATAATATTCTACTTTCTATGGCACTTATCGCAAAAGATTCTGAACATCTTGAATCCCTTGTTCCTCTACTTCCAAAACTAAAAGGCGTGAAAGGACGCATGGAACAGGCTGCCATCTTACCAAATGGGGCAACTGTTTATGTTGACTATGCCCATACACCTGATGCATTGACCCATCTTTTACAATCTTTGCGTCCACATGTTCATCATGAGTTATATATTATATTTGGGGCAGGTGGGAACCGAGACAAAGGCAAACGCCCTCTGATGGCTCTTGAGGCGGGGAAATATGCAGACCATGTCATTATTACGGATGATAATCCCCGGCATGAAAATCCCGCACTGATCCGTAATGAAATTAAAAAAGGTTTTCCACGGGCCGTTGAAATCGCTGGCAGAGAAGAGGCCATTGCACAAACAGTTAAAAAACTTCAACCTGGCGATATTTTAGTTATTGCTGGTAAGGGGCATGAACAAGGCCAGATTATCGGGAATACTATCCATCCTTTTGATGATGTAAAAATAGTACAGAAATATATGAGATATTTATGACATTCCTTTGGAACGAAACTGATCTTATCCAGGCCACTGGAGGTACCTTATCCATTCATCAGGCCATACATGGAACGGGTGTCTCCATTGATACCAGAACCTTGCGACCCGGGGATATCTTTATTGCCATTCCAGGTGAAAATAGCGATGGTCATGACTATATTCAACAGGCTCTTGCCAATGGAGCGTCTTGTGTCATTGTCACGCATATTCCTTCCCAATTCAACAGTCAATTACCCTTTTTAATTGTCTCGGATACGTTACATGCCCTTACAAAAATGGGGATTTATGCTAGACAGCGTTTTCATGGAAAAGCCATAGCGATCACTGGAAGTGTCGGTAAAACCACAACAAAGGAAATGCTTAAAAACGCTTTGCAGCCTTTTGGAAAAATTCATGCTGCCGAAGGTTCATATAACAACCATCTGGGCGTTCCTCTCACTTTGGCAAGACTTCCCTCTGATGCCGACTATTGTATCAGTGAAATTGGCATGAACCACAGTGGCGAAATAGCCCCCCTTGCTGCCATGGTTAAACCTGACATAGCAATTATTACTACGGTATCATCCTCCCATCTTGGATTGATGAAAACCCTGGATGCAATTGCCGAGGAAAAAAGCCAGATTATCACCGCTCTGTCAAAAAACGGCATCCTTATTCTGCCTGAAACAGTTTATGATTTCACTTTATTTGAAAAACGAGCAATGCAATATCATGTTCATCTTTACAGAACAGGTTTATCAGAAAAGGCTGATTTTCAAATCCAGTCCATAAATCTTGGTGCAGATTATTCAATCTTCAAATTTAAAACAGTTAATGAAATCTTTTCCGTCTCTCTTGCGTCTCCCGGGCAACATATCATTCATGATGCCTCCCTTGTACTCGGTGCCATATTCTCCTTGAAACTCGATTTGCAACAGGCAATTACCGCCCTGCATCAATTTACAGCTGGGTCAGGACGAGGAGAAATCTTACCTTTGATAGATAAAACAGGAATTCTTCTAGATGAAAGCTATAATGCATCAACCCTTTCAATTCAGGCCGCATTAAAAACCCTGACATTATTGAGTCCCAAACGACGTATCGCAGTTTTAGGGGATATATTCGAACTGGATGAACATAGCGAAAAGGAGCATCTCTCCTTGATTCCCAGTATTATACAGAATTCTGATCTTGTTTTTACTTGCGGCTCCTCAATGAAAATTGTATTTGATCAACTTCCCCGATCTATACAAGGGAAATGGTGTAAAAATGCAGAAGAGCTAATCCCTTTCATTCATCAGCAATTGCAAGATCGAGACACTGTTCTGGTAAAAGGAAGTCATGGAATGCATATGGAAAAAATTGTTAGGGCGTTAACTCAAAAAATGAATCAAAGGAAAAATTAATGCTATATGATCTGATTATGCATCATGGGCTGGCCTATGCCTTTTTACTTAATCTTTTTCGTTATATAACATTTCGTGCTGTTGCCGCCTGTTTCACGGCTTTTTTCCTTAGCATTTGGTTGGGTCCCTATATAATAGCCAAACTTCACCAGATTCAGCGTGAAGGTCAGCCCATTCGTGCCCTTGGCCCGGAACGGCATTTGAAAGAAAAAGCAGGAACTCCTACTATGGGAGGAATTTTAATTTTATCCACTTTATTAATTTCAACGCTTTTATGGGCTGACCTGACCAACGGATTTATCTGGATCGTACTATTTGTCACCTTTGGATTTGGCCTGATAGGTTTTTTTGATGATTATAAAAAACTGGCAAAACATAACAGTGATGGATTAAGTAAACGCACACGTTTGGGCGGGGAATTTTTAATCTCACTGGTTGCAACTTATTTTTTACAACAACTGACCCCTTCAGGAATGGCCAATGACCTAGCGCTTCCTTTTCTTAAAAATGTCCTTATTCCATTAGGCTATTTTTTCCCTCTTTTTGGGATGATTGTCATAAGTGGTTTTGGTAATGCGGTTAATTTCACGGATGGACTTGACGGGCTTGCCATTGTTCCAGTTGTTATCTCCTTTTTTGTTTTTGCGCTGATTGCCTATATTGTCGGAAATAGTGTTTTTGCCGATTATCTACAATTGCATTTTATTCCTAAAACTGGGGAGTTGGCCATATTCTGTGCTGCTGTCATAGGGGCAGGACTAGGATTTTTATGGTTTAACGCCCCTCCGGCTTCTGTTTTTATGGGGGATACAGGCTCTCTTTCATTGGGTGGCGCCATTGGATCTGTTGCCGTTGCCGTAAAACATGAGCTGGTCTTGTGTATCGTCGGCGGTTTATTTGTAATTGAAACGCTATCCGTCATTATTCAAGTCGCATGGTATAAAAAAACTAAAACAAGAATCTTTCTCATGGCACCTTTACATCACCATTTTGAAAAAAAAGGATGGGCCGAATCAAAAATTGTCATTCGTTTCTGGATTATTTCCATTATTTTAGGCATTATTGGTTTAGCAACATTGAAACTGCGTTAAAATGGATTTCTCAAAAGATTTATTCAAAAATAATCATTACGCCATTTTAGGGTTAAGTAAAAATGGCATTGCCGCTTCCCAACGTCTCTTGCAAATGGGTGCAACAATACAGGTCTGGGATGATCAACCCAAAGCTCGCCAGCAAATCCCTGAAAAGTTAAAGCCCCATCTTGCACCTTTTAAAAACCTGGAAAATTTCAATGCCTTAATTTTATCTCCTGGTATTCCGCATTTTTTACCAAAACCCCATCCTGTTGCAGAAATTGCTCGGATGAATGCAATTCCTATTTTTTCAGATGCAGAGATTTTATATCAAGCTATCAAAAAATCAGGGTCCCGAGCACGTTTCGTGGCTATAACTGGAACAAATGGTAAATCAACGACCACAGTTTTACTAAACCATATTCTAACAGAAGCTAAAATACCATCTGTAGCAGGAGGTAATCTGGGACCGGCATCCCTATCTCTTCCATATTTGGAGGACGATGGTGTTTACATTCTTGAAATGTCCTCCTATATGCTTGAGCGCTTATCCAGTTTCAAAGCAGATATTGCATGCTTGTTAAATATTACGCCAGATCATATTGAACGGCATGGAGACATGAAAGGATATGTTCAAGCCAAATATCATATTTTTGATCATCAAAATCAACAGGATATGGCAGTTATTGGAATTGAGGATGATTACTGTAAATCTATTGCGAAACGGCTTGTCCAAAATGATATTCCCGTTAAAAAAATATCTGGGAAAAAAGATATCAATGCCGATTTTTGGGTTGATCAGCATCTTCTGCAAGACAAGAAAGGCATTATTGCCGATTTAAATCAAGCAAGGCTTCTTCCAGGGCAACACAATGCACAGAATGCTGCGGCTGCAACGGCAATGGCCCTCGCTTTGGGCGTTGCACGGCAACAGATAGCGGAAAGTCTTAATTCTTTTAATGGACTTGCCCATCGACAGCGACCTGTCGCGACCATTGATTCAGTGACTTTTATCAATGATAGTAAAGCCACCAATGCAGATGCGACCTCGAAGGCACTTACCTGCTATAATAAAATCGTATGGATTGCTGGTGGATTGGCCAAGACTAAAGGAATAGACGATCTTGCACCCTATTTTTCTAAAATAAAATTCGCTTTATTGATTGGTAAAGATGCACCACTGCTAGCAAAAACCCTGGACAGATATCATGTCCATTACCAGATTGTTCACACACTTGATCAAGCAGTCCCTCTCGCTTTTGCATTTGCCAAACAACATCATATTCGTACTGTAATGCTCTCTCCTGCCTGTGCCAGCTTTGACCAGTTTGATAGCTTTGAGGAAAGAGGGAATGTGTTTATTCAACTTGTCAATCAACTAGAAACATCATTCCGTCAAACCCTAAACGATTAGGAAATTTATCATGTCCAATGTTTCCCGTCTCGATAATTCATTACTGGCACGATGGTGGCGAAATATCGATCATTGGATGTTGGGAAGTGTCGGTTTGTTGATCGGGTTTGGCTATATTTTAATGCTGGCCGCTAGCCCGGCCGTTGCACAGAGAATTGGAGCATCACGAGACATGTTTATCTTTAAACAGATCATGTTCCTGAGCATTGCAGCCCTGATTATCATGGTTACCTCAATGCTGTCTGTGGAGGGGATAAAAAGACTTGGAATTATTGGAAGTTTTATCGCCATACTGGCAACCGCCTATACCCTTGTTCATGGTATGGAAATCAAGGGGGCCCGTAGATGGATTGCCTTACCAATGATGTCTGTCCAGCCTTCTGAATTTTTAAAACCCTGCTTTGCGGTTTTAACGGCTTGGTTTTTAACTCGATGGAACAAACGATTTTATATTCCTAATCTTCTCATAACTTTTATTTTTTATGGTGTTATCCTTTTCCTTTTAAAATCTCAACCCGATATCGGCATGCTTGTCGTAATTACCGCTGTTTTGCTAACCCAGCTTTTCGTAAATGGTCTCAACCTGTTTTGGGTATTTTCTGCTTTTGGGGCCATGATTGCCGCTTTTATCGGTGCCTATACCGTTTTTCCACATGTACGTTCTCGTGTTGAACGCTTTCTTCATCCCAATGTTGGTGATCATTATCAGATTGACACCGCTCTGCGTGCGTTTGGAAATGGTGGAATGATGGGACGTGGACCGGGTGAAGGACGCGTGAAAGATCTCTTGCCCGATGCACATGCTGATTTTGTGTTTGCTGTTGCGGGTGAAGAATACGGAATGATTGTTTGCATGATTATTATTTTAATATTCTGTTTCATTGTTGTACGTTCTTTGTTAAAAATGATCAAGGAAGACAATCCTTTCATCATTTTGGCAACAACAGGCATCATTACCGGTTTTGGATTACAAGCTTTTATCAACATGGCCTCTACCCTTCACCTTATTCCAACAAAAGGCATGACCTTACCTTTCATCTCATACGGTGGTTCATCCGCCATGTCTGTTGCATTGGCCATTGGTATGGTGCTTGCTTTGACAAGACACAGGATAGAAGCCCCCAAATTTTCAAAAAATGGTTTCCAGCCATTCAGTAAGAGAAATTTAGTTCAATGAACAAACCTGCTATAGCCATTGCCGCAGGGGGAACAGGCGGTCATTTCTTCCCAGCCAAATCCCTTGCCCTACAGCTCACCAGACGAGATTATCCTGTGGTTTTTATGACGGATAAAAGGATTGAAGATCGAGAATTGCCTTCATGGCATGACATTCGTCAATTCGTTATTGATAGTGCAGGCATCAACAAAAAAACAATAATGAAAAAAATAGGTAATACCTTTTCCTTGATGAAGGGGATTATCGAGGCAAGAAAGATCCTGGTTCAGAATCACGTTTCTGCAATTGTCGGGTTTGGTGGATATCCTTCCATTCCGCCTCTTTTTGCCACACGATTATTGTCCAAAAAAAATAGACCCATCATCATTCTTCATGAAGGTAACGCGATTATTGGCAAGGCCAATGCCTTTCTTGCACCTTTCGCCACCAAAATAGCGACATCTTTTCCTGTCACGAAAGGGCTTTCCAATTCTGATAAAATAGTAGTGACCGGTCTTCCCGTGCGACCTGATATCACCTCCCTTTATCCATCCGTTTATGAACCTCCTAAAGAAACAATTCATCTATTAATCTGGGGAGGATCTTTAGGAGCAAGAATTTTTGGTGAAATTGTTCCTTACGCTTTGGGAAATCTCTCTCTATCCTTACGTAAAAAACTGCGCATCACGCAACAGGTACGTCAAGAAGATATTGAAACAATAACCCGATATTATCAGAAAAACGAAATAAAAGCAAAGCTATCACCTTTTTTAACGAACATTGGAGATCTTTTGCAAAAAGCCCACCTAGTAATTGGCCGATCAGGAGGATCATCCACGGCAGAACTTGCCCTGACTAACCGTCCAGCTATTTTAGTTCCCTATCCCCATGCCGCCAACAAAGAACAGTATTATAATGCCCAAATTCTTGAGAAAGAAGGAGCGGCATGGTTGATTAATCAACCTGATTTTACTGTTGCAAACCTAACGCAATTAATTAATGATTTGTTCAGCCATCCAGAAAAATTGCAAAAAGCTGCCTTATCCCATAAAACTGCCTATCCCAATGCGGCAAAAAATCTGGCTGATTTAATAGAGCGATCTGTTGCAAATCTATCATCCTAACTTCATTTAACAAGAGCATTTTCATGAGATCCCTTCCTCTTTCAATTGGTATCATTCATTTTGTCGGTATTGGTGGTATTGGCATGTCCGGTATTGCTGAAACTCTACATTATCTAGGCTATCATATTCAGGGTTCTGATATTGCGGAAAACGCTAATGTGGAAAGACTGCGTAAATTAGGCATTCCGATCAAAATTGGTCATAGGGCGGAAAACCTTGGAAAAGCTCAAGTTGTTGTTGTCTCTTCTGCCATTAATAAAGACAATCCAGAGGTTATAGAAGCCAGGGCTCATTTTATACCTGTTGTACAAAGAGCGGAAATGCTTGCGGAACTTATGCGGTTACGCTGGTCAATTGCTGTGGGCGGAACTCATGGAAAAACAACAACTACAAGCCTTATCGCAACATTGCTCGAATATGCCAAACTTGATCCAACAGTTATCAATGGCGGAATAATTGAAGCATACGGTACCAACACAAGAATGGGATCTGGAGACTGGATGGTTGTTGAGGCAGATGAAAGTGATGGCTCCTTTCTTCGCCTCCCCGTTGTTATAGCAGTTGTTACCAACATGGATCCAGAACATATGGATCATTGGGGAACAGTCGAGGCCATGGAAGATGCCTATCAGCAATTTGTTTCCCATATCCCCTTTTACGGTTTTGCTGTCTTATGTATTGATCATCCCAGCGTCCAAAAAATGTTACCCAGACTTTCAGACCGTCGTCTCATTACTTATGGCTTTTCCCCACAAGCTGATGTGCGGGCGGAAAAGGTTATTATGGATAAGTTAGGAACAACATTTAACGTTGTCTTTACAGATCGGCAAAAACAGATCAATCGACATCTTGGTCCGTTCCGTATTCCAATGCTCGGGCAGCATAATGTACAAAATGCCCTTGCCGCTATTGCCGTAGCCTTGGAAATGGATATCAGTGAAGACAACATTCGTTCTGCCTTTGCCGGTTTCAAGGGAGTGCAACGTCGTTTTACTCGTGTCGGGGAAGTCAACAAAATTACCATTATTGACGATTACGGACATCATCCCGTCGAAATTGCAGCGGTTTTGAAAGCTGCCAGACAGGCAACCACTCATAATGTCATTGCAGTCATTCAACCACACCGTTATTCAAGATTACAAAATTTATTTCCCGAATTCTGCTCCTGCATGAATGATGCTAGCACTGTCATTGTTGCTAATGTCTATCCAGCAGGAGAAACTCCTATTCCAGGTATCAATAAAGAAGCGCTTGTTGAAGGGTTGCGAGCGCATGGACATCAATCTGTCGTTGCATTGCCCCAACATGATCAATTGGCAGAAATGATTAATGCAATTGCCGAACCTGGAGATTTCGTTATCTGTTTGGGAGCAGGTTCCATTACAAATTGGGCCCATGCTTTGCCCGAACAATTAAAAGCCTTACAAAAAAAATGAAATAAAGGATAAAATTAATGTCTACGGGGCTTTTCACCAAAGAAGCAATTTCCGATTTATTACCCGAACTGAGGGGACGCGTAACCTACAATGCCCCGTTGAAAAACAGAAGCTGGTTTCGTGTAGGAGGTAATGCCGAAATCCTTATCAACCCCGCAGACACGGAAGATCTTGCCTATATTCTTAAAACAATGCCCTTGGAGTGGCCTTATTTTACCATAGGGGCCACCTCTAATCTTCTTATTCGTGACGGTGGGCTTCAAGGAATAAGTTTTCAATTGCGCAAGGGATTTCATGAAATTATTCCCGACCGTGAAGGACTTGTTGCAGGTGCAGCTTGTTTGGATATGACAATCGCGGAATATGCCGCCCAGCTTGGTTTAACAGGTATGGAATTCTTGAGTGGTATTCCCGGTAGTATTGGAGGGGCAGTCAAAATGAATGCAGGAGCCCATGGTTCCGATATTGCAACAATTATGGACTGGGCAGAAATACTTACTCGAAACGGAGATTTATTCCGTCTTTCCTCATCTGACCTAAAATTAAGCTATCGTCATTCTGTTTTACCACCCGATGGTATTGTCACTCGTGTAAGATTGCGGGGTAAACCCGGCAACAAAGATACCATACACAAAACAATGGGCGAAATAAAAGCTCAACGCGAAAATTCACAGCCAATTCATTCAAGAACAGGTGGTTCCACTTTTCGCAACCCCTCACCGAATATTTCCTCTTACAAGGCCTGGGAACTTATCGATATGGTTAAAGGCAGAGGACTTACCATGGGAGGGGCGAAAGTCAGTGAAAAACATTGTAATTTCTTAATCAATACAGGGGAAGCGACAGCTGGCGATCTTGAAAATTTAGGCGAGGAATTAAGAAAACGGGTTTTCAACGATTTTGGTATTGAACTTGAATGGGAAATAAAACGTATCGGAATACCTTATGCTCAAAGGGAAAATAAGTATGTCAGCTAAACGAGTAACCGTTCTGCGGGGAGGATTATCATCTGAACGAGAAGTCAGTCTGGCCAGTGGTGAGAATATAATCGAAGCATTGAATACGGCAGGCTATGAAGTAACGGATTTAATCGCCAACGATAATTTAAATGAAATTGTCAATTCACTGACCAAAAACCGTCCCGATGTTGTTTTTAATGCTCTGCATGGAAACTTTGGCGAAGATGGAGCCATTCAGGGTGTTTTGGAATGGTTGAATATACCCTACACCCATGGAAATATATGTTCCTCAGCAATCGCGATGAATAAAAAGATTACCCGTATTTTACTTCATGAAGCCGGTCTTCCGATAGCTAAAGGTAAATCTGTTCCTATCACGCTGTTGGATTCAGGGGATCCCTTTCCTGTTCCATATGTGGTAAAACCCATTCAAGAAGGATCATCTGTAGGTGTTCATATCATCCAATCAAACGATGCCAGTATCCGACAGAAACAACGTGAAAAAATCATAAAGGAATGGATCTTTGGTCAAGAGGCCCTGATTGAACAATTTATTCCAGGAAAAGAACTAACAGTCTGCGTGCTTGATGACAAAGCCCTTACCGTAACCGATATATCATCTGGAACACATATTTTTTACGATTATAACGCAAAATATCAAGCTGGACAATCAACCCATACTGTCCCCGCGGTTATACATCCGCAAGCTTTTCAGACAGCGTTAGATTATGCGCAAAAAGCTCATAAGATTCTAGGATGTGATTCTGTTTCCCGCACTGATTTTCGGTACGATAATCACAATGAAACACAAGACCAACCTGGTGATTTGTATATTCTGGAAGTAAATACACAACCCGGCATGACCAAAACTTCTCTGCTGCCAGAACAAGCCGCCTTTTGTGGGATAACCTATCCCGAACTATGTTCACATCTTGTGGAAAAAGCAAAATGTCGTACTTAAAAAGGCGACCTAATCATCAGGATGATCGTCCCTCAAAACAAAAAATAGCCTATCGCCGTTTGAAGCGAATGCTTCGTCCCTTTTTCTTTCTTCTTATCATCCTTGGGCTTTTTATCGGGGGTGGATGGGCCATTTATAAGTTCGCATCGGAACAGGAATTTTCACTTTTCAGAACAAAAACAGCCAAACTTGTTCCGATGAAACTGGCTCATATCATTATTGATGGCTGTAAACTGACCACTGAATATGAAATAAAACAGGCCCTTGGTATCAATATTGGTGATCCGATCCTTAATTTTTCCATCAAAGATGCCCAGAAACGCCTAAATGGCCTAACTTTTGTCAATTATGCCGTTATCAAACGTCAATTACCAGATACTTTAATTGTCCACATTATTGAACGCAGTCCCTTTGCCGTTTGGCAAAACCAAGGAAAATTCAAACTTATTGATAAAAAAGGAAACATTGTCAACGATCAGGGAATGAATGGAAAAGATGGACAGGCTTTTTTAAAACTTCCCTTGGTTGTCGGTATTGGTGCAAATACAACAGCTTCCGATTTGATCGACATTTTATCCGTTTATCCAGATATCAAAAATCGTATGGTGGCAGCCGTAAGAATCGGGAATAGACGCTGGAACCTAAATTTGAAGAATGGTACAATCATTTTACTTCCCGAAAATCAGGAAATTGCTGCCATTCAACGACTGATTCAATATGAAAAACAGTTCCAGTTACTGGATCGTCCCCTGAAACATATTGATTTGCGTCTTCCCGACCGCTTAATCATACTAAAAGATAAAGAACCGACACCACCCAATCCTGAAAATGATAATCCGGAACCCTCTAATGACAATGACGAAAAAACACCTTGATCAAATCTTTTCTGGTATAATGTAATTCTTGAGGAAATGGTTAAGTGCATGAAACAACTGAATTATAAAACAAGTCAAAGAAATTCCCCCAATCATGCAAAGCAAACCATCGCTATTGCCCGATCCAGGCAATTAGTAAAGAGTAATATATTTCCCCCTGACGACTTACCCGCGCAAAAACAATTTTTACCCGGTGTTTTCGGTGTATTGGATATTGGCAGTACAAAAATCACCTGTCTAATTGGACAGGGTAAATCCAACGGAAAACTAAAAGTTCTGGGATATGGATGGAGACGCTCTCATGGCGTAAAACAAGGTGGTATCATTAATCTTAAAAGTGCTGAACGTGCAATCCGTTCAGCCGTTGGACAGGCAGAAGAAGCAGCCGAGCGTCGGTTAAATAAAATTTATGTAAATCTTTCTGGCGGTAAACCTGACAGCCAGCTTTACAATATCGAATGGCCAATTGGCGGAAGAGAAATCACCAATCATGACATATACCGGTTGGTTAACGAAGGAATTTTGAGAGCCCAAGTCGAAGGTCGTGAAATTATTCATGCCTTGCCTCTAAGTTTTAATGTTGATGAGACCGCTGGAGTTGAAGATCCCAGAGGACATCAATGTGAAATACTGAGTACAACATTACATATTATCAGCACTTCCGCCACATCCCTTAAAAATCTGGCAACTGTCTTAATGCGTTCTGAATTGGAAATTGAAAGCATCATATCCACCCCTCTAGCTGCTGGACTGGCAGTAATGGCACCAGACGAAAGGGATTTAGGCGCCACTATTGTGGACATGGGTGGCGGAACAACCTCTATTGGCATTTTCGGCGACAATCAACTTCTCTACACTTCACAAATTCCGATTGGTGGATCCCATATTACCAGGGATATAGCAGGTATTCTTTCAACCTCAATTGATACAGCGGAATGGCTTAAAACTAAATATGGCAGTGCTGAGTATTCCTATAACGACGAATATCAGCAATTGCCCATTCAAATGATCGGTGACGATGATTACGAAATCATGACAAAAGTTCCGCTATCAAGAATTATTTCTATTATCAGGCCACGGATAGAAGAAACACTTGAATTGATTCGAGACCGCCTGGATAATTCAAATATTGGCAAAGCAGCAAATGGCAGGGTTGTATTAACGGGAGGAGGTTCTTTACTTGAAGGACTCGGTCCCTTAGCAGCCCGTATCCTGAACCGTCAAATCCGCTTGGGAAAACCCAACAATATTATAGGATTACCCAATGATAGTACAACCTCGGCTGCCTTTTCTACTGCTGCCGGTTTACTCTGCTGGGCGGCTGGCGAGGGAAGAACCCTTGCGGATCTCGATTTCTCGAATAAAAAAAACAATGGTTTCCTTAAAAAAATAATTGAGTTTATAAGGATACACATATAAATATTTTCTTTGTATAATAGTAACTTTCCATTGTAACCTTACACATAGTTTACGAAATATCGGTTCGAGGACATTCATGACACTCAATTTAACGATTCCACAGCCCGCTTATGAAGATTTCACCCCTCGTATTACTGTTATTGGTGTTGGTGGAGGGGGAACCAACGCTGTGGATAACATGATTTTATTGCATTTGAAAGGCGTAGAATTTGTTGTTGCCAATACAGATGCGCAACAATTGATGAACAGTCATGCTGATAATCGTATTCAATTAGGTCCCCATCTAACCCAAGGGCTGGGAGCTGGTGCAAAACCGGATATTGGTCGCGCAGCTGCAGAGGAAGCCGCTGATGAAATAGCCCGGCATCTTGACAATATTCACATGGTTTTTATCACTGCTGGGATGGGTGGTGGAACAGGAACCGGTGCCGCACCAGTCATTGCAAGAATGGCACGTGAACGTGGAATTCTGACCGTCGGAGTTGTCACTAAACCCTTTACCTTTGAAGGAATTCGCAGGGCTCGATTGGCGGAAGCTGGCATTGCCGAACTTCAACAATTTGTTGATACGCTGATCGTAATCCCAAACCAAAATCTCTTCCGTACAGCAACTGAAAATACAACATGGAAAGATGCTTTCAAAATGGCGGATGAAGTGTTGTATATGGGGGTTAAAGGGGTGACAGATCTTATGATGTCGCCTGGACTTGTCAATCTTGATTTTGCCGATATCAGAACAGTCATGGCTGAAATGGGTAAGGCTATGATGGGAACAGGAGAGGTGGAAGGTGAAAATCGGGCTATCCGTGCAGCAGAGGAAGCCATTTCCAATCCATTGCTTGAAGATACGTCTATGGCTGGGGCAAAAGGATTGTTGATTAACATTACAGGCGGTGATGATCTGACTCTGTTTGAAGTCGATCAGGCAGCCAACCGTATTCGTGAAGAAGTTGCCGAAGATGCCAATATTATTTTTGGGTCCGCCATTGATGAGAACCTGACAGGAAAAATTCGTGTATCAGTGGTAGCAACCGGCATAGACAGCCCGGTGCAATATGAAAAGCAATCTCAAACTGTACAACAAGAGCACCAGATATCTTCAAACGATACCGCACAATCAAAAGATTCAGATAACGCACAAACAGATATACCTTCTGAAAATAATCAGACACAGTTTGATACAGAAAAAAAATCGGATGAATCTTCTTTAAATGTATCATCTGAGACCAAAGCATCATTTGATCAATCGAAAGAAAAGAATCAAACAAATTTTTCTGATGATCCAATCCCTCCCTCCCCTGATTCTGTCCCAGAACGTGTGTCAAAAACATCACCACGTTCAGGTTTATTTTCAGATTCACGTCATCAGGAACCCGAAACTAACACTGCTCCCTCACGCAGTCTTTTTGGTATTGTTACCGGTGCCTTACGAGGAAGAAGCAATAATTGTTCACCTTCCTATCATCAAAAAAAGAATGAACCCTCTGTCTCTAATAATGAGGATTCCAACAAAAATGACCAGAAAAGTCAATCTTCAACTGAAGAGGCAAGCCTAGATATACCAGCTTTTCTTCGTAGAAAATCAAGATAATATTATTTATTAGAGGCTTCAAAAGTTTTGAAGCCTCTAATAAAATATTAAATGCGTAACACTATGCAATAATCTTTGACTAGTATTCCCTTACTAAAAATTATAATGAAATTCATGTGAGTTATTAAATCTTGGTAATTATTTAGAGGAGAAAACTATGAATTATCCGCAGGTTCTACCCGTTTCAAAAAAGGTAAACATCGCATATAATTCATTGCTATCTTCCAAATTTACAAATGATATAAACTTATCCTTGCAATATACCCTTGCCTCTCCTGTTAATTTCTCAGGAATGGGATTGCACACAGGCAAGTTAGTTCATGTAAAATTGATTCCAGCCCCAGTAGGAACAGGAATTGTATTTTTTAGAACAGATCTTGATGACACACCAATTCCAGCCCATTATAATAACGTTATTGATACAAGTCTTAGCACGGTTATTGCTTCTCCGAATAACCCAAATATCAGAATAGGAACGGTCGAACATATTATGTCTGCGCTGGCAGGCTATCAAATTAACAATCTTTTTATCGAATGCAATGGGCCTGAAATGCCCGTTTTGGATGGATCTGCCGCCAAATTCACCACGCTTCTACATAAGGCTGGCCGACAATCTCTTTATGCAGACAAACCCGCCATACAAATTATGAAACCTGTTCGGGTAGAGTATAACGACGCTTTTGCTGAATTTCATCCATCATCCGAAAATCAACTATCATTGTCATTAACGATTGATTTTCCAAATTCTCTAATTGGAAAACAAACCTTTGACATGGACCTAACCCCCCAGAATTTTCAAAGAGAAATAGCCTTCTGTAGAACATTCACCTTTAAAAAAGAAATAGATACACTTCATAAAATGGGTTTGGCAAAAGGGGGTAGTCTACAAAATGCCATTGTTGTTGATGACGGAAAAATTCTAAATCCGGAAGGATTATATTGTCCAAATGAATTTGTCAAACATAAAATGCTTGATGCCATAGGCGATTTATCTTTAGCAGGCCACCGACTGTATGGAAAATTTATTGGATATAAATCAGGACATAAACTAAACAATATGTTACTTCACGCCTTGATGAAACAAACAGATGCATGGCGCTTTCAATTTTCCCATAAATTATCAGGCAGGGTTTACCATAATTCCCAGGTCATTTCTCTAGACAGATATCCTCTCAGACAAGAAACATAAAAACCTCACCTGCAAAACAAAATTTAATTTTACTAAATTAAAATCTTCCTCTTTCTTTCTTCCATGTTATAAAAGAAACATTATTTTTATTTTGTGCCATTTTATAGAATAGAAAGTCGTTAAAACTGTGGATACAGTGAATCAAAAACGTTATTTTTATCCAATACGACATTTTTTCCCATTATTACTTGCGACGAGTCTTGTTGCATGTGGTGGCGGTCATAAAGATCAAAAGAAGTTGAATGATAATTCAGCAGCAACATATCAGGAAAATACTCCTGAACAACTGTACAACAACGGTATAGATGGCATCAAGATTAGGAAATACAAATTAGCTACTAAACAATTCGAGTTATTACAGGAGAATTTCCCTTATTCAGGCTATACCCCTAATGCCCAACTAATGGAAGGATATGCTTATTATCTGCAAAATAAGTATCCAGAAGCGGTAAAACAATTGGAAACCTATTTACAGCTTCATCCAAATAGCCCAGATGCACCCTATGCCTTTTATCTTCGCGCCTTATGTTATTACGAACGCATTTCAGATGTCACAAGAGATCAGCAAGGCACAATGGAAGCGCTTAGTGCCTTGAATGATGTAGTAAGCCGTTTCCCCGGAACCTCCTATGCCCGTGATGCACAGCTCAAGATTGACTTATGCCGTGACCATCTCGCCGGTAAAGAAATGCTCATCGGACGCTTTTATGAACAGCAAAAAAACTATGAAGCCGCTGTTACCCGTTATCAACGGGTTATTTTAGACTATCAAACGACCAACCATGTAGCAGAAGCATTACATCGTCTCGTTGAAGTCTCCTTAAAATTGGGACTTACAGATCAAGCCCGTAAGACAGCATCTGTATTGGGATATAACTATCCCAACAGTCACTGGTATCGCTATACATATAATGATTTAAGAAAATATCACCTTGTTTCAGAACAAACAGCCAAACCAACCAGTAAAAAACCTGGATTCTTCAAACGAATGTGGTATTCACTCACTTCTATTTTTTAATAAAACATCCCTGTTTTATATACTGAAGCCCCAATGTTAATACAACTCTCTATACGTAATGTTGTTTTAATTGAAAAGCTGGATTTAACCTTCGATCAGGGACTTACGGTTTTTACTGGAGAAACAGGGGCAGGCAAATCTATTTTACTAGATAGCCTTGCCTTAACATTAGGTGAAAGAGCAAGCTCTTCCTTGATCAGGACTGGATCAAATCAGGCTTCGGTCACAGCTTGTTTTGAAATCGAGAAAACGCATCCTGTCTATCAGCAATTACAATTACAAGGTTATGAAATTTCAGAAATAACCGATCAGCCATTGGTCATTCGTCGTACTATTTCACAGGATGGCCGTTCACGCGCCTATGTTAATGATCAGCTTATCAGTCTTAATTTTTTACGAGAAATTGGTCAACTACTTATCGAAATACAGGGACAGCACTCGCAGATTGGTCTAATGGATATGCGAAATCATCTTTCTCTTCTCGATAATTTTGGCACTCCACTAAACTTAATGAATGAAACTCGCAAAACCTATTATCAATGGACTGAAACAACAGCCAAACTTGCCGCTCTTAAAAAAAATCTTGAAGAAACATTACATGAAGAAAAATGGTTACGAGAATCAGTTGAGGAATTAAAAAATCTTTCTCCACAAGCTGAAGAGGAACAAGAGCTTGTTCATAAAAGACGATCATTACAACAAAATGAAAGACATCTGGAATTACTGGTTTCTGCTCTTAATCAGCTTGCTCCCCAGGACCGTAAAAATAACCAGCCTTCCCAAGTCTTGCTAAATGCAAGCAAAACTCTTCAACGTCTCTTATCCAATTCTGAAAATACTTCATTTTCCGAATCTAATAAATCCATTCAAGCAGCATTGGAAGCGATCACTCAAGCAGAAGAATCTTTAGCGGAAGCGGAAACAACACTTTCACAGCTTGTAAACACGATTGAAATTGATCCTCAACAAATTGATGAAATAGAGGAACGATTATTCTCCCTACGCGGCGCAAGCCGAAAATATGGCGTGACTATTGATGAATTGTCCCATCTGCTTCAAGAATTTGAAATAAAACTTAATCAACTAGATATTGGAACAACACAAATCAAGACCCTCGAAATAGAAGTTAATCAACACCGCCTTAAATTTGAGAAAGCCGCCGAAGCACTATCACAACATAGACAGAAAATTTCCAAAAAGTTGGAACAAGCTGTTACTGCCGAATTAAAACCCTTAAAACTGGAACGCGCAAAATTCCTCGTATCTTTGAAGCCACTTAACAGAGACGCATGGAATCAAAACGGTAAGGAACAAATCGAGTTTTTGATTGCAGCCAATCCCGGTGTCCCTCCTGCCCCTTTGAACAAGTCCGCTTCCGGCGGAGAACTTTCCAGACTTTTATTGGCTTTAAAAGTTGTTTTAAGCCAAAAGTCTACCTTATCAGCGCTGATTTTTGATGAAATTGATTCCGGTGTTGGTGGGGCGACCGCTTCAGCAATCGGTGAAAAATTACATCATGTCGCTCAAACTATGCAGGTATTTGCAGTCACACACAGCCCTCAGGTTGCTGCCAGTGGAGATACGCAATTTCAAATTAGCAAATTAATTAAAAATGGCGTAACCTATACCACAACAAAACGTCTAAATTCAAACGAGCGTAAAGAGGAAATCGCCCGTATGCTTGCTGGAAACCAGATTACTGACGCTGCCCGTTCCGCCGCAGATAGCTTACTAAATAAATAATAATAAAAAATTAAGTACTCAAAATTATGCAAAAATTTCAAACTGATTTTCACCAGATTCCCATATCTGATCTATCTTCCGAACAGGCTCAAAAAGAATTGTCACAACTTGCCAATTTATTAAAATCATTGGATCACGCATATTACAATCAAGACGAACCTTTGGTGGAAGATGCTACCTACGATAAATTGCGCCAAAGATATAACAAGATCGAACTCCTTTTCCCACAATTCAGACAAAAAGACAGTATTAGCCAAAAGGTTGGAATCAAACCGACGGGAGGATTACAGAAATGTAAACATCTAATACCCATGCTTTCCCTTGATAATGTATTTGATATTAGAGAATTTGAAGATTTTATAAAACGAATCCAGCGTTATCTTGATCTCAAACCCGATGAACTCGATAATCTTCATTTTGTTGCAGAACCAAAAATTGATGGATTATCCATTAACCTTACCTATAAACATGGTAAACTAATCCAAGCCAGCACACGTGGTGATGGAACGACGGGAGAGGATGTTACCGAAAATATCAAAACATTGCGGAACCTACCCTTGACACTTCCAGAAAATTATCCAGACACAATTGAAATTCGGGGAGAGGTTTACATCTCCAAGCAAGATTTTTTCAATTTAAATGAAGAACAGGAAAAAAATAACAAACGTCTTTTTGCCAATCCAAGAAATGCCGCAGCCGGCTCTCTCAGACAACTTGACCCTGAAATTACACGCTCAAGACCCCTTTCCCTATTTGTGTATGCACAGGGTTATTCTGATAAATCAATCGCGGATACACATGAACATTTTTTAGAACGCTTACAGCAATGGGGCTTCACCGTTAATCCCTTATTCAAGGTTGTTAAAAATGCCCGGGAAGCGGAAGAATTTCAACAGTCCATTATCCATCAGCGTTCCGGATTGCCCTACGATATTGATGGAGTGGTTTATAAAATCAATTCTGTCACCTTACAAAACCGATTGGGATTTATCGGACGATCCCCACGCTGGGCAACTGCATGGAAATTCCCGGCGGAACAGGCAATAACCCGCATAAAAAAAATCGAGATTCAGGTTGGACGTACGGGCGCTTTAACGCCTGTGGCCCTCCTTGAACCCGTAAATGTTGGTGGCGTAATCGTAACAAGAGCCACCCTTCATAATGAAGATGAAATAATCCGTAAGGATATCAGGGAACATGACCAGGTCATTATACAACGTGCCGGTGATGTAATTCCCCAAATATTGCGAGTTGATATATCCTGCAATTCTCAAAATCGTGCAGCGCCTTTTAAATTCCCCACACATTGCCCTGTTTGTGGAGCCATTGCAGAAAAACCAAAAAACGAAGCTGTAAGTCGTTGCACAGGTGGACTGTCTTGTAAAGCCCAGATTGAGGAACGATTAATTCATTTTTGCTCTAAGAATGCTTTCAATATTGAAGGTATGGGGGAAAAAACCGTTCTCGATTTTTTCCGTATGGATTTAATCAAGCAACCTGCGGACATCTTTCGTTTATATCAACATCAACAAACCATACTAAGACTTGAAGGCTGGGGAGAGCTTTCTTTAAAAAACCTTTTAACCGCCATTGACCAGCATAGAAGGATTTCACTGGATCATTTTATTTATTCCCTTGGAATTCGAAGGATAGGGCTTACAACAGCTAAAATTCTGGCCAGATACTATACATCATATACCAACTGGAAGGAACAAATGCTGGCCGCCCGGCAAACTGGCTCTGAAGAAAGATTGGTATTGGGTTCCATTGAGGGAGTTGGTCCTGCAATCGCGGATGAAATTGTTGCGTTCTTTACCGAAATGCATAATTTGACAACCCTGCAGGATCTTGAAAAGGAACTGACCATTCAGGATGTGCAGTATCAGCAAACAGGAAAACTTGCCGGTAAAACAATTGTTTTTACAGGAACCCTATCTTCCATGACACGTTCCGAAGCTAAAAATATTGCTGAAAGGCTGGGTGCAAAAGTAACAAGTTCCGTTTCACAAAAAACCGATTTCGTGATCGAGGGCACAGATGGTGGCAATAAAGCACGAAAAGCAAAAGAACTTGGTTTGCAATGTCTCGATGAACAAGAATGGAATGAATTGATTGGATCTGAAAAAATATAATGGTCAAACAAGGTTTATTTCAAATATCTTGGTAAAATATTCTCTTCAATATGATTTAAAATAAACCTTCCGGAAGCTTCGAAACTTTCCTCACTGTAATGCTGTTGCATATATTGACGTGCATTCGCAGCATAATACTGTGTTTTGCTTGGATTATGATAATATTCCAGAATTTGTCTAGCTAAAAGTTCTGGAGAATTTTTATCAATTAATGTTCCTATTGAATTATTCCTGAAAGCACTCCGCATCTCCCCAACATTTGTTGAAATAACCGGAATACCGACAGCCAAAGCTTCATGAACGGCAATACATAAGCCTTCATAAACAGAAGTTTGCAAATATAAATGAAGTTTTGATAAAAAATTCATGACATCATCTGAAAAACCTATCAATTCGACATTATCCACTTTTAATAAATGAATAAGGTTTTTCAAATGCTGTTCCTCTTTTCCCGATCCAGCAATGGATAATTTTATCCGTTTTCCAACCTCGGGATAATGATGGTTGATGTAAGCCATCGCCCTGATCATTAAGGGAAAATTTTTTACGGTATGTAAACGCCCAACTGAACCAATATGAAATATTCCTTTGCCATTCCATACTGAACCCATAGGTAGATTGTGTGGAATTTTAAATAAAGACCAGATTTTTATACGATCTTCAGGAACTTTCATTTTCGATTTCAAAAAATTGGCAACTCCTGTTGAGTCAGCAATCCAAAGCCGACTTAATCGCTGCATCAGAATTGTTTTGATTAATCTCAAAGAATAGCTGTTTGCACTATGTTTCCAACTGACAACCGGAATCCGGTTCCATAACCCCACCAATTGGCCGTCCACCGTCGCACGTGTCAATGACGTCCATATAACATCGGGAGGGGAACGTTTTACAATTTGGTTGAAATGAAAAGTGGATTTATATCTATTTTCATTATTTCCTGATAATAAACGGTAAGAAATATTACTTTTTTTAAATAAATCAACAGTTTCCATATTTCTCGGTATACAGCCGAACAATTCAACGGAATGCCCCAGTTTCTTGAATAAATTTATCAGATCAGGAATTACGAATTCAGCCCCACCCCCATCAAAACTGCTAACAATATAATATATCTTCATATAGATAACCGAAACAATAATTACAAAACATACTGATCTTACCAACCTTTTACAGAAGATTACGTTATTTGCCAATATCAATATAAAATATTAACAAATAAATAAATAATTATTAATTATCCTTAATAAAAACATAAAACAGGCAAGTAATAATCCAATAATATATTTAAAACTCAAATAGTTACTTTTGAATTATTGATTGTATGATACAATTATTGGGTCAAGAAAATAACAATTGGCTTATGAAACAAAAATAAAATAAGGAGCTACAAATGAGTAAAAAGGTTTTTACTACAGCTGAAGGTATTCCTGTTCCCGATAACCAGAATTCCAGAACCTCTGGACCTCGTGGTCCAATTCTATTGGATGATTTTCATCTGGTTGAGAAACTTGCTCATTTTAACCGTGAAGTTATACCCGAACGGCGTGTTCATGCCAAAGGGGCGGCCGCTCACGGAAAATTTGTAGTTACCCAAGATATAACCAGATATAGCTGTGCAAAAATATTTAGCGAAATAGGTAAAGAAACCCCGATGTTTGCACGTTTCTCACAAGTTGCAGGCGAAAGGGGATCAGCCGATACGGTAAGGGATCCACGCGGTTTTGCCTTGAAATTTTACACTGAAGATGGTAACTGGGATCTTGTCGGAAACAACACTCCCGTGTTTTTTATTCGTGACCCCCTGAAATTCCCCGATTTCATCCGTACCCAGAAAAGGGATCCTCAATCCAATCTAAAAGATCCCAATTTTCAATGGGACTTTTGGTCTTTATCTCCCGAGGCCCTGCATCAGGTCATGATCCTTTTCTCTGACCGGGGTATTCCCGCCAGCTATCGATGCATGCATGGTTATGGAAGCCACACTTTCAGTCTAATCAATAAGGATAATGTCCGCACTTGGGTAAAATGGCATTTCAGAACAGAACAGGGTGTTAAAAATCTTGATCCTAAAAAAGCTGGAGAATTAGCCGGTTCCAATCCGGATTACCTTACCGAGGATTTATTCAATGCAATCAAGGAGGGCCATTTCCCAAGATGGAAAGCCTATATACAGGTTATGTCGATTGAACAGGCAAAGAATCACAAGGATAATCCTTTCGACGTTACCAAAGTTTGGTCACAAAAAGAATTCCCATTGCATGAAGTTGGATATTTTGAATTGGATCGTAATCCAGGAAATTATTTTGCCGAGGTAGAACAGGCGGCTTTTTCCCCTGGCAACGTTGTTCCCGGCATAGGCGTTTCCCCGGACAAAATGTTGCAAGGACGTATATTTGCCTATGCTGATGCCGCACGGTACCGGGTTGGAACAAATCATCAGCTGCTGCCCATCAATGCTGCAAAAAGCCCTGTAAACAATTACCAAAGAGATGGATATATGCGTTTTGATGATAACGGAGGCGGAATGACAAACTATGAACCAAACAGCGATCCAGATGCACCAAAACAAACGAACACTCCTGAAAACTATTTCCCGGATTATACATCCGGTGAAGGGGGAAGGTACGACAACCGCGTTGACCAGGACTATTACAGTTATCCAAGGGCCTTGTTTCATTTGATGAAACCAGAACAAAAAAGTCTGTTGATCAATAATTTTGTTGAATCCTTACAAATGGTTCGAAAGGATATTCAAAAACGCGTGTTGGAACACTTCCAGAAAATTGACCCGGAACTGGAACAAAAAGTAGCGACGGGTCTAAAATGACAAAATAATTATCCGATTTTTCAAATATAGAAATTAATATTTGGTTTTTTAAAGTAATCCCTTGATTAAAACCCATAATCGGGGGATTATAATTTTGTAAAATTTACAAACATACTTAATAAAAAGAGCGCGACTCTTCCCCTTATTTACTTAGAGTAAAGACTTTAATTTTATTAAATTACTCTTATATATCTCTAAGAAACTATAATGGTGATAAAGGATATACAATATTATGAGTACTACATTCTTTCTTCCACCTGTAAATATTATTGGTAAAAACGCCTTACAAGACGCTATTTCCCACATTCAGGGACATGGTCTCAAGCATGGCCTTATCGTTACAGATTCATTTCTAAGCAAAAACGGAGTAGTCAAAAAAATTGCTGATATGCTTGATCAGCAAGGAATTAAAACAAATGTTTTTGATGGCACCCATCCCAATCCTACCGTAACAAATGTTAATGACGGATTAAAAATACTCAAAGAAAATAATTGTGATTTCGTTATTTCCCTTGGGGGTGGTTCTCCGCATGATTGTGCCAAAGGGATTGCCCTGCTTGCCACCAATGGTGGTGAAATCAAAAATTATGAGGGAATTGACAAATCCAATAAACCTCAACTTCCATTAATCGCGATCAACACAACTGCTGGAACAGCCAGTGAAATAACCCGTTTTTGCATTATCACGGATGAAACACGCCATGTTAAAATGGCTATCATTACACCTCATGTAACACCTATTTTGTCTGTCAATGATCCCGCTTTAATGGCGGGTATGCCTCCTGGACTGACTGCTGCGACAGGTATGGATGCTCTGACTCATGCAGTTGAAGCCTATGTTTCCACTGCCGCCACACCCATCACAGATGCGTGTGCCTTGAAGGCCGTAACCCTAATCGAAGAAAATCTGCGCAATGCAGTTAAAAATGGCCAGGACATGCAAGCCCGTGAGAATATGGCCTATGCAGAACTGCTCGCAGGAATGGCATTTAATAACGCATCCTTGGGATATGTCCACGCAATGGCACATCAGCTTGGTGGTTTTTATGGTTTGCCACATGGGGTTTGTAATGCAGTACTGTTGCCTCACGTTCAGGAATACAACCTCCCCAAATGTGCCGCTCGTTTAAAAGATATTGCAAAGGCAATGAATATTGATGTCAGTAGCATGAATGATGAGGAAGGCGCCAAAGCCTGTATCGCGGCTATCCGCAGCCTCTCAAAAGATATTAACATTCCTGCCAATCTGACAGAACTCAAGGTTCAGGAAAAAGATATTCCCACCTTGACTGCCAATGCGCTTAAGGATGCTTGCGCCTTGACCAATCCCCGTCAGGGAAATGCTGAAGAAGTTGTGGCAATCTTTAAATCAGCAATGTAATTAATAAATTCATAACTTAAAAAACAGGATATGGATAACCATATCCTTTTTTTATCATCTATCTAATGTAAATTACTGAAAGATATTTAAAAGTCTACACGACTTTTGAAACCAAGAAAGGCTGCATTAGGAATATTTTTTTGTGCATTTGGATGAATCTCGTATTGAAAATCAGGTTGAAACATAACTCCATCATAAATATGAATTAAATAAGTAAGCTCTACCGTTGTTTCTGCTGATTGTATTCCAGATGCTCCTGAAACAATATCCCCGATGGGAAAACCTGACATTATGTTATATCGTTGTGCCTTGCGTGCTTCCCGACTCATAATTTGATGAACAAATAGAACACCTATTCCATCCATAGGCCGTGATTTCCAAAATCCGGTATTGATAATGGCCGCCAGAAATTGATTTTGTCTTTGAAATGTTTTTGGATTACTGTGAACAAAACCAAGATATCCTATCAATCCATCCAAATCACCCGGCCCATTTCGCTGAATCATCTGATCCAATAAAACCCATTCCTCATCCCGTCCCCTTTTCCATTTCTGATCTATTCCATTAGCCGAAGTGATATGCCCCCCGTAAATGGAACGGCCCCAAACAGGATAAGGTGATGTATCATAGGCAAATCCAATTTTATAATGTCCCGTTAATTCATGTTTTCCCCATTTTGGTTGATAGATCATTTCTATAGGAAATTCCCCACCGGCATCTTCACCTGTTCTAACCACAGCGGCCCAGCCTGCCCGATGGCCAGCCCTATTGCTATAAGCCGCCCGACTTACCTGATACATGCCTACACGTATAAAATATTGAGGAGTGGCCTGAAACAGAATATTAATTCCCCATTCTGAATCCGGCCATGCTGAAAAACCTGCCGCCTGTCCACTTAAGGGTTTTGGATTACCGCAAATTCCATTATTCATGAAATAACACTGAATGGGGCTGGTTGCAAAGCTTGCCCCGACATCCATCCTTCCAAAGGACATGATCATGCGATCTTCCAAAAGATGTTTATCCAGATACAGATTTACTAGTTTTGCAACAACATTCCCACCAGCACCATATAATTCCTGCACCTGTGTTATATTTTCCCCAAGCCCTGCACTCAGATTGCTTCCATAACGACCAATGACTGTCATATGTCCAACCAGACCATTCGTGATCCAGTTATCCCCAATCAATACTTCCCAATCAATATCTATATTTGCATCCACTGCACCTGTATTGGTTGATTTCTTTTGATGATATCCTGAAATATTTCCTGCAAATTCATTTTGGTTGTCAAAATTGATATTAATGCCCCGGTTATACAACCACGAATGCAATCCCCACCAATTTCCAAGCAAATGTTCCGGTTGGGGCAAATAGGGATTTGTTCTCTCTTTCTGCATTCTTTGGATATCAATACGGTTACTTTCTGCACGACTGACAGCTGTTCTCCATCCACCACTACTACCAGCCGGAATCATGTGCCAATCCGTTAACTCATCATCATATTTTCGATTTTTTTCCAAAGAATCTGTTTGTGAATTTTGAGCATGAACAATTAAATTATTATTTTCTAATTGTATAACAATAACAATTAAAGAAAAACATAATAATTTAAATATTTTTGATAATAAAATATCTTTATTACATATTTCTTTCATGTTTTCCCATAATTTATTTATTTTTTTATTACATTTAACAATAAATAAATATTATTTATCAATATAAAATACTTGATATGTATTTTAATTTTAAATCAATGTATTTTATTTACAGCTAGTTTAATATTAATTCTTGTTTTTTTCACATTTTATATTTAGAATTTAATAATAAATATTTTAAATTTATGAATTCTAACGATAAATTTTCACTATAAGTCAAATATCATCACTAAATATGTCAAACAGAATATGTCTTTTTGCCTCTTATAATTCAACGGATGAACTTCCTCCCGACACAAAACATTTTTTAAGACAACTCTACTTATGCGGATGGAAAACACATTTAGCCCTTTCCGGGAAAGAAAAAATTTCAGAGGATATACACGATTTTTGCCAAAAACATTCAATAACACCCCATTCTCGTCCTAATCAGGGACTGGATTTTGGAGCATGGCAAGATTTAATAATAAAAAAAGTCACCGATCATGCTGATTATATCCTACTAACTAATGACAGCATTTTTGGCCCCATATATCCTCTGCAGCCTGTTTTTAAAAAAATGTTTACCAAAAACTTGGATATATGGGGGATGGTTGATAGTTTTGAAGTGAACTGGCATTTCCAATCATGGTTTCTGTGTTTTAACCATACCACATTTTTTAATCCAGCAATTCAAGACTTGTTTATGCAACCATTCAAACAAATGGACAGACAGGCCATTATCCAGCAAGGTGAATTAAAGCTGGGACGCATTTTGCAATCAAATCCGGAAATTAAATGCAAGGCAGCCTGGTCACCAACAAAAACAAGACTTTTTAGAAATAAAAAAAACGTCAATCCCATGCACCTGGATTGGTATACTATCCTGCATTCTGATAACGTCCCTTTTATTAAAAAAGAACTCATCCGTGATAATCACTTTGGAATTTTCTGGCTGGACTATTACCGTACACTTCTGAAACACAATCAATTTTTCAAATTAAACTATATTGACACCTATTTAAACGACCATATTAACCGACCGATGATCCCCCATACCGTATGGTGGAAACGGCTGAAATATCTTGCCATAACTTATGATACAAAACTTGCCTGGACATATTTCATAAAACAGGGTGTTTCTTGTTCTCCGCCACTTTAACACTGTTATAGATTTCAAATAATTCATCAGCCTGTTGTTCATAAGTCATAATATGATCCTTATATGGATTAAGATAGGCATCCAAAAAGGATGGTTGTTCCAGAAATCCTTCAATAACCTTTTTTAATTCTTCCGAACCGTCATATAATGAAATATAGGTACCATTTATACCGTCCATAACATCCTCTGACTGACCACCAGGATGGGTACACACAACCCAAACATCTCGTAGCAAAGCTTCCCTGACTGTCAGCCCATAGCTTTCTTTCCATTGGGAAGGAAAAAGCAATATATCTATTTCATTAAAGAAATCATCCTTTGAATTTTCATCATATGGTGGAATAATGATAACCTTATCCTGCCCCTTCCAGGAATCTATATCAAATGATGAATATCCAAGATTGCTTTTGCTATCTACAATCGTCAATTTCCAGTTTTCATGTTTTAATGATGTAAATACGTCAAAAATGAGATTATAGCCTTTTATTATCTCATTTCCGGCAACGAAACCAAACCTCAAGACAGAACCCGCCATACGCTTTTTACGCAATTTTCTTGGACGGGAAACTCCGTTACGATTTACTATAATTTTATCGGGATCAACATCATTCACTATATAAAGCTGACGATGTGTTTCACTTGGACTCAATAATAACGAGGCTCCTTCGAGTGATTTTTTCATCATTTTCATTCGTTCTCTTAAATAGAAAACCTGGGGTTCACATGCCTGACAAATATTCAGGTCTATTTTTTCCTGAAAACAATATTTATGATTATTTTTGACCATAAATGTACGGTCACAAAGCCACCACGTGTCATGAAGAGTAATAATATAAGGAATATCTTTCAGTTGACATGAAGCAATCAAATGCAGTCCAAGATTTTGAATTGCATGAAAATGTACAATATCTGGTTGAACAGCCTGTAAAACCATTTCAAATGGATTCACAATTTCTGTATTATTGAATTCTTCAGATGGATATGATTGCGGTGAAATCTCTACTGAATAGACCAAGGATCCATTATCACAATAACGCCTTAATCCTTTATGTTGTGAAAAAGGTCGGGAGGTAAAAATTGCTATTTCAGTATTCTCTTTTTTTTGTATCCGACGGGACATTTCCTCTGCAACCATGGTGGCACCACCGTAAGAATATGGTGCATAATAAAGATTAACCACCAAAATCTTTAATTTATCCCTGACTTGTTTATTCGGTATTCCAAAAATAGGTTCAACCTGTTTTTTTAAAATTGTATCGGGAGAATAATCCTTTAAGACATCATAATAAGCCTGTCGTCCTAAACGTTGACGTAACTGGGAGTTCCCTGCCAGTAAACATATTTTTTCCTTCCATTCAGATGTCGAATTAGCAATAAAGCCATTTTCACCATCCCGAATTATTTCTTTGAAATTTTTTCGGGGAGAACAAACAGAGACAATACCTAAAATGGATGCCTCTAAAAATTTAATATTGCTTTTGGCATCATTAAAGGCAATATCTTCCAACGGTGCTATAGCTATATCAGCATGCGCCAATAATTTCATGTATTGATCATAGGACCGAAAAGAAAAATAACAGACCTGATTTTTGAAATCCCCAAATTGATTTGGTAATTCAAGTTCCCCTATTATCCACAATCTTAATTTTTTTTCATGAATAAGTGCCGAAATAATTCCATCGGCCGCAATCAGAAAATCAGCATTATGAGTTTTAGTCCCTGATCCATAAAGAACAATTATTTCATCTTTTTTCTTAAGATCACCATCTATTTCCAATTTACGTGGATAAAGGTCTGAAGCAATTCGTAAAGTATTTTGATCCAGGGCATTTTCTATAACCTTAACTTCATGAACTCCAACCTTTCGTATATTTTGTGCCAAAGCGGATGTAGAGGCAATTGCATGATCACAAGCCAATAACGCTTTACGGAATAATCCTGATCCAAAAAGTAATAAATCCAACTCCTCTTTGGGTAAATACTTCATAAACCCGCATTGTAAATATAATTTTTTGTCAAATATTAAATCATCAACTTCCCACCAGGTTTTTAAACCCAATCGTTTAGCCTCAGAAATCTGATCCAAAACATTTTGAAAAGCAGGAACCCTATAAAAAACCACTTCTTTACAAATTTGTAAGACTGATAAAACCTCACTTTGATTTCTCCAGTCAACAATTCTACATTGCCATCCCAGTTTTTCAAAATATTCCTTTTTTTGCTGTACGCGATATTTATAGCATTGTGGTAACGTGACTTCCGCTACAATTAAAATTAGATGTGATTGATTAAACTGTTGGTTCTCAAAAAATTTGTAATGAAAAATAAAATTATTTTTTTCATTTATTATAAATTGTCTACAATTAATTTTTTTAAAAATTTTTTCAAGTATATTTACACAACGATCAATTCCAAAATAAACGATCTTTATAAACTTTTTTACTGGAATAATATTTTCCAGCCGATCTATGACTTTCCTATAATATTCTATACGAGCATGTAAATTTGAAATACGATTTTTATAATGCTGTAATTGAGCAATTTGTAAATTCAATATTCTGAAGGTTAAATGATATTCATCAATAAGCCGGTTTTTTTTTTTAATTTCAGCCTTTAGATATTCAATATCATTTTCTTTTTTATACATAAATTACAACTGGCTAGTGAAAATAATGATCATAATAACAGAAAAGCTTACTATTTATAAAATAGCAAGCTTTTCGAAAAGACCAAATATAGATCTAGTCTTTTATTTTTTTACTGGATCATTGATATAAGTAAACTGTGTTCCTTTAAGATCCTTAACTGAAACACCTTGCAGAATCAATTGATGGTTACCAAGATCAAGAACAGCATTTCCTTTATCATCCTGATGTGCATTCTGAAGAATACGATCAACATCACTTCTATTAAATCCGTAGTTGAGGAATTCAACCATATTATTTTTGGATTTGGAGAAGTCGGTAATTAATGTCTTACCACCCTGATCTGTATCTTTAGTAAAGATAAACAAGTTGTTACCTTCACCACCGGTCAATGTATTTGAGCCAACACCACCAACCAGAGTATCATTACCAGCACCACCAACACCGAGTAGTTGCGTTGTAGCACCCTTGGTTGAATCAGAGTAAATCAAGAGATTCGAAGAAGATGTCGAACCATCCAATGTCTGGTTTCCACCACCACCAGCGACAAGTAGAACTGGATTATTTGGATCATTAACATCTTTTGCTGTCAGGTGGAAGTTTAACCCATCCGCACCAAATATTTGAGTTTGTGTAGTTATATTCTGCCCACCAGTTAGGGTAACATTCGTATTGCCTGTACCATTGAAGAACTTGAAACTACCATTGATATTGAATGTGTTGTTAACACCATGAATTACATCAAAATTATCCGTAGAAGCTGTAATCGTGTTGTTTTGACCACCCAAAAATTCGTTACGGTTATGATTGTTATTATGACCATCATTAGAAGCGGCATTGAATGTAACATTACCTGCGTTACCACCAATAACGGTACTGCCACCCCCAACAGTGATAACGTTATTGCTACTTACATCATTGATAAGACTGTTGTCACCAATATTGATCAATGAATGACCGCCACGAATGGTAATTGAGTTAAAACCACCATTAGGCGCGGTAATTGTATCCTGTCCGTCCGAAGTAACCTGGTTATTACCTGTTCCCAAGGTTATCTTATTCTTGCCGGCACCCGCATTTATGACATTATTTCCTGAACCGGAGGCAATGGTATCATCTCCATCACCGGTTGCTATTTGCCATCTACCCCCCTCTTGATCGTTACCGATAAAATTGATTGGATGATCCTTGGAGCCGCCAGCAAATTGTCCACTTTCCTTGCCCGCCTTATAAGTGACTTGAGCATCAATCCCCGCCAATACACGAACGTACTGATTGGCACTCATTGCCGAATTTACCGTTACAGGTTCATTTAGGAAACTGAAGTTACTTGCATCAAATTTATCATTGGCATCAAGTTTCTGTCCGTCCTTGATTAGCGTACCAACGGTAATGAAATTAACGCCATCCTTAACGTTATAAACACCTCCGTTCCTGATAACGCCGTCAAATAAAAGATTTGATCGTGATGCTAATGGAGAAATATCATCCCCATTATAAAAATTAGCAACATCAATATCTCTGTCAGTTTTATAATAATGATTTACAATATCATCTCTAATTTGATTAGCCAGTGCTAAGGCCTGAGAACCATCTACAGTCACAGCTATAGAAGAATCTGAACCACCTGGAACCGTTATAATTGCCATCTCTACTTTACTCTAAAATATCCAAATTATTATAATTTATCAAAATTAATTCTACTTTGTTAAAAAAGTAAAATATTACTTAAAAATTGTCAAATTTATTTTTTACTTGCAACATTGTATGTTGTAACAAAACACTAATGTTAAATCAAACTTAAAAACAAATCGTTTATTCAATTTTATGATAGGATTATGACCTTAAAATCATACTTTGTATACTTCATATATACGATATTATTATAACATAATTCATATAGTTAATCAATTCCAGGCTTATATATCATGATAAAAAATCAACCTTTACAAGAAAAAGAGACGAGTTCTTTAAAAGATCTCTTAAAAAACGATAATGAGAATCTGTTTTTTCATACTCCCTTTCTAAAAAATGAAATTCATCACCATTATTCTGTTCTCGTATGGTTGATAACAAACCTAAAACCAAAAAAAATTGCAATATTTGATAATGATATTGAAAGAATCCTTCATAAAAATATATGCGAAATTATTGATAGTTTTGAACTATCCAGTCAATGTTTCAGTGAAAAACAAAAGAAAGAAAGCCCCTATTCATATCCGAACACCTTGCTACCCATCAAACCTGATATTTCCGATTACGATTGTATTTTCATCAACAGTCTGAACCAATCCCTTAAAAAAGCACCCATTATAAATTCGCTGTATGAAAAACTTCCTGAGAATACCACGATTGTTATTGATAATATCTTTAGCGATCATTCAATTGCCAAGGAAAACTCCTCAATCATTTCAGCATGGCAGACGCAATATCCCCATTTTGATTTTTATCATTATTCTGGACTGACCATTCTCTACACTGGTACAGCGGTTCCTGTTTCGTTAAAAAATCTCTTTGACCTCAGTAACTCTCCTGTTCTGGCACAACGATTCCAAAAAAAATGTGCTTTTTTTGACCAATATTGGTCGATGTATAACTCATTGGATAAAAAAAACGAAGCATCAACGCCATCTCTATTTCTGGAATCAAAAATTGAACAAAATTTATTGGGCAGAAAACTTCAATATTCTGAAAAGGAAATTGCAAATCAAACACAAAAAATCAGGGAAAAAAACAAGATATTAAAAGATTTAACCAATCAGGTTGCCAAAAATGGATGTAATAAAAAATTAATATCTATTAAAAATTTATATCCAAAAAGTATATCTGAAATAATCTATGGACAATTAAAAAGAAAAACTCCTGTATTCGTCAAAAAATATATCAAAAACAAAATAAAAATGGATATAGATGCTCCTAATTTTATAAATGTAATTAAAAGAAAATTTTATAAGGAAAATAACATTATCGGAAATTCCCCTCAAAGTTCTAATTCTTTACATTCAATGGATAGCCTGAATTACTTTGCCAGGCCTGATTACAATTCCTATAATCCCATAAGAAAAATTCTTTTTGTTGCTGGAGAACCCGATACACCGGGTGTAATTTATCGTTGTTATCGTAATGCCAAAGCTTGCATTATGGCCGGTCATGAAGCTAAGGTTTCAAACGCAGCTGATGTTAGCGTTAACGATATACAATGGGCTGATATCATCATTTTATGGCGTGTTGAGTTTAGCGGTCACATTGATGGAATTCTGAAACTAAGCAAGGAATATAATAAATTAACCGCCTTTGATGTCGACGATATTGTCTTTAAACCCCATTTTGCCCATATTGAGATCATAGATGGTATACGTACCATTGGTACAACCGAGGCAAAAACGGCCCATACATTTCACAACATGCGTCAAACCCTCATGCGTTCAGACTTTGCGATTGCAACTACAAAGGAAATGCGTGAACATATGGCGCAGGAACTTATTCCTAGACATGCCGGCCCATTAGTATATACCCTACCCAATATTTTTGATGATGAATGCGTAAAATTATCACGATTTGCCGCCCGTATTGTTCAAGCAACAAAAAATGATGATTACATCCGGATTGGCTATGCAAGCGGCACCCGAACACATCAGCGTGATTTTGCCCTTGTCATACCTGCACTCATTTCAATTTTTCAACAACGTTCCAATGTACGCCTTGTTTTATTCAGGGAACCCGTAAACCACCGTCCCATTTTGCATATGAATGAATTTCCGGAACTGAAAAATTATGAAAATTTCATCGAGTGGCGCGATACCGTACCTTTAGAAAAACTTCCCCAAGAGTTGGCAAGATTTGATATCTCAATTGCCCCATTGGAAATTGACAATGTTTTCTGCAATGCAAAAAGTGAGCTTAAATATTTTGAAGCTGCATTGGCAAATGTCTGTTCAATCGTTTCACCAACCCAACCCTTGAAACGATGCATTCAACACGGTGTTACTGGATATCTGGCATCTACCGCGAAAGAATGGGAAGAATATTTACTATCGCTTATTGACAATAAAACACTTAGAAAAGAAATGGCGCAAAATGCATATCATGCCGTTTTATGGAATTTCAGTTTGCAACGTCAATCCAAACTTTGCGATACAATGCTTTTAAGTTTGGTTAATGAAAAAGGCGCAGCACAGGCAGCGGAAACTATTATTTCACGCAAAAACTATAACCTTCGCAATTTGCCCGTCATTCCACACAGCAACATTCTTTTTGAACATGATAACTTGCGGGAATCTGAGGTAACGGTTGTCATTACTTCCTATAACTATCAGCAATATATACTGGAGGCACTCGAGTCCGTTTTTATTCAGACATTAAAGGATATTGATTTGATTATTGTTGATGATGGTTCGTCTGACGAATCAATCACCCTAATTCTTGAATGGTCAATAAATCACAAGCATCGATTCAATCGATTGCAAATCCATCAATCAGTAAATAATGTCGGTTTGGGAGGCGCACGAAATATTGGTATTGCAGCCAGTGAAACACTGTATTCCATGCAATTGGATGCGGATAACCGTTTAATGCCTGACACATGTGAAAAATTATTACAGGCCATACAGAATACGAATATTGGTTATGCCTATCCAGAAATACAGCATTTTGGCGCAGGAGAGGCCATTGGAGGGCACGTTCCCTTTAATCCCCTACGCCTCACCGTCGGAAACTATATTGACGCAATGGTTCTTATTGCCAAATGGGCCTGGACTGCAGCTGGTGGATTTTATGTAAAACGGGATGCAATGGGGTGGGAGGATTTTGATATGTGGTGCTCCCTTGCTGAAATGGGTATCAACGGAAAACAGGTAACCAATACTACTGCTGAATATAGGGCACATTTTGCATCAATGACCAATGTACTCACTGAACAAAATACCCACAAACCCAAGGTTGTTTCTCATCTTGAAAATAGACATCCTTGGCTTGACCTGGTTTATCCCGAAATTTCACCCTGGAATAAAAAACAATAATTTCTTAAACTCGTTTAATATTATTAATAAATATTTAGTAAATACATTAAATTACTTATAATATTTTAATATAAAATCACTAAAATAAAATATTACATTTTAGTGATTTTAAAACAACAAATAAAAAAAATAAAATTATTGAATAGATAAGATTTTTATTTACGCTAATATTGTTTTTAATAAATAACTATTAAGGAGCGTAATAATGGATTATCAAAATAATAATATAAATAAAAAAAGAATATGCTGGGGAAGTATTATTGCTGGTATTTTTACAGTTATGGCAGTATTTTTTCTTCTTTTTATTTTGGGAAGCAGCCTGGGTGTTTCAATGCTGTCCCCTAAATCCGATGATATTATTAATGGTGCAGGAACAACAGTTTTAATCTGGACTGTGGTTTCAATTATCCTCAGCCTTGCATGTGGTGCTTTTGTGACTGGACGCTTGGCTGGCGTAAATGGCCTCATTCATGGATTTCTTGTTTGGGCCACCTCGCTTATTTTATCCATTATTATTGGATGCATGATTTTAAGTTCCATCCTTACCATGATCGGGGGAACAATCGGAACAGTGACCTCATCTACAGGTTCCCTATTAAGCGGCATTGGTTCTGCATCCCAAAATGGTATTTCAGGAATTTTTGATCTTAGCAAAAACACTCTGAAAAATTTTGATTTTAAATCAAATGCGAATAATCAACAACTTAATCAAAATGTGATAGAGGCTTTGAAAAAAAGCGATATTCCAGCTTTACATCCAGACTATCTATCCTCACAATTTAAGGAGGTTAAAAAAGAAGCCAAAAATGCTATCAAGGAAATTAGCATCAACCCAAATAATTCCGACAAGATTCTTTCTGATTTAATAAGCCATCTCAAAACCCGTACCGAAAACATCTATCAGTCCATTGATCGTAATGATGTAGAAAAAGCTATTGCCAATAATACTAATTTAACTTCTAAAGAGGCAGAACGTTCGGTTGACAATATTATTGCCATGCATAACCAGGCAGTACAAGAAGCAAACAATAAATTGAATGATTTGCAAAACAATCTTCAGGAAGCAAAAGAACAATTAAACACATGGAAAGAACAGGCTAAAGAAAAAGCGGATATGACTGTCAAAGCCATCGCACGTCTTTCATTCTGGTCTTTTATCGCCTTGCTAGTTGGTGCACTGGTTAGTACCGCTTGTGGATTATTGGGGCAAAGAACCGTTTGCAGAAAACTAGAAAATCAAACTACTGATAATGAGCATCATAATTATAATCACTAAATAACAATATCGCTTATCTTTAAAAAATAACCAAAAAACTAGTATTTCCAAAAATACTAGTTTTTTTTCTTTTTAAACCTTTTGAACAAAATCAATCGAAAGGAACATTTTCAAGTTCTCTTAACCATATATTCGCATTTCCATCTGAAGGGGCACGCCAATCTCCCCGTGGAGAAAGACTTCCTCCTGCAAGAATCTTGGGACCATTTGGCATGGCTGATCGTTTGAATTGGCTAAAAGCAAAAAACCGTTTAATGAATATTTCCAGCCAATGCCTAATTTCACATAAATTATAATCGGTTTTTTTTGTATCAGGATAACCTACAGGCCAGCTCCCCTTACGTGAATTTGACCATATATGATAGGCCAAAAAAGCAATTTTTGAAGGTTTTAGACCATATCTTAGAAAATAATATAAATTAAAATCTTGCAATGCGTATGGTCCAATTATCGATTCAGTACTTTGAATGGATTTTGCATCTTTTGCAGGAATGAGTTCTGGCGAGATTTCAGTATTCAAGATTTCCTGCAAAACCCTGCCAGTTTCCTCTGAAAAAAATCTGGATTGAACAACCCATCGTATCAAATGTTGAATTAATGTTTTGGGTAACCCAGCATTGACATGATAATGGGACATTTGATCCCCTACGCCATAAGTACACCATCCCAGCGCCAGTTCTGATAGATCCCCGGTCCCAACAACAATACCATTATGCAAATTGGCCAGACGAAACAGATAATCTGTTCTTAATCCCGCCTGGACATTTTCAAAGGTGATATCGTATACAGGCTTATTTTCTGCATAAGGATGTCCTATATCTTTTAACATTTGTCTGGCTGTATCAGTAATATCCAAGCATTCCCAATGAATACCAAGGCTTTTCATCAATGATTCGGCATTATTTTTCGTCTCTTTGCCTGTTCCGAATGCCGGCATTGTATACCCATAAATAGACTGTCGATCCATTTCGAGATCGTCAGCAGCCTGTACAGCAACCAGCAAAGCCTGTGTCGAATCAAGTCCTCCAGAAACACCAATGATCATTCGCTGGGCTTTGCTGGCTTGAATGCGTTGTTTCAATGCTGAAACCTGAATCATGTAGGCTTCATAACAGTCCTGTTCCAACCGATGGACTTCCGAAGGGACAAAGGGAAAACGTTCCAAGGGACGTTGAAGCCCTATGGTGTCATTTGAAGGTTGCAATTTGAATGCAATCAAACGATAAGGTGAGTGTTTTGCATAGTACTGATGAAATGTTCCGCGTTGCAACCGTTCCTGACGTATCAAATCAAGATCAATATCTGCATATAGAAAATTATCGCCTTTTGGAAAACGTTCTGTTTGCGCCAGAAGTTCACCATTTTCAAAAATTGACAATTGTCCGTCCCAGGCAAGATCGGTTGTAGATTCACCATTTCCTGCAGCAGTATATAGATAAGCGCAAATTCCACGTGAGGATTGCGTTTGACACAACAAAGAACGCTGATCCGCTTTACCTACAGTTATGTTACTTGCCGAAAGATTGGCAATCACGGTGGCACCAGCCATACAGGCATAACTACTTGGGGGAATTGGTACCCACAAATCCTCACAAATCTCCGTCCCTATAAGCAAATCGGGATAATCCTCTGCTTTAAAAAGCAGATCAACACCAAAAGGAACGTTCTGTTTGTTAAAAACTATGGACTCATTGACAATCAATTGCCCATCAACAAATTGTCTGGCCTCATAAAATTCCCGGTAACCAGGTAAATAGGATTTGGGAACAATTCCCAGAATCTTACCTTTATGAATAACAACCGCACAATTATACAAAGCACCCTTAAAAACAACAGGAGCTCCAAATATGAGAACAGGCATAAGGGATTGGCTTGCATCACATATCAGTTCAATAGTTTCCTTAACAGCATTTGACAGGCTGTCCTGTAACCTGAGATCCTCAATTGAATATCCCGTCAGAGACAATTCAGGAAAAACACAAAGTGCAACGCATTCCCGATGGGCCTTTAAAGCCAGTTGAATTATTTTCTCGCTGTTCGAATAAGGATCTGCCAAACAGACTGTAAAATTGCATAATCCCACCCGGGCAAGGTTATGTTCATACAACGAGTAAAAATTTTTCAAGAAGAATCTCACATACTAAATATAATTTAAGGATCTAGAAATATATTCTACGATTATGTCTTTCTTCAACCAACCGCCAAATCAATATAGCAAATAAAAAGAGGGAATATAATCCGTTTACCATTGTCAAAGAAACTGGCAGCCAAGAAAAAGGATAAGAGGCGACATCACAGGGTTTGCCTGGACGATCCGGCATAGCGCCAAGCCGATCGGCAAGATTGTCCGTTGCGACAAGATTGGCGCTACACTCAGGTAACGGACTTGCCCACCATCCCTGTTCCACCCCAATATGTAAACAGGAAATGCCAATACTCATTAACAAAACCATAAATCCAACCCATAAAATCAAGGTCAAATATCGTGTTGGAATAAAAATACCCAAAATACCCAAAATAATCAGAAAACGATATGGCCATCTTTCCAATAAACATAAACCACAGGGAACCATATGCAAAACATGCTGTAAAAACCACGCTGCACCAATAGCGAATGCGCCTGCCAATATAAAGAAAATTGCGGTAATCGTTTTCATATAATATTTATTATAATTGGTCACGACTGATACCTAGACTGGTTTACACATGAATGATGAATGGTTAAATATGAAATAGACTTTATAAAAAAGCGAGTTTACCATATTTTTTTTAATGTTGCGATTGCAAAGACTTCTCTAACGAATTTTCAATTGATTCTGAAGATTGCTCAACAGGATGCTGTATATTTTTTTCATCTTTTTTTTGAACCTTTTGGGAATCATTCATTGAATTACCCGCACAGCCAACAACACTTATATTATATAGAGGATGCTCAAAAACAGCTATTCCAGGTTCAGATAAAAACATCCATGAGGCAAAATGAATAGATGTTAATTTTGTGTCTGTTACTTGAAGAAATGCGGCACTATCAAAAGGTGTTGAGGGAGGACGTATTACACAATTAAGAGCCTCGATTGTCAGGGTCTGGTATCGCACTGATTGTCCAACCGGTATATTTAAAATTTCAGTATGGGCTTCAAGTTTATTCAAAATTCGAACAACAGCTTCGGATTGTCTTATCCACTGTTCAGCAACATTGGGATTTTGTTTTGCTGATTTACTGGTTTCAGCCAAACTGTTTGAAATATTACCTATTCCCAGTATGACAACAGCTAAACAGCAAAAATATTTTTTCATTTTACCGGACTCCGTAATTGATCAACCATATCTTTTAGAAAATCCCGCATGAATTCCTCATCCACTCCAATCAGCAATGCGTCCTCAAATACATCCTGCATATATTGTGTTAACTCGGTTTTGTTTTCTTCCAGAATTTTTAATTTTTCTTTGCAGGTTACAGGTTTTCCATTAGATTGAGGCCAGTTTAATGAAGATGTTTGAACTTCTGCTTTCATCTTAACCAACCCTTAAATTCTTAAACTAGTCAATGTAATTCATTATTATGGAATTGATCAGCAGAATTGTCCGCCTTTTTCTTTTCATTCTTACTCATATTATCTGTAACAGAGAAAATAAATTTGCTTAAAAGCTGTTGCAAACTGATAGCCCCTTGGGTATGGGTCAGAAACTGACCAGGTTTAAGAACCGTTTCATCACCACCTGGAGAAAGATCAATATATTTTCCACCTAGCAGACTATCACTTGTAATAATTGCCGCCGTATCAACTGGTAATTTTACATCTGGCCGAACCGTAAAAGTTACAACCGCATTAAATCTTTTTGGCTCAACTTTTTCCTGAATAACTTGACCTACACTCACCCCTGCCAATTTTACGTCTGAACCGACTTCCAGCCCGTCAATCTGGCTAAACGATGCGCATAACGGATATCCCCCAACATTTTTCTGCCCATGTCCAATAATGGCCATGATAACAGCAACAACAAAAACAACCAACACTATCAAACCTGTGACAAGTTCAATTATTTGCTGTGTTTTTTGAGAGGGCATCAATACCATGAACTATCTTTTCAACTAAGCCTCAGGAACCCAGCTTTCATAATCACCCGTAGCCTTGGCTCGTTGACCACCGGCATAATCGCTCCCTTGTGGATGATAAGCCTTGGCTGTTCCGGTTAAATTGGAATGATAGGGAATTTGCCAGGGATGACGCTTTGATACCGGAACTGGTGCATCCGCCTCATAATGTAGCCAGACCCACCACTCTGGGGGAACTGCGGAGGGATCATCACCTTTTTTATAAATAACCCACCGCTCACGACGACGTTCACCTCCGCCAAGACGGTTTAGTTTGCGAGATTCATAATAGGAACGTCCATCAGAATCTTTCCCGACCAAACGTCCTTTTAAAAGTGTGTGTAAACGCGTTCCAAGTGTTGTCATAATATAATTCAAACAAAATAATTATGTAGTATCTTTATCAAATAACTTCTAACAACCATATACCTTTTTTCCATAAAAATCACAAAAAAAATTAAATTGGATTCTAATTAAAGCGAATAATCAAAAGATTACATCCTAAGATAAATAAAAAGTTGAAAACAAACTAAACCGGAATTTTATCCACAATATCCACTGAATACAGATACCTGTATAACTTTTTACCTATTTATTCAGCTTATCGACATTCCAAAAAAAATGTAAACTTGATTATTATGAACACAAGACATATTTGGAATGGCGTCAGGATGCGTAATCTGCAAGCCGCGATTGATCCCGACGCATCTCTTTATTCAGTAACCATGCCCGCTCGATGGGAGGATCAAACTGCAACAGCGATCCTACAGTTATGCTCATCCTATCAACTGGAATCCTCCTCTGTTAAAACAGATCAAATCACTGCCAACTGGTTACTGCCTCTTTGTGATCATGCGGCAAATGCAGGGATCAAAAATTGGACAGTTTCTGACTGGGAAACAATTCTGCTAAACCAACAGGCCTGTCCCAATCAACGTATTTGGCAAAATGACAACAGTCAAAAGCCTGCCTTTACCATAAATTTGGCTGCCTTTGCGTCAACTGAAACAGGATTTGACGCTCATTCTTATCGGAAAGTTCTGCAAATTGTTATCGATAGTATCCGTATTCTCTATAAGCAACAGTTCAATTTCATTAACAGTGAACTTCCCTTTCCAGATTTGCAGATTTCCCCAAAGCAAAAGCCTGTAGATTCTGAAAATGCAGAATCATATCACAATATTGCCGGAACAGTTTATCTTACCAATTTAGATGCCTGTCTTGCACAACTCGGTCTGGAATATGACAGTATCCAAGGACGGGATGTGGCTTGTTGCCTTACCTGTTTTGCAACCTTACTCTCAACTGCAGGTTGTGGATCTGATTATCTTCCCTTGTCACCAGACTGGAATGCATTACCAGAATTAACTACCCTTGCCAAAGAAATATGGAGTCTTGCCTCTGAGGAAAAAACTTTGCCTCTGCCCAGGATAGAAACCAGCTTCTCAATTCCCGGACCTGAAGATCTATTTCTAGGATCAGAAGCATGTGGACTGGCCCCCATATTTTCCCCTGTTACCGAAGACGGACATCTGGCAATAAGTACTATTGCGCGAATGGCAAAACAAAAACTAACTCCTGAAAGTGCACTGGCTGCAACCCTATCGGGAAATTTGATACTTCAACCCCCTTCTCATCAGGCGCATTGCGCAATGCATCAGGCATTGATCGGTTTTACAACTTCAATGCCCCCCCGTCCCCATCCAATGGAATATCCCCTCGCTTCAAAAACCATATTACCCCGGGGAATTCGAGAACCTCTTCCACCACGTCACAAAGGAATTACACAAAAAGCGAGTATTGCTGGACGTGGATTGTTTTTGCGTACAGGTGAATACGAGGATGGCAAGCTTGGTGAGATATCGATTACGCCTTTAAAAGAAAATGCCATGGTTAAAGGTTTGTTAGACAGCCTTGGCCAGGCTGTCAGTATTGGTTTGCAATATGGGGTTCCTTTAAAGGAATTCGTTTCCGCATTTGCCTATAGCCACTTCGGCATTGCCGGAACCGTTGAAGGGGATCCAGGAGCGATTTACGCGACCTCGTTTCTGGATTATAGCTTCCGGCTATTATCAGATGTTTATTTAAACCAGCCTTTACCTGACGCACCTAATAATTTACAGTCTGATGAGGAAAAACTCCCCATGCTGCCTTTGGATCTACCGGAGGAAGAAATGAATCAATCTCACTTTTCCCCACGGAAACATTCAAAATTCAAACTTGTAAGCTGAGAAAGGATCAAGACATGTCATCTATTGAGGAACGCATTGCCAAACTTGGAATTCAACTTCCTACCCCGACAGCCCCTGTTGCAAATTATCTTCCTGCAATCAAAACCAATAATTCCCTGATTATTTCTGGTCAACTTCCTTTTATAGACGGGAAACTTTTTACAACCGGGAAATTGGGCGCGACCATTGACCTTAAAACTGGGCAACAAGCAGCCCGCTATTGCATGATCAATATTTTGGCACAGGCCAAGGCTGCTATTGGACAGTTAAATGAAATCAGCAAATTAATCCGCTTGGGGGGGTTCATTGCCAGTATACCGGAATTTACCCAGCAGGCTGTTGTCATGAATGGAGCATCAGATCTAGCTGTAGAAATTTTTGGAGACAAAGGACGACATGCACGTTCTGCCTTTGGTGTAGCATGTTTACCAATGGATGCCTGTGTTGAGGTTGAAGCTTGGTTTGAATTGAAATAAATCTATTCTGCCAGTTGATCTATACGAGTATAATAGTTGATTATACTCTGTATATATATCTGGTATGCATTTAAATATATTATTCAGAGTTTCTTGCAAGTATCATGTTTCTGTTTTATTCTCATCAAACAGGATTGTACCTACATTTAAAATGCAATCAGCATACCGATTTACGGTTATTATCTAACTAAATATCAAAATAACTTTTTATATCTCGACATACAACTGTTTTAGATCTACAACTTGCTGAGAGATTACCTTTTTAATATCGAAACAATTCATTATTCATTTTATCAGGTGCATCTAAATTTGTAAAAAATCTATATACCCTGCCATTTGCAAGAATGACTATACGAGCTTCCGTTACTGAAAAATACCGTGAATTTGTGAGGCCTGTATTTATATTAAGATCATCGCCAATGTTTTACATACAATTAAAATTTGATTTTTTTTATCTTTTAAGATCGCAAAATCCATCTTTTCGTCCATTTTAATACCGTATCTACAATTATATTCCTGCATAACCCCAAGATGACTGAATACGTCATGCTCCAGAATCATCTGGGCAAAGGGAAGGATAAAAAAGTTTTTAGCGAGTTCTTCTGTCTGCGTTAATAAACCCTGCCACTTAATTTTATTCACATTCCATTTTTAATTTTCTCCATTTATATTATTTGAATGCAACAATTTAATAATCATAAACTATTAAATTTATCAATTTCTATACAACAAATTAATAAATGAAGAAAATTAATAACTAGCTATCTCACAAATCATCAGTCCCAATAGCCATATCATCCATCGAGCCTTCACCAATAATACCAGAATGCTCACGAATACGTTGCTCAATAACCTGACTTATCTCCGGATGCTCTCGCAAGAACTGCTTTACATTTTCCCGGCCCTGACCAATACGCTGACTGTCATAAGAAAACCATGAACCCGCTTTTTCAATAATCCCTGCTTTTACACCCAGATCTATCAATTCTCCCATCTTACTAATTCCTTCTCCATACATAATGTCGAATTCAACCTGCTTGAAAGGAGGAGCCATTTTATTTTTAACCACCTTAATTCGCGTCTGGTTTCCTGTGATTTCATCTTTTTCCTTCACCTGACCGATACGACGAATATCCATACGTACAGAAGAATAGAACTTCAATGCATTTCCGCCTGTAGTTGTTTCTGGTGATCCAAACATAACACCAATCTTTTGACGAATTTGATTGAGGAAAATCAGACAGGTATTGGAACGAGAAACAGATCCGGTCAATTTTCTTAAGGCCTGGCTCATCAAACGGGCATGTAATCCAACATGATTGTCCCCCATATCCCCTTCCAACTCTGCACGGGGAACCAATGCCGCCACACTGTCCACTACCAAGACATCAATAGCGCCAGAACGAACCAAAGTATCCGCAATTTCCAATGCCTGCTCCCCGGCATCAGGTTGAGAGATGAGCAAATTATCAATATCAACGCCGAGCTTACGCGCATAAATGGGATCAAGGGCATGTTCGGCATCCAAAAATGCACATGTACCACCCTTTTTTTGAGCCTCGGCTATAATATGCAACGCCATTGTTGTTTTCCCGGAACTTTCTGGACCATAGATTTCAACTATACGTCCACGAGGGACACCACCAATTCCTAAAGCAATATCCAGACCAATCGAGCCTGTTGAAATTGCTTCCACTTGAACGACAGACTGCTCTCCCATCTTCATGATTGAACCTTTACCAAAGGCACGTTCAATCTGAGACAAAGCTCCTTCTAATGCTTTATTCTTGTCCATTATTTTTAGAATTTCCTTATAAATAACGTGGGGACCGTAAATTCTCAAATTAACCCCAGTTAAACATTTATTGCTGCTTTTGAAGATTTTAAAAGATAAAAATACAATATTTACATTTACAATATTGGTATTTTTATCAAAATATCAATGATCCATAACAGCAATAATCATCTTAACGGCTAATTGCCAATCCCATACCGTTTGGATCTGTATAAGCATGACATTGCCTGTCATTTCCTGGCAACCCATCAGAACAATAAACGGCATTTACCCGTCCTTTTGAGCCGCTCGAATTCGGTAATGAAACATCCTTTTCCCGTTTATTTCCTTGTTTGTTCAAAAAAGAATTCATGGTCACGGCAGCCTCTTGCGCTGCATCATTCTGTCCAGAGGCAGAAACTCCTGCAATAAAACGCTGTTTATATGTTGAAATCGATCCCGTTAACAAAGGTGGCGGCAACTGGCGAGGAGACGCAGCCATGACGATACCGGTTGTTCCAGAAATACGTCCTGTACCAAATAAATTATTCATGGTTAAGGCACAAGAAACGGCTCCCCCATCACGATCAACAACTACAAAAGATGTAGATGCTGGCAATGCTGGCAAACTGCCGCTGCCCGCCTTCCCATTATCAAGCCAGTCTTGAGCTTTTTTTGTCATTCCTTCGATGGATGACTTCAAATAAGTAGAACTGTTTTCTGCACGCCATTTTGCTACTGTACCCTGGGCAACATTATCCCTATTTTGTCCATTATGCATCGCCATTGCCATACCCAGACCTCCATCTGCAGGAGGAGATAAAAAATATGTAATATTTTGTCCTTGTGTCAAAGACAAAGCTGAGGTTTGAACAGGCAGGGCATTTCTAAAGTCCTCGTTATACAGACCACCCCCAGCAATCTGGGATCCCAAGGCATAACTTCTTGCAAGAGAACCAATATAAAGATCTGCAATACCTGCACTAATCAATCGGTCATAAATAATCTTTAAACGAGGCTGATATAGAATATCCCCAGCCTTAAGAGGAAGTCCATTTGCATTTGTAAATGCTCTCTGCATGGCAGAATCTTCAAATAAGGGCTGCTGAACAGCTGCCAGATCACTCGCCAACGTGTCAGAAACGGGAGCACCATTTCCTGCCAAATTACCAACCAACCGTAAAATATCATTAATATCTGACTTGCCGTAACTTGCCTGTAATAAATATAATCCTCTTGCCATCATTGGAATCGCAGCTGGACGATCATTATTACTGGAAGGTTTTCTTCCTGCCTGAGGAAGGAAAATAATTGACTGTGCCGGCTGTCCGGGATGATACGCCAGACATGCTCCACCTCCTCCCAGCGAGGCACGGGAAGGCAAAGTTACTGTCAATGCCATACCTAGGGCCGTAGCTGCATCAGCCGCATTTCCCCCACGAATCAGGATATCCCGCGCCAACATGGCGGCTTGTGGTTCATCTGCAGCAACGCTCCCAACATATCCTGTTACACGATGATTCAAATTTGCAGATTTTGATAGTTTTTTCTCGTGATGATCCCCACCACATGCCGTTATTGAAAATGCCAAGACCAAACCACAAACAGCCTTCTTAAACAAAACTATCTTTTGCCTTGATCCGTCCCTGAATTTTTGAGTAAATTTTGTTGTCTTTGCCTCAACACGACCTTTTGAAATTTGATAACGTTTTGACACGTGGCAGCGCTCCACTTAAAAAATCAATAATACCATAATAGGGTTCGAAAGTTATATTTAACTCAAATTATCAAGCCATACTCTATCGAGATTCATTTTATATCACAACAATTACAATTCTGTATAATATTATCCATCCATATGATAAAATCCCAATTTTACCAATCGGAAAACGCTTTATGAAAAAATTATCCTTTTATCCTTTAATGACAGGTTCATTACTCTCTTGTCTTATCTCTTTCCCTGTCATTGGTCATAGTGAAGATCCAGCAGCAACTTTCTCATCCCAACAACGTAAAGAAATCATTTCCATTGTCAGACAGGCTCTAAAAGATGATCCAACCCTATTAGAAACTGGAATTCAAACCCTGATGAAAAAGAAAGAGCAACAACGCGCTTCACTTTCTACCCAGACAATAAAAGAGAAAAAAGGATTACTGTTACGTCAGCTACCCACTGACGGACTGATGGGCGATCCAAACGCAACTACAACCATTACTGAATTTTACGATCCAAATTGTGGATACTGTAAAAAAATGCTGCCTATTTTAATCGATCTGGTCAAAAAACATAAGGATGTCAAGATAATCCTAAAAGTCATTCCCATCCTTTCTGAAAACAGCAAATTGCAGTCTCAGGCCATAATTGCGGCAACTAGACAAAACAATTATGTTGCAATGATGCGTTCCTTGATGACCAGTCAGGAAGATATCAACCTTAATACAATCAAATCTATTGCACAGAAACTTAAACTGAACGCCGATCAATTGGTAATCGATATGAAAGCGGATTCCGTCACCAACGCTTTAAACGGCAACCTTCAATTAACTCATGATCTTGGTATTGAAGGTACTCCAGCCTTGATCATTAATGGTGAACATATCATTCAAGGTGCAACAAGCTATGACAATCTTGAACAAGTTATTGATAAACTTAATAAATAATATCATAGCTAAACTAAAGGCGACCCGCAAATCGCCTTTAAAATTCATTTTTTAGGTAACAAAGCTTTCAAGGCATCTACCATATCATCCATCATTTTATCCGTATGATAAGGATTGGGGGTCAATCGCAATCGTTCCGTTCCTTTGGGCACGGTTGGATAATTTATTGGTGGTGCATAAATTTTGTATTCATCCAATAAACGTTGACTTATTTTTTTGCATAACTCAGCCTCTCCAATAATTACGGGTACAATCTGGCTTTTTGTCTCGATAAAAGGAATATTGGCCTGTCTCAATTTTTCCTGAAACGTATGAATACGTTCAAACAATTTTTCACGACGCCAATTCTGCTGGCGAACCAAACGAACACTTTTTAATGCCGCTGCCACAACAGATGGGGGTAGGGAAGTCGTAAAAATAAATCCAGCCGCAGCCAATCGTAAATACTCAATAATTTCACGTTTCGCCGTTACATATCCCCCATGTACACCAAAGCCCTTTGCAAGGGTTCCTTCAATAATATCAACCTGATTCGCTACACCATCCCTTTGAGAAACACCTCCACCCTCTTTTCCATACAAACCGACAGCATGTACCTCATCTAAATAAGTTAAGGCATTATATTTGTGTGCCAATGCACAGATGGCCCCAATATCCGCAATATCGCCATCCATAGAATAGACACTTTCGAAAGCAATCAGTTTGGCAACATTTTTTGGAGCATTTGCAAGTTTATGTTCAAGATCCTGCAAATCATTATGTTTGAAAACCACACAATCAGCATTTTTAGCTCCTTTTATACCAGCAATCATAGAATTATGATTTTGCTGATCGGAAAAAGTCATCCAGTTCCCGGACATACTCGTTAGGATAGTTTGCAAACTCGCCTGGTTTGATACATAACCTGATACAAATAACAAGCCAGCCTCTTTACCATGCAAGTCTGCAAGTTCAGCCTCGAGCGCTTCATGCAAGGGATGGGTTCCGGCAATATTTCTTGTCCCACCTGCACCTGCACCATATTTTTGGATAGCCATAATGGCGGCATTCATGACTTCAGGTTCAATTCCCATACCCAGATAATCATTGGCTGACCAGGCTATAATCGGGGTCTCCTCTTTTGCATTAATCTTTCTATCATAAACAGGATAATGCATTGACTGACGACTTAATGGGGTAAAACACCGATACCGTCCCTGTTTCTCGATATCTCCAAGCGCCTCTTTGCAATAGGCATAAAAAGGATGTGAAGATATTATGGGTTCTGACACAATTTATTCTCCTATTTTAAATCCCGAGGGATTTAAATGATTCAACATGACAAAACATTGTCTGAATAACCAATCCATTACGTCCTCATATAGAACATATAAAAAATTATCCAATAACCTTATTGTATAGTGACTTGGACAACATTTTTCTTGACCCCACCATCTGCCTTGGCATTCATTTGAATTTGCTCCGCCTTTGCACCCGCTCGGATTATTTCATTTGCAATTGCCCTGCCTTCATGCGTTGCAATATTAGTCATTTGTTCCTGCTGCATTACAGGATCAGATGAAATTGGGGTGACAAAAGTAATAACAAACAAGGCATCCGCTTTTCTTGACAACGCATCCTTTACCAAATTTGTCAAAGGTTTTTCCCATTGATCCTGGGGCGTTCCCTCTACAATTTCGATCGGTGGTGCGGGCGGAGGCGGAGGAGGTAGAGGAGGCGGAGGAATATAAGGAGCAGGCCTACGTCCTGCACTCGGGTTAAAAGTCCTTTGATCAACCAGCTTACAAGAACTTAATAAAAAAAAACCACTTAATAACAAGGAAACATAACGCAAATGACTGATCATAAAATTGACTTAAAGTGCAAAGTTGGAAAAGAACGCTAACAATCTCAATTAAACCTTAATAATTGATTTTACAATATAAAGAAATCCTTTACCCTTATATTTCTATTATTCAATAATCGAATTTATTCAATTACCAGAAATAATACCGTAAACTAAGACCGCTATTGACATGAAAGTTTCATTAAAAAAATTTGATCCTACACTTGATTCATATAAAAGATTGATAATCCTGTGCAATCACAACCTCATTTAGCATATTATTAAAAAAGCTAACAAAAGATCAAATTTGTGGTAAATTATTAAGATTAATATTCACGTTATCAAAAAAACGTGATTAAATAGAGTTAAAGACGAAGAAAAGTTTTTATATTAATTTTCACAAGACGATTCGCCTTGGAAAATCTTTTTAACCTTAAAGGGAGATTTAACTATCATGGCTATTAAACTTGCAATTAACGGTTTTGGACGTATTGGTCGCTTGGTACTACGCAGCATCATTGAAACCGAACGCACTGATGCGGAAGTCGTATTGATTAACGACCTTGGCAGCCCAGAGGCCAATGCTCACCTTCTCCGTTATGATACGGTTCACGGTCGTCTTCCTGCAGATGTTAAAGTCGAAAATAATACAATGACCATTACAACACATAATGGACGTAAAATTGGCCCAATCAAAATTACAGCCGAAGCAGATCCAACAAAACTTCCATTACAAGGTGTTGATGTTGCAATGGAATGCACAGGACGTTTCACAAGCAAGGAGGCCGCAAGTGCATTGCTTCAGGCTGGTGCCCGTAAGGTTCTTGTTTCCGCCCCCGCAAAAAATGTTGATGCAACCATTGTTTACGGTGTTAACCACAAAATTATCAATGGCAACATGACTGTCATTTCCAATGCATCATGTACCACAAACTGTCTTGCTCCTATCGCAAAGGTTCTTCAGGATACAGTCGGAATTGAACGGGGCAGCATGTTGACCATCCACTCTTACACAGGTGATCAACGCACGGTTGACACATTACATAAAGATCTCCATCGTGCCCGTGCCGCTGCACAAAACATCATTCCGACAACAACTGGTGCCGCAAAAGCCGTTGCATTGGTTATTCCCGAATTAAAAGGGAAACTGGATGGAATTGCCATTCGCGTTCCAACCCCTAATGTTTCTTATGTTGCTTTGGACTTTGTTCCCACCAAAACACCCGCTTCTGTTGAAGAGTTAAATGCCTATTTCAAAAAAGCGGCCGAAGGCGAGCTAAAGGGTATTCTTGGCTATAATGATGAACCACTCGTAAGCTCCGATTTCAATCATTGCTTTAACTCCTCAACCTTTGATGCAACACAAACCGGATTTATTGACAATGGTAAATTGATCCGTGTTGCTGGCTGGTATGATAATGAATGGGGTTTCTCAACCCGTATGACTGATACAGCTGTTGCCCTTGGGAATGCAAAATAATGGTTGAACAGAAAACTTTCAAAACCCTTGATGATCTTGATTGCAAAGGTAAGAAAGTTCTCTTGCGCGGGGATCTGAATGTCCCCATGCATGATGGCAGAATTACCGATACAACGCGTCTGGATCGTTTGGTCCCCACCATCAAGGAACTGGTTAAAAAAGGTGCAAAGGTTATTTTATGCAGCCATTTTGCCCGTCCAAAAGGCAAGGTGGTTCCAGAAATGTCTTTAAAACCAGTCGGTGAAGCTTTATCCAATATCTTAAAACAGCCTGTGGCTTTTGCTGATAATTGTGTTGGTCCTGATGCCCAGAAAGCTGTCACGTCATTGAAAGACGGTGATATTCTCTTACTTGAAAACACCCGCTTTCATGCTGGTGAAGAAAAGAATGATCCAACGCTTTCTAAAGAGCTTGCTTCTTTGGCAGATGTTTATGTTGATGATGCTTTTTCAGCCTCCCATCGTGCCCATGCATCAACCGAGGGTGTTACCAAATTCCTGCCTTCATTTGCAGGTCGTCTAATGGAGGCTGAATTAAATGCATTGAATGCCGCCCTGGAACATCCTGACCGTCCAGTTGGTGCCATTATCGGCGGATCAAAGATTTCCACAAAGCTTGATTTGCTTTCCAATATGATCAATAAGGTTGATGTATTGATTATTGGTGGGGCTATGGCCAATACCTTTCTTGCCGCTCAAGACGTCAAGATTGGTAAATCCCTGCAGGAAGTCGACATGCATGAAACAGCTCGTGACATCATGGAAAAGGCAAAAGAACAAAATTGTAAAATTCTATTACCTGTAGATGTTGTTGTGGCCGCTGAATTAAAAAATAATCCAGCGACACAAACTGTTGATGTTCATGCCGTTCCCGATAACCAAATGATTTTGGATGTTGGGCCAAAAACGGTGAAATTACTGAACAAGTATCTAGCTGAGCTCAAGACCTTGGTATGGAACGGGCCTTTGGGTGCTTTTGAATTCACACCTTTTGATAAGGCAACCAATGAAGTGGCTCAAGAAGCTGCCAAATTAACCAAAGCTGGCAAGCTTAAAAGTATTGCTGGCGGCGGTGATACGGTTTCTGCCTTAAAACATGCTGGCGTTATCAATGAAATGTCTTATGTTTCAACCGCTGGTGGCGCATTTCTTGAATGGCTGGAAGGTAAAGCTCTTCCAGGTATTGTTGCCCTAACAACATTAGCTCAAGAAACAATGCCTTTATAGGTTTTTTAAAAAAACTTTTGAAACAAAAAAGGCTGATTTTTCAGTCTTTTTTGTTTTTCTACTTGAAATATGACAATCATATTCCCGATGAATTTTTTAATATCAATAGCAGTTTTATATTTTTCATAAGTATAGGTTTTATAACTATCAACATCTGTTAAACCTCTATGAAAATTATGCCATTTTAACATCACAAAAATATTTTGTTTTCCATGAATTGGAAAAAATGGAAATATAAATAATCCTAAAATAATTTTTGCGATCTTGTTAACTGAAATCTTTTTACTTAAATCTATTGACTAGCCTTGGTTAACCCTAAATAATCTGCCAAACGATTAAATGCATTTAATCTTGCCTGATAACCATTTTGGCCTCCATTAACTTTACGTGTTACGGCCTTGACTGTAGCATCTGCTGAAATTGCAAGATCATGAACATTTGCAATATCAAACCAGTAAACAAATGCTGTCTCCACAGCATATTCATAATGATTTCTATCTGCAACCAAATCAGGATTGTTTAATAAATTATTAATATCATCGGGAAATTCTTGATGATGATAATCCTGCATTCTTCTATACAGATTTTTGCCTGTTATTTGAAGAAACCCCCTGCCTCTATATCTATATCCATCGCCACTTGCTTCATCACCATTCCCCGTACGATCAGCATATACATAGTTACCTAATGCTTGTGGATGATGAGCATAATGAGAAGTTTGTGTCCACAATTTATCTCTTCGGACTCTTATTTTTTTGCATAATTTTTTTTACACATCCGTAATGCTTGGTAACCAAATTTATCGCGCATTGCACTTACACGGTAATTTAAATCTTCCGCTATTGGTTGAAATCCACTTTCAGCAGATATCTGAGATAGGAAATAAGCAATTTCCCGCTTATCTGTCATATTAAAATGATTGGCATTTCTATTAAGGTAAGGCAATGCTGTAGCGTTAACTCCATTCTTTCCTTTACCTGATGGATTTACAGCATCCAGCATACCAATCGTTATAATTTGAGGATAAACGGCATTTTTTGTTGCCTCACTTGCGGAGCCCTTTTGCTTTTCTCCTTCTTTTTGCCAGGGTTGAATAGATGACAGTTTCCTTTCAGCATGATTTATTACAAGCGAGGTTGAAGAATCTTGGGTCAGCAAACCCGTAAAATTATTCAAGTATATTGAAGTTTTTTTACCGGGTGTTATAACACCATCAGAATGTGTATAAAATTTACTCTGAAACTCAATGATTGCCTTTTTTGTAAGCGGACCACATATTCCATCAACATCGACATATGATGCCCCATGCCGTTTGAGTAACGACTGTACAATTATAACATCTTGACGGTTATTTACAGCATTACGCCCAACCGAATGACGAATGTTACGCATTTTAATTACTCATTGAATCCATTGACATTCATAATGATTTCTTTGGCACTGCCTTCACAAACTCCAAATTCTGGATGATATTCAAAATAAACATCAACCGAGCAAACATCCTCATATTGATCTTCCGCATTGACAAATGAACTTTCTATGGTTACTTCATCGCTATAAAGAGGAAAAAATGGCGCTTTATATTGCTTAAACTGATCACTTGCCCAGGAATCATTAAATCTGACTATAAACGACTTGGCCATTTGCAGTGCTGGAACATATTCGTTTCCGACGAACATCAGGGTCATTGTAATCTGCGATCTTGACCTGAAAATCTTATGACACCCCCGATAATAGCTTTCATTACTTGAAAGACGGTTTTCATCAACGATATTCATGAGTATATAGGGTGCTTTGGGGGTTGAAACTCGATTACCGCGACCTTGTATAATCGTTAATTCAGTTCCTTTAATAGGGATAGCCTTTTTTATGAATTTTCCTACCAAATTATACATTTCTTTATAACTTAAAGTGTATAATTCTGGAAATTCTCCATCTTTGGGAGCAACAACCATGACTTTGACATGTTTATTATCTTTTTTACTCATAGAATTAAGGCTTTCTTAAATTTTTTGTTTTGGAAATTAATTGGAATATTGATGCTATTGTTTTGGCATCTATTGAAAAAATTCTATTGATAAAAAACAAAAAAACGACCTACTATCAAGGTCGCTTCATCAAGCTATACTAATACTAACTTACTAAAATAATCTCAAAATCTGACAGAAAATTCAATAATGTTTGACTGTTTGTATCAATTTTTTTAGATATATTTAAGTGGCTTTTGCAAATATAAACTATCAATCCGTTATCTCTAAAACCTATCCTTTTACAGATAACACATGATATATTCCAGAACGGCGATATTTTCAAAAATTAATCTAATAAGTATATTATATTTAAAATTACCAATTAATTTGTTTATAATGAAACAATATTTTTCAATAAAGTTGATAGCATAATACCAAATTGAACGTAGATAATCTTGCAACAATCGCTATCTACACGACCAAAAACTTAAATTGGGCTTAAATCTGCACTATCATCAAATTTTGCATAAAAAATCCGCCAAAACAAATATACTAAAACACCATATCATAACTGACCTAGTTTTTTCCTATATTCAACAATAATGAGTTCATTAAGAACAGTCTGTCTAGAATATTACTGACATTGACTACATATAAAATCATCAACAGAGCAATGACTGTAGAAAATTATAAATCCAGATGGATATTGGCTCCAAATCATTTGTAAAGGTAAAAATTTATATTGATAAATGATTATAAAAATAAATGATACTATAATTAAAATAGTGGTTAGGGCTCTAAATTAAAAAATTCTTTTTTAAAAACATCTTCTACTAACATAAAAATACTGCCAACAAGAATTTGTGATAGTAAACTATAAATTCGCAATTTTGTTTTCAAATATTATGGAGCCATCAACGATATCCCTATAAAACCATTTATTATAGCAATAATCAAAGTAATAGCTCAGTTATCAACATTAACTTCTGTAGTGGAAAGTTGAACTGTATCTCCCACCAATCCCTTGGCGAATTCTTCTGCAGAAAAATCGCGAAGATCTTCCGCCTTTTCACCAACTCCTACTGCATGGATTGGCAACTTAAATTTTTCAGCCAAGGCAATGACAATACCTCCTCGTGCCGTACCATCCAATTTGGTAATGATTAATCCACTAACATCAACCATCTCCTTAAAGATACGAACCTGTTCAATTGCATTTTGACCTGTTGTGGCATCCAAAACTAATAAAACAGAATGCGGCGCCGTTTCATCAAATTTACGCATGACACGAATGATTTTGGCAAGCTCCTCCATCAGGGCACTTTTATTATGCAAACGACCTGCCGTATCAATCAACAGCAAATCTGTTTTCTCATTTTTTGCACGTTTCAGGGCTTCAAAAGCTAGACCCGCCGCATCTGCCTGCGGTTTTCCTGAAATAACCGATACACCAACCCGATCACCCCACACTTGCAATTGTTCCACTGCTGCCGCACGAAAAGTATCCCCGGCAACCATCATCACCTTAAGCCCCTGATCAGTAAAAAACTGTCCCATTTTTCCAATCGTTGTCGTTTTTCCTGTCCCGTTTACGCCAACCATCAAAACAACATGGGGTTTCAAATCAGGATTGGGCTGAAATGGTACGGCAACTGGTTTTAGAAGCTTGGAAATTTCTTCTGCAAGAGCCTGTTTTATTTCCTGATCCGTAACTTCCGAACCGAACCGGGTCTTACGAAAGGATTCAATAACATTTTCCGCTACTTCTGGCCCGAAATCAGCAGAAATTAGAATATCCTCCAATTGTTCAAGTGATTCATCATCCAATCGTCGTTTTGTAAAAACAGATGTTAAGTTGTTTCCCAATTTTTGCGTTGAACGGGAAAGCCCCTGTTTAAGACGAGAAAAAAAACCAAGCGCCATTTATATTCTTTCTACTATAATACCATCAGAATTACCCGAAATTACACGGGCTGTAATAATTTCACCGGGAGTTGCCTTCTTACCTGTTAAGGTTGCTGCGGAAAATTGTTCACTGTGACCACGATCAACCGTTTCCATCAAGATGGAAACCGTTTTATTAACAAAACATTCATGATATGAACTGGCTATTTCCGCACCCAAATTTCGCAACCGGGCCGCACGCTCTTTCCTTACGGAAACTGCAACGGCTGGCATCTGGGCCGCAGGTGTGCCCTTTCTTTCACTATAGGGAAAAACATGAAGATAGGGAATGGCAACTGTCTTTAGAAAATCGTATGTCTCCTGAAAATACGATTCATCCTCCGTCGGAAAACCTGCAATAATGTCGGCACTTAGTCCGATATCAGGGCGTATTGAACGAAGTTGTTCAACCAATGATCCAACATCTTTGGTTTGATGACGTCTCTTCATCCGTTTTAATATCATGTCGGAACCTGCCTGAAGCGACAAATGAAGATGGGGCATAAAACGAGATTCACTGGCCATTAAATCCCACAAAACCGGATCCATACCAATTGGATCAATTGATGATAATCTTAACCTTTTTAATTCCGGAACATCTTTTAGAATAGCCTTACACAGATCCCCCAACCTTCCTTTATGTTTCAGATCCCTGCCCCATGAAGCGATATCAACTCCTGTAAGAACAATCTCATTGTATTGCTGTTGGGTCAAAGCTTTTACCTGATCAACCACTCCCTTAACAGAAACAGACCTAGAAGGTCCTCGCCCAAAAGGAATAATACAAAAAGTACAACGATGATCGCATCCCTGCTGAATTTGAACAAAAGCCCTAGTCCGACCGGTAAAATCAGTTACAACCCGTCCCACGGTATTTTTCACCGTCATGATATCGGACACCTGATTTCCTTGAGATAAAGCTGCCTCTGTCCAATTTTCCCCTTTTAACTTGTCTTCATTCCCCAATATTTGCTTCACACCCGGTAATGAAGACCATTGTTCAGGATTGATTTGTGCGGCACAACCTGTGACAATAATACGTTTTTCGCTATCTTTTCGGTGTAGCCGACGAATTGCCTGTTTTGCCTGCCGTTCTGCCTCAGCTGTCACGGCACAGGTATTGACAATAACGACATTGTCAAGTTGCTCGGCATGCTGGCTCATTACCTCACTTTCATAACGGTTAAGCCTGCATCCAAAGGTAATGATCTGCGGTTTTTCCTTTTGGGTCTTTGACGTCATAAAGGGTAATGATCCAAATTAAATTGCCCGGTAAAAGAAAAATGAACAGGACCTGTCATCAATACATCATTAGAGGCTTCATCCCATTCAACAATCAAATTCCCACCATCCATTCTTACCTCGCAATAACGATCAGCCAAACCTCGCCGAACCGCATTCACAACAGAAGCACATGCACCGGAACCACAAGCCAGTGTTAACCCTGCCCCGCGTTCCCAAACACGAACCCGCATGTTTTGACGATCCAGCATCTGTACAAACCCTATATTTGCCCCTTCCGGAAACAAGGGATCTTTTTCCAGAACCTGACCGCAAAATACAGGATCGACCGTAGATAAGTCCTCAACGAAAAATGTTACATGGGGATTTCCCATAGAAACCGCTGCCGGTTCGCCGGATAATGGCAAATATAAACTATCAACATCACGTTGTAGTGGAATATCACGCCAATTCATTTTTGGCTGTCCCATATTTACTTTTACTGTAAAAGCATCAATGACCTCGGTTGGCAGTAACCCAGCGCTGGTTTGTAAGGTAAAATTCTTACGTTGAAATTTATCATGTAACCATGCCGTGACACAGCGTGAACCGTTTCCACAGGCACCGGCCTCATCACCACCAGGATTGAAAAAACGAACATAAACATCGGCTTTTTTATCTTTTGGAGCAGATAATATAATCAACTGGTCACAGCCAATCCCATAACGACGATCACATAGTTCGGCAATACGATTATTATTTAGCTGAATTCTGTTGACAGAATTATCGATAATGACAAAATCATTACCGATACCATGCATTTTACTAAAAGAAATATCCATTATTATTCTAACGTAACTATTGGTACTTAACTTGACTTAATTTATCAATGTAACACAAAAAACGCCAATTTTTTATGCCCATGACCGAATTAAACGATTTCCATCCCCATTCTTTTGATATTGCTGGTACAGAAAATGATCTTGAATATTATACACATCATAAACCTGCACCTCTTATCGACCAAGGGGGATATAAAACTATTGAAGCCTTATATCATACTCTCATACAAAAAGGCGATACCATCCTCGACCTAATGTGTGGATCAAACAGTCATATTCCCGCGAATGTTCCATACCAAGATTTAATCGGTATTGATATCGATAACAATGCCTTACAACAAAATCATCAATTAACAAAAAAAATTCTTCAGGACATTAACCGAAATTTATCCCTTCCTTTACAAGATAACAGTGTCGATTATATTTGCCTGTGCTCAGTCATTGAATATTTGCGAAATCCTTTCGCTATTCTTGAGGAATGCTATCGGATATTAAAGCCTCAAGGCAGAATAATCTTTTCTTTTTCCCCCCGATATTTAGCGACCCGCACCATTGCCTTATGGCAGGCACTTGATAACGGGGAGCGCCAGCGCCTTATCAAAATTCTTCTGAAACGATCAGGATTCAACAATTTCGATCAGGGAGAAGTGCATCCCCCCGATAATCAGCCTCTCTGGAAAAGCAGCATATATAGTGTTGTTGCCAGTAAAATTTAATTTATGCTAATCATATTGGAATGAATCTGTAATGCGTCAACCCGTTTGTTATCTTCCCCATGGGGGCGGTCCGTGTTTTTTTATGGATGATCCTTATAATATATGGACCAATATGGGTGATTTTCTACATAAATTCCCTAAAACATTACCTAAAAAACCAGATGCCATCGTTGTCATCGCGGCTCATTGGGAAAGCGATCCGATCAAAATCCACCATCATCCAAATCCATCCTTGTATTATGATTATTATGACTTTCCCGAACATACTTATCAATTACAATATCCAGCATCAGGATATCCGCTTCTTGCCGAACAAATCCATACCCTTTTAACAGAACAGCATATTCAAAGTGAATTTGAAGAAAAAAGAGGATGGGATCATAGTGTTTTTATTCCCTTAAAAGTCATGTTTCCTGATGCCGATATTCCAATTGTGGAAATATCGCTACATAATAACCTTGATCCGGCATACCATTTTAATATCGGTCGGGCCCTTTATCCGCTACGCAATAAAAATATTTTAATTATGGGAAGTGGGATGAGCTATCATAACCTGCCCTTTTTATTTTCTGGTCAAGGCACTAGAGAGGCATATGCTTTTGATAACTGGTTAACCGATGTCATTTCCCTTCCCGCTTGTGATGATCGTGATAGATTATTGATTGAATGGGAAAAAACCGCCGGCGCACATTCGGCTCATCCACGTACAGAACATCTTCTACCCTTGATGGCGGTTTCTGGCGCAGCAAGACAAGATCATGGAAAATGTATATTTAAAGATATAATTTTACATAAACCAATTTCTGCTTACCAATTTGGTTGATTATTATCAAAACAGAAAATATTCCCTTAATCATGCTTTAGTTTTTAACATATTCTACAGTATTAAATAATACTGACATTAATTTTCTTTTTTTATAAAAATTGTTTCATGATAATACAAAATAAATCCTTAAATATTTATTTTTAAGTTTGAAAAAATTTGTATTTAGAATATTTTATAAATATTGTAGATATGTTTTAACCTAATAAATATTGATAAACCGCTTTATGATATTATATCAACCTTGAATGTATCTGATAATATCCCCATTTCACTCATTCTGTTTTTACAATTTCCCACAAAACCTTCATTTATTTAACAAAATCCACTTTGTTATATAGTTGATTTTTTGTTTAGATTTATAACCTACGTTTCGGATTCCTATATGCCATTTACTCAAATTCATTCCTCCCTTGCAAAAGCTATAGAAAATAAAGGCTATACAGCCTTGACTGCTGTTCAACAGGCTGTTCTTGAACAACAGAATAATGAACAAGATTTACTTGTATCTGCTCAAACCGGTTCAGGTAAAACCGTGGCTTATGGAATTGCCATGGCAACAACATTACTTGCTAATAAAAATCAGTTTGCTGCTGCAAAATTACCGCTAGCCCTGATTATCGCTCCCACTCGCGAATTAGCGTTACAAGTTCACCAAGAATTATCCTGGCTATATACAAATACCAAGGCCAAGATTGTAACCTGTATTGGCGGAATGAATGTTCGTAAAGAAGCTTATGCACTGGAAAAAGGCTGTCATATCGTTGTGGGAACACCCGGACGACTTTGTGATCACGTACGGCATAATCATCTTGATCTATCTGGCCTGGACACAATTGTTCTTGATGAGGCAGATGAAATGTTGGACTTGGGTTTTCGTGATGAACTGGAGGAATTATTATCCGCATGTCCATCAAATCATAGAACCCTGCTTTTTTCTGCAACCATTGACAAAGATATTGAAAACCTGGCCCGACGATATCAGAAAAAAGCATTGAGAATTAATACAGTTCCCACCAATCAGCATAGAGACATTGAATATCACGCTTCTTTGATTCACCCAAAGGAGGTTGATAACGCCGTTATTAATTATTTACGTTTTATTGACAGCCCCACAGCAATGGTTTTCTGTGCCACCCGAGAACTCGTTCGTCATATGCAATCAACTTTGATTGAACGGGGCTTTTCATGTGTTGCCCTTTCTGGCGATCTTGGACAGGAAGAACGAAATCATGCCATTAAAAGTCTTCGTTCTGGTCAAATACGAGTCTGTGTTGCCACTGATGTCGCTGCCCGTGGTTTGGATCTGCCCACTCTGGATCTTGTCATTCATGCTAGCCTTCCAACCAATTCCGCCACCTTATTGCATCGTTCAGGAAGGACTGGACGTGCCGGAAGAAAAGGTCGGTGCGTGTTAATTGTTCCTTCAAATCAACGCAATCGTGCCGAACGCCTATTGGCTCACGCTAAAGTAACAGCAAGTTGGGAAAACCCGCCTGATATGATGGCCATCCGTGAAAAGGATAACCAGCGTCTTCTTTCCAATCCTGTACTTTTAAGCAGCAAGGATATTATGGAAGAAGATCAACCTTTGATTCAGCAGTTGATTGAACAGTTCAATCTTAATGAACTTGCGAATGCTGTCATTTCATTTTATCGTTCAATTATTCCTAATCCCGAGGAAATTACAAACATATCCCTGCAGAAACAGCGCTCCGCCCCTTACAATAAGGAAAATAGAAGACAAAAATCATCAGAAAAATATGCATTTACAAACGGGGTCTGGTATGAAATTCCAGTTGGTCGAAATGAAAAAGCAGATCCTAAATGGCTTATTCCAACCATTTGCAAATCTGGTAATATCCAGAAAAAAGATATTGGAAATATTCGTATTTTTGATAACGCCACAAAATTCGAGATTTCTTCGGAAAAAAAAGATATTTTTAACAAAAATATTGCAAATGACAAATCCGTAAACATTTACCAAACGTCAGCCCCGTCTATTGGGGAAGGTGATAAAAAACCGGATTACAGGCGCAAAAGAAAAAATGGGTCGGATTTAAAAAAAACAAGAACCAGAAAGAAAACCGATTTTAAATACAAAGATAAATCGGGTCCATCATCTTCATCAAGAAAACGCAAAAAATAAATAAAGGGGCTTATGCCCCTTTACCAAATTCGTGTCACAAATTAAAAATTTAATTTGAAAATGGATGTGTCAAATCATGTATATCCTGTTTTGTATTATTTTTTAAATCTTTCCATTCCTGACGTCTTTGTTCCTGACGATATTTCATTTCTCTTCTGGGTTCATTCAGACGATCCTTGAAATCCTGCTTTTGTTGATTCCAACGTTCTCTCTGATCCCTTTGATAATCCCTATAACGATCCATACGTTCCTGTGCTTCTCTTTTGGGTCCATTCAGACGATCCTTGAAATCCTGTCTTTGTTGATCCCAGCGTGCTCTCTGATCCCTTTGATAATCCCTATAACGATCCATACGTTCCTGGTTTTGCTGCATACGATCGCGAATTGCCTGATTATGCTGTGTAACACGGTTATGAAAATTATCTTCCTTTTGTTGCAAATTCTGTATTACATCCTGAGCATGAACCTGAGAGACCAAATTCCCCATCATAAATACACTTAAAAAACTTGCAGAGATAATTAAACGTTTTGACAACATTTTCTTTCCTTCTTTATGAATCTAATCATCTTAAATCAAAACAAAATTCGGGCTATATTAAGGCATTAATGTAACAATAAATATCATAAACAGCTCCTGAACTGAATGAAACGAAAGGATGAAAAGTTATTAAATACCATCAAACTGATCCATGGCCGATGTTACATGTTTATTGTCATTTCACGAAATTGACAATAAAACCGCTTCCAACCTTTGCCAATCTATCTGCCTGTATAACAATCCAAAACGCAACCAATTGGGATTATAATCAAATTTGCGTACCCAAATCCCATGAGAGGCCAAATGTTTCCATATATCATTCGCAGACCGATGATAAAATAAGCGAAATAAAAGCGTCCCACCCACAAGATTAAAGGAATGACTTTGCAAAAAAGCATCCAGACGTTTTTGTTGAATTCTCAATTTTTTTTCAGTTTCAATTTTCCACAAACCATCTTGTAAGGCCTCAGCAGCTATATGCAAGGCGGGTCCATTTACAGGCCATAAACCAAGCATATATCGTATTTTTTGAACAATTTCAGGTGAAGCCAGCAAAAATCCAACCCTTAACCCAGCCAAACCAAAAGTCTTTCCAAAAGATCGCAATACCAACAATCCTGGTGAAGGTAATAAATAAGCCATACTCTGCCCTGAAAAATCCATATAAGCTTCATCAAGGATAAGATGATTACCGGATGCACTCCATTTTTTTATCAGGGACTCTAACCTGGCTATATCAATTTTCCGACCATCTGGATTATTTGGATTACAAATAACCCCTACTACATTTTTTTGGAGGCAAAGCGTCTCAAAATCTTCAAAATTAACGACCCGTGTTACTTTTACCCCAACCTGCCACCAAGATGAAATATACTCTTCATAGGTGGGATATAAAACATAAACCTCTTTTGCATTAAGCACAGTCGGCATTAACGATATCAAGATTTGGGTACCAGGCGCAAGCGCAACACAAGATTTATTCTTGCAACCATAATAGTCTGCAGCAATCTGCCGCAAATTTTCTTCATGAGAATAAGAGGGCAATTTTTCATATAAAGATATATCTAAAGAGGAAAATGGATAGCTGTAAGGGTTAATTCCTGTTGATAAATCCAGCCATGATCCCGTAACCTCCGGAAAAAGCTTTTTCGCTTGGTCAAGGTTCCCCCCATGTTGAATATTCATATATTTATCTATATCCACTTTATTTAATTTATAGTTAAAACCATCTAAATTATGAAAATATCAATAAATCCACATGGCAGATTATGACAATTTAAATGATAAAGATTTTAAACATATTTTACAGAAAACGTAATATTGAAATCATGATTATTGCGCTCATGATTGACATGATATGGGGCGATCCAGAGAAAATTTATAAAAAAATTCCGCATCCGATATGTTATGTTGGAAAATTAATTCACTTTCTGGAACTTAAGCTTAATAAAAAAAATAAAAATGCAAATATTCAAAAAAGAAATGGTTTCATCACTTTATTTTTTAACTTTCTAGTCCCGGGATTAATAGCCCATCTTTTCCAAAAATTTGTATTTGCCTTTTTTCGTCCGTCTTTAGCAACTTTTTTATCAGGGATTTTTGGCAGTATTTTCATTGCACATCGCTCACTTTACGAACATGTTCACGCAGTTAGGGAAAAAATTGATCAAAATGATCTGGCAGGTGCTCGTATTGCGTTGAGTCACATTGTTGGAAGAAAAACAGATAATCTCAATATGTCGGAAATCTGTTGTGCAACCATTGAAAGTTTAGCTGAAAATTTTTCGGATGGTGTAATCTCTCCCGTTTTTTGGGGATATATTGGGGGATTACCCGGGCTACTTGTTTTTAAATCAATTAATACTGCAGATAGCATGATCGGGCATTTAACAGAGCAATATCGGAATTTCGGCTACGCTTCAGCCAAAATGGATGATTACATGAACCTTGTTCCAGCACGACTATCCGCCCTTCTGATTTTACTTACAAATCCTAAAAAATTATTCCATAATCTAAAACCCGTTTGTAAAGATGCGCGAAAACACAATTCACCCAACGCTGGATGGCCAGAAGCAGCCATGGCTTACACTCTTAATATTCAGTTATTATGCCCACGCCACTATAAAGACCATATTGTTGAATCCCCACGAATAGGTCGAGAACGTAGTCAATTATATTCCGAGGATATTTGTAAAGCCTGTAAAATTTATTATTATGCAAGTTTTATAAAATTAATTATTTTAATAGCATTATACAAAATAATGACGTATTTTAAATAAATAATAAAGGATTTTATATTGCTAAATTATAATTACATATGATATAAATGCTCAGGTTTTTTAGAAAAAATAATTATATTAATATTTTATATTTATTAAATCGATAAAACCCTACTTGCAGAGATTATTATAATCTCTCAAACCACCTAGCTACTTAACTTTATACTTAACCTTCTCAAAATATTTGAGGAGGTTCTTTTTATATGATAATAGTTATAACAACGAAATTAAATTGTCAACTAAAATATTATCATTTATGAAATTCGCCCAATTATTCATCACCGAATCAAGCTGTTGTTCATACAATATTCCATCTCCTGATGAACCGAAATATGACAATAAATAATCCCTTACTTCATCACAATGAAAAATTCCGTGAAGATAGGTTCCAATCACTTGCCCATTGTCAGAAATGGCTCCCTCAGCCCGAGAATCATCCAAATAGGCAAAAGGCTTGTAAGTGCCATGATGTTTTGTCTGCCCTACATGCATTTCATAGCCTTCGCAGTCAATATCTTTTAAAGCCAAATGACCTGTAACCGCCTCTAATTTTTTTTCTGAAGACAGAATCGTATCACTTTTAAAAAAACCCAACCCCTTTATCCGATCATTACTCGATTTTTCAATGCCTAAAGGATCGAGAATCTGTTGTCCCAACATTTGATAGCCGCCACAAATTCCAAAAACATATCCCCCTCTCCTGACATGCGCCTTTATATCGATATCCCAACCAGTTTGATATAGAGCATTCAAATCTGAAATAGTATTTTTCGATCCGGGAATAATTATCACTTTGGTAAAAGCCGGAACAACTGATCCCGGAGAAATAAATTCAAGCAGAATATGCGGCTCATTTTTCAGAGGATCAAAATCATCAAAATTTGCAATATTTGGCAACAATAAAACAGAAATATGCAACTTGCCATATTGATATGATGATTTATCTGCTTTTAAGTCTGCAGCATCCTCAGCAGGCAATTTTCTCAATTCATCAAAAAAAGGCAACAAACCGCAATTTTTCCATCCTGTCTTATGGCTTATCCACTCCATTGTTTCCGTAAATAGGGAGGGATCCCCACGCATTTTGTTTACGATAAACCCTTTAACCAATTTTAAATCATTTGACGGTAAAATTTTATGCGTTCCAATCAAGCTGGCAATAACACCACCACGATCAATATCACCAATTAATATAACAGGTGCTTTCACAGCCTGCGCAAACCCCATATTGGCAATATCGTTTTTCCGTAAATTTATTTCAGAGGCGGATCCAGCCCCCTCGATTAATATGATATCTGCTTTCCGTTTTAATAAATTAAAGCTTTCCGTAACATAATCCAATAATTGCGGCTTAATTTCCTGATATTCCCTTGCCGATGCCTGCCCCCATATTTTGCCCTGAACAACTATCTGTGACCCTTGAACATTATGCGGCTTAAGCAAAACCGGATTCATATGAACAACAGGATCAACCCTACAAGCAAAAGCTTGCAAAGCCTGTGCCCGTCCAATCTCACCCCCGTCTACCGTTACCGCCGCATTGTTCGACATATTCTGTGGTTTAAAAGGTAAAACATTATATCCTTTATTTGTCAGGGCCCTTGCAATTCCAGCAACCAGAACCGATTTTCCCACGCTTGAACCTGTTCCCTGAAACATCAGGATCTTAGCCATTAGTACTCTATCCCTTTTTGTGCCTTGATACCAGCATTGAATGGATGTTTGATTAATTTCATTTCTGTAACCATATCTGCTGCATCAATAAGCTTTTGGGGAGCATTGCGACCTGTTATAACAACATGCTGCATTTTGGGGCGCTGTTGTAAATCCCTTATAATCTGGTCAGGGTCAAGATAATTGTAACATAGGGCTATATTCAATTCATCCAAGACAACCAGCGATATATCTTCACGGTTCAAATAGTCCAACGCCAACGACCAGGCCGCCTGACAGGATTCAATATCCTTTTGTTTATCTTGGGTGTTCCAGGTAAAACCTTTACCTAAAGTATGCCATTCAAGCAAATCAGGAAAAAATTCAACCATTCTTTGCTCACCCGTTTTCCACTCAGGTGCTTTGATAAATTGAATAACAACACTTTTAAATCCATAACTCAAATGACGAAACAAAAGACCGAAAGCAGCCGTTGACTTGCCTTTTCCCGTTCCGGTATGCACCATCAACAGCCCTTTTTCTTCTGTCTTGGAGGCAACAATGATTTTTTGCAATTGTTGCCTTTTTTGCATTTTTCGTTTGTGATGAAGCGCATCATCATTCATATCAATTTTCCTGTTTCAACTAAATTTTAATATTCAGGGGACATCCGGCAACAACCATCGTAAATTTATGAGCAATGGCTACCATTTTCTGATGTAAAATTCCCGCTTCGTTGATAAATTTTCTCGCTAACGCATTATCTGGAACAATACCCTGTCCAACCTCATTACTGACAATTATGATATTTCCATGAAATGTCGTTAATGCGGAAAGAAATTTATCAGTCTCCTCTTTTATATTTCGGTTATCCATTAATAGATTGGTCAACCATAAGGTTAGGCAATCGACCAGAATTGAATGAACATTATTCGTATTTATAATATCTGCAAGATTGATGGATTCCTCTATGGTTTGCCATCCCTGCCCTCTTCTTTTCTGATGAACGGCAATTTTTTCCTGCATTTCATGATCCATGCAACGCGCCGTTGCAAGATAAATCCACGGTGCCGGATGAAACATAACCTGATTTTCGGCAAATCTGCTTTTCCCCGATTTCACCCCACCCAATACAAAATGAATCATTTTTCCATTACTTTTTATAAATATACCTTTCTTCTAAAAAGATATACCATATTCGTGCACATATCACCTGCTTAAAACCCTTGTAAAAAGGAAAAACTATGAAACCTCAAATTCTCCAATTAGTACCTGTCTGCAAAAAATTCCAGGAACAAATCAATACTCGCTTCACCAATCATATTAGCCTTAATAAATTGCCTGATTCTCCTGAAATTCTCAAAAAAATCGAGGCTGTAATTACAAATGGTGTTGTTGGTGCTCCATCAGATATGCTGGATCAACTTCCCAATCTAAAACTCGTGACAGTCCATGGGGTGGGATATGACAATGTTGACTTGCAGAAATTAAAAGAACGTCAAATCAAACTAAGTATTGCTACAAATGCACCAACTCAGGACGTGGCAGACATGGCAATCGCATTATTATTGGATGTATCCCGTCAAATAACCCTGCGTGACCAATATATACGCAAAAATGAATGGGAAAAAGGAAACTATCCTTATCAAGGAAGTTCCATTTCAAATAAGAAAATAGGAATCATGGGAATGGGTCATATTGGTCAGGCCATTGCCCAACGTTTACATGCATTTGATAATGAAATTGCCTACACAGCAAGACATCAACGTCCTGGAGTAAAATGGAAATATATTCCCTCCTTGATCGAATTGGCCAAGATATCAGATATCCTAATAATTGCCGCCAGCGGCGGTCCCTCATCCAGACACGCTGTTAATCGCGAAATCCTTGAGGCACTTGGTGAAAGAGGGTTCGTCGTTAATATCGGGCGCGGCAGTATCATTGATGAAAATGCATTGATAGACTGCCTGAAAAACAAAAAAATAGCTGGAGCCGGACTGGATGTTTTTGAACATGAACCTCATGTTCCAGAAACCTTACGTTTGTTAAAAAATGTTATCATGACCCCTCATTCAGCAGGCGCGACTTATGAAACCTCAAAGCGTATCGGTGCAAAAATCCTAAATTCCCTGGAATGTTTTTTTAAAGGTGAAAACCTCCCTGATGAAGTACATTTTTAAAAATCAATTTTTCAAAAATTAAAGAAATACAAAAACATGTAACTCAACTCTATCTAATGTTCACTCTTTCCTGACCCTGTTCTTTAGTGGATCAGGAAATATATCCCTCTTCCCATAATTGTTTTCAAGTTAGCATTTAGGTTTGGCTAGACATTTTCTGCAAATAAATATTTTTTTCAACACTTCCATACCTTTTCACTCAACTTCTCTTGGACATATCCATCCACTCAATCACCAATTCCACCTCTGTTCGATTATTTTCGATTAAGCGGGCATTCGGTTCATCCGTTTGTTCAACCCAGGTCTTTGCCTCTTTAGGCGTACGACCGAAATAGCAATGCCGATTGATTAAACGCTGCTGCCGTTCCTGTTGAGGTGCCATAACAAACCATTTCTCGTCAAACAGTTCAGCCAGATTTTGCCAGTCCCCTTGTGTCAAACATAAATAATTACCCTCGGTAATGATCAACTCTGTTTCAGGAAAAACGGGAATGGAACCGGCAATTGCCTCTTCAATGGTTCGATCAAATTCCGGGGCATAAATGACTTCATCATGCTTTTGATTTCTCAGTCTCTGAAGTAAGGCAAGATAGCCTTTCACATCAAATGTATCCGGTGCCCCTTTACGTTCTTTACGACCCAATCTTTCCAATTCTTTATTTGCCAAATGAAAACCGTCCATCGGAACAAGAACCGAGCAGTCTGGTAAGGCTTGCTGCAAAAGACGGGCAACCGTTGACTTTCCCGATCCTGGAGCACCTGCGATGGCCAAAATTTTACGCATTCCCTCTGCACAAAGCGCCTTTGCCCTTTCTATATAAGAAACAGGCAAGATTAAGTCTTCCAATGGTGTCTCACTTTTATACTGCATTTCAACCTATTCTATCAAAACAAGGAATCTCATAATATTCAATAATATATCGTGACGTTGTATTTCAACAAACGTCTCTTGCCTTGGTTTTGTAAAAATCGTAAATTCAATCTTTCACAACAATTTATGTAATTTCCGATTAAAGGTTTTTTATGCAACCCTCTCGCATCCCGGCAACCATTATTTCAGGTTTTCTTGGTTCAGGAAAAACAACCCTATTGCGTTCAATCATGAAAAAAAACGTCAATAAGCGAATAGCCATTATAGTTAACGAATTCGGCTCTCTGGGTATTGATGGTGAGATCCTAAAAAAATGTGCTGTTCCAGGATGTGAGGAGGAAAATATTGTTGAACTGGCAAATGGATGTATCTGCTGCACAGTTGCGGATGAATTTCTGCCAACAATGGAGTCATTATTAAACCGTCCGTCTCCACCTCAACACATCATTATAGAGACATCCGGGCTGGCATTACCAAAACCTTTGATCAAGGCGTTTAACTGGCCTGATATCAAAACCAAAATGACTGTTGATGGTGTGGTTATTGTTGTGGATTCCCCCGCTGTTATTGCTGGACGTTTCGCGGATGACCCAGAAAAAATCGCTCAACAACGTCAGGCTGATCCATCACTCGATCATGACAATCCCCTGCAGGAAGTTTTTGAAGATCAGCTTAATTCCGCAGATCTTGTCCTTCTCAATAAGGTGGATCTCATCACCTCAGAACAGCTTGGGTATCTAACTGATGAAATTAAAAAACAAATTCCAAAAGCCGTGAAAATTCTGCCTCTTTCACACGGAAAAATCGAGCCAGAAGTGATCCTGGGTATTCACGCCGGGGCTGAAAATGATTTACAGACACGTCCCTCTCATCATGATGGTGTGGATGAAGATCATGAACATGATGACTTTACAAGTTTTGTTGTCGATATTCCTCCAGTCTCGAGTCCAAAAGCCTTGGAAAACAAACTCCTTCAACTCACAAACCTGCACGATATACTACGCATTAAGGGTTATATCCAGGTTATCGATAAACCGATGCGCCTTGAAATACACGGGGTTGGGGAACGCTTTAGTTATCATTTTGACCGTCCATGGTATCAAGATGAACATCCTCAAGGAAAATTAATCATCATTGGACAGAAAAGCATCAATCAAAAGGCCATTCAGGCAGCCTTGGAAACACAAATTTAATAATGCATATCCTGGTTCGAGAAATTACAAGTCTGGATGAACAGGCACCGGCTGAAGATTTGCAACATGAACCGGCCGATATTGTCTTTCTGTCCTTTTCCGATAATGACCTGAATGTGATGGCGAATTGCATAGCGCAGCAACCTGAAAATTCTCCATCAATACAGCTAGTTTCTCTTAACCGTCTTCGTCATCCAATGTCTGTCGACCTCTATCTGGATCAGACAATCAGCGAGTCCAAATTCATAATTTTAAGATTATTAGGAGGAATTGAGGCATGGCGCTATGGTACGGAAGAAATCCACAATTTATGTCAGTCCCGTCACATTCCCCTGGCCATTATTTCTGGTGAAAATTATGAAAATCCCCATCTTGATAATCTTTCCACTATTCCCAGCAACCTGTTAAATCAATTCAAGGAGCTGTTCCTGGCTGGTGGAAGAGAAAATTACAGTCACATCCTAAATCTTGCCGCCCATCATCTTGACCATAAAATAGGGCAATCAATTACCCCACACATTTTACCGATGGTTGGGGAATATCCCTTACCTTATCCATTTCATGCCCATCAAAATCTAGCGGTAATATTGTTTTACCGCTCTCATTTGCTGGCCAACAATATCGAACCTATTCTTTCCCTCGCACAATCCTTATTCAGAAAAGGCATAAATATCAAGGCTGTTTATCTGACCTCTCTAAAAGACCCAGAAATTTCCCATTGGATTGGACAATATCTCTACCAAAATCACCCAACAATAATTTTAAACGCCACATATTTTTCTATACAGCAAGATTATAATCATTCCCTTTTTAGAACATTTAATGTGCCAGTCCTGCAAATTCTTCAGCCTAGTAACAGTAAACATTTATGGAAAAAAAGTTTTCGTGGCCTATCCCAAACCGATCTTGCCATCCAGGTTGTTTTACCTGAACTTGACGGTAAAATCTCGACAACTGCCATAGGATTTAAAAAAGAGAAAAATAACCAAACACGGTATGAACCTTATCAAAAAGGAATAGATCTCGTTACAAACCGTGTTAACGGATGGGTTAATTTAAGAAAAAAAAACAATCATGACAAGAAAATTGCTATTATCCTTTCAAATTACCCGGGTGTCAGCGGACAAGAAGGGCATGCCGTCGGTTTGGACAGCTTTGCCAGTCTTGAACATATTTTACAATGGTTGAAAAAGAATGGATATCAAACAGGATCCGTAATTCCCGACTGTAAAAATTTAATCCAGATTTTATGTCAGTCAGGTACCAGGGCCACTTTATCCCTGACTGATTATAAACAATATTTTTCCACACTTTCGACGACATTCAGAGAAAGAGTTTTGGCATACTGGCCAGAATTTGAAAAAGATGAAACGCTGCAAAAAGAAAATTTTACCATACGATATATTCAATTAGGCCATATCATCTGCGCGATCCAGCCTGAAAGAGCTGATTCAAAAAATCATAAAAACACTTATCATGATCCAGATATTCCACCATGCCATGGTTATATCGCTTTCTATTTATGGTTACGCCATCATGAATCCATTGATGCCATCATTCATCTGGGAACACATGGTACACTGGAATGGCTACCAAGCAAGGCAACCGCAATTTCCGATCATTGTTCCCCTGCTGTGTTGCTAGGGGGCTTACCCGTCATCTATCCCTTTATTGTTAACAATCCAGGTGAGGCAGCCTGCGCAAAAAGACGTCTCGGTGCTGTTACCATCGGACACTTAACGCCTCCTGTCAATAAGACAATCCTTAGCGGCGATGCCGCAGAACTAGAACGGTTAATCGATGATTATGCTGAAGCTGATGGTTTGGACCATCGACGCAGCAAACTTCTTCTCGGGACTATTCTGGATAAAGCAGAATCCTGCGGTTTATTGGCTGAAACAGGCATCAACCGCAAGGAAAGCGGAGATGAGGTCGCCCTGAACCATCTGGATGCCTATTTATGTGATGTCAAGGATTTGCAAATACGGGAAGGGTTACATATTTTTGGTAAACCTCCAATTCAATTCCAGCATCTTCTAGAAACAATAAAACATTATGCCCCCGATAAAATATCAGAGATTGAATCAAATCTTTACCAATGTGCCGAGCATGAAAAACAATCTCTCCTAAACGCTTTGAATGGAGAATTTATTCAGCCTGGCCCTGCTGGGGCACCCACAAGAGGAAAACTGGATGTTCTCCCAACCGGACGTAATCTGTATACGGTTGATCCACGTGGTATTCCCACTCGTACTGCCTATCTTCTGGCAAAAAAGATGGCAGGACAGCTTTTGCTGAAATTTATACAGGAAAATGGTGATCACCTGCGACATATTGTTATTGATTTATGGGGAAGCACCAATCTTAGAACAGGCGGTGAGGACCTGGCTCTGGCTTATATTCTCATGGGGGTTAAACCCATCTGGGATACAAGTTCAAATCGTGTTACTTCAATTGAAATCATCCCATTGGCAAAGTTGAACCGACCGCGCGTCGACGTAACACTCCGCATTTCAGGGTTTTTCCGTGATGCGTTTGAAGATCAGATCACATTGTTTGATCAAACGGTTAAAACCCTTGCCCAACGTGCCGAAGATAAAGATTGGAATTACTTGGCATATCTTTTTCAAAATACCCCTTTCGGAAGCCATCATTCCCGGCTTAACCGTATTTATGGTACAGCCCAACGTACATATGGAACGGGCATAGAATACGCCTTGAATACTGGAAATTGGCGGGAACAAGCGGAACTTGGCGAAAGATGGCTGGAAAATTCAGCTTATAGTTATGGAAACGGGCAAGATGGCATTTACGATAGACAAGGGCTTTCAGAACGTTTAAAAACAACACAGGCTTTTTTTCACAGTCAAGACCATGCCGAAATTGATCTTCTGGATAGCGCTGATTACGCTGCCCATGAAGGTGGTTTTGCGGCAGCTGCAAAACTCTTTGACAATACACCCAACTTATATCACGGTGACACTTCAAAAGCAGAAAATCCAAAAATCCGTTTATTGGTTGAGGAAGTCAACCGTATAGTGCGTGGACGTGTTGCCAATCCCATGTGGATAAAGGCAATGATGAATCACTCCTATCGTGGAGCCGCGGAAATAGCCCGTTCTGTCGATGCACTTTTCAGTTTTTCAGCAACGCTTTCCCATTGTTTTGATCAACAGTTTGAACTCGTCTTTGCAGCAACGCTTGGAAATGATACTGTTAACCGATTTTTACAAAATTCCAATCCAGCGGCGAAAAAATCCATTCAAAATCGTTTCAATGAATCCCTTAAACGTGGCTTGTGGCATCCAAAATCAAACAGCGTTTTCATGAAGCTGGAAGAAAGCGATGAATAATATACGTCGGGGATGGTGTCCATCGCTTTATCATCCTATGGAGACAGGAGATGGATGGTTATGTCGAGTTAAGCCTCCTTTTGCAAAATTAACCAGTCGACAGGCACGTTTTATTGCAAGATCAGCATCTGATTTGGGAAATGGCTTTATTAATTTATCGCAAAAGGCCAATCTGCAACTACGGGGGTTTACCCGGGAACATATCCAACAATTCATACCTTTAGCCAAAAATGAGAATCTATGCAGTCCCGATGCATTGGAAGAAGGTAAACGCAATATTCTTATTTCACCCTTGGCCGGTATCGACCCTTCTTGCCACCAAGATACCATACGTTATGCCCAGTATATACAACATGAAATCATTGAAAATGAGACCGTAAAATTTCTGACTGGCAAATTTAGTTTCGTTATTGACGGGGGCGGGTTATTCCCCTTAACCCGTCATCATGCCGATATTAATCTACGTATCCATCATGACCAATGGATTTTGCAATTAGGTCATGCGAAACAGGTAATACCCTGTAACTTGGATAATTGTGCCAAACTGCTTAAACAGATTTTGCAATTTTGCAATAAACACAATTATTTCCGCCTGCTTCATCAAGACTATGCTGATCAATTTATAAGGGAAAATTCATGTTCCAAACAATCCTATACCTATCCAACTTCAATTGAAAAACTTTCGATTGGTCAATTTCCACATGGTTATCATCTCGGCATTCCCTTTGGATTGCTCCATAGTCAAGATTTAAGTCTACTGGCAGACATCTCTGATCAATATGGAAATTCCACCCTGCAGCTCACCCCCGATCGGACAATTATCCTGCCCTATTGTTCAAACGCAGCTCATACCCATTTGAAATCATTTATTACCGATAAACAGGATCCTCGTTTAAATATCATCTTATGTCCAGGTAAACCCTATTGTCTTCAGGGAATGCAACCCGTGATGAAAGATGTTAAAAAACTTATGCGCTTCTGGCATTCCAAACTACAGACACTGCATATATCTGGCTGTGCAAAAGGATGCGCATCTCCCCTGAAAAATCCTTTAACCCTGTGTGCAACCCCCAAGGGATATAATTTTATTTTACACGGCAGGGCAAATGATGAAAGCCTTTACAAAAATCTAGACTTGGAAGAAATCAGCGCTAAACTCATTACATATTCTGAAATGAAATAGGAAAAACATTCATGCCTCTTTATGACTATATCCATGATGGCAAGATTATTTATCAAAATTCCTTCGCAACCATTCGCAAAGAAGCTGACCTATCTAATTTTACAGAAGATGAAGCCAGAATTGCCGTCAGGGTTATCCATGCATGTGGACGGATCGAAATAACAAAAAATATCGTATTCAGTCCCGATTTTATTGAAAAAAGTGAACAGGCCCTGTTCATGGGTTCCATGATTTTTTGTGATTCAGAAATGGTTGCGCATGGAATTACTCGACGTAGACTGCCCGCCAATAATAAAATTATTTGCACCCTGAACCATCCCGATACAGTCAAGATTGCACAAGATATAAAAAACACGCGTTCCGCTGCTGCCATCCATTTATGGGGGGACACCCTGAAACAGGCGGTTGTGGTCATTGGTAATGCACCAACAGCCTTGTTTCATTTGATCAATTTATTAGACCAGAAGAAAATCCCCCAGCCTGCAGCAATTATCGGCGTCCCTGTAGGTTTTGTGGGTGCGGCTGAATCAAAACTGGCATTGCAAGAATGGGGAAAAATTCCATATATGGTCATAACGGGCAGACAGGGTGGAAGCGCCATGGGTGTTGCCGCATTGAACGCTTTGGCCCAAAAACAGGAAATATAAAATGAAAGGCACATTATTTATATTGGGTATGGGACCGGGCGATCCTGAATTGGTGACAAAAAAAGCCGGACGCATTCTAAATTCCCTTTCTTTTATCGCTTATTTTTGTAAAAAAGGTGAAATGGGTCATGCACGTCAAATTGCCACACCATTCCTTATCCATGAATTAACAGAATTACGTTTTGAATACCCCTTGACTACAGAAATCCCTCATTATGCTCCTGAATATAAAGAAACGTTAGAAACATTTTATGATCACTGTGCCTCTAAGATTCAAAAAAAACTCGATGAAGGACAAGATATAGGATTGTTATGTGAAGGCGATCCATTATTGTATGGATCTGCAATTTATATATTGGAAAGATTACAAGAACAATATACCATAGAGACCATTCCAGGCGTTATGGCAATGAATGGTTGCTGGAGCCGATTACATTTACCGATTGTTCGCAATGATCAAACCTTAACCATTTTGTCCGCGACTTTACCCCTCGACAAACTTTTGGTAAAATTGAACCAGTGTGAATCCATCGTCATCATGAAAATTGGCCGCAATCTTGCAAAGGTTAAAGCCGCTTTAAAGCAGACCCATTTGCTTGAACAAGCAACCTATATTGAACGTGGCACCCAAAACCAGGAACGTATCTTGCCATTATCACAAATGCAGGATGAAAAAGCGCCCTATTTTTCACTGATCCTTATCGCCGGTAAGGAGAATTGAGATGACGGGACATCTATACATCATAGGCCTTGGTCCTGGAGATCCTGATTTACTGACGATTGAAGCATCAAAAATTTTGCCAACCTTAACAGACCTGATTGGCTATGGTCCTTACCTTGATCGCATCCCTGATAGACCATCTTTACGAAAACATAAATCAGATAATCGCGAAGAACTCGATCGTGCCGAACATGCGTTAACACTTGCCGGAAAAGGCTATAAGGTTGGGGTTGTCTCTTCAGGAGATGCCGGCGTTTTTGCCATGGCCAGTGCTATTTTTGAAACCATTGATCATGGAAAACCAATATGGAAAGAGATTGAAATAACTGTCTTACCAGGAATTTCCGCCATGTTTGCGGCTGCTGCAAGACTAGGGGCGCCTTTAGGTCATGATTTTTGCGCCATTTCCCTTTCCGATAACCTGAAACCTTGGAAACTTATTCTGCACCGTTTAAAGCTTGCGGCTCAGGCTGATTTTGTCATAGCCCTTTATAATGCCGTTTCCAAAGCGAGACCATGGCAACTTGATAAAGCTTTTGAATTATTGAAGGAAATTTTACCTCCCTATATTCCAGTGGCTTTTTGTCAGGCAATTTCCCGAAAAAACGAACATATTCACCTAACCACCCTGGGCGATGCCAAAGGCTCCATGGGAAATATGCAAACCCTGGTCTTGATTGGCAACCGTTATAGTCAATTAATTCCCCAGTCACGGGAAAATATACGTCCCTGGTTCTACACACCTCGTTCGATTATAACCGAATTTATCCCTGAAGATGACTCATCAACCATTGATAAGCCTTATCCGTAGTTGAAACAGAAGGAAGTTGAGGCATAACAGGTCTTTGAATCATGATCACAGGAATTGACAATTTTCTTGCCGCATCAATTTTCGCATAAACAGTCTGACCACCGGAGTTTTTCGTAACAATACATTCAATATGGTATTGTTTTAAAAAATCATATTCGCTTTGCACATCAAAAGGCCCTCTAGCAGTAATGACCTCGGCATGACTTGGCAAAACCGTATCATCAGGCTTATCAACACTTCTTATCCAATAATGATGCTGGATAATATTCTCTTTAAATAATAATATATCTTTACGACCGATAGTTAAAAATACCCTTAACGTTCTATGACCCAAAATTTTTACAGCTTCAGGAATTGAATTTACCTCATACCAATGATCACCATCCCGCTTCTGCCATGCCGGACGTTGCAAATTCAAAAAGGGAATTCCGCAAATCTTCGCTGCCTTCCAGGCATTATTAGTCATCTGTAGGGCAAAAGGATGTGTTGCATCAATCAGGAAATCTATTTGATTATTCTTTAACCACATTATCAATCCGGTGACACCACCAAACCCACCCACACGTGATATCACATTTCTGGGTAATACAGGATTTTTTGTCACACCCGCTAGAGAAAAAATAACTTCTATGGAATCATTATTTTGCAGACAGTGTACTAATTGGGAAGCCTCACTTGTGCCACCTAAAAGCAAAATCTTTTTTCTTTTTTGTCCCACTAAAGATACCTATAAAAATTTGTCATTACATAAATAGATTACATGATTTTTTCAATTACCCCAGCTATAATTCATTTCCGTTACCTGATAGAATTAATAAGTGATTTTTGTAAATAATATGACTTACCCTTTTCTTAGCATTATTGGTATTGGCGAAGATGGTATCAACTCCCTTTCCGATCAGGCTCGTAGATGTCTAAAAAACGCATCTTACGTTTTCGGTGGTAAGCGTCATTTGAGACTGGCAAACACCCTTATTCAAGGTCAAACAGAAATATGGTCGTCGCCCATTCAAGAATCCATAAACAAAATCAATAACCTTAAACCTGAATCAGTTGCAATTCTTGCGTCAGGTGACCCGTTCTGGTATGGGATTGGTCCTTTAGCCGTACAATCCTTGGCTATCAATGATTGGCAAAGTTTTCCTACCCTTTCATCCTATAGCCTTGCCTGCAACCGGTTAGGTTGGTCAGGACAAACCATTGAGACAATCTCCTTATGTGGTCGCTCATTGGAAACCTTGCGCCCAGCCTTAATACCAGGTCGTAGAACACTTATTTTATCCGAAAATGAATCAACACCTCATAACGTCAAGGCATATCTGGAAAAATGGCAAATCCCATATAAATTATTTTATATTCTTGAAGCACTTGGTGGACCGCGGGAACGGATACGTTCTTTTTTATTAAAAGAATCCCTGCCCGGAACAATTGACCCTTTAAACATGATTGCCCTTGAATTAGACCGGTTTGAAGGGCTTCCCTATTGCCATGGACGAAAAGATTCCTATTTTCGACATGATGGTCAATTAACAAAGCAATATATCCGCACGGCAACTTTATCAGCATTGCAACCTTTTCCTGGCGCTTTGTTATGGGATATTGGCACGGGATCCGGTTCCATTGCCATCGAATGGATGTTAACCCATCCCGGCTGTAAAGCCATTGCCATTGAATCACGTCATGATCGGGCTGTAAGAGCAAGGGAAAACGCATATAGTCTGGGTGTCCCATCCCTGAAAATCATTGAAGGCAAGGCCCCTGAAGCTTTAGATAAACTGCCACGTCCTGATGCCGTTTTTATCGGAGGTGGATTAACAGCACCTGATCTTTTAAAAACTGTATGGAGAAACCTTCATCCTTATGGACGGCTGGTTATTAATTCCGTAACGACCGAAAGCGATCAAATCCTTTTTCAGACTCAACAACAATTGGGCGGAACAATCAGCCGCCTTCAAATCCAGCATTATGAATCTTTAGGGAATTACCATGGTTTCAGACCCGACCGCACCATTACCCAATATTGCGTCACGCGCCTCCCCTGACACTTTATTAATTGGTCTAGGCAGTCAAAAAAAAACAAATGCCAAACATATATATTGTACACTGCAAGAAATTAAACGAAACTATCGGGCTTCTATTTATTTAATTGCTGCGCCTGCTTTTAAACAAAAAGATAGCACTTATCTAATCCTGCAACATCATTATAAACTACCCATTCAATTCATTGCATTGGACACGCTCAAAAATCTTCAGTCCCAATGTCAATCTTATTCAAACAGAATTTATGAACTAACCGGTTTTGGTGCTGTTTCAGAAGCCTGTCTTTTAGCCATTATGCACAAAAAAGATCATTTACTGATACGAAAGATGATTTATAAAGGAATTACCTTATCTTTAGCCTATAAAGGATCCTCAACACCATGACCGTCCATTTTATCGGGGCAGGCCCAGGGGCTGCTGACCTTATAACATTACGTGGGAAAAAGCTTTTGGAACAATGTCCAGTATGTCTTTACGCCGGATCTATTATTCCTAAAGATATTCTGAAATTTTGCTCTTTTGATACACAATTAATTGATTCGGCCCCACTAAATTTGGATCAGATTGAAGCTGAATTTGTAAAGGCAAATCAAGTGGGAAAAGATGTTGCCCGTTTACATTCAGGGGATCTCTCTGTTTATAGTGCTGTTGCCGAACAAATGCGCCGACTTGAAAAACACGCCATTCCCTATACACTTACACCCGGTGTACCCGCTTTTGCAGCCGCTGCTGCAATCATAAAAAAAGAATTGACTATTCCAACAATAGCACAATCCATTGTTTTAACACGCATTTCTGGACGTGCATCAGTAATGCCAGAAAAAGAAAAATTGGAAACCTATGCACAAACTGGCACTACACTGATTATTCATCTCGCCATTCATCGCATTGAAGAAATTGTTCAGCGTTTGGTTCCTTTTTATGGAGAAAATTGTCCAATCGTCATCGCTGCGCATGTAAGCTGGCCAAATGAAAAAATTATACAGGGAACATTAGCCACTATTTTAAAAAAAATAAACGCCAATCCAATCCAACGTACTGCGTTAATTATGGTTGGTCCTGCTATGGGTAGTAAAAACCATATGGAAAGTGCCCTATATAATGTTAACTATCAACGTCGTTTTAAAAATCAATAATATTTATTCTATTCAATAAATATTAAAACCTTTTTCGATCATTTTTCAGTCCTTTGATTTTTATCACGTGTAATTATAAAAAAACAATTCATTCAGAATGAAACCATTTTTTAAAACATATCACTTACCATTACCAACATTAATTCCAGTTATTGTGAACAGTAAATGCATTAAAAAAAATTTTAACAAACCTATTTTCATACAAAAAGTAATTTGTGACAAGAAATTGCAAGATTTAACCCAGCAATCTGGATTCATATTACCCCTGAAATCGTATTCAGGAACTAAAAAAATCATAATAATAAAATATTTAATATTATCTCAAACTAACAATATATTTCGTTGAATCACATTCCCATACAATACTTTACGAAAAATTGAGTTAAACACCTTCGATCCTAAAACACTTAATCAAAATGCATAACATAAACAAGACACGACTAATAACCTTAACACATGTCAAAATTATTTTAATTCATTATTAAAGATTATTAAATTTAATTTCTTAATTTTTAAAAAATTACAAAATTAATATTAAAACGGTTCTATCTCTCCTAAATAAAGATACAGATTTCCTTCAAAAAAAAGAATACCTTAATGATGGCAATTATATTTGGCAAATTTATGATAAAAACCATTTATATGGGGTTAAAAGAATTAATAGAAATATTTGTGATCCTGTCAGGAAGTTTATTTCTAATTTGTAATTAGATTACAATCTATCATTAAATCAACAGTGAATTTGTTTATGATCATTAATTATTTTTTTTGATATAACTTTTATTTAATATCAATTAAGGTTAATGTATCGAAATATAAATCTTCATATATGTTCAAAATATTAAATTTTCATAAGATTTCTACATCAGTTTAACAATTAAAGACATTAAAAATAATGATGCAAAAAATATGGTTTCCTTCTAAAGTTTTTGACTTAGGAAAAGAAAATACAATTGATACACTTCATATCAAAAACTTTAATAACAATGATATCAGTATACCTTTATTTTCAATATTCTTATCTAACAATAACCAGGATTGGGTATGTTATTATACACAACCCAGTCATCATTGGGATAATCCAACCGAATTTGATATTCATTTAAGTAAAAAGATTCAAGCACAGTATATTAAATTTCAATTAAATTCTAAAGGCAATTTAGATAAATTGGAAATAACACTGGACAATAACCACATCGACAATAATGAAGAAATAATAAATATCTCCTCTTTTATAGAAAAAACAAAAAAAGAGGCAGCTAATAGCAGGGTAGTTATTAGTACATTATTCAATGAATCTGATGATTATTTAATGTTATATATTAATAACTTTCTTTTTTTTACACCAGAAAATGTTATTTTAATATTAAATTTTCCACATAATAGACCCATTCCTAAGGCTGCTTTAACAATTAGTGACCGTATTATCATCATTAATGGAGGGTTTAAAAGACACAAATGGGGAAATACTCTATTATTAGGACATCTTGAAACGTTGGATTACGCAAAAAATAATCTTGTTTTTGACTACTTTTGTACAATGGCTTCAAATAGTCTTTTTGTAAGGCACCTTACAATATCCTCCATACTAAATCAATTGAATCAAAAAGCTTTAACTCCAATTGCCTCACAAAGATCTTACGATTATGATGTTGATCTTGACGCTGAAATCACTACTAATCATGGAACTTGGATGTGGCATCACTATAAATCTCTTCCCCAATTAAAAGAACATATCATTAATGAAATCGGACTTACCCGTATTTCAGCAACCCAAATCGAGGGATTATTTGCTCATAAAAAGGATTGGTTTTTAATTCTTGAAAAAGTTGAAGAGATAAAAAACTTGGCACCTTTTTTATCCTCTCATTTTTTCGTTGCACTTGAAGAAGTCATTCCTATTTCCATTTTCAACCAGTTCGGCTCTGGATATTATACTCATATCTGTTTTATGTTATGGACAAAACCTAACTATTTAATAGAAATCAAGGAAATTTTATCTATAGGATCACAATTACCAGATCATATTTCATCCATTAAATGGTTTCCGAGAGATTGTTATGCATCAACAACCTTGGCTGTTTGTACATCATGGGGAAGACAATTAATTGGACTAGAAAAAAAAGAAAGATTGCCTAACAAATTACAAGCTTCAATCATCCTTAATGATTTTTTGCAAGCCATTAAATCCAGAATACAGACATTGCCACTGACTGAAAAATGGAAACCGGATAAAAAAAAATTGGCTTTAGATTTTCACTGGAATTATAATAATTATCCAGTGGAACGACAAAGATTTTATTTAGATATAGGTCAGTCCTTCACAGATTCAGAAGATCCAGAAACAGGTCCTGCACACTTATTTTTTGAAAATACAAATCACCTTGTTGATTTATCCCTTTTTCTCATCGAGAAAAAAAATACCTGTAATATTTTACGCTATTTTTGTCTCTCCTTTGATGCCCAGAAAAAAACTTTGGTTTCTAATATTTCCGAATTGGAGGGATATTTGTATTTATCATCACAGCAAAAGAATAAATCAATAAAAATCTCAATCGATAAAAATAAGATGAATAACTATCATCATTATCAAAAATTATTTGAACGTTTTGTAGAACATACAAATATTGAAGGGCCTCATAATTATTTTGTAAGAAATTGGGATTTAAAGGAAGAAAATGAAAATAAAATAGATTACTATTTTCTTAATTGCCAATGTATTGGTACCCCAATTATTTCAAACAATTTAATTGAAGTTGAAATATCAATTTTTTAACATTTATATATAATTTTATACATATTAATAATGAATTGAATATTTATATGAAACGTTTGGTTTTCGACCTTGATGATACCTTAACAATTAATACTTCGGGTGTTTCTTATGCTGACAAACTCCCGAATCTACCAGTTATTCAAAAATTAAGGGAATACAAGAAACAAGGATTTGAAATTATTATTCAAACAGCCAGAAATATGTATACTTATAACGGTGATATTGGAAAGATTAATGCCAATACTTTACCAATTATCATTGAATGGTTAAAAAAACATGAAATTCCATATGATGAAATTTATGTAGGAAAACCATGGTGTGGAAAAGAGGGATTTTATATTGATGATCGTGCCATACGACCGTCTGAATTCATTTCAATGTCTTTCGATGAAATTACAAAATTAATTGAAACAAAAAAATGACTTCATCTTGCGTAAATATTATCACTTCTGCTGCATATGTGAATCAAGAACTGGCAGCCGAATTTGGTTTAATTCCCCCTTCCTTTCTACCTTTGGGAACGGGAAGATTATTTGAAATACAGGTTAAAAATTTTAGAAAAAACTTAATTGAAAATTCACCGATCTACCTGACTTTGCCTGATAGCTTTATTGTTACTCCCTATGATCAACATACTTTAAAAGAAAAAGGTGTAGTAATCGTTTCTGTCCCGGATGACATGTCTCTAGGAAATTCCCTAGTATATACGATTAATGTCATCAATGCATACAATTCAAACATACGTATTTTACACGGTGATACAATTCTTGATGATACTCCTCAAGAAATGGATATTATTGCAAGTTATCCTGATGGTGACGATTATTCTTGGGCAGTAATCAATCAAGCTGATAATAAATATATTAAAAATCTTGAAACCATCAAATCAACCAAAGATGAAAATAATTACCGTCCAGTAGCTTGTGGCTATTTTTCTTTCTCAAAGGGGAATGAACTGATCAAGTCCTTATGTCAAGCACGTGGAAATTTTATTGAGGGAATAAACTTATATAACAAACATCAGCCCTTAAAAATAAAAGCTATTAAAAACTGGTATGACTTTGGACATATTCAGACTTATTTTCAATCAAGACGTTTGGTTACAACTGCAAGGGCCTTTAATTCACTCCAAATTACCTCAAATACAGTTAAAAAAATTTCTTCTGATTCTTTTAAGATGCTTGCTGAAGCAGAGTGGTTGGAATCAACTCCACCAAATCTAAAACCCTTCACCGCTCGTCTTTTCGAATACGGACAAGATAATGACAAAACATTCTATTCCACTGAATATCAATACACACCAACGCTAGCTGAATTATTCGTATTTTCAGATATTGGAAAAGCTACATGGAACAAAATTCTGGCCTCTTGTACTGATTTCCTGAATTTATGCGCAAAACAAAAAGGTAAAAAAAAGCGGGACGATTACACTGCACATTTAGTAGGTAACAAAACCTTTGAACGTTTGAAACTCTTTTCAAATCAAACAGGTTTTAATATCATGCATGACCTCGTTTTCAATGGTAATAAATATCCATCATTATTAACTATTGCAAATAATTTGTCAGATTTTATTACAAAAAATCCTGAAGAATTATGTACAATCATGCATGGCGATTTTTGTTTCAGTAACATTTTATATAATTCACGCAATCGTCGCATTACAGTGATTGATCCAAGAGGATATGTATTTCCCCATATAAAGGAAAATTATGGTGATTTACGTTATGATATGGCCAAGCTATCCCATTCAATTAACGGGTTATATGACTTTATCATAACAGGACGCTATAATCTTATTAACAATAATCAATACGATTTCGAACTAACATTTGATTTATCATCTTCCCATAAATGGCTACAGACATATTTTAATAAAATAAATATTGCAAATATTACGGTTTCAAGCAAAGAAATCCAAGCTATGACCATAGCATTATTTTTATCGATGTTACCTTTACATGCTGATCGCCCTGATCGACAAAAAGCATTTATTGCAAATGCCTTACGTTTATATTCGATATTTGAAAGAAAAGATTAATGATAGTTATTCCAATGGCGGGACTGTCCAGCCGTTTTTCAAAAGCTGGATATACGCAACCTAAATACATGTTGCCTTTAAATGGAAAAACAGTTTTTGCCCATTCAGTTGAAAGTTTCAAAGCATATTTCCAAGATACTCCATTTCTGTTCATTGCCCGTTCAATTATGAATACGGAAAATTTTATACAAACTGAAATTGACAAGCTTGGTATCAAAAAAGCAAATATAGTCATTCTAGATCATCCTACCGCTGGACAGGCAGAAACTGTAGAATATGGAATTCACAAAGCCGGTCTTGAAAATAACATGGCGCTGACAATATTCAATATTGATACCTTTAGAAGGGATTTTCATTTTCCCAAACAAGAATGGTTTAAACGTTCTGACGGATATCTAGAAGTATTTAAGGGTGATGGTGAAAACTGGTCTTACGTGGAACCAGATTCTGAAAGTCAAGAGCCTATCGCGCTAAGAACCGCAGAAAAAAAACCAATATCCGATTTATGTTGTAACGGTCTTTATCACTTCAAGAAATCTGGAGATTTCCTATATGCTCTTCAACAAGAAAGAAAAACGCCTTCTACATCCGAATTATATATAGCGCCCTTATATAATTATTTAATTCAAAATAATAAAAAAATTCACTATAAACTTGTTAATAAAGATTGCATAACATTCTGTGGGATTCCCGCGGAATATGAAGCTTTATGCAAAAACTCTTAGCTTTGATATAAAACTGGACTATGTCCAGTTAACCAATCATCTCTTGAATTGATAAACCTTTCTCCAAAATTTTTCTGTCATGATTTTTGGAACCTCTTGTCTATATTCTCTTTTTAATTTTTTGAATCTGGCAGCAAATTGAATCATCAATTTCAAACCTAAAAACAATTCGGAAAAAAATTTTTTTTTATTATATATCGCTACATAACCTTTATTATATTCACTTGAATAATATAATATATTCCTCTCTAAAAATATTTCATATGGAAAATGTTTTATTTCCTTTTTACTCAGAATAAGTCTGTCTCTAATAAAAAAATCAGGAAGAAAAAAACCATTGAAGGTCATAATAATAATGATTTTTTTCAATATGGGAAAACGAACTTGCCTGATACTTGGTTTTAGTTGATCTATATCAACATCATCCATTTTCTCTTCCGACAATACATTCGAAATGGCAGGATATATATCTGTTAAGGATAAATAGCGTGTCCAGAATTCTGGACCTCGCATAACATGTTGCAAAGCAATGCTAGTAGCTCGGGCAGAAGCATAACGATAGGTTAAAATGGAAATAAATATCCAACGTATATAACGCCAGACATAAATCCATAAAGAACAATCTGAATATATCAAAGCCAAAGCAAAATTGGCCCTTACGCTTAAATATCGGGGTAAGGGGCCATCCTTGTAACGGAAATCCTCTCCAAAAACACATATGCCATTCACAGTAATGATATTGAAATGATTCATTAATCCGAAAAGCATATCATCTCCCTTAACAAAAAAAGGAAATGGAAAATAATTTACATCTTCAATCTTAAAGGCAAAATGCCACCAGGCACCATATTCAATTTTCTTTTTATCTAAATCAGTCGCTATAATAGTTTCAAATTTCGATATATCAAGACCACAATATAGCTGTATCAAGCTTAAGGGCTTATACTGGGCACCCTTCTCATGAATGATTGTCGATTCTTTTTCATATAACATGGTTCCAGCTATTGCCAATCGCTCCACGACTGAATATTGCAATAATCTGAAAGTCTTGATTATAGATTCAATTTCACAACTGGCATCATCATCCATAAAAAGACAATGTGTATAATGACGATCTTTCAAATACAGTAATCCGCGTGTAAATCCCCCGGATCCTCCATAATTGAGATTAGAAATAACAATCGCCTCCCCTGCCTCTTCTGAAGAAACATCTCGAGAATTATCTACAATAATAAGATCAATGTTGTTTTTAAAAGATTCATTAGATAAAAGCTGCGTTTCTATCCGCCGAATGGCAGGGATCAGATATTTTTTACGATTATAGTGCGTAATAACTATTCCTAATTTTATATAGTTAACAGGATCTGTTTTGGTGCAAAAAGAACCACCCTGTATGAAACATTCGCCCTTTGTATCTATTGTAAAATGAAGAATGCCTTGTTTTTTCAATAAAAATGAGCAATCAATGCAAAAACAATCTTGATCTTTATTTAAATAAACTTGTTTTTCAATAACACGCTTTGATGAAGAAGGCTGGGAATTTTTGTCTGTCAGCCAGAACCTCAATACAAATTCACCTTTTCCCTGTAACTGAAAATGAAGATCTTTGAGTTGGCAATATTTACGCCATGTATTTAAGGAAAAATAATTGAAATATGTTCCAAAAGAAATTCTGCTATTTTTTTCAAGAATAATTCCATCATTTTCCGATAACGGTTGTATACCGCCTTTTTGAATATCAAAATATAATTTTTCTGAAATATCTGATAAATGATTATTAAAAAGCAGATTTTGAAGAACATGCATATAAAACCAGACCCGCTTTCATTTAATGATTGATCTAAACACTTACCTTATTTTAGCAATATTTTCTAATAAAATATGGTAATCTAATAATTAATCAGAAATCCAATATTTGATATTATTAATACATTATGCAAACGCCCTCCCAAGACAATTACCCTTACGATCAACCATCAGAATTTCGATTTTAAAAGTCACGGGATCAAGTGTTTCTTTTACAACTGCCCGTGCCTTTTCTGCAATAAAATCAGCCAGGGGCAACCGTTTTACATGACAATTCCTGAAAACCTCCAGGGCAGTATTAGCCAGCCTGACTTTCTCAACAAAACTATCCTCCGCCCCCAATTCCGCAACCCATTCTGCCAATTGTGCAAAATCTACCTGTGAACGACCAGAATGAAGATCCAGATGACCTTGTGCCAATTTTGTAAATTTGGCAACACCTCCTGCCAAGGTTAGCCATTGAACTGGATGTGTTTTTAGATATTTCAGAACTCCCCCGACAAAATCACCCATTTCAATAAAGGCTGATTCGGGCAGTGTATAGATTTTTTTGGCCGTTTCTTCAGATACATTCCCGACAGAGGCAATCAGATGCGTCAAATTTGCAGCCCGTGCCACATCTATCCCGCGATGAATGCTCGCGATCCATGCTGCGCAAGAAAACGGTACAACAATGCCTGTTGTTCCTAAAATCGATAATCCACCCATAATACCCAATTTTGGATTCATCGTTTTTTTTGCAAGCTCCTCTCCATTTACAACGCTTATTTCCACCTCTACATCAGGGGAAAAAGATACCTCGTTTAATGCATACCGAATCATTTGACGAGGTACTGGATTGATTGCAGGCTGACCAACAGGTAATTGTAATCCCGGTTTAGTAATTGTCCCCACACCTTTTCCTGCCTTGAAAACAATTCCACGATCAATGGACAAGATTGTTATTCTTACACGGATTTCCGCTCCGTGGGTAACATCAGGATCATCCCCCGCATCTTTGATAACCGAGGCAATGGCACAGTGCCGATCCAGAATTTTGTGGTTAAAAATCCTAAATGAAACTCTTTTCCCCTGTGGAAGAGTAATTGTAACACGATCCGAAAAAAAACCACGTTTTAAAGCCAAATAAGCCGCTTTTGCAGCTGCTGTCGCACAAGCCCCCGTTGTCCAACCATATTTTAATTTTTTGACATGTTCCAATATTCCTCCTTTTCGCGAAATAGTAATTTTTTTAATTTAATTCTAAATCAGGGAAAATTGATCTATGATTGCTATTCTTCAAATGGCTTGTATTTTACAGGTTATTTCAATCATCAATAAACTTTTTTTCATTCAAGTTCAAATATTTATATGAACAATCAACCGCATTCTATCAAAGCATTTATGATCGCCGCTCCCAAATCGGCAAGTGGAAAAACAACCATCACCCTAGGATTATTAACTGCTTTACGCCGTAAAAACATACATGTTCGTGCGGCAAAATCAGGACCAGATTATATCGATCCCGCCTTTCACGCCATCGCGACGCAAAACACATCCTTTAATTTAGATAGCTGGGCCATGCCTTTTCCTTTACTTGACCATTTATTTAATGCCTCAACAAAAAACGCAGAATTATTCATCATTGAATCCTCAATGGGTTTTTTGGACGGCATCGAAAATGAAGAAGGCAAAAGAGGATGTGGAGCCGATCTGGCAATACGCTACAAGATTCCAATCATATTGGTTCTGGATATTACTGGTCAGGCGCAATCGGCCGCTGCTATTGCCTATGGTTTCGCCAATATAAACCCGAAATTCAAGATTCTCGGTGTAATTTTAAATAATGTGGCATCCCCCCGTCATTATCAAAATACCAAAGCTGCCTTTGACCGGATTAATATTCCGATATTGGGCAGTGTTCCCCGTAATTCAAAACTTCATTTACCGACAAGACATCTGGGATTAATTCAAGCCGAAGAACATGAGGATCTAGATAATCACCTTGATTTTCTGGCTGATTTTATTGAAGAAAATATAGATCTGGATAAATTATTGTCATATATTCCTCAGCTTTCCATCCCATCAGACAATTCAATCATTGCCCTACCACCCCTTGGTCAAAGAATAGCAATCGCAAGAGATCTCGCTTTCAGTTTCATTTATCCCCATATTCTTGATGGATGGCATCGGCAGGGAGCATCCATCCATTTTTTTTCTCCACTGCAAGATGAGGCACCATCAGAAAAATGTGATAGTTGCTGGCTACCAGGAGGATATCCAGAGCTATATGCTGAAAAAATTGCCAATGCCAATCAGTTTTTACAGGGTTTACAAAACTTTGCCCAAACTAAAACTGTGCATGGTGAATGCGGGGGATATATGGTTATGGGGAAAAGCCTCATTGACAAAAACGGGCAAGCACATAGAATGAGTGGGCTGCTCAGCCATAGCTGCAGTTATGCAAAACCTAAAATTCATTTAGGATATCGTATAGCGAGGTTACCTAACCAAAACGGGGATCTTACAATATATGGCCATGAATTTCATTACGCAACCCTTTCAGATCCAGGATCTGACCAGCCATATGCCTTACTGAGCGATGGAACAGACAATTATCTTGGCCCGGAAGGTGGAAGACGTAATAAAGTTACAGGCTGTTTTTTCCATAGTATTGCATTAAAATCATGAAACACTTTAAGTCTATTACCGAATTAAGAAAATTGTGTCTTGTACTGCCCGAAAAGGATAAAAAAGCTGAACAGGCCACTTTTATCCGCCAGAATAACCTTTTAAAACCTCCTGGCAGTTTAGGAGAACTTGAAAATCTGGTTGCATGGCTAGCATCCTGGCAAAAAAAAGAAATGCCCAGCCTCGATAAGGTATGTATCATGATTTTTGCTGGAAACCACGGCATTACCGACGAAAGTGTCACACCCTACAGTGCTGTCGTTACGGAATTGATGGTCACCCAGATCGAACAGGGACATGCAGCCATTAACCAGCTGGCAAAAACTGCGGGAGCAGAACTGCGTATTATCCCTCTAAATCATTTTGAGAAAACCAAAAACTTCTGTCATGAAGCGGCCATGTCAGAACATGATTTCCTTAAGGCAGTCGAGACGGGATATAATGCCGTAACACCCAATATCAATCTGCTTTGTTTAGGGGAAGTTGGAATTGGCAATACAACAATAGCTGCCGCTTTGAGTGCCGCCCTGTTTGGTGGAAATGGCGCCCAATGGGTCAGCAAAGGCACAAGTCAATCGCCTGAATATATCCAGAACAAACAACGTGTTGTTGATAAGGCTCTAGCCAAACATCAGGATATTCTCGATGACCCACTTGAAATTTGCCGACACTTTGGTGGATATGAAGAAGCGGCTTTGTTGGGGGCCACTTTGGCTGCTCGTTATCTCAATATTCCGGTATTATTAGATGGTTTTGTTTGCACCAGCGCTGTTGCTGCATTGCAAAAGCTAAACCCGTCAGGTCTTGATCATGCAAAAATCAGCCATCTTTCTGCAGAAAAAGGGCATTTGTTATTGGCCGGAAACCTGAACCAATATCCTTTGATAGCCTTTAATATGCGATTGGGAGAAGGCAGCGGATGCGCAATAACCATTCCAATTCTTCAAGGTGCCCTAGCCTGTTATAAAGGTATGTCCACCTATGATGAGGCCGGATTACCTTCTCCTAAATGATTTTTCTTTTCGTAAGGAAAGTCATAACTGATTTTTTCAGTAGTCTTTCCTTTTTTTCACGATTACCAATTCATTATATTTATAATGATTTTCATTTCTTTTCATTTGCCAGATCCATATGGATTTGGCCATTTATTTCCGCTTTTATCGGTGGGCTTGAAGGATGTTTTATTTATACCCTTTCTTTCACCACTCTATCTTCGTCAATTATCGCCTTTTCAGCATTAGGATTTCATCTATTGCTAACCGGCTGTTTACACGAGGATGGATTGGCAGATTGTGCAGATGGATTTGGTGGTGGACATAATATTGATCAAAAATTGACCATTATGAAAGATAGCCGTTTAGGCACATACGGGGTTCTAACATTATTAATTGTACTCGGAATACAGATCACCTCCGTGATCTCTTTAATGACACTTCATCAGAAAATTATTCCGCTTTTAACAGCCATTGCGGTTTTATCCAGATCATCCATGTTGATCCCCGTTTTTATCCTTTCCCCTGTTCAATCAAAAAGTATGGCCAGTCAGCTTGATCATATTCCATTTATTTCCAGTTTCATTCATTTCACCGTAACGATAAGCATATGTCTCTATCTCTTAAACTGGAAATTTACAATCTTGTATCTTTTGGTTTCCTTTATAACCGGTTTTTTATTCAGCTTGATTATCAACAACCATATTAAAGGATATAACGGGGATTGCCTGGGCGCTGTTCAGGTATTATCCACAACCGCTTTACTCGTTACAAGCAATTTGTTGTTTATCTAAAGCATGTTTTGAAAAAGTAAATAATTCAATTCGACCAAAATCTGGTAATAGACCTAACAGTTCAATTGATTTTTCTAACGCAATCTGCCTTAAAAGCCGTAAAGGGCCACCATGTGAGACAATCAAAATATTTTGACCCTTTTTTTTAATTTCATGCCAAATTTCAATAACCCTAGCAAGAAGTAACCGACCTGTTTCCCCTTCCGGAATCTGCCAATCCCAAGGATTTTCTGCCCAGGCATCAATAAATTCCTTGGGGATTTCATCCCATTTTTTTCCTTCCCATAAACCGAAATTCAATTCAATCAAGCGCCTATCTTCCTGATATGGAATCTGATATTGCAATGCAATGGCACGGGCCAACTTGAGACAACGTGACAAAGGGGAAGTATAAATCTGATCAATTGCAAACCCTTCTGGAATCGAAACATATTGTTCCCATCCATTTCGTAAAGGTATATCTGAATGCCCGTAACACATGCCAGCAGGAATCTGAACAGGTGGATGACGCATTAAACCAATCTGGAAATGATCATTTATGCTCATAATAATGAATCAACCTGTCCTTTCATTCATCAAAATCATTAAGATCCTGTTGAAAATTTTTTTTCTGTTCTTCTCTGCTCCAACGCCCCAATATCACATCCCATAACGCACAGATTATGGAATACATTACCAGTAAAACAATACAGGTTGATAAGAAAATAATTGCTGCCGCCATATTCTTTTCCTTTCTTACCAACCTGCCATCAGAAAATTTAATAAAAAAATTAATGTATTCTATTCTTTAAACTATAATCCAGATTGTCATAAAATCCGACCGTTTGTAAACTATACGTTTTTTTTACATGAAATAGAATTCTTAATTTTCAAACCACATTGTTATTATGGTAAATTTTCCTTAATATATGGCGGGAGACAAAAAGATGCCATATGAACATCTGGAGACCAGTACCGTGTCAATCCTTCAAGTTTTGCCACCTTTGCTCGTTGCTTAATTATATCAACTGTTTGATTGGTTTGATTTTCTTTTTTTCCTGCAATCCCTAGCGTCATAAATCCACCCACATAGGTTGGAACCGCAGCGACATAAGCCGATACATATGAAAAGAATTTTTTACGACGCAAACTGGTTTCCCGCAATTCCTCGGCTTGCATAAACGGAACACCACATTGATTCACAATCAGGCCGTCTCCAGTTAAAATTCTGGCTGCATTTCGATAAAAATCATCCGTAAATAAAACTTCACCAACACCAATTGGATCAGTACTATCCACAATTATAACATCAAAACTTTCCTTTGGCGCATCGGCAACATACTGGATACCATCCCCAATAATCACTTCTGCACGTGGATCATTCCAGCAATCTTTTGAAATTTCAGGCAGAAATTCCTTGGACAGAGCGATAACATCCCCATCAATCTCCACCATAACCGCCTTTTCAACTGTTTGATGCTGTAAAACCCGACGTAAGACTCCTCCATCTCCAGCACCAATAATCAGAACACGCTTTGCATTGCCATGTGTCAACAAGGGAACATGAACAAGCATTTCCTGATATACAAATTCATCTTTTTCAGTAATCTGGGTCACGCCATCTAGGAATAAAACCTTGCCATATTCTTCATTTTCAATAATGCGTATATCCTGAAATAAAGATTTTTTATGCACGATTTCCCTATCAGCACGGAAGCTCTGTTTCCAGGCCGGATACAACGTTTCATCAACCCATTTAAAAGACATTAAATTCTGCTTTCACCTTTATTGAATGACAAAAAAAACTGGACAATATTCTTTTGTCCAGTGTTTGTTACTGCTATAGAAATATCGTTTTTCTATAAATTTTCTTTCCCACGCCTCTGTTCGTCCAGTACAATTCTTTCAGGTTTAAAGAAATGTTGTAAAACAGGAATGGCAAGATATGGATCACAAGAACCACACATGAAAATGTCCAGAGCAGCAAAATTCCGTTCTGGCCAGGTATGAATGGAAATATGGCTTTCCGCCAAAACAACAACACCAGAAACCCCACCATTCGGTGAAAAATGATGAAAATGACTGTGTAATATCGTGGCCCCAGCTACAACAGCAGCTTCACACAAGATGCGATCAATCTCTTCTGGATTATCCAGATTGGTTGCATCCCACAAATCAACAAGAAGATGCGTTCCTGCAAAACGCATACCATCTTTAACAATAAAATAATCTTTACGATCTTCCATATTTTCTGAAAAATCAATTGAAACCTGGTTATTTCTCGGAGTTTCCGAGACCATCCCCAGTTGAGCAAGTCCGTTCATCACGTACCCCTAAACCAGTAGACGGCCTGTTGGGCAATATGCCCCCTTGGGCCAAAGAATAAAGTGAAACTAGAACATACATAAACTTCAATCAGAAACGAACCCTGTTCTAGTAATCAAACAGAATTTGTCCTAATCAATAATATATCATATATTCCGCGAAATAACGACCACCGTTATATTTAGGTTAGTATATGACCCCTTCACTGACGAATCTCAAGTTTTTTTTTATATTTTTTCAAAAAAATATTTTTTTTACATTTTTAGACTCAAAATCTTGTTTTTATTAATTTACCCACTATTTTTTAAAATTTATTTTTTTTACTTGGCGAAATAGTTACTCGCTATTATAAAGCTCTAATAAAAGTAATTTAGGCTACTTTATTATTCCATATCTATAGCAGGTGCATAATGAATACGTTACCGCTTGATAAAAACTATCGCCCTTCTGAAGATGAGGAATTCATGAATCCTCGTCAGCTTGCATATTTTAAAAAGAAATTGGAAGATTGGCGGGATTCTCTTTTGCAAAATTCAACTGAGGCCCTTAATCATCTCTCAGAAGACAAAAATGTTGATATTGATCTCAATGACCGGGCCAGTTCTGAAACAGACCGCGCAATTGAGCTGCGTACTCATGACCGGGCCAGAAAACTGCTTGCAAAAATCAATAACGCACTTCAGAAAATTGAAGATGGTTCTTATGGCTATTGTGAGGTAACAGGAGAACCCATCAGTTTGAAGCGGCTAGAGGCCCGCCCCATCGCCACTCTTTCCATTGAAGCTCAAGAACAGCATGAGAGAAAGGAACGCGTTTATCGTGATGACCAACCAATTGACTAAACCATGACTTATTTTCCATTTCAATTAAATGAATGGAAAATAAATTTCATATATTATCCAATAATCGTACACTTCCCAGTTTTACCGCTGCAATAAGACGTGCATTATCATTCCACTTGGTTATTTTCTGTAGAGAATTTCCATCAACCGCACAAAAATAATCCACTTTAAACTCTTTTTTTTCCAATGCCTCTATTGCGTTTGATAAAATAAATGAAATATTACCTCCACTTTTTAACTTTAAATAAGCCTCTTGTAATATTTTATACAAAAACGGTGCTCGCGAACGCTCTTCACTCGTAAGAAAACGATTCCTGGATGATTTTGCAAGACCATCTTTTTCACGCACGATTGGCACATTCACCAAAGTAACAGGTAAAAGCAAATCCTTTACCATTCTATGAATCACCTGAATTTGTTGCCAATCCTTTTCCCCAAAGCAGGCAAATTTAGGTCTGACTAAAGAAAACAATCGATAAACAACGGTTGCAACGCCTGAAAAATGACCTTTACGCAATGCTCCTTCCCATTGTAAAGCTGGTCCACCTATCTCAATACGCGTGTCAAAACCTCTTGGATAGATATCCTCGACTTTTGGAAACCACACTATATCGACCTGATTTTGTTCAAGCAAATGAACATCCTCTTTTTCAAGTTTAGGATATCGAAGAAAATCCTCTTTCTGATCAAATTGTAAAGGATTGACAAAAACACTTACAATGCAATGTTTGGCTATTTTCTTGGCTTTCTTTACCAAAGCAAGATGACCCTCATGTAAAGCTCCCATCGTTGGAACAAAGGATACATCAATCATGTCCAAATGCCCTCTCTCCCTTAAAAACTCGTTCAAATCATGGGTAATAATCATATCTTCCCCTATTTCCCTGGTATATTTATGTAATACGTTTTTTAATAATAATTTTAAAATTCATGACAGTTTAGTCAGGATACCAACGATTCCTTTCCTTATCGTAAAATGAAGATGTTTTAAAGCCACAGTTTGTTTTGAATAACATTATTTACGAAAGAAAAATCATTTCAAAAAGACTAATTATCAGAGATAATATATTCATTTCTTAATCTTTTTAACATTCAAGATGATTTATTAAAATGATCCGTAAAATTATCTCGGTTTTTTTCCTTACGTTTCTTGTCGCCTGTGGTGGACCACCAAATAACCCCCGTATAACACCAACTCAACAAACAGCATCATCGCAAAAACCGGTCGGATATTATTATAATGACCGTGTTCCAGATTTTGCAGTTAGAAATTATGAACCTTTTTCCCGCCAGGAAGTAGTAGCGTTAACCTTACGCGAATGGCGCGTATTTAACCAACCCATTGCCGATGAAGACCCCCTTCAGCGTCCTGAACCAACAAGTCCGGATGTAAAGGCTGAACGTTCATCTGGTTTATGGCAACGGGTGGGTGAATATTGGTGGATCGGTATGGATCCCGGCATGAAAGAAGGAAGTTATACTGGAAAACATAATAGTAATGGAACCGTTTTCAACTTTATCAACGATGGAAATTATGCCTGGTCCGCGGCTTTTATCTCTTATATCATGAGAATTGCAGGTGCAAATGACCGTTTCCCCTATTCACCCAATCATTCAACATATATCAATGCAGCCGCTTCTGGAACATCTCCTGTCTTAAGGGGGCATGATCCAGCCACTTATGCACCAAAACTGGGTGACATGATTTGTACCGCCAGAGGTAAAAGCCGGAACACTATCCGTTTTAATACACTTCCCACAACATACGGATTTCCTGCACATTGCGGTATTGTCGTTATGACAAACCAGAACATGCAACCTTTTGGCAAGGAAATCAGTATTATTGGCGGCAACGTAAATGATTCCGTTGCATTGACCCATGTACCTGTTGACACTCAGGGCATGATATCCAATGCAAATGGTGCAAGCTATGACTATCGTTATCCCTGGTGTATTGTCATTGAAATCGTATATGATGCAGAGGCAAGCCCTTCTACAAATATGTGAAAATTATTTAAGATTTTTTCGTGAAAGGTAAATTATCTACTAGCCAACCAGCAATTGTCCCCCTTACTCCATTGACATTTGCTGGCCCTTCAAAACCTTCTTTTATATTATAAACATTTTTATAGCCTTCATCTTTTGCCAAGATTGCAGCGATTCGACTTCGTCCTCCCATAAGACATAGGAATAATAAAGGCCGATCTAATTGCGTTACAATTTTTTTCAACTCCCGTATAAAATTCACATTTCTATTTCCCATCCTGTCTTGTAGGCTAATCTTGATAACTTCCTTACCTAGAGATGATAACTCTGGATAGCCGACCTGTTCCCACTCCTCCGGCGTTCTGACATCAATTAACAGAGCCTGCCCATCCTTTTTTAACAAATCCCAAGCCTCTTTAGGCTTTATTTCTGGTATCATGATAATCTATCCTTTACTTTAATTTAATTGATTTTCACTATAAAATGGTTTCCAAAAGAAAAAACATCATTACTCAAAGTTTTGTTAATAAATAATATTTGCCTTTAATTACGTTATCTATATCTGACCAGATTTTAACTTTTCTTGTTTTTGATATCTTATGGAACAAACTATACATCTTTTAATAATTGATGATGATCACGAAATTGTAGATCTGCTCTCTCAATTCTTGCAAAAACATCATTTCAAGGTTTCCTATGCATATAATGGGGAGCAAGTGCGCCAAGTTTGGAAAAACAATCATTTTGACCTTGTGATTCTCGACCTTATGCTACCTCAGGAAAGTGGTTTCGAGATAGCCCATTGGTTAAGAAAAAAAGCTGATATTCCTATCATTATGTTAACCGCTATGGGAGACGAAGCAGATCGGATTATCGGACTAGAACTAGGTGCCGACGATTATATGGCAAAACCTTTCAACCCAAGAGAATTACTGGCCCGTATCCATGCCGTTTTACATCGTTCACAACGTAAACAATTCGTTCACGACCCCTACATACAGAAAATCATCCAGTTTGGAGGCTGGAAGGTCAATTTACTTCACAGACAGCTACTGAATCCTCAAAATGTTGAGGTTTCCCTGACAAGCAAGGAATATGACCTGTTAATTGCTTTAATCGAACATGCCCCAGAAATTGTTACCCGGGAAACTTTATCCGAAATTCTATATGGGCATCAGCTTCCTTCCACCGATCGTACAATTGACGTTACATTAAGCCGATTGCGTCGGAAACTGCAAGATGACAGCCGCCAGCCAAAAATAATTAAAACCGTTCACAGAGGAGGCTATTTGTTGGCCCTACCCATTCACTATGTCACAACATAAACCAAGAAAGTGGCATTTATGGCCCTATTCTCTAGCAGCTCGTACAGCCTTGATCTTAATCATTGGGATGGGTTTGATCGAGGCATGTGGCTTGTTAATCAATACTTTGGATCGGCTAGATTTCAATCGCCTCACCCAAGAACAGGAAGCTGTAAATCGCGCAACAGCTATTTATCGTGATATTTCGGAAGTCGATAGCAAGGATCGGTCCGATGAGATTAATGATCTAGATCCAATACATGGATTTACCATTTTTCTTTCAAACGAACCCAATCTTAAAAATGTCAATCTCCCTTCCCCTAAATTGGAACAAACTGTTTCCCACCTTCTTACAACAATCTTGTTCCCACCCGAATTACGTCCAACCAAAATTATTGCCACCTCTGATCCAGACAAACATAAAAATGCAATCGCATTTCAGTTACCAGATGATAAACAATGGTTAAACATCATATATGAATTAACCACACCAAACCCTTTCAAATCAGCAACGTTTCCGATCAGCTTTTTTATCATGGCAACAGCAACAAGCCTGCTTACTTTGTGGAGTGTTCGACGATTAATTGCCCCTGTCAGTACATTAGCCGCAGCAGCGGGAAGGCTGGGACAAGATGTCAATGCCACTCCTCTTGTTGAATCTGGACCAGAAGAAGTTGCCCAAGCCGCACGGGCATTTAACGATATGGCACGGCGTATAAATCGTTTTGTAAATGATCGTACACAACTTCTTTTGGCAATTGGTCATGATCTGCGCACACCGATTACACGATTGAAATTAAGATCTGAATTTATCAATGATAAACATTTACAAAAAAAATTTATCTCAGATCTTGATGAACTTGAAAAAATGATTGATGCGACCCTGGCATTCGGACGTGACAATACGCATCATGAACCTGTTATCAATCTTGATTTAACAAGCCTGATTGAAACCCTTATCCATGAATTACAGGAAACCCATCCGGATAAAATTGATCAAATCCGTCTTCACCATCCCTTATCCAATTATACAATCAAGGCTCGTCCGATCAAACTAAAAAGAGCCCTACAAAACCTAATGAATAATGCGCTTAATTATGGAGGGAATGTTACTGTATCGCTAACCTCAAAACCTCCCTTCCCATCACTTTATAACCAGAAAGACAAACATATCTTCATATTGATCGAAGATGATGGACCCGGATTGGAACAGGAAAATCTTGAATATGTTTTTGAACCCTTTGTCCGTATGGAAACAAGCCGCAACCGTTCTACAGGAGGGACTGGGCTGGGACTTTCAATCGCAAGAAATATTATTCGCGGACAAGGTGGAGATATTACTTTACATAATCGTATTCCTCATGGATTATGTGCAGTCGTTATGCTTATAGAATAACTTTCCCGAAACGAATTTCGTTACATTAACCTCAATCTATACAAATATAAAACATTTATTTATTTTATGCTCAAACATCTTTATGCACGCGCCTTACAACTCGCCGCAAGTCAGTACGCGATATTCTGGCTTATGCTAACCGCGTTTTCCGAGGCAAGCTTTTTCCCAATACCGCCGGATATTCTCCTTTGTCCAATGATTCTCGCTAAACGATGCAAAGCATGGCTATATGCAACAGTTACAACTTTAAGTAGTGTTGTCGGAGGGTTATTGGGATGGATAATAGGTGCTTTTTTACTTCATTATCTTGCAATGCCCATCATTCATTTCTATCACGCAGAACAGCAACTCATCAATTTGCAGGATAAATTCAATACATATGGCGTATGGATTATTCTAATCAAAGGATTAACACCGATCCCCTATAAATTCATCACCATTACTGCCGGTGCGGCACATTTTGCCCTGATACCCTTCCTGCTCGCAAGTTTAATTACCCGAGGCTCCCGTTTTTTCCTGGAAGCTGTTCTACTTTATTTTTTTGGGTCATCTATTCAGGATTTTATTGAAAAGCGATTAATATGGGTAACCAGTTTTATCTGCTTATTGCTTATATCGGGTATCATCGCTTTTAAATATATCTAACTATAACATTTATTTCTTGATTTTCAGACCTTTTTGTAATGCCTTGACATATTCCTTAACTTGTTGGTCAGATAAAACAAACCCAAGTGGACCAAACCCTGGATGTTGAAAAGCAAGCAAAGTTTCTGCTTTTTCAATATTCTTCTGAATTGCCCATTTGGTTTGATATGCAGGTTTGATCTGCGCCCCGGTTATTTCAGCTATTTTTTGACCTTCTGCCATCATCCATCGAATAGATCCCAAAGCTTGGATAAGATTGTCCAGTTCCAGCTGATTTAATTCTAATTGACCGGTTACGCCACTATCAGGTGAAAAAGTTAAAATTGTTTTTTTACGGTCTTCCGTAATCCGTATATTCACATCAATAGCCATTTGTAACCCTCTTTATCCCTCTAAAATATTTTATATCTATAAAATTTAAATTAATGAATAGCTTTCCCCCCCCATATCCACCAAGAATATTTTGAGGATAAAATCTCCGCCGCTTTTTGTGCTTGCTCAACCGTTTCAAATAATCCAAAACAAGTTGCACCCGATCCACTCATTCGTGCCAAGCGACAGTGGGGTAACATCCTAATTTCTTCCAAAACTTTTTCAATTTTAGAATTTAGTAAAATAGCAGGCTCCTGTAAATTATTATCATAGGTCGTTATATCATGAATAAATGAATTAACATTATCGAAACTATTTTTCAAATTAACTTTGTCAAAAAAAGAAGATTGACGCTTCTTAAACACTTCCGCCGTTGACACCCCTTCTCCATGATTCACTAAAATCATGCCAAAAGAGGGAATTTCTATATCCCTTGAAATGACTTCACCAATTCCCTGCATGCGTTGTGTGACCGGATTAAGACAAACGGGAACATCTGCCCCCAATTGTAATGCAATCTTCTGTAATAAATCATTGTCAATTACAAGATTCCAATAACGCATCAATAACCGTAAAGTAGCCGCTGCATCTGAAGATCCACCACCAATTCCTGAAGCGACAGGAAGATTTTTAATCAGTTGGATTTTAACAGGCTTTAAAGGTTGTTTTGTACATGCTGCAAGTTTATAGGCTGCTTTAACAATCAGGTTATCATCCTGATTTTCCTGAGATAACTGCGATACAAATTGCCCCGTTATTTCAAGCTCGACAAGTCTGTCCTCTTTACTACCTGAAACTGGAAACAGGATCAATTCATCCCCTACATCAGGAAAAACAACCAGACTATCCAGAATATGATATCCATCAGGACGTTTGTCCGTCACATGCAAAAAAAGGTTTATTTTGGCGTACGCTTTTTCTATAAACATTGAATCTTTTTTCAAATAGTGAAATTACCTAGTGGTGAGAGGACAAGAATTTATTTTTTTTGGCTTTTTGTAATGCATTCAATATTAAATTTCTATTTTCAGGATTTGGATTGCAAGTCAAGGCTACATTCCATTGATTAATCGCCTCTTGATAGCGTCCAACCTTCCAATAGGCAACCCCTAGATGGTAATTTAATTCAGGATCCTGTGGAATGGTCTCGGCAGCCAGCTCCAACTGTTGTATGGCTAAAGCTGTTTGATTATTCAAAACCATAATCCAGCCTAAACTATCACGGATTGCCCCTTCATCCGGTGCAATATCAATGGCTTTCTGTAGCATTATCTGGGCTTTCTGCAAGTTTTTATGTCTTAGTGCCCATGAATAACCCAGATAATTCAATAAAATTGGCTCATTTGGTGCCAATTTTAATGCCATTTGTAGATCCTGTTCAGCTTTTAGCCATTGTTTTTGTTTTTCATAAGCAACCCCTCTTATGAAAAACATTGTCCAATCATATTTAGTTTTGTTTTTCTTTAACTGAATGACTTTACTATAGATTTGAATGGTTTTTGGATAATTTTTCTGATCAAAATAAATATCACCCAACGTTTGCCATAAACTAATTTCTTGTGGGTAATCCTTTAACAATTCTTCCAAGGATTTTTCCGCCCGAGAATAATGTTTTAATAATGCATCATAACGGGCAAGTTGTAACTGTATATTGGTCTTTAACGGATCATCCGGATTAATGGGAAATAAGATTTTACGGGCCTGTTCAGCGTGTTTTTGTTCCGCAAGAATGCCCGATAACATAATTTTGGCTTCAGAAAGATTTGGATTGAGCTGTAAAGCAAACCGTAAAAATATCTGTTCAGTATGAAGGGCAACCTTATACGAAATTTTAGCCTCCCTGTCATTTTCATCAACAGTCTGATTGGCCAAATCCTGCTGAATCAGGGAGGCCATTGCCAAGTATACCTGAGCAACCGCCCCTTGAGCATCATGCACTGGAAATTGAGAAAGATTGCGACGTAAATTATTTTTTGAAATGGATAAAAAAGGCAAAATATCAGTCAAATTATCGACCATTGCCTCCGCTTTTCCAGCTCGATGATGCTGATAAAGCCAATTTCCATAAGCTCGCATTAACAGCAAATCCGCCCCGGGAAAAACCCGGTAGGCTTTTTCAAATAAAATGCCAGCTTTTTTATCATGATGTGATAAAGTTTCCGCAACGCCATAATGAATTAGAAAAACTCCACTAATAGGCGTATTAATTCCTTTTTCAAACAGAGCATTTGCCTGATCAATCTGACCAGCACCATATAGGCACCATGCTTGCAACAATAAAAACGTCATCTGACCCAATGGATCACTAGGAGGAGAAGTAAAATATTTTAATGCCTCTTTCCAGTTTCCCTTAACAATTGCATCATTTCTTAATACCAGAGCGGAAATTGGATCTTTATCTTCTTGTTTTGCCAAATTTACTGCGGCTGGATTGCCGGCGATCACACTATAGTAAAATGCCCTTTCACGTGCATCCGTGTTTTTTAGATCATGATTAAACACATTATTATAAAATTTTGCAGCGGTCACATTATCATCGGTCTGCGCCGCATAATAGGCAGACAGATAATCCCCGTACCCGCCCCTTTGATGCACCAAGGGAATAACAGGCTCTGGATTCTTTACAATTACGGACGCTTTAGATGTCGAGCTCATCCCAGCAATTAGAGAAAAAGATAAAAGCATGGTGCGTAGAAAGCGTGGGCATTGCATAATCACTATCTTCTCAATAAACTGAAATCTTAGTATATAAGGTTTCGTTAACCATCATTATATTCATCGTAATCTAAAATGTATGACCATTTATCATTGTTACAGCTATATTCTGAATGGGGTATAGATGAAAATTTAACTTCAGTAAGTATCAACCATTTAGAAAATAGAAAACCTATTCCTACTCTTCCTTTACCTAAAAAACAATCTGTTTCAACGAAAATTATAACAAAAACAAATCGACACTCCGCTTTTCAAACCAATAGTTTACAAGAAATAAACCAGGCTATCTTAAAGTTCAAAGACTGTTCGCTTAAAAACACAGCCATGAATACAATACTTTCTGTTGGAGATCCAAAATCCCATATTTATATTATCGGGGATGTTCCCGATGCCGATGAAGATCGTAGCGGAAGGGTTTTCGCAGATACGGGAAATTTCTGGCTTGAACAGATGCTTGATAACATCGATATTTCTCTTGATGCTTGTTTTCGTATTCCGCTTGTTCCATGGCGCCCCCCAGGTGGACGACAAATATCAACGAATGAATTAGAACTTTGCCTACCTTTTTTATATAAATTACTAATCCTGTATCAACCCAGATATATCCTGACAATTGGACAATTACCTGCTAAGACCTTACTAAAAACCCCGGTCAATTTTAACCAGCTAAAAAATCAATGGCATTCATTCACATACTCTGGAATTCCTAACCCCATCCAACTTTTTCCATTACACCATCTTTCCCAAATTAACATAAATGCCAAGATCCGCCAGGTAACCTGGAAAAATCTTCTTTACATTCGTGCCACCATAGATAAAAACACTTGATTGAAACATTATATATATTTCAGCGATAATATTTAATTACCTAAAATAAATAACTCTTGAATTACATGACACTCTTTCCTAATTAATATGTATTATGCAAGGGACAAACATTCTTTCCCCTTTGGCTGTCCGGGCTTTATTGGCAAGCGCAGCCTTGTTTGCAGGCGTATCAACTGTATCTATACGGGCAACTACGCCAAAACAGTTAGATCAGCGTGAAGAAACAATCATTACACAAGCTAGAAATATTATTCGAAATGGTAATGGTCGTGTCAGCTTTCCTCGTCCGTTAAATTCAATGGATGAACAGCGTATTCGCTATATATTTGATCTACAACGCAAAGGGGATTTCACAACGGCTCAATCTGAAACAATTCAGATTTCAGACAATTTGTTGCTCGGCGATATTCTTGCCGAGCGTTACCTAAACCCACATTTTTTACCAAATACAGGGCAATTAAAGTTATGGCTGAAAAATTTTGCATCTTATCCTGATTCACCTGATATTCAAAAACGTCTGAACAATCTTGGCGCTATTAAAGTATCAATTCCCGTCAATCAGAATCTACCTATTGATAACAACAATAATGTCATGGCTTATTTGCAAAGCCTTGATCATCTTAATTTCGAAACCAATTCCTTCAAAAGAAATCCTTTGTTGGATCAAACTGTTCGTGAACGCAGCGCATCAGGTTGGCAGGGAGCGAAAAGTGCCTTGCAGCTTATTCAACAGACACGCGGAATGAATAATCTATATGCCGCACAATTACAGGCAGAAATAGCTCAACAGCTCTTTGCAATGAATTATTCAGATCATGCCTATCAACTGGCTAAAAATGCGTTTAAATCATCTAATTACCGCGTTGGTTTGGCTGGATATGTCGCTGGATTAATTGCCTGGAAAAATAATGATATTGATCAATCCTTGAAATTTTTTGCACAGGCTTCAAAGGCAGATATTATCACTACCAATATTAGAGCAGGTACTTATTTCTGGGCTGCACGTTCATGTCTAAGAAAGGAAAATAAACAGGAATATATTATCTGGTTGCGCAGATCGGCTTCGTTTGTGCATACCTTTTATGGTATTTTGGCCAACCAGATTCTAAAAGAAAACGATCATGATACTTCAACAGAGAAGACTGATTTTCATCCTTTACTAAATTTCCTTAAATTTTCTTCTACAACACTTTCTCAAGTGGATATCAACACTATTGAAGCCACTGCTGAGGGAAAAAGGTTTTTTGCCTTACTACAAGTGGACGAAAAAAAACGGGCTGAGATTATTTTAAAACAGATATGGATGAAAAATAGAAAGAATCTTGCCCTTTTGCATTCCATTCAATTGATTGCAAAAACCATAGGCGCAAACGATTTATCTAAACAGCTTGTTGAGATAATTGCACAAAATGAAAATCTTCTCGACCACAATAAAAGCTTACCCTTACCCAATTTACATCCAAGGAATGGCTACAGAATCAATCCGGCCCTTATCTATGCGTTGATCCGTTTAGAATCAAATTTCAATAGCAAGGCTGTTTCGAATACAGGGGCACGTGGCCTAATGCAAATCATGCCTATGACAGCAAAATATATTGCAAAACAAAAAAATAACGTATCGATTCATCGTTTGGATGAACTGCAAAATTCCGCTTTAAATTTGGAAATCGGTCAATTATACCTTATCCATTTATCAGGACTTTATAACAAGAAAAGCTATGATATGCTTCCAAAAGGGGGAAGCCTTATTCATATGCTGGCCAGTTATAATGCCGGACCTGTAATAACATCAAAATGGTTGAATTCAGCTGAGAATAATCAAGATCCATTACTATTCATGGAAACAATTCCCATCAAGGAAACAAAAAACTATTTGCATAAAGCACTGACTTTTCTTTGGATCTATTCTGATAAGCTTGATTTACCTTCTCCTTCCTTAAAGGCTTTGGCTCAAAACAAATGGCCTAAATTTACAAATGAAGTAAAATTGGCCCAAGCCATTACATTACATTAAAAAAAAGCCCTTTTCTTAAAAAAAGAAAAGGGCTTTTTAAATACCTACTAGTTTTTTGCCACAGGTTGTCGGCTTGCCTTTACACGAGTAACCCGACGATTTTCCATCTCCAAAACCTCAAAAAGCCAACCTGAAAAAACAACCTTGTCACCTGTAACCGGGACTCTTCGTAAAAGTGCCAAAATCAATCCGGCGACCGTATGATAACTTCCTTCCGCAGGTAAATCTCCTAAATCCAGCTGATCCCTGACTTCATCGACCTGGGTCGTCCCTTCCAGTAAATATTCATTATTTATCCCTGACTCAAGACGGGGGGCATCCAGAGACTGATTGATTTCACCTACAATTATTTTAAAAATATCCGAAACCGTTACAATTCCCTCAAATGAGCCATATTCGTCAAGAACCAGTAATATTCCTAATAAATCACCCCGCAATCGTTCCAGAGCGTCCAAGGCAGACATACTATCCGGAACAACAAGAGGACGCTGTAAACAGGCATTAATTGACAAGCTGTTTTTATGTAAAAGCTGGCTGAACAAATCATTAACCAAAACCACACCAACAGGATTATCAATTCCATTCTCACAAACAACCAATCGTGTATGTGAAATATTGTACAAAGCCTGTTTCAATTTGTCCCCTGAAATAGAACGATCAATCCATATAATTTCATTCCTTGGACGCATAACAGCCCTGACAGGTCGGTCAGCCAGTCGTAGCAAACGTTCAATCATATCCCGTTCTTCAACTTCCAGCACACCAACCTTGGCACCCTCGGCAATGTAGGCCCTTAATTCCTCTTCTGTTACAGAGACAGAAACTTTATTATGTCTTCTTAATAATTTCAAAACGCATTCAGAGGATTTACTGAGGACCCAAACTGCAGGAGAGGCAATCTTTGATATAATTATAAATAGCCAGGACAGGCGGACAGCAATGACCTCAGGCTCTAGTAACGCCAGCTGCTTTGGAACCAGTTCCCCAAAAATTAGCATAAAAAAAGTAATAACCAAAACAACGATAAGAATCGACAAGTCATCTGCCCAGATTTTGATTAACGAAAATTGTTCAAGCCAATGCCTTAGACAATTTTCAATACGGGATCCCCCAAAGGCTCCCTCAAATATTGAAACAAGCGTAATACCAACCTGAATAGTGGGTAAAAAACTTTGTGGTTTATCAATTAATCGTAAAGCCCCTTCAACACCCTTCACCCCTTGATGTTGCATCGCAACCAGCCGGGCTTTTCGGCTTGATATTAAAGCAAGTTCGCCCATAGCGAAAATACCATTCAAAAAAATCAAGCATAAAATAACAATAATTGAAACAAGCATTTACTTAAATCCAATAAATGTAATCATAATAAAAAACAGAAATTACAAAAATAATCTAACAAAATTGTTACTAATAAAAAATAATAAATCTGTTATACTCATTTTTACTTTGAGTATGATTTAACATTTTTATTTTTATTTCTGTAATAAATTTGTTCCTTACACAACTATTAAAAAAGGCAAGCTTGAAAAACTAAGCTTGCCTTTCCTTTTATTCCACAAAAGATACCAATGTATAATCAGGCTTCCTGAACGGCCACCTTTTTAACACGACGAACTGCTGTCCGTTTTTTAACTGAATCCTTAGGCAGTTTCTTCATTAATTCCGCCACCTGTTCATTATAATCGTATTTTGCCTGTCTCTGTTGTGACAAATCTATTTCGGGTGCCATCACACCTTCGACCTTAGGCCCTGTTAAAGCAACCTGAGCAATATGCCATGGACGTTTGATCGCATCCTTAACAGCGGTAGCTTCATATCCAGAATGAACCATGCAATTGGCGCATTTTTCGTAATTGCCCGTACCGTACTGATCCCATTGAGTTTCATTCATCAATGCTTCAAACGTCGGTGCATAACCTTCTCCCAACAGATAGCATGGACGTTGCCATCCAAAAACTGTTCTTAAAGGCTTACCCCAAGGAGTACAGTGATATTGCTCATTTCCAGCCAGAAAATTCAGGAATAATGGAGATTGCGTGAAACGCCATTTATGTCCCTTTCCCAATCTGAAAATTTCACGAAATAATTTTTTGGTATTTTGACGGTTCAGGAAATGTTCTTGATCTGGCGCCCTTTCATAGGCATAGCCAGGAGCAGTCATAATACCATCAACCCCCAACTCCATAACACTGTCAAAAAATGCCGCTACACGGTATGGATCGGCATTATCAAACAGGGTGCAGTTGATTGAAACCCTGAACCCTTTAGACTTGGCAAGTTTTATTGCTGAAACGGCACGATCGTAAACACCCTGCTGACAGACAGAAGCGTCATGCATGGACTTGTCACCATCCAAATGAATATCCCATGAAAAGAATGGAGATGGTTTATAATCGTCAATCTTTTTTTCAAGCAACAATCCATTGGTACACAGATATACATACCGTTTACGAGCGATCAATCCCTCAATAATCTGTGGCATTTCCTTATGCAACAAGGGTTCACCCCCTGCAACTGCCACGACAGGGGCACCACATTCAGCATCAGCATCCAAACATTCCTGCACACTCAATCGCTGATTCAATATCTCAGCAGGATAATCAATCTTTCCGCAACCAGAACAGGCCAAGTTACAACGTAATAAAGGCTCCAACATCAAAACGAGTGGATATTTTTCACGTCTTTTTAGATGTTGTTTAACAACGTAGCTACCGACTCGTACTGCCTGCATCAGAGGAACAGCCATTTATCTAAGCTCCCAAACCGGTTTAACCGATATTAACATATAATAAATGCGTCATTCATAAGATAAATGACCCTTAACAACAAGAAAAAAATATTATTAGTAAAGAACGTACTTTACGACAAAAACATTTTATTTTAAATTTCAAAAGCCTTGCCGTCTCTCTTTTTCCTTCTTTAAAGTAACAATTTACTTTATAGATGTGTTCCTCAAGCAACAAATTTAATATCTCGTTTGAAAAAAAAGATAGAATCAGCCATAAAAGCTTAATAAAAAAGTGTAATATATTGTTCGCTTTTTATCCTTTTTTATTCATGAAAGATGATAGATTTTACATAACGTGTATTTGAATATCATCTAAACTCGAGTATAAGCTAAAAAACTTAACATTATATATTAAGCTATTATGTAACAGTTACGGACGAAATATAACATGGATGAACAAACCGAAACGCCTAAGAACAAAGAAAATCTTATGGAAAATGAATCGGCTAATCATTTAAAATCCATTCCTACTTATGGACGTTTCCCTTTATTAGACCGCGTTCATACCCCAACAGATCTCAAAAACCTTTCCATTGAACAGCTAGAACAGTTAGCCAAGGAATTACGTGCCGAAACAATAGATGTCGTTTCCACAACAGGTGGACATTTAGGGGCCTCTTTGGGTGTGGTTGAACTTACTGTTGCATTACATGCTGTTTTTGATACACCAAATGACTCACTAATATGGGATGTTGGTCATCAGGCTTATCCCCACAAAATATTAACTGGTCGTCGTGAATTTATTCGTACATTACGTCAACCTGGAGGATTATCAGGCTTTACAAAACGTTCAGAAAGTATATACGACCCTTTCGGAGCCGCCCATTCCTCAACCTCGATCTCGGCAGGATTGGGTATAGCTGTTGCAAACCATTTTAAGGCCAAAAAAGATCCAGCATATGATGAACGCAGTGTCATAGCGGTAATCGGTGACGGATCCATTTCAGCTGGTATGGCCTATGAGGCCATGAATAATGCTGCAGTTGCTGGGCCAGGTGCAGAACGATTAATTGTCATCCTGAACGATAATGAAATGTCCATTGCCCCACCTGTCGGTTCAATGTCCGTTTATCTATCGCAGCTTCTCTCGTCACGTCATTTCTTGGGGCTAAGAGATCTTGCCGCCAGAGTTGCCAGCAAATTACCCGAGAGTCTTGAAAAAAAGGCAAAACGGGCCGAAGAATATGCCCGTGCTTTAATGACGGGCGGGACATTGTTTGAGGAACTAGGTTTCTATTATGTGGGGCCAATTGATGGACATAATTTACAACAACTGGTTCCTGTCTTAAGAAATCTGCGCGATGCCGAACATATCGGTCCAGTACTTTTACATGTCGTAACCCAAAAGGGACATGGATATAAACCAGCTGAATCTTCAGGCGATAAATATCATGCTGTCTCCAAATTCAATGTCATAACAGGAAAACAGAATAAAGGACCGCCCGGACCACCATCGTATACCTCGGTTTTCAGTAATGAACTACTGAAATGCGCTGAAAAAGATGACAAAATTATTGCCATAACCGCTGCGATGCCATCTGGTACAGGATTAGACAAATTTGAACAGAAATTTCCTGAACGTTATTTTGACGTCGGCATTGCTGAACAACATGCGGTTACATTTGCCGCAGGTCTGGCAACCGAGGGATTAAGACCTTTCTGTGCTATATATTCCTCTTTTCTGCAACGTGCTTATGATCAAGTCATGCATGATGTTGTCCTGCAGAATTTACCTGTTCGTTTCGCCATTGATCGCGCTGGACTGGTTGGGGCTGATGGGGCAACCCACGCTGGTACCTTTGATATTGCATATTTGGGGTGTCTACCCAATATTGTTATCATGTCCCCCAGCAATGAAGTTGAATTAGCTCATATGACAGCAACCGCCGCAGCTTTTGATGAAGGTCCAATCGCCTTCAGATATCCGCGTGGCCCTGGTATTGGTCTTTCTTTACCGGCAGAAAGTCAAATTCTTCCAATTGGTAAAGGAAAAATCATTCAGGAAATGGGAGAGCAGACCGGTGATGAAAGGGGGGGAATTGCCATCTTGTCTTTCGGAGCTCGTTTGGCAGAATGTTTAAAAGCTGCCGAAACCCTTAAACAATATGGATTGCCCCCTACAATTGTCGACGCTCGTTTTGCTAAGCCTCTTGACAAAGGATTAATTGATCAGCTGACTAGAAACCATAAGGTTCTTATCACTATTGAGGAGGGATCAACAGGCGGATTTGGAGCATTTGTCATGCAACATCTTGCCCAGAACGGTCTTTTAGATCATGTAAGGTTCAGGCCAATGGTTCTACCTGATTATTTCATTAACCATAATACCCAAACCGCGCAATATATTGAGGCAGGTTTAGATGCTCCATCTATTGTCAAAACCGCTTTAAAAGCTTTAGATGTACCTTTGGAAATTTAAATATAAAAAGTTTAGGTAGATTCAACTATGAAATTTCATCGTTATATCCTGTTATGCAGTGTTACAGCCTTTATAGGCTTTAATTCTCCAATCGCAATTCATGCAAATGATACTGCCGTCCGTCCTGTTTCTGTAACCGGATCTGATACAGAAAATTCCATTAAAACACCTGTTGTCAATCTGTATCGCATCCTAAGCCAACTTCAACAGTCCAAGCAAACCCCTGCTGAAAAAGGCATGACCGCCCTTAGAAAAGTTTTAAATGATTCCTATGATTTCTCTTCAATTTTAAGCAGTACGGTTGGCTATCGTTACGATTCATATTCCGAAGCTGAAAAAGAGCAGCTTTTGCAAGCTTTCACTAATTATACAGTTGCACGGTATTATTCCAGTTTTGCCAAAGAAAAAGGTACGGGATTTAAAATTTTACCAAATGTTAAAAATGCAACGACAAACGATGATAAAATTATTAAAACCAGGGTTGGGGACGCAAGTGATATGGGATCAGCAACAGAAATCAACTATCTGTTGCGTAAAACCCCACAAGGATGGAAAATTGTCGATGTGTTGCTGAATGGTCATATCAGTCAAATCGCCATTCAACATGGTGACTTTAGTTCGACCTTGGCAAAAGGTGGCAGTCAAGGATTGATTGAAATGTTAAACAAGAAAACACAATCCTTCATGTCAAAAAACAACTCCTAATCTAACAGTCTATATGTTTTGGTCCTTACAAACGAAAATTAAATTAACACGAATTTTATCCATTTGTACATTACTGGGGTGCATTCAATCTGGAATCAGCTGTCTGCTTATCTATTTCTTTAAAAAAAAAATCAAAAAACAAAAAAAATATACAGCCCCCTCTTCCCTTCCCCCAGTAACAATCTTAAAGCCTTTGGCTAATACAGAACCCCTCCTTTATGAGGCTTTACAAAGTTTCTGCGAACAGGATTATCCAGATTTTCAATTAATTTTTGGCGTTCAAGATAGAAAAGACCCTGCAATTGAAATTGTTCATCATCTACAGAATCAATATCCCAATCGCGATATTAAACTGGTTATCAATCCAGAGATTCACGGGGTAAACCGCAAAGTATCAAATTTAATAAACATGTTTGCCTACGCAATCCATGACTGTCTGCTTATTTCAGATTCCGATATTCACACACCGCATCAGAATTATTTAAGAGAAACCATTCCCTTATTGGATAATGACAATATTGGACTGATAACCTCTTTATATAGTGGATTACCTTATGAATCCTCTATTGTCCAAATGCTGGCCAGTGCTCATATCAATTATAACTTTATGCCGGGCGTGATACTTTCACGCTATCTGGGCCGTCAGGATTGTTTTGGTGCCTGTGTTGCAATCAAACGGTCCATACTTATGAAAATTGGCGGATTAAAAGCTTTGTTACCCTATATTGCAGACGATGCAAAACTTGGAGAGCTTATCAGAAAACAAAATTTAGAGGTTGTTCTTTCACCTTCCATCGTTAAGACAACTGTTTCTGAAAATACTTTTCAAGCTTTATATAAACATGAGTTGCGCTGGAATCGTACCGTTTTTACGGTGGAACCCCTTGGTTTTACATGCTCTTTCATCCAGCTTCCCCTATTCTGGATTTCTCTTGCTGTTTTACTAAACCCTCTGAAAAAAAAATCATGGATTAATTTTTTAAGCTGCTGGATTTTTCAATCTATTTGTTGTTTAGTAATCAATAAAAAGATTAAACTTGACCTTAAGTTAATTCCTTTCCTGTTACCCTTAAGGGACTGGATCTCGGCTTCTATTATGATGAGAAGTATTTTCAAAGAAGATATTGAATGGCGTGGACAAAAAATGACTTTTAAAAAAAACCAAGGTTCCAATAGTTAAACGATAGTGATAGATAATTGAACCAATTAAGTATTTTTAAACAACCATAATAAAATAGAAAAAATCAAAGGATTAGTTCCATCATGATGAAGACTCTGTTTCTACAACCTCCCTCCTTTGAAGGTTTTGATGGAGGTGCAGGTTCCCGCTACCAAGCCAAGCGCGAAATTAAATCATTCTGGTATCCAACTTGGTTGGCCCAACCGGCAGCCCTTATCCCGAACAGTCGCCTGATTGATGCGCCCCCTGCAAGAATGACGATGGAACCCATTCTTGCTGATGTGAAAAACCGTGATCTGGTGATCATGCATACTTCTACCCCATCCTTTTCATCGGATGTCAAGGTTGCAAAAATGCTCAAGGATGCAAATCCTTCCCTCAAAATTGGCATGGTCGGTGCAAAGGTTGCTGTTCAACCCCAGGAAAGTCTCGAAAAAAGCGATGTTATTGATTTTGTAGCCCGGAATGAATTTGACTTTACATTGAAAGAAGTCGCAGAAGGTCGCGATTTCAAAGATATTGACGGCATATCCTGGCGGGATGCAAATAGCAAAATTGTTCATAATAAAAACAGGGCAATAATTGAAAATATGGATTCCTTGCCTTTTGTTACCGAGGTTTACAAAAGGGATCTTCATATTGAAGATTATTTCATTGGATATTTAAAACATCCATATCTTTCCCTATATACTGGCCGTGGATGCAAATCACGCTGCACGTTCTGCCTGTGGCCACAAACAGTAGGTGGACATCGTTATCGTACACGAAGTCCAGAACATGTCGCGGCAGAAATTCGTTTGGCTCAACAATATTTTCCACAAGTTAAAGAATTTTTCTTTGATGATGATACATTTACAGATGATCTTCCTCGTGCGGAGGCAATCGCTCGTGAATTGGGAAAATTAGGGGTGACCTGGTCCTGTAACGCCAAGGCGAATGTTCCCCGTAGCACCTTGAAAGTGTTAAAGGATAATGGGTTGCGCCTATTGCTGGTTGGTTATGAAAGCGGAAATCAGCAAATCCTGCATAACATTAAAAAGGGAATGCGAATCGAGGTTGCACGTGAATTCACAAAAAACTGTCATGAACTTGGAATTAAAATCCACGGCACCTTTATTCTCGGTTTACCAGGAGAGACCAAGGAAACAATCCAGGAAACAATCAAATTCGCCACTGAAATCAACCCTCATACTTTACAGGTTTCCCTAGCCGCTCCATATCCAGGAACATTTCTGCATCAGCAGGCACTTGAAAATGGATGGCTGGATGAAAATAATGCGGAATTGATTGATGAACATGGCGTTCAGATCGCCCCTTTGCATTATCCTCATTTATCTCATACGGAAATTTTTGATAGCGTTGAAACATTTTATAAGAAATTTTACTTTCGCGCTCCCAAAATAGCATCTATTGTAGGAGAGATGATCACCAGCCCACAAATGATGAAACGTCGCTTACGTGAAGGCGTCGAATTTTTCCAATTTCTACGAGATCGCCATACATCATAATAAACGATAAAGAAATTTTGTGACAAGAAAAATTCTTATTTCAGCAGATGATTTCGGTTTATCTGTCGAGGTCAATGAGGCAATTGAAATTGCACATCGCCAAGGAGTCCTGAGTACTGCGAATCTTATGATTGCAGGCGATGCAGCTGAGGATGCAATCATAAGAGCCAAAAGAATGCCAAATTTGCAGGTTGGATTGCATGTTGTTGTCATTGAGGGAAAATCGATTTTGCCAAAAAGTGAAATTCCACTTCTTGTCGATGAAAATCGTCTTTTCCCCTCACAACAACTTAAAATGGGAATCAACTACTTTTTCAATCAACACATCCGTAGACAACTGGAAAAGGAAATCAGGGCTCAATTTGAAACCTTTAGAAAAACAGGACTGGCTCTTGATCATATCGATGTGCATAAACATATGCATCTTCACCCAACCATTGCTCAGCTTATTATAAAAATCAGTCATGATTATCGGTTGCAACGAATAAGACTTCCCAAAGAACCCGTTAAGATTCTCAGATCCATTGATCAGACAACCAATCTAAATAATACAAATAACTTGCTGGTTTATTATTGGTGCAAACTTCTTGAAGAACAGATCAAAAAAGCCGGGATGAAATATTTTGATTGGTGCTTTGGCTTATCCTGGTGTGGGCATATGACATTTGACCGTATCCAGAAATTAATCCCGTCCCTACCACAAGGTAATTCTGAATTGTTTTTCCATCCTGCAACCACAAAAACGGGATTATATAATCAACTTATGCCTCAATATGAACCTGAAAAGGAGCTGGAGACCCTCTGTCACCCAGACTTCCCCAAGCTGCTTCAGGAACATGGCATTCATCCAATTACTTGGAAAAACATTTAAAATATCTCAACGGATAGCTGTTTCAATCCAGCCTTTCAATTTTTCCTTTGGTAAGGCTCCTACCTTGGTTGATAAAGGCTGTCCATCTTTGAACAAGATAAGGGTTGGAATTCCCCTAACTCCATAATTTGTTGGCACCTCAGGGTTTTCCTCGACATTAACCTTGGCAACAACTAATTTACCCTGCATTTCCTTTGCTAATTCTTCCAAAACTGGAGAAATCATTTTGCAAGGTCCGCACCATTCCGCCCAAAAATCAACCAGGACGATTTGATCGGATTTCAATACATCCTGTTCAAAACTTTGATCTGTTACTTTTTTAGTAAATTCGCTCATTTCTACCTCACAACTTTTAAAATAATCTTCATATCTACTAAATAGATGACTGTCCTTGATGTCAAATATTATTAAGATTGTCTATATCTGTGCCGGCAAATATTTTTCAAGTAAAACAATGGGCAATTTCATTATTTTTAGAGCATCTGTCCAAATCAGTAACGGTTCAATTTGATGATATGGATAAATTTCCTTTAATAAGATCCAATAAGATGCCATCTGCCTTAAATAAATTTTGGATACCATTTCAACAGTATCCGGCACTTTTTGACCGGATTTAAAATCACATAGTAAAATTTTATCCGATAAAATACGCATACGATCAATCTGACCCGTAATGACAAGATCATTGACAATACCTGTTACAGGTTGTTCAACCAAACTATCAGAATCAAACAATTTTTGTAATTCTGGATTATTAATCAACTGGATAACTTGATGAACAATTTTATCCAATTCCTGACCGGATAGTTTAACATTTTCTCGCTTGAACCATTGATATGCCAAGTCATAACGCTTTTCACAAGGGTAATTTGGCAAATATTGTAATAAGGCATGAATGACTCGACCACGATAAAAAGGATCTTTTTTCTTTCTTGTTTTAACCGGTGATATTTTAGAAGGAACCTCACCAAATATTATCCCGTCTGGTCGACTTGGAATATAATGGGGTAATATGACATTTTCATCAGGTAACGCAACAGCCTTTCCTTTTTGTTGCAACCATTTGGGCAAAATTATTGATTTGCTGGATTGATTTCCAAAATCATCCGGTGAACAATTCGTATTGTATGAAAGGGAATTACTTTTATTTTCTATAAAATGATGTGTTCCTTCCCAAATTTCTTGGAAAAAACAGGCCTGCAAATCAGGCAACTGCTTCATCGCCTTTTCACAATAATCATACCAAGTGTTTTCAGTTTTTTTATTTTTGGATTTTTGCCAGCCACAAACCAATAACCATTCACTTGCACGCGTTAAAGCAACATAAAGCAGACGATTGCTTTCTTCGGTATCCAATTGCAATTTAAATGACCTATATTCTTTACTTTCCCTAATATCGCAATTTTTATTTGGAACATATAAAGGGATTTTGATATTCTTTTCCGCATCCTCTTTCCAAACCAGAACCTGATCAGATTGAAATCCGCCCTGTTTAGATGCGGGATTCACGGTATCAGGTAAAATGACTAAACGCCCCTGCAGTCCTTTCGCACCATGTACCGTCATAATCCTAACCATATCAAGGTCTGCTTCCGCCTCGTTTTTTATGGTACGTTCGGATTGTTTCAACCAATATAAAAAACCCTGTAAAGATGGGATATGATTATCTTCATATTGCATTGCCTGGAAAAGTAATTCATCAATCGCCTCAAGTGCCTCTTCCCCCAAACGGGCAAGAAATCTTTCCCGTCCACGATATTCTCCCAAAATCTCAACCAACAAGGCATAGGGCGTAACATAATCCACTCTGGCAAACAATTTTGAGAGCATTAACCATGCCTCCTGCCAGTCTTTCCTTTCCAAATGCCGAATAAACAAGGCATTCCACAAAGTCTGGCCTTTTATTCTTGATCCGGCAAGCTCCATAAGACTTTCTTCATCCAAACCCCCCAAAGGTGATTTTAAGACACATGCCAAGGTCAAATCATCCTGCGGCAATAAAAGCACCTCACAAAGTACCAATAGATCCTGTACGGCTATTTGATCAAGCAATTGTGTTTTAACCAGATTGACCAATGGAATATTTTTCATTTTCAGAGCCCGGATCAAGGCCCGTGAAAAATCAGATCGTTTCCGGATTAAAATAAGAATATCACCTGCCCTGATGGGACGCCCACCATAAGGTGGTACCCTGCCGATCTGTCCCTTAATCCAATCGGCAAGACATTCAGCCAAAACCATGTCAGGTGTTGAATGATACTGATTTTTCCTCAATGGTTTCCATAAGGTTTCCAAATCCTCCTTTTCCATATCATCCATCATCGCTAATGGCCATATATCAACCCGCCCGGGAGCAGATATCTTCGCCGAACGATGCAGGCGAAACTGATCCATTGATAAATTATCCCAGACGCCTGTTAATCCATTTTCAGGCAAAAAGACCTGATCTACGAAATCAAGAATAATCTGACTGGAACGAAAGGAAACCCGTAATTGGGGATCCGCCCATAATTCACCTGCCTCTTTTACCTTTTTTGATATTTTTTCACGAAAATTAAAAAATTCCTGTGGCTTTGCCCCCTGAAAAGAATAGATGGATTGTTTGTAATCTCCAACGGCAAAAATCGTTCTGGAATGATGCGAAACAGGATCCTTACCCAATCCCACAAAAAATTCAGACGAAATATTATCTGCAATCCGCCATTGTTCAGCCGAATTATCCTGTACTTCATCCAACAAAATATGTTCCAAACCGCCATCGAGCTTGAACAAAACCCAAGCGGCACCAGGATTATCAAGCAAATCCAAAGTGTAATTAATCAAATCACTGTAATGCAAAACCCCTTGGGCACGTTTAATATCTTGATAATGTTGCCAAATTAATGAAAAGACATTCAAAAGAGCCCCTGTATATTCATAAATGTCATAGCGATTGATTGTTTCAGCAATCTGATAAATATAGTCAGCCTGTTCATTCAACAAAACTGCAATCGCGTTATTTTCCCCCTTATTGACAGTAAAATTTTTAACTTGACCATTTTTTTTAAGCAAGGTCTCCTGCATTATATTCCATTGGACAATTCGTTGATCGCTCGAAAGATCAAACCATCGAATACAGGATTCTATTGCCGCTCTAGATTTTTTATTTTTAATATCCCGATTCAGTTCCAGACATTTTCTAATGTCCTTTTCTGCTGGCCAGATTTCACATACACGAGCTAAATAATCCTGTTTATTGGAAAAATCCAGCTTTAAACATGACCGTAAATAAGCGGAAAATTGTCGCTGTTGAATCAAACGTAAAACTGGCTGTAAATATTGCTGATTTTGTTGTAGTTCCTGTAAAAGCTCCAAAAAATGATTATTATTGATTAATGGGCTTAAGACCTGAATATCATGATCAGAAATTTCATCAATTTTTTCGTTAAAAGCCCTTTTGAAGGTTAATAAATTATCACCCTCCTCAATAACCTTGAACTGAGGAATAATTCTGGCCTCCAAAGGGAAACGCTGCAGGATAGATTGACAAAATGCATGATTGGTTTCAATCCGCATACCCCCTGGTAAATCCAAAATTTCTGCAAACAATGCCCGAGCCGCTTTGCGCATCTTATCGCACGGCTTGATTTGTAAATCGAGCAAAGCCCTATCCAGTTCTTGATTCGTATAGCCAACCCATTCACTTAATTTTTTTTGCAACCGAATTGCCATTTCGGCAGCCGCGGATTTGGAATAGGTTAAACATTGGATCCGCTGCGGTTGTATACCGGGATGAATTTTACCCTTTTTATCAGTCGAGGGCATCATTAACCGTAATAAACGATCAACAAGAAGTTTTGTCTTACCGCTTCCTGCAGATGCGGATACAAAAACTGAATAATGCGGATTAGAGGCATCTCTTTGTTGCCTGTTCGCTTCTTCAACAGGATCTGAAAAAGAAAACTGCCGCTGCATCATGATCCCCCAGTTCCCAGTCCCCATTCAAGAAAACGAGCCAAATGCTTATAATCTCCAAAAACAGGCAGGGTTTGTACATATTCTTTTATTAAATGAGGACGTGGACAAGATAAATAAGGCTGTTCCTGGTCACAATAGGCAATAATCAACTTTTGAAGAACTTGCCAGTATCTTTCGCTTAAATTTGTGGCATCCCCTTCTTTTTGAATATTATCTATATGGATTTCCTTACCTTCCTCTATTCCCCCCTTTAACTCCCAATATGTAAATTTAGAAATTTCATGTTCAGCCAGACTTTTATCAAACCCGCCATAATAAGCCATTGCCGCTTCCAAGGGTAACTGCGGAAACAATCCGTTCTTCACATTTATACACGCAGGGGTAACACCTGTTTTGTAATCATATATTTCTACAGTTCCATCCGTGTTTAGCTGTATTCGATCCGCAACACCCCGTAAAGTGAAGTCAATTCCTGCGGTCAACTGAAAATAATGATGGCCTTCTTTTTCAAGATAAAACTGAGGAAGCATTCGACTATTACGACGTGACTTTTCCTGTTGGTAAACCCAATGGGCAATTTTTAATAACCGTGCATGCCACCATTTTTTATAAGAAATTAAGATATCCTGACGTTTATCCAGTGCATCCAAAAGAGTCTGCTCTATTCCGCTTAGCGTCCATTGTTTGCTATAATTTTCATAAACATTCTTTAACCCTTCATGAACTATCAACCCAAAAATACTGGTTGATCGATCTTCCTCCAAACCAACAATTTTTCTTAAATTAAGTATTTTTTTCGCATAAATCTCATAAGGATCCTTTATCCATCGCTCAACATCAGTTATGGAAATGGATTTTGGACGCAATGCCGGCAAAGGTTTCGGAGAAGGACATTCCATTGGGGTTGGAGATCCATCTGGTTGATCAAGATATTTTGTCCACATCAAAGCCGGATGCTGCTGAATTACACTCTTGCGCCCCTTCAACCACGCCTTAAGACGGACAATCCAACGCGATTGCACAACTGGCGCATTTTCCTGTCTTAACGGTGAAGACAAAATCACTTCTGGTATCGAACAACACAAAGCCATAAAAGCATAGGCTGTACGACCTATTTCAATATCCGGCAATCCCATCCCCATTTTTTCACGCATCGGGCGGCTTAACCAAGAACCAGAATCAATGGAGGGTGGCCATACCCCTTCGGATAATCCCCCTAAAATTACCATATCAACATTCTGCAACCGTGCTTCAAGCAATCCCCAGATATATACCCTTGGATGAAGCTGTCTAACCTCTCTCCCTTGTAGGGCACGGCGCGTATGAACAATTAATCCTTGAAACGATGCCCTGAAAATACTGGCAAATTCAGATAAAGTAACCACCTTTATATATTCAGTTTCAACAATAAGATCTCTTAAATGCTCGGCAAGTGCATTTCCCTCTTCAGCCTTCCATAAAATATCCTCTCCATTCTGTTCTTGATTAGAGGCAAGCTGTTCCGCAGCTCTTGCCAAATACGTCACCCATTCGCCAACCGTATATTTTGTAGTTTTTCCCAACAGAGTTTGCACATTCTGTTTCAATCGATCCAGCAAGCTGACCAATTCAGATGAGTTGGAAAAAAAATATGCGATATCGGTTCTTAGGGTATCCTTATCCAACAGCTTAATTTCTTCGATTTTCCGCTTCAATGCCGCTTGAATGACTGATAAACCAGAGGCTGCAAATTGTCTTAGAATAAAGATCTCCAGTAAACGGCTATAATCACGGCATAAACTGGCAGGCAATCCACAACAAGCAAATGGATGTTTAAGTAAGGATAATAAAGATAAAGGGGTAAAATCCTCGACACAAGCTTGTAAAATCAAATTTAAAAAGACTGCGCCGGCCGTTTTATAAAGTGGTTCACCAGCACTATCATCCGCGATAACCCCCCACCGTCCCAATTCCAGAGAAACACGCATTGCCAAATTACGATCAGGTGTAACAAGTGCAATTCTTTTCTGTGGAATTTCCAGGGCATCTCGAATCATTAACGCAATGGCTATTGCCTCTTGCTGCTGATTGAGCGGTTCAATTAAAAAACATTGATCCAAATGTACAGGACGCCGGTTTATTAACCAGCTTTCCAAACGGTCAGCAGGTAATAAAATTTGCTGAAATGCTGATACACGCTCCTTACAAATTGGTTGAACACATGTATGATCCCAGTATTGAAAATCAGAACGCTTAATACCTAATGCCGAAAACATTTTGACAAGTTCGGCATAGGGATGCGTGATAGGCAAAGCATTCCAGCTTTCCTCTGACAAATCCTCCTGTAACCCGGAAACAATCAAACGTCCGCGTGGCAATTGAACAACCGTGGACAGAAATTCAACAATAACGGGCCTTGCATCTGCAAATCCGACCACCCAAACTGGATCCTGGCATCCAGAATTCCGCCAACTTTTAGCCTGGGCTTTTAAAAGAGCTATTACCCTTTCTACGGGATTCATCAATTGATTATCCTGTAACCATTGAGGCCATATCTCGGTTATAATTGATAGAAATTTTAGAATATTTTGCCAGTGCTGTGCATATTCATCCTCAACCGCTTTTGATAAAGCCGTCTTTAAATCACATCCAATCCATTCCGCCTCATCCATTAAATCAGCCAGGGATTTAGCCAAGTTCCAAGCTTCACCAGCCTGAATTTGATTACCAAGCTCATGATTCATTTGTATAATTAACGATGTCAGAATTGATAATCTTTTTACAGGATGAACTGCGGGAAAAAGTGTCAGTTCCTCTTTGCTATTAAAAGATAATCCTGCCTCATCTATAGTGCCAATGGAAATAATTTTGGGTAAAAGCAGCGGTTTCCCTTTATTAACTTTAATAAAACTATTAATTAACGCTTTTACGGTTCTCTGATTGGGAACAATAACCATTCCACACGGGTAACCCCCTTGAGAATGCATCTCCTCCATCCATTTTTGAGCAATCGTATCCAAAAATACTGCATTAAAGGGGATCGTGATATATTTAGACATTTTCAAATAATCATGAAGGTCATTTTATTATTCAAGCAAGTTTAGCCGTTCATCCCAGCCTGAAAGGACAACACGACGCCCGGAATCAGAATGTAGGGAAAAATCAATATGCAAAGCCCCGTCAGGAACAAAATCCTGCAAACGCTCTGGCCATTCGACCAAGACAACACCCTCCATTGCATCATCCCAATCCAACTCGATTAAATCCTGTTCATTTTCCAACCGCCACAAATCATAGTGATATAAATGAAATTTTGGGCTTTCATAATGTTGTACCAAGGTAAAAGAAGGACTGGGAACTTCCATTTCAGAATCTTCACAAATAGATCGCAAGAATGACCGAACAAAAACAGTTTTACCAATACCCAAAGGACCTGATAATAAAATGGCGTCACCTGTCTGTATTAAACGGGAAATTTTTACAGCCAAATCATTTGTTGCTTGCAAATTTGGTAAATCATACATTTTTATAATCATGATTACATAAAACTTAACTGGTAATAAAACGATTTAATAATAACTTACAGAAAGTTAACATTTCTAGATTACAGATATGTCTTGATAATAAATATATTCAATAAAATTCATTTTATAACAATTTTTTTTCAAACTATTATTTTATGCTTATTTTAATATGTAAACTCTTTGCAATCATCCTTATAATTCTATTTTTTTCTTATATTAAAGGTCAATATAATGATTGGAACCTCTATCACGACTGATATTGCCATAATTGGTACAGGTCCGGCCGGCTTATTTGCCGCTTTTGAATGCAGTATGCTAAAAATGAAGTCTATCTTGATTGACACACTGGATACAGTGGGGGGACAGTGTTCAGCCCTATATCCAGAAAAACCAATTTATGATATTCCCGCTCATCCAAGTATTACCGCACAATCTCTTATTGATTCTCTAGAAAAACAAATTGAACCTTTTGATATTCCACGCCTTTTATCAAACAAGGTTGTAGAAATGGAAGGTCAGAAAGGAAATTTCACTTTAAAAACCGATAAAAACAATATCATTCATGCCAAAGGCATAATCATTGCCATTGGTGCAGGGTCTTTCGGTCCGAATCGTCCACCGTTGGAAAATATAGAAGCTTATGAACAAGCCAAAACCGTTCATTATTACATCCGAAAAAGTGATTCATTTATAGACAAAAATATTGTCATTGCCGGTGGAGGGGATTCAGCGGTTGACTGGGCACTGACCTTAAAAGATAAGGCCAAATCCATCACCTTGATTCATAGAAGAGACCGTTTCCGGGCTTCACCGGAAAGTCTTGCACGTCTTGAAACGGCGATTTCAGAAAAAAAAATCAATAAACTTGTCCCCTACCAGCTTCATAAGCTGCATGGAAAACAAGGCGTTCTAGAATCAGTTGATATTATTTCACTAGACAAACAGATTAGATCTCTTCCAGCCGATCATTTACTGGCCTTTTTTGGCCTGACCACTGATCTTGGCCCTTTACAATCCTGGGATATTGACATTATTCAAGGAAGAATTCCGGTAACTCCATCGACCTGTGAAACAAGTCTGGAAGGAACATTTGCCATCGGAGATATCGCTTTTTATCCAGGAAAATTAAAACTTATATTACAAGGATTCAGCGAGGCCTCTATGGCTGCTTATGCGTTATATAATATTGTTAATCCAGAAACACCACTGCATTTTGAACACTCAACAACACACGGAATTCCAGTAAAACCATAGATCCCAGTTTCCAAGGTCTTTATAATGATGCAACCCTATATTTCCATAAACCCTGATCTTTTTACCAAAAATGCGGGGGCAACTTTATCGATTGATTTAAGTGCGATTATAAAAAATTATGATTTGCTCAATAACAAAACAAAAATGGCACGATGTGGGGCTGTCGTCAAGGCAAATGCTTATGGACTGGGAATGTTACCGGTAGCAAGGGCATTACAAAAAACAGAATGCAAGAATTTTTTTGTTGCTTATCTAGATGAAGGAATTGCACTTAGATCAATATTGGGAAATGAATACGCAATCTATGTCCTGAACGGTTTTTATCCATATGATGCCAAAACATTTATCAATTACAATCTGACCCCAGTTCTAAATGACCTGAAACAGGTAAAGTTATGGATACAAATATGTAAAGATGCCAATTTTAATTATCCTGCCGCCTTGCAATTTGATACAGGCATGTCTCGTTTCGGTCTTGACATAAACGATTTAAGAATCATCCAGAATGAATCTATATCAACTTTCATTCCTACCCTGACCATCAGCCATCTAGCCTGTGCCGATGATCCAAATCATTCATTAAATCTTATTCAATTGCAACGGTTTAAGGCTTTTATCCATCACTTTCCTTCCGTACCGGCCAGTTTATCCGCTTCAAGTGGTATTTTTCTAGGTGAAAATTGGCATTTCGATCTAACACGTCCAGGAGCGGCATTATATGGGATCAACCCTGTTCCTGGACACAAGAATCCCATGTATCCTGTTGTGACATTACGAAGTAAAATCTTACAATTAAGGGAAATTCCCAAAGGGGCCACTGTCGGTTATGGTGCAACGTTCACGGCAGACAAAGCGTTAAAACTGGCTATCGTTTCAACGGGCTATGCAGATGGTTTTTTTCGATCACTCAGCAATAAAATCTGCGTCAAACATATTGATCACCCTGATATTCCCTTGCCCGTAATTGGGCGAATTTCGATGGATTGTTTATGTATCAATATATCACCCCTTGCCAACAAAAAAGTTATGATTGACGATGAAATAGAAATTATTGGCCTCAACTGTCCAATTGAAACAATAGCCAACGCAGCAGATACAATTGGTTACGAAATTCTTACGGCCTTGGGAAACCGTTATCGGCGTATTTACAATTAAATAAAAAAGACAGGGTGGTACGATACAACCCTGTCTTGAACAACTAATTAAACGGAATAATTAGTTAGCAGCTGGAGCTGCTGCGTCTGTTGCTGGAGCTTCAGAAGCTGCCGCTTTTTTAGCATGGTGTGCTTTTTTACCATGATGCGCTTTTTTACCGTGATGCGCTCTTTTACCATGATGAGTAGCTGGAGCTGCTGCGTCTGTTGCTGGAGCTTCAGAAGCTGCCGCTGCTGGAGCAGATGCTGGTGCTTGAGCCGCTGGTGCAACAGCGGCAGGAGCAGGAGATGCTGGTGCAGCTTCTTGAGCGAAAGCTGGAGCTGCAAAACCTAATACAGCTGCTGTTGATAGAGCGAAAGAAAGACGACGAGCTAATAATTTCATTTTATTCCCAATCAAAATTATCAATTAAAATCGTATCGAAAATCTATATCCGATATGTGAAAAAGTTAGCATAACCTGATGGGTTTGTCTTACATTATAATTGCATTATTTTTGCTATTTTTTACAATTATGCCTTAATTTGGTCTTATTTCATTTCTTAAAAGAAAACAGAAAATCAGCAATCCTTGCAATCGTGTTAATTATAAAATGACCTGTTTTAAAATCAAGTTACAAATTGTTACATACAGGATCATATCCTATTATAATCCTGTATAAATTTATGTATAATCAGCTTTCAGCTCTTTGTCTGACGTGACGTTTCCGCTCATGTGGATCAAGATATAATTTGCGAAGACGAATGGCTGACGGTGTAACTTCCACCAATTCATCATCCTCAATATAAGCAATAGCCTGTTCCAATGACATTTTTCTTGCCGGAGTCAATAAAAGTGCCTCATCTTTACCCGCAGCACGCATATTGGTTAATTTTTTTTCTTTGATTGGATTAACATCCAGATCATTTTCACGAGAATGTTCACCAATAATCATTCCGACATAAACCTTGTCAGAAGGTTCTACAAACAAAACCCCTCGATCCTGTAAAGAGAAAAGGGAATATTGAACGGCAACACCATTTTCGGCAGAAATCAACGAACCATTACGACGCCCAGCAATGGGTCCAGCCCAGGGACCATAACCTGAAAAAAGCCGGTTCATGATCCCGGTTCCCCGTGTATCCGTCAAGAACTCGCTATGATATCCAATCAAACCCCGGGAAGGAATTGAGAAAGTCAATCTCACTTTTCCGCCACCAGATGGATTCATATCCTGCATTATACCTTTTCGGAGGGACATTTTTTCAACAACAACCCCAGAATAAGGTTCATCAACATCAATAAGAACCTCTTCATAGGGTTCTTCTTTCTCACTTGTTTCCTCGTTAATGCGGGTTAGAACTTTTGGACGGCCAATAGTCAGTTCAAATCCTTCCCGACGCATCGTTTCAATCAAAACACCGAGTTGTAGCTCTCCACGTCCAGCCACTTCAAAAGCATCATTTTCAGCACTATCCGTAACACGAATAGCAACATTACCCTCAACCTCGCGATACAGGCGTTCACGGATTTGACGAGAGGTCACCTTTTTTCCTTCACGTCCACCCAAAGGACCGTCATTAATGCGAAAGGTCATAGATAGGGTTGGAGGATCAATCGGGGTAGCATGTAAGGGTTCCGTTATTTCTGGAGAAGCAATGGTTTCTGAAACCGTTGTATTGGATAAACCTGCCACAGCCACGATATCACCAGCCTGGACCTCCTCAACAGGAACACGTTCCAGACCTCTGAAGGCTAGCAATTTTGTTAGACGGCCTGTCTCAATAATTTTACCATCATGTTGCAAAACACGAACAGGCATATTTACCCTTGCTGTTCCCTGTTCTACCCGTCCGGTTAATATACGTCCAAGAAAATTGTCATATTCAAGGATAGAAGCAACCATTGCAAAAGGCGCATCAAGGTTAACCGTTGGTGCAGGAACATGTTTGACGATAAGATCAAACAGCGCACTTAAATCCTCTTTATGGTTTTCAATTGTATAATCAGCCCATCCCTGACGCCCTGACGCATAAAGCATTGGAAAATCCAGCTGCTCATCATTGGCACCCATCGCTGCAAACAGGTCAAAAATTTCATTATGCACTTCATCCGCACGAGAATCTGAACGGTCAACCTTGTTCACCACAACAATGGGGCGCAAACCACGATTCAAAGCTTTTCCAACTACGAATTTAGTTTGTGGCAAAGCTCCCTCGGCTGCATCAACCAAGACAACCGCCCCATCAACCATTGATAAGATACGTTCAACCTCCCCCCCAAAATCCGCATGACCTGGGGTGTCAATAATATTAATTCTTACATTATTCCATACAACAGAGGTACATTTGGCAAGAATCGTAATCCCTCGTTCACGTTCCAAATCATTACTATCCATTGCACGTTCAACCACATGCTGATTTTCACGAAAAGTTCCGGACTGCTGTAATAACTGATCAACCAACGTTGTCTTGCCATGGTCAACATGTGCAATGATGGCAATATTTCGGATCTCCATGATGTTTTTCATTCTCCAACAATACAAAATATGTATGTTTCGCATTATCTACAAAACATACATATTATTCTTCTTCTCAATAGTTACGTAAATTAATAACAAAAGTTATTTTTATCAAAAAAGCCAAAAATTAGAAATTCATGACTTCTTTCAATTCCGGTAATGGTCTGGCACCCACATGGGAAATAACTTCCGCAGCCACAACACTTCCCAGACGACCACATTCGGCATAAGTCCTGTCAGTAGTCCAGCCAGCCAAAAATCCAGCGACATAAGCATCACCTGCCCCTGTCGTATCCACAACAACCGTTGGAACACTGGCAACCTCTATCCGCTCTGAATTGGCAAGAATAACACTGCCCTTTTCACCACAGGTTATAACAGCGATTGGAATATCCTGCGAAGCATTTTGAATGGCTTTTTCCAAATCTTCCGTTTCGTATAGTGCACAAATTTCAAATTGGTTTGCGAAAACCATATCCACGTGATTTGATACAAAATCCTTAAACTGTACCAGATGTCGCTTTACACAAAAAGGATCAGACAAACTCAACGCGATTTTCCTTCCTGCTTTGTGCGAAATATCTGCAGCCTGATAGAATGCCTTTTGTGCAAGTTCACCATCAAATAAATATCCCTCCAATAAAGTTATTTTGGCATGACTTATGACATCTTCATCAACATCATCTGGTGTAAATTGAGTGCAAGCCCCCAAATAAGTATTCATGGTTCTTTGTCCATCGGGCGTTACAAAAATAATTGACCGAGCTGTATATAGATTTGGATGCAGGGATGATTTTAAAGGGGTCGATGGAAAATAAACACCACCCTGCTGAATATCTTCTGCAAAGCGTTTTCCGACGGTGTCATCCGCAACTTTTCCCAAATAAGCCGTTTTTGCCCCCATCAGGGCCGCAACAAAACAGGTATTTGCCACTGATCCCCCACTCATTTGTTTTTCCGGCTTTATCAGGCTTTTCAAGGCCTTGACCCGTTTTGCATCAATCAAACTCATACTTCCGGGTATCATTTCCTGTTTTTCGAGAAAATCATCATTAACTCGTGTCAATATATCAACAATGGCATTCCCTATTCCTGCAATATCAAATTCAACATCATCCTCTTTCTTCCGACCAAGTAAATTTTTAAAACCACGCATAAAAAACTATTTCCTTTCCATATAATTATAAAAATTATATTCACTAATCTTAAATGATGTTATTTCTTTTTCTTGCCAGCATACTTAAAAAGTAATTAATATATTTAAAACATTTACTAATTTTTCAAAAATCTTCAATCTGTTTTGACTAAATGTCTTTTTTCCCTAGCAGGTCTGTTATACTTTGCTTTACAAACTATACAAGAAGCCATTATTAAACAACAAAAATAACCCGTAACCCAACGTTACCCGATTTTACTTTGTTCTTTAAACGAAAGTCTTATCTTACAATGAATAATCTAACCCCTATTCTTGAAAAAAAACTTATTAACCGAAATACGCTTTTAAACAATACAGAACATACATATTCAAATGACGCATCCCTAAATCGCAGGGCTCTTGTCGTTGGTCAGGGTATACACATACAAGGTACGTTTAATGACGTTGAAACACTCATAGTTGAAGGAACGATTGAAACCTCCTCAATCAAGTTGAAAAAACTTGTCATTCAGCAATCTGGAGTTTTCCGTGGAACTGTTGAATCCCAGGATATTGAAATAACCGGGATACTGGAAGGCAATATTACCGCTCAAGGAAATCTTACAGTCACTGCAAGTGGCAAGCTCCTTGGCAAGGCGAAATGCCGACGCCTTAAAGTTGAAGATGGTGGACAAATCACCGGACAGGTTGAAATGATTACCACGGACAAACTGAAACAAACGTCAGCTGTCGATTATAGCAACGATAAAGAGGAAGTGGTGACAGAAGAAGTTAAATCTTCAGCAACTTAGTCGAAATAATAAACAAATATTTATGTAACCATATCTTCTCTCATCAAAATTCAATTTTATGAGAAAAGATAGATTTATTAGGCAACGTTATTCTTACGATCTTTCAATTTTACATAGGCGATCTGAACATGTTCCAAACAATAGGGTTTACCCGGAACGATCGGCGCCTTGCAAAAATGAAAGTCTTTTTCGCCTGGATCACCTATCGGCCAACAGCATTCTGAATTTGATTTTCGATAAGAAGGCAGCTCTTTTGGTGATATAAATTCAAGCTTTTTAGGTTTTTTAGTCCTAACCTCAAGCTTCTCTTTAACTGATTCGTCTTTGACAGCATTAATCTCTTTTGATTCTATAACAGTCTGTGTAACGGTTTTATTTTTTTTAGACTCATCCTTTTTTGATATAGCATTTTTTTGAGATTTTGTTTCACCCACTTTATCTTTTGTTACACTCGCCTTGCGAATCGGGGAAGGTCTTCCCTCAAGTCCCAATCGATGCGCTTTACCAACAACAGCGTTTTTCGTTACATTAAGCTGTCTGCCAATTTCCGCTGTTGAAAGACCTTGTGCCCATAATTCCCGTAGGCGGGCAACGATTTCATCAGTCCATTCCATACATTTTCACCTTAATTACATCACTTTATAAATAACAAATAATTTTTTAAAAACAAAATTCAAACTTTTACAAATTTTAATGTTTTATCTTGAACGGATATCATGAGTTTCCCTTCACATAGATCAATGGCATCTTTTCCAAAAACCTCATGACGCCAACCTGTAAATATTTCCAAATCTCGATAACCCAGAGCTATTTTTTCAATATCCTTACTACTGGCAACCAGCTTAGGGGCCACTTTATAAATTTCACATTTGGCCAATAACATTACCTTTAACAACGAAACCAGAGCTTCTGATGGTTTTTCTACAGGATTTTTATAGATAAAAGGGGTTGGCAATGATTCAGAATCAATCTCTTTCGTTTTTTTTATAATTTCTAAGACAGATTGACCATCTTGGCCGTTGGCAAAATCTCTATTAATACCTCTTATTTTTTCCAAGGTTTTTACAGTATCGGGTAAAGCCACGGCAATAGCAATAAGACTTTCATCCCTAATGAAATGATGCCTTGGGATATTCACCTTTTGAGCTTTCTCTTCACGCCATTGTATTAAATAAGATAAACAGGCCAATGATCGACCATTACGAATTTTTGCCCCTAATTTTTTACAGATTTTTTCAATAGGAGGTAAATAAAAATCTGGATTGGACAAAAGTTCCATTTCAGAAGCAACCCAACTTAAGCGATTATCCAATCGTAATTTTTCATATAAAATTGGAAAAGCACTCCACAGATAGGTTACATCTGCAACTGCATAATCCTGTTGTGCTTTTGTTAAGGGACGCATTGACCAGTCACTAAACCGATAGGATTTATCAACCTTATGGTTCAGTAACGATTCAATCAATGAATCATAACCGATTTGATTTCCAAACCCTGCAACCATTGCAGCAATCTGCGTATCAAATATCGATACAGGCAAAAAGCCAAATAAATGCAAAAAAATTTCCAAATCCTGCTGAGCGGCGTGAAAAACCTTAACAATCTTTGGTTCAAGCAATAGAGGGGTTAATAAGGATAAATCAATTGTCTTGGAAAGAGCATCAACCAAATAAACCTGATGACTACCTGCAATTTGAATTAAACATAATTCCGGCCAATAAGTCGATTCTCTTACAAACTCAGTGTCCATTGTTACATAGTTTTCTACCAACAATGAATCAACCATTTGTCTCAGAGAATGACTGTCTGATATTAATTGAGGTGCAGGAAATTCCTTAAATGATTTCATAAACAATTAAATTAGTTACACTGAAAATCGTTATAAATAATATGATTTTCAAGGTAATTTAAATTTCCTCCAATTTCCTATTTCTGTGTTTTTACAAAATAACTCTGCATGATTATAAGCACGATTTATAAAATAATTTGACATTAATCTCAAAGTATCAATAGACAAAAAAGATTAATTTAACAAAATTGTATCCATGAACAATTCCAAAACACTCGTTGATAAGAGACCTGATCCAGTACGCTTCCTCTATATTGGCAAATGCTTTTGTTTCAGTCAGATTTTTTATTTTATTTTCCATTTTTGATACGATCAAACCATTTTCAATATAGGAATCATTTCCCTGAACATATAATAAAAAACAATCAAATTCCTGATAGACAAAAATATTATCCAGACTTGCATAACAATCAATTTCAACATCAATATATTTGCAATAGATAACAGAAACGAAAAATGTCTGATTGCATTACTGGATAAATACAGCAACCCTGAAATAAATTAGCAAATTCAAAAAGATAATATTGTTTTATAAAATCATAAGATTGATCAAAATCAAAAAAAAGTAACCACGTAATCGTTATTGCATTTTGTTTATTTTTTGAACAGATTCCCCCATGTTGGCTTGCAAATGATAATCGCGCCAAAAAATATAATCTTTTTTCCACAGGCAATTTTGATCTGCCTGAACGCCATTCTGATCATCAACTATATTAAAATATTGGGCTTTCAAATATTTTGGCAATTCCGGCATTGGCGTGTAACAATATTTTAAATTTTGCCGCCTGTTTTTCTTCCTCTGTAAACATCTTGTTTTTTCTATCCTATTGTAATACCAACGTCACTAAATCCTGTTTCCGTTTTCATAGAATATGATTAAAGTAAATCCAATATAAACTTAATCGATATTATGAATTCAAAAATGTTATATTCAACCTTACAGTAAAAGGTAAAACAATGAATGATACCAAAGAACTTAAAAACTACCTGACCCAGCTTGGGGCAAATACCTCTTTACCTCAATCTCCATCCGAAGCAAAACTTGAAAAAGTGCCTGCCCCTTATCCTGAATATGATTATACTATTCGTTTTACCGCACCAGAATTCACATCATTATGCCCAATTACCGGACAGCCAGATTTTGCTCATCTTGTAATCGACTATATTCCAGATAAATGGATTGTCGAAAGCAAATCACTAAAATTATATTTGGCAAGTTTTAGAAACCATGGAGCTTTTCATGAAGCTTGTACAGTTGAAATCGCAACCACACTGACAAAATTACTTGACCCAATATGGTTACGAATTGGTGGATATTGGTATCCAAGAGGGGGAATGCCTATAGATGTTTTTTGGCAAACCAGCACACCTCCCGAAAATGTATGGATTCCTTCACAAGATGTTCCTGCCTATCGTGGCAGATAATATCTTTCATTACTAAAGGGTTTGGTTATGTTTATCTGAAACAGCCAAATCAATAATAGCATTGGCTCCCTGCATTCTGTCAATCAACTCACGTTGCTTATCAGTATCATTGGTACCTGAAACCCTATTATACTCTTCCTGCAATTTTGCCAAACGCTTGATCCCTTCCTCTTCAGAAAGTTCATTCAATTTTCTGACTTGTTTGGCAAGAACAGTACAACAACTTTCTTGCATTTCGGCAAACCCGTCTTCAACAAACAGACGATGGATAACCTTATTGTCCTGATAAAGATCAATCACTCCAGCACGAAGAAGAAAAATCATGGGGACATGACCTTCCATTGCGGCAATATCCCCCTCTAAAGCAGGTAAAACAGCCATATCCACTGTCTGAGAAAGAACAACTTTCTCGGGACTAATAATTTCAAGTTTGATTGACATTATTATTTTCCTTTATGGCTTTTAACCGTTTATTTTTCTTCTTGTTTCATTTTTTCGGCTTTTGCAACTGCCTCTTCAATAGTGCCTACCATATAAAAAGCAGCTTCTGGCAAATCATCATGTTTTCCATCGACAATTTCTTTAAAGGAACGAACTGTATCCTTTACTGCCACCAATTTACCTGGCATTCCGGTAAAGATTTCAGCAACATGAAAAGGCTGGGACAGGAAACGTTGAATACGTCGTGCCCGTGCAACAATCTTTTTGTCTTCTTCAGAAAGCTCATCCATACCAAGAATTGCAATAATATCCTGTAAAGATTTATAGTTTTGCAGAATTTCCTGTACCCGTCGCGCAACCTCATAGTGTTCTTCACCAACGATACGGGGATCCAAGGAACGTGAAGTTGAATCCAGAGGATCTACAGCAGGATAAATACCCAATTCAGCAATTGAGCGGTTTAAAACTGTTGTCGCATCCAAGTGAGCAAATGTTGTTGCTGGCGCGGGATCCGTCAAGTCATCCGCAGGCACGTAGATAGCCTGAACAGAAGTGATAGAACCTTTTTGCGTAGAGGTAATGCGTTCTTGCAATGCACCCATTTCAGTTGCCAATGTCGGTTGATACCCCACGGCGGAAGGAATACGACCCAGCAGGGCAGACACTTCAGAACCAGCCTGGGTAAAACGGAAAATATTATCAACAAAGAATAATACGTCCTGTCCAGCTTCATCACGGAAATATTCTGCAACCGTCAGACCGGATAACGCCACACGCGCACGGGCTCCGGGTGGCTCATTCATCTGGCCATAAACAAGAGCAACTTTTGAGCCGTCAGTTTTACCCTCATTAATCTTGATAACACCCGCATCAATCATTTCATGATACAGGTCATTTCCTTCACGGGTTCGTTCACCAACACCAGCAAAAACTGAAACACCACCGTGACCCATCGCAATATTATTGATCAATTCCTGAATCAAAACGGTTTTACCAACACCGGCACCCCCGAACAGACCAATTTTACCACCCCGTAAATAAGGGCAAAGAAGGTCAACAACCTTGATACCGGTTTGCAGGATTTCAGTTGTTACACCCTGTTCCTCGAATGAAGGGGCCTGGCGATGGATTGGCATTCGCTTGGCAGAATGAACAGGGCCCATTTCATCAATAGGTTCACCAATAACATTCAAAATACGACCGAGTGTTTCAGGCCCGACAGGAACGGAAATCTGGCTACCCGTATTAATCACTTCCATTCCACGAACCATACCATCTGTTGAATCCATGGCGATACAGCGCACCTGGTTATCACCGATTTCCTGTGCAACTTCCAATACAAGCGTACGATCCCCGACCTTACATGTTAACGCATTTAAAATATAAGGAAGCTCCCCTGTAAACTGCACATCAACAACAGCACCCTTGATTTCTGTAACTTTTCCCACAGAATTACTTTTAGATGCCTGATTTTCTTGATTCCCCGCTTCTGAATCACCCATTGTTGCATTACTTTCATTAATTGCTGTATCCGACATAATAAGGTCAGCTCCTAGCAGTATAGTATAATTTATAATAACAATCAGGCAGCATTCGCACCCGATATAACTTCAGTAAGTTCATTAGTAATATTGGCCTGACGCGTCCGATTATAATATAAACTCAACTTATCAATAGCCTTTCCGGCATTGCGTGTCGCACTGTCCATTGCAGTCATTCGAGCACCCTGTTCACCAGCATTTGTTTCAAGCATTGCCGCAAAAATCTGAACTCTCAAATTTTCCGGAAGCAAACGATGCAATACATCTTCCGCCTCAGGCTCAAACAGATAATCTGCCTGATCTCGCAATCCTGAACTGTTTTTTTGATCAGCACCGTCTTTACGGTCCGTATCCTTTACGGCAAGCTCCAATGGAATAAGCTGCAACTCCGTTGGTGTTTGAACCATCACATTTTTAAATTTATTGTAAATGACAGTACAAACATCAAATCGCTGTTCTTCTAATAAAGACTCGATATAGGCAGCGATCTGGTCTGCGGACTGATATTCAACGTTACCCAAACGATAATCGACATGTTCAGGTCCGATGATAAGATTGGGAAACTCACTACGGCAATATACATACGTTTTCAAGCCAACAGGAAAAATCTTAACAATCTTTCCCTGTTCTTGTAGACGTTTGACCATATTGCGTAATGTACGATTTATATTACTGTTAAATCCACCTGCCAAACCCCGATCACTGCTCATTGGAACAATAAGATGAACCTTGTCTTTACCAGTACCTGTTAACAATGCAGGCAAACCAGGACGACCATCCAAAGACTGCTTCAAACTAACCAGAATACGCTGCATCGCCATAGCGAAAGGCTGAGCCTGACGAGAACGTCGCTCAGCACGATGCATTTTGGCTGCCGCAACCATTTTCATAGCACTCGTTATTTTTTTGGTCGATTTGACACTATTTATACGAGCACGCAATTCTTTTAAAGAAGCCATTCACAAAGTTCCCTAAGCCTGTTTGAATTGTGCAACAAAATTTTTCAGGAATGCTGCCAATTTTTCTTCCAATTCCTTAGTGATCTGGCGTGCATCACGAATTCCATTAAGAATTTCGATACCGGTAGAACGCATGGATTCAATATATTGATGCTCAAATTCCTGAATCTTGTTTACTGGAATTTCATCAGTGTAACCACGGGTACCCGCATATAAAACAACGACCTCTTCTTCCATGGTATAGGGAGAATTTTGGGGCTGTTTTAACAATTCTGTTAATCTTGAGCCACGTTCAAGCAACTTACGGGTCGATGCATCAAGATCGGAAGCAAATTGAGAAAACGCTTCCATTTCACGATATTGGGCAAGCTCCAGCTTAATACTGCCGGCAACCTGTTTCATTGCTTTGCTTTGTGCCGCTGATCCAACACGGGAAACTGAAGTCCCCACATTAACCGCAGGACGAATACCACGATAAAATAATTCTGTTTCCAAGAAAACCTGACCATCTGTAATGGAAATAACATTGGTAGGAATATATGCAGAAACATCACCAGCCTGTGTCTCAATAACAGGCAAGGCAGTTAATGAACCTGCACCACGTTCATCGGACATTTTTGCAGAACGTTCCAAGAGACGAGAATGCAAATAGAATACATCGCCAGGATAAGCCTCACGTCCAGGAGGACGACGCAATAAAAGGGACATTTGACGATAAGCTACGGCCTGTTTTGACAGATCATCATAACTAATCAATGCATGCATACCATTGTCACGAAAATATTCACCCATTGCCGTGGCGGCATAAGGTGCAATATATTGCATTGGCGCAGCATCTGAAGCGGTTGCGGCCACCACAATGCAGTAATCCATTACACCCTGTTCCTCCAACGTGCGAACAACCTGTGCAACAGTGGAGCGTTTTTGACCGATAGCCACATATATACAATAAAGAGTCTGCTTAGGATCCTTTAAAGCATTCATGGTTTTTTGGGCAATCATCGTATCAACCAAGATTGTTGATTTGCCAGTTTGACGGTCACCGATGATTAATTCACGCTGTCCACGCCCGATTGGAACCAGAGCATCAATAGCCTTGATCCCGGTCAACATTGATTCACATACGGATTGACGCGGAATAATTCCGGGAGCCTTAACATCTGCCAAACGACGTTCGACATCTTTCAAGGGCCCCTTTCCATCAATCGGATTTCCCAATCCGTCAACAACACGACCCAACAATCCCTTACCAACAGGCACATCCACAACCCGATTTGTACGAGTAACGTTGTCCCCTTCACGAACTTGACTGTCGTCACCAAAAATAACAACACCAACATGGTCGATTGACAGATTTAAAACCATCCCGGTCAAATTGCTGTTGACAAAAGAAACCAATTCCCCCGCCATAACGTTTTGCAGGCCATAAACCAATGCAATACCGTCACCAACAGACAGAACAATTCCTGTTTCCTCAATGTCAGATTCTTTATCAAAGGACGCAATTTGTTTTTTAAGGATGTCCGAAATTTCTGCGGGACGGATTTCCATCACGCGGCTCCCTTCATAACATTGTATAGGCGATTAAGACGTGATTGAAGACTAGCATCATAGAGCTTTGACCCAATACGTACGATAATTCCACCTAGTATCTTTGAATCAATACGCTCTTGAATATCTACTTTATTGTACCCTGCTTGGGAAAAACGATCCTTTAATTGGGCACGTTGCATATCCGTTAAAGGAGAAGCTGTAATGACTTCAGCAGCAGTAATGCCACGACGAAGATTAACCAAAGCAAAAAATGCCATTAAAAAAGATTTTAAATCAGCAAGCCTTCGATTATTTGCAACCACACCTACAAAATTCTGCAAAATCTGACTGAATCCACAATGATTCATCAACTCAGCCATTATTGCTTTGCTTTGTACAGTATCCAAAGAAGGGTTATTTAAAACATTTCTCAATGTTTCATTTTCAGAAATAATTTTTAACAAACCCTCGGCCTCTGCAATCACCTCATTTAAAGCATGCTGTTCCTCAGCAAATTCATATAACGCGGTAGCATATCGCCCCTTAAGATTATTTGCCGTAAAGGCGGAAGCTGCAAGCGCAGCATGTGTTGCATCGGTATTCACTTCGCTTGTTCTCTCATCGTTCACTAAAATGCAATTGAAACTTTACCCGCTTCATTTTACCTCTTCAGCAAAGGTTTTACAGTCCAAAATGATATTATTAAAAGCCTATATTTTAAAGTAAATCAATAATAAAAACAAAAATATTTTTCAAAAATAAATTTGTCTCAAGTCATACAGAATGATTGTTATACCGACAATCATTCAAACGATCAATTCGATTTAATATAATTTTTAGTAAAAAATATTTTTATTTAAGGAAAAATAACAATTATTGGATATCAATATTGGTGCGTCGACAAAGATATAAGTAAATCACTTTCTTACCCATTATTGGCAGTCTATGCAATGCCGACGAATAAAAGCCTGTTCCGATAGACATTATTGTCTCAGCCAGTTTGGACACAGGGCAGCACGATAAAATTACAACTGATCTTGACCCGCTCAATCCCGACTGATCGGATAATGCATCCAAATTGGCAGAACATGCGCGTTTCGATAAATACTCCGATAAGCTTTTCATAGGGCCTGAACGGGATAAGAGAAACAAATCGTAATGCGGGAACATTCTACCTAAACACTGCCGCAATCTTTAATCGTCACAGGCACTAGATGGCGATTACTGCTAAAAAAAATAGTTATCAGCTATTATTAAACCTCTGTATTTAACACGCCATACTACGAGAATATAAGATAATACTCAAATTGCTATTCGGTTTTATCTGCTATCACGATAATCACCGTGTCATCATAACCAGTGTGAAAATAATAAGTCCGATAATACAAATCTGGCTATATTTATAATAAAAACATTTTCTATGCTATATTATTTTCCATATATTCATATGTTGGCATTAAAAATCCCCGCACAATTAATTAAGCCCGTTGAATTTTTATCTAATGAACTAAATAAAAATAACAACTACCAAACGGTCAGGATCAAATTTTTCATCATCTGGATAAAACCACGTCCTTCTTCACCTATTCATTCACTTTCATCAAGTTTAACGTTGTTAAGAACACCTCACAATTGTTCACTATACTCAAGTCAACTGTATATAAATCATGACGCTCAACACTTGATGTGCCAAGGTCATCTCACCACAGATTGAAATCTGCTTTATTGCTCTGAAACTTGATTTTACGAATTATTATTAGCACATGTACCAGTATATCTCGGCGAAAAAGGCGCCAACTCACTGTTAGGAAATGAACAATTAAATCAGCTGCTGCATCAGAAAACATCACACGCCAGTCTATCTCACGCCTCGATATTAATTAATACGCCATCTCAATTCTTCTTCAGCTGGTATAGACCAATTAATTTTGCATATCCATAGCCTTTGCCTTTTATCCGAACTAATCGTCATTAATCCCCGCAGCCGAAAAGAAACTATCGCAAAACGAAATTCAGAAAAGAATTTAGTTATTTATCTAATACGACACCTCAAAAAATGTTATTAGAAATGCGTATGCGCAAAGCGCATCTAATGCTGCAATCAAAGGATCAGGTTCGCAAACCGCCTGGAACGTATGATATTGAACCTCCAAAAAAATTCTAGCATCGTATCCAGCTATTTCCTGACTATGAATAATATTAATTTTTATAGCTCTGATTCCATATCATTATTGCATTATACAATATAATACCAAAAATAAATATGCAGAATGGATTCATTTTCAGTTCAAATTAAACTCATTTGAGCATAAGTTTTTAACGCTGATTTTATTTTGAATGCCCAGATAATGAGCATGACAGTAAAATAGATATAATCAATTATCGTCTCAGTATCACTCACAGCCAGCTTATGTCTATCAACAACCATCCAGAAGCCGGTAACAATTGTCAGTCGCAGAGAAAAATCTTCGAAAATGATTCATTTTACATTTCCCAACCAATTTTAGATGTGAGCATATCATGAGGCGGTTGAACGCAGCTAAATTCAGTGAAATTCTGGAAATTCGAAAGTGGAGCGGGCGAAGGGAATCGAACCCTCCTCGGTAGCTTGGAAGGCTACTGCATTACCACTATGCTACGCCCGCTTGATAATGCTCGATTGAGTCTGAAAAAACTTTTAATGATTTTTCTTCCCAAATCAAGCTTTTTTTTATCATTTTTATAAAAAATAATTTTTATTCATTTTTTACTTGACTTTCTGTCCATTCCATTGCTTTTTCTTGTATCAATAGATATGATGGTTCTGATCCATTCATATCAAATTTTTTGCAGGGGTGTAGCTCAATTGGCTAGAGTGCCGGTCTCCAAAACCGGAGGTTGCGGGTTCGAGACCCTCCACCCCTGCCAAATTAAATATGAATGACAAACATTCATTTTGTTTTCAACCCATCCTGATATATTATAATAATTTAACATAGTATTTTAGGATCATTTTATGTAGGGAAGGTATTTCGTGCCGGTCAATCCCACGAAATTTCTAAATGAGGTTCGTGCTGAAGCCAAAAAGGTAACTTGGCCTTCACGTCGTACAACATTAATCACAACCGCCGCTGTTCTGGCAATGGCTGCGGGTGCTTCTGCATTCTTTTTCATCGTGGACCAGGCTATCGGCTTTGGAATACGGATTTTATTTGGCCTAGGAGGGTAAACCAGTTATGGCAAAACGGTGGTACGTCATTCATGTCTATTCTGGTTTTGAAAAAAAGGTTGTTCAACAGATTAAAGAACAGATTGAACAAAAAGGTTTAACTGACCAAGTGGAAGAAATCCTTGTCCCTTCAGAAGAAGTCATAGAGGTTAAACGTGGCCAGAAAGTCCAAACAGAACGTAAATTCTTCCCCGGTTATGTTCTGGTCAAAATGGAGATGACTGATGAGGCATGGCATTTAATCAAGGATACCCCCAAGGTTACGGGTTTTCTTGGAAACAGAATGCATCCATCCCCAATTTCCAATGCAGAGGCCGAATATATCATTAATCAAGCCAAAGAAGGTGCAAATAGTCCGCGTCCTTCTGTAGACTTTGAGGTTGGCGAGCAAATTCGTGTTTCCGACGGGCCATTCACTTCATTTAATGGTGTTATTGAAGAAATAGATACTGAAAAAGGTCGACTAAAAGTCAGTGTTTCCATTTTTGGACGTTCTACACCTGTTGATCTGGAATATAATCAGGTGGAAAAACTTTAGTCCCTTAAATACTGGATGCAAAACAATATAAAACAGCTTTTCGTTTCCCATTATCATTTTTTGCATCCTTACCGACTTATCCAAATATTCAGAACCATTTTTACTAAATTCTGATTTCTTCATAAAACTTAAACAAGATCCATTGAGACAAAATCTCTTTTTTTTATAATAGTGATTGATCAATAAGCCTAATAAAACAAATCTTATATCCAAAAAAAATTCTATAATAAGCTTCATTTTCATATTTCTTAATAAATTTCACCCTCCACTCTTGAAGAATAAATAAAGCTCCTATATAAAACAAAAACCACGCCGACATAGCTCAGGGGTAGAGCAACTGATTCGTAATCAGTAGGCCCTCGGTTCAATTCCGAGTGTCGGCACCATAAACTTAATTAAATCATTTTTTAAATATAATTTAACGTGATCCGACTTGACTTAATAATCTGACGTTATAGTAAATAATAATATAAAGCTAAATCCGCTTAAAAACACATCATATATATTTTGTTTTTTAATGTCATAAAACAAAAAATTGTTTTATTTAATTCAATAAAGTTATTATAAGTTCTAAAAAATTAATTTTCATCTATGAACAATAAGCAATTCCTGCTTTTTCAGCCTTTTTTTGCAGATCAGGGGCATTTTTCAAATTCAAGGGTTGTAATATATGATTCTTTGTCTTTTGACAAAAATTGGCCGCCATATGAAATGAAGGATGATCAGGGGAAGATAATTCTTTACGCAGGCAGCCAACATCACTTTCCAAGGGTAAACGCCCCATTTCTGGATTACAGGCATTAAGCAGTAATCCAGTAAATAAAATTAAAATCGATTTATAGTTTATCACTGTATTCAACCCTGAAATCTTTAATAAAATTTTTGATTATAATGAGAATAGCTATTATCGTTAATTTATTCTTTTTACAGTGACAAGCAATATAGTTTTTTAAAAAGTTACGTTGGTTTTCAAACCAACAATCGTTGCATCTTTATAGGCCTTCGTCGCGGCAACATGATGAAAATATTCAAATACTGGCATAATCATGATTCCACGATAGGCAGCAAAACCATAATTAGCTTCAAATAAAATTGAATCTCCCTGAACTCCAGGAGCGCCATTCAATAGAGCGAAAACTCCATTACCATTTAATGGTGCTCCATGTGCCACTTGAAATTGCTGTGCATGCCGAAGAGTATGAGGGATCGTATAATATGTAAACATCACCCCAATTTGATCATAGGCTCTGTCTTTCCAAAATCCACGATCCAAAAACCCGAAATTGTAAAAGTCCTTAAATGTTGATGTTGTCGTAGAATCATGCCCATAATTTGCCAAAACAAATAGTCCATGATCATCAATTGCATCATGACGATAAATCATTTGGTAGGATTGAATCCAGAATTGGGTACGGTAATCTTTTTTATTGTTATTTAAAACTTGTGAAGACCAGGTTTGAAAATGACTGCTATCTATACCTGCACCAATATGAATGCTACCCACTAAATGATGTTTTCCGATATCAGGATTATAACCAAATTCAACAGGAACGAAAGCACCAGTTGTTCCCTTGGTTCCCCAATAAAATCCAGTTGCTCCTCCTTGTGGCCAAGGTGTACTTTGATATGCACCCACTTCAAAATAACTATTAGGTGTCATATTAACAAGAATTCTTCCCCCCCAAACTGCACCAGGCCAATCTGAAAATCCCTGTTGAGATTGAGTACTTCTTGGATGGCCACAAGTTGAAAGAATCATAAATTGACATGCCATGGGACTATGGGCAAAATCATCTCCTACACTCATACGACCGACTTTAATATCGACCCGACCATTCCATAATTTTTGTTCACCATAAACATCATAAATATGAAATAAGCGAGAATAGCCACCCCCGTATACTTCCTGGGCCTGAATCTGCGTATCCCCAACATAATCAGCACTGGCATTACGACCTGAACGATTCATAACAATCATATGAGTTGAAAAGCCCTTTAAGCCGGCAATTTTTTCCCAATCCATATCAACTGAAAATGTTATTTGTTGTGTAAAATCAGCACCGTTTCTCCGTCCACCATGAACCACACCAGCTGTTTCTGTCACCCAGTTTAATCCAAGCTGAATACCATATTTATCAAGATAGTCATTTATCGGTTTAGAAAAAATACTTTTTGTTGGATCAAGACTGGACGGGTTTACTTCACGTGTATTGAATTTATTCATCTCACCAAGTGCAACATTCCGATTCGTCTCTGGTACTGAAGCATCATCAATATTTTGAGGAGGTTTACCATTATTGGAAAGATCAAGCGCCATTAATTTGTTAATTGGCATAAGCAAAATCATTACGTTTAAACCCAATATAATATACTTTTTCAGGAAATTTATAGGACTATAAAAAGCAATTAGACTATCCATAACTTAACCTTTCCTCATAAAGTACATTCAATCAGAGGATATATTTTCTCTAAATTGAAAATTTCAATATTAGTTAATCATTAGATTAATATATTAAAATATAAATTTATTGTTACCTTAGATAAAAAATGAAAAATTGGTTAAAATCTTTAAATTTGTGTATTTTATAATACACTTCATTTTGAATTATTTACTAAATACAAAAAATGATATTAAATATTTTTTTTTAAATTTTTAATAAACAAAATATTTTTGATATAAAAACAGAAAAAATACAGAACTAAATATTTTACCTATATTTTGTTTCCAGTATTAATTATTCTATAAAAAATTTTTATATTTATTAAGTTATGATATTTATTAGGTTTTTTTACGTTATATGAGAGGTGGGCATGCGATATTCACAAGTGGTTTATTCATTTTTTGCATGAGGGGATGGGAGGGACTTGGCACTGGATTTCATGTTGGTTTTGCAGGTTAGTGTTTGCAACAATTCATGATATTTTCAAGTGATACGCCGGCCTCGGAATAAAGACTGCCCGGTGGCCATATTGTTTGCCAAGATTGCCATACAGGACGCATTTTTCCACGGTTTCATGTATAAAAGACTTTTTTTGCTTTCAAAGGCAACAGACCACATGGGTTCATCCACTGGCCTGCAAAAGCAGGATCGGCAACAAGGATGATGCGCCAACACGGGATCGACAGGATATTGTCCGTGATGATATAGCAATTTTGAGTGGAAGTTATTGGGAGCGGGGAGAGGATTTGAACCTCTGACCTTCAGGTTATGAGCCTGACGA
>NZ_JACFPS010000012.1:0-572 GCF_016101865.1 Commensalibacter sp. B14384M2 | reverse complement strand
GCAGGCTCGCCCTCAATGGGGCGCAGATTGTCAACAAAAATCCCGATGTGAAAAACGGGGATGGAACAATCACCAAAGGAACACCCAGCAACGGTTCCATCACCATCAACACAGGAAGCATGTCCATTGCCACGCCGCAGAATGTCAACAGGTATCACAGCAATAACAAGACGGTTGGCATGGAGTTTCACACACCCCTTAGCGACTATCACAACTTTGGTGAGGGAAACCAGCAGGCAAGTAATGGGTCAAATAAAGAAAATATTATTAATAAACAATCCAAACCCAATAAACCTGATACGCCCTATACGAGTGGTGATCTCTTTGGGGACATACGTGTCATTGACAATGATTACGCGTCAACAGAAAAGGAGATGTCCGGGATTTATGCCGGCACGGGAGGGCTGAATGTCAATGTGAGGGGGGACACGACCCTGACAGCTGGCGCCATCACCAGTGCCGCCGACGCCTCCAGAAACCAGATCAGCACAGGAAGCCTGCAGGGCAATTCAGTCAGGAACCATTCGATATGGAGCGGTTTCGATATCCAGATGAAACAAAATCTTGATACC
>NZ_JACFPS010000011.1:0-1251 GCF_016101865.1 Commensalibacter sp. B14384M2 | reverse complement strand
TGGCTGTGTTGGTGCCATTGAGATTGTCACTGCCACCCATGATGCCGGTAATCGCACTCGCACCGCCAATGATCCCGGTATGGATCATGCCGCTGGCTATCTTGTCTATGTCCGTCGTGTCGTCATATCCATAAGAAAGAAGAATGGTTTAAATATTATTGAGTATTATCAGTGACTTTGGTTACTTGAAATAAAGGTTGACTGATTTGGTAAATTCTTTTTTTACCCAGCAAGTTGGGATATTGATACAACACCGATGAAACCAAATGATCTTGAATATATGCTGGATCAGGAGAATTAGTTGTCATGGAACCTACACCATGAAAAATCGTTTCATAAATGTCTTTATATTTAAGTGAGTCCGTTATATATTTATCGGGCATAAATTTATCAGGATAAGTACACAAATTTGTACTAAGTGAAGTATTATTACATATATAAAGTGGACTTTCCTTATTAACAGGTCTTACTAGACTGATTCTAAATATAATAGTATTCATGGTGACTTCATCGACATGATTTGTCCACATGGTGGTTGCTCCTGTACTTGGATCGCTAGAATATGGCACTTCAGATATAAATCTTTGTGTATAGGTATCAATTATTCCTGCGTCAATTAAAGCAAATACGGTTGGTTTTCCTCCATGTGTCATGGCCTGTTTTTCATTACCCTGGCTATCAATCCATTTAAATTTTTTAGATTTACCACTATCTCCACCATCTAATCCTGTATCTGTTAACTGATAGCCTAAATCTTGGAGCTTTTCTTCAGTATCCATTTTTGCTGTTAAAAATAAAGTAGCTATATCGCCATTTTTTCTCCAATCTGGATCATAACTTCTTGCCTTGGCAACATATTTTGTCAAGCTTTCCGGAACAACGACCCTGATTACATCATCCGTTTTGGAAAGGGGTTTCGCTGTCCCTTGAGTATTCCATATTCTTGTATAAAATATGTTAGGACCACAGGCAGTTAGAGATAAACACAGCATCATTAAACTAGCCAAAGAATAAAGTCTCATTTTGTATCCCCTTTCTTTTCAATCCGCTCCGGGTTCCTGTCAGCCTGTTCGGCTTTGGGTTTCGGCCCCGCTTTACCGGCCGGCTTTTTGCCTTTGTTTTTACCCTTCTCAATTTTGGGTGCGTTTTGGGCAAGTCCTGTCAGGCCACCCGTGATGGCGTCAATGGCTGTGTTGGTGCCATTGAGATTGTCACTGCCACCCATGATGCCGGTAATCGCACTCGCACCGC
>NZ_JACFPS010000010.1:0-1432 GCF_016101865.1 Commensalibacter sp. B14384M2 | reverse complement strand
ATTATATGAGAATATGATGTTTTATTTATCATCGGTGATTTTGGTTACCTGGAAGAAAGGCTGGCTGATTTGAATGACACGTTTTTTACCCAGCAAGTTGGGATATTGATACAATATCGATGAGGTCAAATGGTTTTCGATATAGTCCGGATCTCGTGCACTTGTGGTCATCGTACCCACACCGTAAAAGATTGTTTCATAATGGGAGGTATCTAGCCAATAACTGTCGGGAAAAATACATAGATCAGCACTCAAAGAGGAATTATTGCATTGGTAAAGGGGATTGTCTTTACCAATAGGCCTTACCAGTTTAATTCCTATAGCCACCTTATTCATGGTAACCTCATCGACATGGTTTGTCCACATGGTGGTTGCACCTGTGCCTGGATCACTTGAATATGGTTCGTTGGATATAAACCTTTGTGTATAGGTATTAACTAATCTAGAATCAACCAATGCGAATACGGTTGGTTTTCCTCCATGTGTCATGGCATATTGTGTATTACCCTGGTCATCAATCCAGTCTATTTTTTTTGGTTTACCAATATCATTTGAACTAAAACCAGTATCTGTTAACTGATAGCCTAAAGCCTGCAATCTCTCTTCCGTATCAAGTTTGGCTGTCATTATATATGCAGCTAGTTTAGCATTTTTTTCCCAATCATCTTCTGCAGCACGTGTTTTTTCAACATAATTTTTAAGTCTATCCGGAACAACGACCCTGATTACATCATCCGTTTTGGAAAGGGGTTTCGCTGTCCCTTTCTCGTTCCAGATAGGAATGTAAAACTTGTCGGTACAGGCGGTTAGAGATAAACACATCATCACTAAACTTGCCAAAAAATAAAGTCTCATTTTGTATCCCCTTTCTGTTCAGTCTGCTCCGGGTTCCCGTCAGCCTGTTCGGCTTTGGGTTTCGACCCCGCTTTATCGGCCGGCTTTTTGCCCCTGTTTTTGCCCTTCTCAATTTTGGGTGCACTCTGGGCAAGCCCTGTCAGACCACCCGTGATGGCGTCAATGGCTGTGTTGGTGCCATTGAGATTGTCACTGCCACCCATGATGCCGGTAATCGCACTCGCACCGCCAATGATCCCGGTATGGATTATGCCGCTGGCTATCTTGTTTATGTCCGTCGTGTCATCGTATTTTATATTTGAATTTGTTTTTGCAACTTCATTTTGTTTTGATGAAGAATTATATATTTTCTGACCTGTTAATCCTTTTTGATTTGTATTATTTACATCTTTATTTTTGTTTTTAGGGTCTAGAGGGTTTATATCCTTTCCGAAAGGACCATCAGGGAAGAAGTGGTTATAGATGATGTTGCCAGCCAAACCACCGGCTGCACCCGCGGCCGTTGGCCCGACATTGCCACCCCCCATGATCGCCCCGCCAATCGAGGACGCGGCCCCGACTATCGCCGTGGCGTTCG
>NZ_JACFPS010000009.1:0-2162 GCF_016101865.1 Commensalibacter sp. B14384M2 | reverse complement strand
TAAACCATGTCTCCGGCACGGATCTCTTCTATGGCCTTCAATCCGTCTCTTGTCTCTATCATCGTCCCACAAAGGTAACAGGGTTGGGGATTATCAGTGTTCAGTCCCGGCACATAATCTATGGAATAGTTGTGATTAGTGTTTATTGTTGGATTGATGAATTGTCCTGTAGTCCCGACAGTTACGCGAGTCAATCCGTTGGTTAACCAGATGGTTTGATTGGGTGGAGGGTTGTTGTTAGTCTGATTATAGACAGGGGGGTTGTTTCCATTCAAGCAAATATTATTATTATTTGCGATATTTAATTTCCCACTTGCTGACCAGGATGTTTCATAAATCGTATCATTTTGAGACAAACCGTCGATATAATGGCCATTACTTGAAAATTCTGGCGAGAAATAAGTATTGTTTATTGACTTTCCACCTTGTTCGATCCCTATATAACCATCATAAAATTTTGAATTTTTTAGGGTGCCACCTTTTTGTATAAAAACGTTCTGCCAACTATTATTGGCAAAAATTTCAGCACCGTCTACAACCGCTCCATCTTGAATATAGATATTGTTAATGTTGAAAATATTTACTGGATCATTACCTCTGTAAATGATAATTCCGGCTCCATTTTTATAGACATTCTGTCTAATCATATTACCGGCAGGATCTGAAGCGATTTCAGAGCTGATATAAATTGAGGTGGTGCCACCCGTACCGATGATATTGATATGATCGTTGGAAATGTTATAGTTTTTTACATAGTTTTCAATATCATCCCCGGTAATCTGTTCTTGAGAAAATTGGGCGGTTCTGCTGACTGATACGGTCAGCCTGTTTGATGAAGGGTTGTATCTGTAAAGATCCGGTATATTGGGATTTGTTACTTTACTGTTGTTATTGAGGGTAAGATTGGCAGTATTATTATCACTTGATTGAAAATAAGAGTTGGGTTGATTCTTGTAACTATTGCCACTTAAACTTTGACCTCCCAGATTATAACCGCTTCTTGTAGTATTTGGGTTAAGGAATGAGTCATTATCTGAAGTGGCGGAACCGTTCATGATAACGGGGCTGGAAATAAAAGTGTTGTTGGTTGAACTGCCACCATTCATCGTAACATTTTGATTGAATATATTTGAATCCTGGAGTGTTCCACCAGTATTGATTGTAATGGCTGAATTGTTAGAGGGGCTGTTTTTGATCAAAAGGAAATTTGAACCTGAAACGGTTGCACCATTTGTAATGGTTACAGTGCTGTCAACAAAATTGATGGGTCCTGAATAGGCTTGTGATGGATCAGATGTAAGATGATTATTTGTTGATAGGCTGAAATACTGTCCGTTGGTTGAGTTTATTTTGTAGACAGTGCGGCCATCACTTAATTTAACGGCATACCAATTGCCACTATCAATGATCGGATTGTTATTTTGCAATATATAACTGTTCAGGTCTGTATTTTCGACATTTTTTAATTGATTGGAAGTCGCATTCTCTCTTGTAAGGCGATTATTTGAGAAGGTTTGAATAGAATCTTGACTGTTCTTTTCACCATAGGATGGAGGATATTGATATGAATGGACAAATGAATGATTTATTTTGAATGTATCATTATCTTTTTTATCTTTACGCAAGTAATCTTTTTTTTGGTTCGTCATCAGTGATTCTCATATAATTTTTATTATAAGCGTGTTAGAAAGTAAGTATTTGCGACATTTATTATTTAAGTAATACTTTCATGAGCATGCTATTTATTATCTAATTGATTTAATTATTATAATGTTATTAATATAATTAGTAAATTAAATTTGATAATTGAAATGTAATATCTTGAATACATTTATTATTTTTTAATAAATATTAGATTTTTATTAAAAAATAGTTAGATAGGGATTCACCCAATTTTGTTTTTCAATAAATGTATGGAAAATGACATTATGAAGTGATGGCCTGGTCGGGATATGGATTAAGTAATAAAATTGCTAGAATCAAACGGGTTTTATAAAAAAGCTGGATCAATTTATCTGATCCAGCCTTATAAGTAATATAAAACGGTATCTGTAATTTTTATTATGATGACATTATTTTTTTATGATCCAACTGGTTTTGTGAGATATACGGTCCAGCGGCGATGACCTTTACGGTAAGGATCTTCCGGCCCTTTTGCAGAA
>NZ_JACFPS010000008.1:0-2625 GCF_016101865.1 Commensalibacter sp. B14384M2 | reverse complement strand
TTGACAACAGTTCAGGCCAGATTGGCTCTCTGAACAAAGGGGATGTAACGGTTCGTGGCGGGGATATCAATAACCAGTCCGGCCTGATCCGTACGGGTCAGGGGAATGTGTCATTGACAGGCTCCTCACTTGACAATGGCAATGGTTCTATCCTGACAACACAGGGAGATATCGGGGTTCAGGCAACGGGTAAGGTTGTCAACATGAATGGCCGGATAGGAACGCAGGCATCCGGGAATGTCAGGGTTTCCGCCTCTGGAGATATCAGTAATGATCATGGCCAGATAGTCACTCCCTCGGGTATTGTGGATATTGGTGGCAGGCAGCTGAATAACGATAATGGCCAGATTGGCTCGAATGCGGGCAATGTTCATATAGAGTCTGACGGTTTGATGAACCGTTCAGGGATGATTCTGGCTGGTTCGGACAATGGCTTTGGGGATATTGTTTTTCATGGCGGTGACATCGAGAACAGCAATGGCGTTATCCAGGCGAGTTCAGGTGTTGTTGAGCTTGGAATGGGCAATTATACCGATACGGAGAAGGGACTGGTCTATGCCGGGAAGAGCCTTCAGGTCAATGCGGGCGGGAACATGGAGGTTTCGGGGAACATTCAGGCTCGGCAGGGTCTGAGCCTTGTCGCGAACAACCTTTCCCTGAATAACAAAGATGCCTCCATTAGCAGCTTGAACGGGGATGGAACACTTGCCATCGCCAATAGCCTTCTCAATGCGGGAAGTCTTTCTTTTATCAGGGGACGTTTAACACTTTCAGCGGGTTCATTTAAAAACCATGGTAATTTGATCAATGGAGAGGGTGAACTCCATGTTGATATTAATGGTGATCTCGACAATCAAAATGGTTCTTTGGTTACGAATGCTCATGATGCTGTTATTCAAGCCAAGGGCGATATTGACAATACGAATGGTCAGATTGGCGTTAAAACGGATGGCAATGTTCAAATAACGGGCCAGAAGCTGACCAATAAACAGGGTTTGATCCGCACAACCAATGGGGATATTTTACTGGATGTTGCTGGATTGGACAACGGAAGCGCCTCTATACTGACAGACAATGGGACAGTCAATGTCCATTCCAGGGGCGATATTGACAATACTGGTGGCCAGATTGGTATAAAGACTTCTGGCAACCTGACCTTGAATGCCGGAGGAGATATCCGGAACAATCAGGGTCAGCTTGTCACGTCTGCGGGCAATATTGAACTGTCCGGAAACACTCTTGACAATACGAATGGTCAGGTTGGCAGTCTGAAAAACGGGAATTTAACTCTTGTCAGCAAAAATGATTTTATCAACAAGAATGGCAAGTTCATTACCCCTGCCGGTAATATTCAAATCACCAGTGGTAATTTGAATAACCAAAATGGTAATTTGATCACGAGTTCAGGGGATATTGTTTTTCATGGCGGTGACATCGAGAACAGCAATGGCGTTATCCAGGCGAGTTCAGGTGTTGTTGAGCTTGGAATGGGCAATTATACCGATACGGAGAAGGGACTGGTCTATGCCGGGAAGAGCCTTCAGGTCAATGCGGGCGGGAACATGGAGGTTTCGGGGAACATTCAGGCTCGGCAGGGTCTGAGCCTTGTCGCGAACAACCTTTCCCTGAATAACAAAGATGCCTCCATTAGCAGCTTGAACGGGGATGGAACACTTGCCATCGTCAACGGCCTTCTCAATGCGGGAAACATATTTGTCTCGCAGGGCGTGTTGACAATCAAAGCTGGTTCCATGGATAACAGAAATCAGATAAATACGAATTCAGACAAATTAATGCTTGATATTCAAGGAGATATATTAAATCATTCAGGTAGTATCTTAACCAAGAATAATGATATTTCCCTAACGGCAAAAGGTAAAATTGACAACAGTTCAGGCCAGATTGGCTCTCTGAACAAAGGGGATGTAACGGTTCGTGGCGGGGATATCAATAACCAGTCCGGCCTGATCCGTACGGGTCAGGGGAATGTGTCATTGACAGGCTCCTCACTTGACAATGGCAATGGTTCTATCCTGACAACACAGGGAGATATCGGGGTTCAGGCAACGGGTAAGGTTGTCAACATGAATGGCCGGATAGGAACGCAGGCATCCGGGAATGTCAGGGTTTCCGCCTCTGGAGATGTCAGTAATGATCATGGCCAGATAGTCACTCCCTCGGGTATTGTGGATATTGGTGGCAGACAGCTGAATAACGATAATGGCCAGATTGGCTCGAATGCGGGCAATGTTCATATAGAGTCTGACGGTTTGATGAACCGTTCAGGGATGATTCTGGCTGGTTCGGACAATGGCTTTGGGGATATTGTTTTTCATGGCGGTGACATCGAGAACAGCAATGGCGTTATCCAGGCGAGCTCAGGTGTTGTTGAGCTTGGAATGGGCAATTATACCGATACGGAGAAGGGACTGGTCTATGCCGGGAAGAGCCTTCAGGTCAATGCGGGCGGGAACATGGAGGTTTCGGGGAACATTCAGGCTCGGCAGGGTCTGAGCCTTGTCGCGAACAACCTTTCCCTGAATAACAAAGATGCCTCCATTAGCAGCTTGAACGGGGATGGAACACTTGCCATCGCCAATAGCCTTCTCAATGCGGGAAGTCTTT